>NZ_JAMXOD010000017.1 GCF_024721305.1 Aequitasia blattaphilus | reverse complement strand
GCTAAACCTGCGGGACCTGCACCTAGAATGATTACATCATATATCTTATCCATTTCCTTACCACCTTATAATTTTTCTTGTTTTAATGCCTTTAGTAAAGAGGCACTGGCAAACAACATAATAAATATAAATGGGAATGCTGCTGCAATTGATATAATTTGAAGCGGCTTTAATCCCCCTGCAATCAGTAACCCGATTGCCATTACAGACTGTACAATTCCCCAAAGAACTTTTTTACTATTTGGGGGATTTAAATCTCCTTTCGAAGATAACATAGAAAGTACAAACGTACCGGAATTCGCTGATGTTATAAAAAATGTGCATAAGAGAACCATGGCAATCACGGATAAAATAGTACCAAAGGGATACTCTCTCATTACCACAAATAGCCCTGTTTCCGGAACAGCTGCCACCTCCTTCAACGTTTCCAATGATAAAATACCTTTTTCTCCTAAATTGATTCCAAGAGTTCCAAAAATCCCAAACCACACTAACGAACCAAGACTTGGTGCGACTACTACTCCTGCAATAAACTCGCGAATCGTACGTCCCTTGGAAATTCTTGCAATAAACACTCCTACAAAGGGAGCCCATGCAATCCACCATGCCCAGTAAAAGACTCTCCAGCCCTCAATCCATGAATTATCTCCGTAGCTATTAATACCCAAGCTATCTGGAATAAAATTACCAAGATATTCTCCCAAACCATTGGTGAAGCTATTAAAGATTTCAATCTTAGGTCCTACTAAAAATACCAGTATCATCAACGCTAAAGCAATATAAAGATTGGCATCTGATACCAGCTTAATTCCCTTTTCAATACCAGCAACTGCTGACCAAATGTATATAATAGAAATCACAACAATAATAATAATCTGGATTACTAGGTTGGTTGGAATTCCAAATAAGTAATTCAACCCACTATTAATTTGAAGAACTCCCAACCCGAGAGAAGTTGTTACACCTGCAACAGTTGCAAAAACAGCTAAAACATCTATTAATTTCCCCCAGAATCCCTGTACTCTTTTTTCTCCTATTAAAGGTTCAAAAATAGAGCTTACAAGGCCTGGTTTGTTTTTCCTAAACTGGAAATAAGCTAACGCCAAACCAATAATTGCATAATTAGCCCAAGGGTGAATCCCCCAGTGCATAAAGGAGGATCGCATAGCAAAATCTGCAGCAGCCTCTGTACCACCTTCCATTCCCATAGGATTAATGTAGTGGGAGATTGGCTCTGAGATTCCCCAGAATACCAATCCAACTCCCATTCCTGCTCCAAAAAGCATTGCAAACCAAGACACCGTACTATATTCCGGCTTGGAATCATCTGCTCCCAATTTTACCTTGCCATACTTACTAAAAGCCATTGCGATTACAAATATTACAAAAAAGAACATCGCTATTAAGTAGAGCCATCCAAAATTTTGAGTTAAAAATGCGTAGACTGCATCCGATGCCTTTGTAAAACTATCATTTAACGCAACTGCCCAAAGCGCAATTCCTCCAGTAAGGATTAATGAAATAATAAAAACATAGTTCTTTTCTTTTTTCATAGCCTACACCTTAAACACTGTCTGCTCTTTGATATCAGTTGCAAGACTTTCTAATGCCACTTTTGTACGGTGATATCGAAGCTTCCACTGCTCCTCTTTTGGTGTTCCCGGGTCTCCTAATGGATAAGGGATTGAGATTGTTGGAACAATTCTGTTAGACCCTACTGTTTTCGCTACCGGAATCAGATTACACATCTGCACAATCGGGAATCCCGCTTTTTCAATTTCTTTTACCATCGTTGCACCGCAACGAGTACAAGTACCTCATGTGGATACCATGATAACGCCGTCTACTTTGTCCTCTTTTAAATATGGAACGATTTCTCTTGCCATTCTTTCTGCCTCAGCCTGTGTAGTTCCTGTTCCTACTGTCGAATAGAAGAATGGATGAAGGCTTCCGTAGACTCCTTCTTTTTGCAATACCTGTAAGGCATCAACCGGAGTAATAACATTCGGATCAGCATCTGCAGCTGCCGGGTCAAATCCTGCATGAATCGTCTTATATTCACCACTCTTTAAAGCTTCTATTACACCAATGTCATAACGTCCCCATCTGGTCGCCGATGCTGACTGAATACGATCCGGATTATCCACTGGCACAATTCCCCCTGTTGTCACTAAAGCAATCCTTGCACTCTTCAAATCCTTAATTGCATCTGCAATTGGAACCCGATCTAACTTCGGTATAGGCAATTCGGTCTCAAAAGATTCTCCATTTAGTTTTTTCAGAAGCATATCTACCATTCGTACGGATGCCGGTGTTCCCTCTTCCAGCCAAATTTGTTTGCGAACACCTCTTCCAAAATATCCTTCCTTTTCAGCCCATCCGATTTCTTCTTCATTTAAGATTTTATTACAAAGACTCACCATAGCCTTTACATCTTTTCTCATGCGGGATGCAATATTTCCACCCTGAAGAATATACATATCCTTCTTAAACATCTCAACACCTGGATTTTCTACATTCATAGATGTTACAACAGGCACTCCGAATTTTTCTTTCACTGCTTTACAAATTGTTCCGCAGGCAACACCATACCTTCCCGCCTGAAATGCTGGTCCCGCAATGAAAAGATCCATTTCCTTCCCCTCAAGCATTTCTAAAATTATTTTGACAGCCTCCTCTGTATTGGATCCCATAAAGTTATCCCCACAGATAATAGTATGGGTCAGCTCTGCATTTAAACTTTTTGCAAACTCTATCCCAGGACCAACTTGTCCTTCTCGAATCTCTGGTTCAAAATCTGCTTTGTCTTCTCCTCCAATCTGTCCGAAAAACTGATTGATATATAAAATCGCTTTTTTCATCGTCTCATCTCCTTCCTTAAAACTCTTTCATTGTCTTTGTTGACCAGCCACAAACTCGATCCCCACAGAACATCGAGTTGTTTTCCATAATAATCGATCCATCTGGTCTAACAGAAGGTCCTAAAATCTCATCATCAGCCCAACCGCCGGAAAATCCGTCTCTTCCAAGAGCTTCTAACTCACCTAAAACTACTTTCATAGGTGGCAACTCTATCAGCTCAGATACATTCCCACAGGATACAATTGCATCACATTTTTCATCCAACGTTACCAAAGGCTGTGACTGTCCATCTCTACCAGTACACTCATTTGTGACACCCACCGTTTTCACCCCTGCATCTTCAAGTGCCACATAGCATCCAATAAAGTCCGCATCGGGATTGCCGTATCCTTCCTCCGCTACAATTGCACCATCGGCTCCCAGACTCTTGGCAAGTTGAGCCACATATATTGCTGCTCTTTCCTTTTGCTCCAATGCAACATTTAGGTTTGACATAATCACTCCCAGGAAGTTAATTGATTTTCCATGCTCCTGATACAAAGCCTTAAGGTTTGGGCAATTTTGATAATCATAGGTAGACCATTTAGATGATACAGGCATAAAACTTCCAGAAATAATTGCCCCATCTAAAACTTCATTTGGATGCATATAAGTTGGAACCATATGATTCATGTCCCATCCATAAGCCAAAGTATTATATCCCATCTCTTCCATTTGGGTTTGAGGCTGCATTACATATACTACAGATGGAAGCTTTTCAATTTCAGCAGCCCTTTTAATAATTGGCTCTAAATCAAAATTTTCTACCTCTTCAGGCTCTAAGTCCTTTACACATCCTGCTATAAACTCAGCCAGTCTATGTCCAGCTCTTCTGAGTGCATCGTTTTTCTTTTGCTGTTCTCTTTTTTCAAATTCTTCATTGGTATCTGCTACCAAAACAACATTTTGAAGTTCGCCAAAAAGTGTGTATTTCTGTCCCTCTCCACTCATGTCAACAATTCCATCCTGGAATCCTCCCCAATGCCTTCCGACAACCAGTACAGAGCATCCTTTCAAGGCATATGTCATTCCTTCTCCTGCCTGCTCCAGTTCTCCTACGTACCCTGGAAAAGCACTTCTTCCATCAGGGCGAACCCGGGGTTCAACAGCTTCTTTTACAGGACACATACGAATGTCATCTCCTGGCTTTGCAATATAAAGCTCTGCCTCTGTGATTCGTTCATCCTCCCGGATAAAATCAAGTGCCGCCTCCTTGTTGATTGTGAGAATACCTTGTTCAAACTTCAAAGTATCTCCGAAAACAATCTCTCTTACGTAAAAATTTCCAATTTCCAGCCTCATAAATAACCTCCTTTGGCTTTTGTCGCGCACTATTTTTAACAATAATAGCTTCTATCTATTGGTTATTTTTGCCAATATTCTCATTTTATAAGCGCGCTTATCCTTAAATTTATACAATCATTGTAATCATAAGCGCGCTTATTGTCAATAGAACAATTAATTTTTTAACATATTCTCCCAGCGCTTATAGCTCTTATCTATAGTTGCTGACAGAAAGATTTAAGATTTGATACTCCTTGCTCCAGTGTGATATAATTTCTTGGTAAAAAGAAAAGGCGGATTATAATAATGACAAATGAAAAAGAAGATAAAAAGAAACACACCCTGGCTTTGTTTATAAATACTGCTCAGGAAATGATAGAAGCAGATGGAGTGGAAAATTTGTCAATTCGAAGAATTGCTGATAAAGCTGGTTTTCATAATTCAACAATTTACCTCTATTTTAAGGACCTTGACGAACTCCTAATGCTTGCCTCTATAAAGTATTTTCAAGAATATAGCATAGCCCTTGCTTCCCTTGGAGAGAAAAAAAATTCCTCTACCGAGAATTTTCTGGAGATATGGTCTCTGTTTTATAATACAATTTTCAAACAGCCGGGAATCTTCTATAACTTTTTTTTCGGAAAAAGAAGTACTGATCTTCAAAGCATTCTCAACAAGTACTATGATATCTTTCCGGAAGAACGCCAAGTATTCTCTTCCGAAATTGAAATGATGTATTTTGGTAATAATCTAACGGAAAGAAGTTTCCGCATTCTGACTCCTCTTATTCAGGATGACACTGGGGTCACAAAAGATAATATTGAGATGTTAAACGATATTATTATCAGTAGTACAAAATATTTGTTAGAGCAAAAATGCAAAGATGAGTCTCTTGATAACAATGTACTTATAAGTAAACTCATGGATATTATCCATTATATCTGCAAACTTTAAGGGTGTCTGTTACCAGACACCCTTGCTTTTTAAATTAAAATATTTAAGCTTCCTTTTCCATTTGTTTCTTACTCAAAACCGTCGTTTTTAAAAATATACCAAGAAATACACATGCAACTACTGCACCTAAACCGTACGCTAGTGATAACTTTCCATGTTTCATAAGTCCTAAACATTCTGGAGCAGCCAAAAAGTATGTCGCACTTACAGCCGACATAAAAGTTGCGGGAATTGCAGCAATTATATATTTCTTCTTCTTTTGCCATAAGTATACCGCAGCCGCCCATAATGCTATCATCGCTAATGTCTGGTTGCTCCATGAGAAATAACGCCAGATTACTGAGTAATCAAAGAATCCTCCTACAATCGCCCCAAATCCTAAAATAGGTACCGTTAGTGCTAATCTCTTCTTCACATCTGACTGATCCACTTTGAACCAGTCTGCAATTGTTAATCTTGCACTTCTAAATGCTGTGTCACCTGAGGAAATAGGACAGGCAATAACACCAATCATCGCAAGAATCCCTCCAACTGGTCCTAGGATTGTCATACAAATTTCATAAACCGCACCGTTTGGTCCAATATTGGGGTCTGTAAGAACTGCCAGTAATCCTCCTGTTGATTCATAGAAAGATACTCCTGCTGCTGCCCATACCAATGCAATAACACCTTCTGCAACCATTGCTCCGTAAAAAATCTGTCTTCCTTTTTTTTCTGTTGTCAAGCAACGCGCCATCATTGGAGATTGGGTAGCATGGAATCCTGAAATTGCTCCACAAGCTACTGTGATAAACATAAATGGCCATATTGGGATATCAGAAGGATGCATATTGGTAAGCTGCATCTCTGGTAACGGATAGCCTTTAGCCACTAGTCCCACTCCTACTCCTGCTGCCATAATAATTAAGCAAACACCAAAAAACGGATAGATTTTTCCAATCAGCTTATCAACTGGCAATAATGTTGCCAGAAAATAATAAATCAAAACCACAATCAGCCAGAAGTTTTTGTCTAGGGTTTTCGGTGTCAACATCGCAAGTAATGAAGATGGTCCTACTGCAAATACAGTCCCCACCATCAGAAGTAAAATTACGGAAAATACCCGCATCACCTGCTTCATTCCTCCCCCTAAATACTTCCCTACTATTTCCGATATTGAGCCTCCATTGTTTCGCATAGACAGCATCCCTGTCATATAGTCATGAACTCCACCTGCAAATATAGTTCCTAATACAATCCACAAGTATACAACTGGTCCAAACAAAGCGCCCTGGATTGCCCCTGTAATTGGTCCAAGTCCTGCAATGTTCAACAGCTGAATCAAAAAGATTCTCTTATTGTTCATTGGGACATAGTCTACACCGTCCTGAAGTCTTACTGCCGGTGTTTCTCTGTCATCTGTTCCAAACACCTTGTCCACAAACTTCCCGTAGGTTAAGTACCCAATAATCAATAATACGATACAAGCTATAAAAGTTATCATCTCTCTCTTCCTCCTCTATTTTATATGCTTTCTGTCATTATATGAAAAAAGAGCCCTGAATAAAACAAGCTCTCTCTCATATGTTGATATTGGAATACAAGATGTCAGTATCACGCCATGAACATCATATTATCATTAAAGACCAAAAATATCTTTTAACCTTTTTACCTGATTACGGCTGACTGGAATCAGTTCATCAGGGTAACCCGCCAACAAAAGTGACAGTGCACTATTGACCCAAGGAGTTACCTCGGATATGTAATTTAAGTTTACAAGATAACTTTTATGAGGACGGAAAAAAATTGAAGCAGGCAATCTTTCCACAAACGTTCCTAAGTGCTGAACACTTTGATACTCTTTCCCCTCTGCATGTACAATACAATTTTTTCCTCTGCTTTCTATATATGCAATCTGATTAATATCCAGCACCACTTTCTTTTTACTCAAAGTAATGCAGATTTTCCCTGGAAGATTGATGTCTTTATGTGAGGTCTGAATTCTATTTATACTAGCCTTTACTCGTTCCGGATCGAAAGGTTTCATAATGTAATCGACTGCCCCAATTTCAAAAGCCTGCACTGCATAATCATCATATGCCGTTGCAAATATAATTTTCAAGTCTGGCTGCTTTTCTCTCAAAACCCCTGCCAGAATTGTTCCCGTAATATCTCCTAAATGTATATCTACAAAAGCCGCATCATATCTTTCCATCTCAAATTTTTCCAGAGCCGCTTTTCCACTTTCAGCCTCGCCCAAATCAATCTCCGGAAAATAATGTGTGATAAGAAAGCGTAATTCGCTGCGACTGGGATATTCATCGTCAATAATTAATATACGCATATATCACTTTCTCCCTTTCTTAAGTAGTTCCTCTGGCCAAGGTCGGGATTCGTATTGTTACAACCCCACCATAGTTTCCAGATTCCACAATGAAACAGTTTTTCTCGCCATAAATATTCTTTAGTCTGTTATACACATTGGTTAAACCTACCGATTCATCGCTCATGTTATTCTCATACAAATTTCGAACAACCTGACTGGGTATTCCCGGTCCATTATCCCGTACAAGAATCACTGTTTCCTTTTGCGTTCGGTAAGCACTAATTTTTACCCTTCCTACTCCTGCCTGCTTCATTGCTCCATGCTTAATTGCATTTTCCACAATTGGCTGCAACGTAAAGGCTGGCAAAATACAATTCAAATCTTTTGGAATATCTTCCGAAACCACCAACTTTTCTCCAAATCGTGCCTTCTCTAACTCAACATAAGCTCTCACATGCTCCAGCTCGTCATAGATTGTAATCATACTCTTTCCTGTCTGAAGTGTATTTCGAAAATAGGAGCTCAAAGAAAGCAAAAGTTCTCTGGCTCGCTCAGGTTTTTCTCTGCAAAACATCGTGATTGTTGACAGTGCGTTAAACAAAAAATGAGGATTTATCTGACTTTGTAATGCCTCAAGTTCCGCTTTTTGCCGTAGAGCCTTTTGCTGATCCAGTTGAGAAAGCTCCAACTGAGTAGAGAACAACCTTGCCAATCCCCTTGCAAATTCGCTCTCTACCATCTGAGACCACCCTCTTTTGTTTGTACGAAGGAGAAGGGTTCCCATAATTGTTTCATCCTTTTGGGTAAGGGGAGCACAAATAGCAAGCTGATGATTGTAAATTTGAGTTCTGACCTTTGTTGTATCACCTTCCTCAATTACTTGCTTTGCAATATCTGGAAGACTAGAGTCTGCTTCCATTGACGTATCATCTTTTCCTGCCCGGCACAGTATTCTTTCCTGGTCTGTTATCCCTACCTCGTAAAGCCCTGACATTTCTAAAATAATATCCATTGCTCCTTGCAGCTCTTTCACATCATAGAAGCCTTTTCTTAAATAAGGGAGGCAACGTTCTGCTATCTGAAATGCAAGCTTAATACGCATAGCAGCAGCCCGGCTTTGTTCATTCAGTACTGCGTCAAACAATCCAATAAAAAGTACGACTCCCAGAGAATTAAATAAAATCATAGGGACCGAAATCAATTTTACCAGTTTCCATGCCTCTTCAAAAGGTTTGGCGATTAACAAAATAAGAATCATCTGCATAATCTCTACCAAACACGCTGTTGCCCCCACCCACAAGCTGCGTCTTTTCGCATAACGTAATCGATTCGAAAGCAGTCCTCCAATTAATCCCTCCATAACTGTTGAAATAGCACAGGCTACTGCCGTTATTCCATGAACATCAATTACATATCTATGGACACCGGCTACAATTCCAGCCAGTCCTCCTACCACAGGGCCACCCAGAATTCCAGCTGACACAACGCCAATCACCCGCACATTTGCAATTGCCCCCTCTACCGGTATCCCTGTATATGTTGCAATTATTCCGATTCCTCCAAATAGCAGTGCCAATAATATCTGGGACTTTTTTGTCTGCTTTCCCTCTGACAAAAATTGCCGCACCGGCTGCAATTTTGTCAACAGGCCAGCTAGTAAAATCAGCATACTTATATTAAATAATATTCGTTCAAATATTGGTAGACTCATCACGGCTCCTGCCCCTTAACCCATTCTTTTTTTATTTTCCAAACTGTTGCAACGTAATCGGATTCTTTATCCGGCTTTAACGTAAAAACTCTCTCCCAACTATTTAGAATCTTCCTCTTTAGCAAAGGGTAGAAATTCCCTTTATCTCCTGAAATTATATCTGCTTCACAGGATATACCATATCGTTTCAGCTCTTCATTATGCCTTTTCTCATCCTCTTTGTCCAGGGGAATATACCAATAATTCACACGATAACCCCATGCTTCATTATTACATAGCAGCACTTCTTCCCTTGGGATTTCAAGCTTCAAAATAATGGTTCCTTCCGTTTGCTGCAGCATAGAGGCTTTGTCTAAGGATAACCAAATTGGGTATTCCAGATTCTTATCAATCTCAATATGCTTTCTTCCTTCTTTTGTATACCACTGATATAAATCCAGATAATAGTCTGCAATGCTGTCATTTTTCTCCAAAACATACTCTTTTTTTACAGTATACTCTCCTTGCTTTTGAAGCTCTTTCCATACCTTGTCAACCTGTCTTGTATAAAGTGTAATCGTTTTACTCATACATTCATCATTCCTTATTCAATCTGTTTATTTATCCATTATATAACTTATGGAATTGATAATCCATTATTCTCTGTATAAGTCCAACCACCTCATCCTTTATCTTTGAGCTCTTCAGACCTTTAGCTTGAGCTTCACTCCTATCTTTTCATTGGTAATTGTATCATAAGTCTCATCTTCTCTGTTCGTATACGGTAAACCATCCGTATACATAGCCATATAAGACGCTCTGTTATTATGCACTTTCTCAGCTTTCGCCACCCTTGACAATCAAAAAAACGATGCTTGACCGTTTTCACCGACGGATGAGAAACTCAAGAATATATTTCTTTTTTCATCGGTTATTCAGTTTAGCATCGCATTTTTTAATTATCAAGGTTAAATCCTAACGGACGGCTAGATACCGGCTATGGAGCATTTACTTTTCTTCATCAGCTCGTTGATCTACTATTTCTTGGTCATCTGTTGAAAGAAAATACTCTCTATAGCTTTTTTAACCCCTATACAAACTCATAATATTTACAGCTCTTTGTAATCATTATTTAGTTTATTAAGTAACACAAATAATTCTGTAGGATTTTGCATGTCCCATCCCCAAACTGTAAATGCATTAGCAAATGAATTAAGATATCTGCTTTCTTTGGGTGGTAATTGATTACTTTCAATGATTTCCAATAATTTGTTTAATTCAGGCAAAATAACTTCCTTTAATTGCTCAACAGTGCTTTCACCTTTGACACCTTGAGTGCGACTTAACATTTCATTCTCACATAAATCTATACACTTTAAAAGTTCTTTTTTATATTCTTCCATAACTTTGTCCTTTCTAATATTTTTTAACAACTGATGGGTCAGGAACATAATATTGATACCCTCCTCCTGGTTGTCCAAAGTTTGGGGCAACTGTACCTTCCATTATTTCAGTTCCTTTTGGAATAACTAGCTTATCAACCTGTGTATATGAGTTACCGCTTGGTAATGCTAAATCAGCACCAGGATTCGCTGTTTTATTTGGTGTGTACCAATAACTTTTTGCACCAGAATCGCCACCATGATATCTATAAACTATCTTATCTTCTATAAGCACTGTTACTTTAGCATCTGATGTAAATGCATTTTTAACGTTCTTTTGAAAGATAGAATTTACGTTGTTCTTAATAAAATTATCAACATCAGCTCCACTAACTCCCTCAACCTTCTCAACCACCCCGTCCTTTATCTTCGGACTCTTCACATCCTTCGTCTTCGGAGTTGTTCCATCCAGCTTCTTAGTTTCCGCTCTCTTTGCCTTTAAATCTGCAATCTTAGCATCAACCTTTGGTTTGAGCTTCACTCCTATTTTAGCACCTACCAGACTACCTATAAATGTACCGGTTACTGTCGCGGCGCCCTCCGGGGTTTGAATTGTATCCATAAGCCCCTGACCTGCCATCGTAACGATAGAAAGAGGATTTTTCTCTAACCGGTCGCTGACGTCTTTTGCACCATGCAGCCAGCTTGGCAAAGCTTCTTTCGGCACCTTCCCCAACATTTCTACACCCTTAACTCCAACGACTACGACTACTGCCGCACCTATCAAAGCTACTTCCGGGAATAAAACCACTACTAAGGTTGTAATCAATCCTGTCGCAAGACCCTTTATTGCTGATTTACTGATTGAACCAAAAAGCTCCCAACAGTTATCCCACTTGTCTTTTTCACTTGTAAGTGTATCATAAGTTGCATTAATCTGGGTACGAAATTCATCATCTCTTTGCTCATAAGTCTTTAAATGATTCTCATAAATATCTCTGATTTCTTGAACATTATCTCTCGTAATCGCTGCAAGGTACACCAACGAATTTGCTCTTATATCTTCTATTTGCTGATAATTTCTTTCTCGTCTTTCTCTTTCCTCGTCTGCATCTTCTCCAATACCAAAGTAGAATCCACTCCATACATTCGTATTCCAGCTCTGTTCTACACTATTTACCTCGGTCTCCATCTGCATAATATTAAAAGCTGTATCATAGGTGTCCACACGCACTTGGCTTTCGCGATTTCTTGCAGGTACCGTGCCTTCCATCTCACCCAGATAGCTTCGCAGCATATTTTCCAGATGTCTCAGCTTCTCTTTTCGGTTTACAAGTTCGGAACTAACTTTTCCAATGCTACTCTCTAACTCACTCACTGCATCTGATTTTTGCTCATTTAGGAATCTCTTCATATCAAGCAGGCTGTCTTCCAATTCTTCTACCGCATTTGTATAATTTCTGATTCGATCTATTATCTCATCCAAATGTGAATAATTGATTTTTAAGTCTGTTCTCATCTATACCCTCCCTACTCGAAGTTTAGAGAATTCAATATTCCAATAATACTATCGCACTCCGCTTCGACCGCAATCACCCGATCCTCCATTTCATCCCTTCTATAATTATTTTCTAAATCCATGTCCTCAAAATTCTGCCGCACAGCATATTTTAGGTGCTCAACTTCTCTGATGTAAGCAGAAACTTGATTGGATGCTTCCCATGCTGCTAATACACTCATCTTACACCTCCGCTGCTTTTTTGATACCCCAACTTCTCCTTGGCTTCGTCATCAATATCTTCAAAGGTATCTGCAATCTCTTTTCCTTTTACCGCAACTCCCTGCAGATTTTCAATGACCTTTGTATTACTCTCATTTAAATCTTCTAACATGTTTTTAAACTTGGCCAAAAAATCCGAGTTCATTCCTTCAAGTAAAGATACCTCTTGAGTAAAAGGTCTATGGGCAAAATTCTTATATGTGGCGATTGCTTCTTCTAGGTTCACTGTCCTTTTAATCAGACCGGTCTCATCAAGCTTTAAATCCTTGTCCATTCTACCTTCCCTCCTTCTTTACTTTCCTGTTGAAAGCTTCAATCTCTTCTTTCTGAGCATAACCGAAAGAACTTTTTCCTTGATTCAGAATTAAATCTTGCTTCATTAGATAAACAAAACCATCCTCTTCCTCATCCCGATATCCCTTTCTAACAATCTGTTGCACCGCCGCTCTCGTAAAATACATAATTTCTGCTTGTCCCAGCATCCCGGTAGGATACACAACTGCACCATATGGAAAATAATAGTGTTTTCCCTCTTCTCCCAGAAACCGGTGCGTAATTACCATTCGAATGTGATCCACCTTGTTTATATCCGGTGCTGCCTGATAGATTTCCTTTCGCAAATCCACTACCGTTCCAAGCGGCAAAGTATCCTCCATTATATCCAACATGGTAACCAGCATATGCCGAAAGCTTTCTTCTGCAAAAGCAACCTCCTGGTCTTCTATGATAAGATAGTAATCTTCTCCTTCTCTTTCATATCGAATGTGATTCCCTTCATCTTCATAAAAACGATCCTTTTCTACAAAGGCCTCATAAATCTTAAGTAATGTCCCTATATTTTCAGAATACCTTTCCCCAATTTCCTTTAAGATTCCTCTTTCTAATTCCGATCTGCTCTTATCGCTTCCTAAAAACTCATTCCACAAATTCATACGATATTCTTGTGCTTTCATCCTCCACCTACTCCCTACTTATGCTCGATAACTTTTACTTTTCTATTTTCACCCCGCATAGAGTAGTATCCCCATTCCACGCTTCTGTTTTCTTCTCGTATACCTGTATAAGAAAAGACACTTTGTTCCTTAATATTTCCAAGAATTAAACCGCCCTGACTTTCTACCAAAAGAGTCAGGACTTTATTCGTCCTCGCCCGAAGCTTGGCATCCGCACTTGCAACCAAACGAATCCCACATTTCATAGCACTCACAAACAGTTGAACAATCTCTTCGTTGTCATCGATGGTCTCCATAAACTCTTGTATTACATCAATCACAATGTATTGTGATTCCCGCTGATGAGTTCCCTCTATTAGAGAATGCTCCTCTCTTTTTTCCACTTCCTTGGCAATCTCTTCGAAAAGTGTTTCATATTCCCTACGTGTTCCTCCATATAGATGCTTTGGGTACTTCTCATGTTCTCGCAGTTCCTCATTTCTGGCATCAAACAGATATACTTTCTCATCTTTTAGATGGTTTAGTATGTTCTTAATTCCATTTGTTCGTCCCATTCCCTGTCCGCCGATTAGAAGGCCTGTTCCTCTTTGAATATCCAGATACCGCACCTCTAAAGTCTCTGCATCAATACCCACCGGTATTTTGTCTGCATCCTTTTGGTATCCCGGATATCTTGGCAGCATATCGTAAGTCAGAACTTCCGGCAGTGTTGCGATTTCTTGCGCCCTCTCCTCACTGCTCTTTTGAGCGACTTCTTCAATTTTCTTTTTCAATTCCTCATTGTAATTTAACTCATCAGTAAAGGGCACCGCCAAGTAAAGCTGCATCTGATGAATCTGATCTGTTTTAATTAAGACCCTACCTTTATCTTCTTCCTGAAGACTGATTGAACTTCGCCCAATAAATGCAAAGTTTTCTCCTTCTACAAAATTAAATCCTGCAATTCGTTCCTTGAAGTTTCCTTTTGTCGCTCCCCGCATTACATTGTCTCGAGTCATCGTAACCGCCAAATAAATTCCAAGACTAGCGCCATCTCTGGACACCTTTTGAATAAAAGCCACTACCTCATCTCCTAATTCACTTACCACATCATATTGATCCACCAGAATAACAATGGCCTTCATCTTCTCTTCCTGACTCTGGTTGTAAACATGGAAATTCTGTGTCATGGTCTTTGCAAGACATCGTTTTCGATCCGCCATTTCATCTAAAATCATTTTTTGAAATTTTCGAAGCTTTTCTCCGTCATCAAATCCCATATAATCTGCTACGTGAGGCAAGCCTTTATAAGGAATTAATGCACTATTTCCTAAATCAAGAATATACATATTTAAGTTCTGAACAGCATTTTTCATTGCAAGACCAAGTATAATCTGACCTAAGAACATGGATTTCCCATACCCTGATGAGGACATATATAGAAGATGCCCTTGCTTTTCAAAGTCAAGGAAATATTCTCTTTGATCCTGTTCCTCCGGAATGTCTACTCGTCCAATTCCAAGTGTTAAATCTAAAACGTTAAATGAACTGCTGTCTCTTACTTCCTTGGTGTAAGGGGAAAGAAGAGCGCCAGGCAAGGATGGCAGCCAGGGCTTTTTCACCTCTACCGTCTCCATCCCTTGATATACTTCATGAATATGAGAGACAATTGCATCTAACTGTGTTTCTTTCATCTGGTTGCTTTCTCTTGTTCCTCCAAGGTCTTGATTAATCAGTTCACCCTGTCCAATCTCATTGATTTCATAAACCCGGTCATCTTCCTTCGCTTCCTTTGAGGCTTCCTTTTGATAGGTAGCACCACTCCATGCGGACTGAAACAGCTCATAGATTTCATTATTCCCCACCTGTAAATAAGCACGGCCGGCCTGTGTAATATTGGCTGCATCCGGTGTTTTGAGCATTTCTTTACTGTCTCCGGCATTTTGCACCTTTAAACAGAGCTTAAACTTACTGTTGGTCCAGATTTGATCATCTACTACACCACTGGGCTTTTGTGTTGCTAAAATCAAATGGATTCCCAGGCTTCGTCCGATTCGGGCTGCTGAAACCAGCTCACTCATAAATTCCGGTTGCTCCTTCTTTAACTCAGCAAACTCATCACTAATCAAAAACAGATGCGGAAGAGGTTCTTTCACTTCTCCTAAACGGAAAAGCTGATTGTATCCATTGATATGGTTTACATTATGCTCTCCAAATATTTTCTGTCTTCTGGATAATTCTGCTTTAATAGAGACCATTGCCCGCATACTTTCTGCCTTATCTAAGTTGGTGATGGTTCCAAGAAGATGAGGAAGGTCAGAAAAAAGATTCGCCATTCCTCCTCCTTTGTAGTCAATGAGCAAGAATCCCACTTCATAAGGATGAAAGTTTGCTGCTAAGGATAGGATATAAGATTGAACAATTTCTGATTTTCCCGAGCCAGTGGTTCCGGCAACTAACCCATGAGGACCGTGAGCCTTTTCATGAAGATTTAATTCCACATAATCTTCCTTTGCACGGACTCCCAAAGGTACAGACAGGGATTTGTGAGACTGATGACTCTCCCATCTTTTTTGAATCTCCAATTCGTATGGATGTTCAATTTTATATAAATCAAAAAAAGTAATCGATTCTGGTATCTGGCTTTTCATTCCCTGCTGATGCACAATACCACTGAGACGTCTTGCCATTTTCTCCAGCTCAATGTCCTCCAGATGTTGGATTGCAAACCGCTGATTCACATGCTCTCCTTGATTTAAGAGAAGTCTTCCTTCTTCTTTGTTTTCAATAAAACAAAGTGTCTTTACATTTTCCGGGAGGTTCTCCTGTTGATCTGTGGTATAGATAAAGCTATAGCCTAAGTTTAATTCTTTTTCCTGAAGATATTCCATAATGGTATGATTCACAATCAATGATGGCTCATCAATAATGAACAGAAAATGAGGGCTAAAGGTTACTGCTGCCTGCTCTTCTTCCTGTTTTTGTTTCCGTTCCTTTAAAATCTGTTGAATGCTGCCAACAATCTGATCTCTTGCCTGTTCCTTACAAATCTCTCCCGTTACATTCAGACTTTGAATCTGAAGATGAGGGTACCATTTGAGATAAGAAAACTCCTCCTGGTAACGCTGGTGATAAATCATTATAATCTGCAGATCATGGTAACTATGGAAAAAGGTAAGCTGTAAAAGCAAATATTTAATCTGCTCATGTACATTCTTTTTGTATCCAACCAATCCTAAATGAGACTTTCCCAATTCCACATTTAAGGGTAGGTAAGGTACTGCTTTATACTCCTTGGCAACTTCTTTTGCTTCCAGACTTAATTCGTCTACTTCCAGTTCCAGCTCTTTGTTATCATAACCAACCGCTACAAAGGATTCTCCTTTATAGAAACCGAGATTGACTTCCAAAAAATCCTCCTCTAAAGGTGTTCGTTCATAGAGACGGCTGCTGTACTGCTCTACCATACGCTCTATGGTTTTCGCTCTTGGATACTGATAGGCAAAAGATTCTTCTTCTTTTTTTCGTTTTTCTTTAATGGTTTTCCTCGTATTTAAAAGATATTCTCGATAAACCTCTTCTCGTCGCAGATTGGATGCTTTCATCTCTTTTCTCTGCTTGATAAAATTTTGGACAGAAAAAATGGTGGTAATCACAGTCATACCAACACTCATATAGATGTAAGGTCCTCTCTTTAACATAAATCCCATCAAAAGCGTAAATGCCATCGTACTCAGCGTCGGAACTAAGAGCGTAAGTATTCCACCCTTTTCCATACTTTGCTTCCTGGGCGGCGCCTTCAATTCGATTTTATCCTGTGTAATGGTATGAATCACTCTTGGAGAGCGCTTGTAGAAGGGATACTCCGGAAATCTTCCATCCTCCTTTGGCATAGGAGCAAGAGTTGTTTGAATGTCTTTTACTCCTTCACCCTCTATCTCGATGCGATCGGCAAAAAAAGTGAAACGAAGACCTGCAATAAGGAATTCATCTCCCTTTTGGATTTGGATACGTTCTTGGGTTACCGGCTTTTGATTGTGAAGCAGTATGCCCATCATTTCTCTTTTCAACTCCATATAAGAGCCATCTATTCTTAGGGTAATCTCCTCCCCATTTGGAATGAGGATATCTACAAATGGATCTTTTGCATTCCCTGATAAAATCATCTGTTGTTTTCGCTCAAACATCATCCCTTTATTTCTCCTCGTTATTCTCTACATTCTCTTCATACTTCTTCCCAAGTTTATTGATATTATCCTCCAAGGTCTGGATACGCTGGCTTTTTTCTTCTCCTGCTATTTTCGTGTTCGTTTCCAATAAACTCAATTCCTTCATATAGGCATACATCAATAGCTGATCATCGGAAAGAGCCTGCGCCATGTCCTGAGCCTTATCCGACTGTAAACGTCCCAAATAAATCCAGTACTCCAATTCTTTTTCATTGCTTGAGGTAGAGAGCTTTGCCACAATACTTTCTATTTCTTCTTTTTTCAAACTCTCACTTCTTGCGTAAGAGGTTGCCAGGATATATTTGGTGGATGCATCCATCTCCTCTACCTCTGTTTCCTTCATCTGGTCAATGCAGCCAACAAAGTCTCTTGCGATAAAGCTTTCATTGGCCTGAATCAATTGCCTTTGCTTTGGCAGTATCTTTAAGCTTAAATAACCCATGCCTACCAAGCATCCAATTAGAAGCACTGTTGATAGAATGGAAACTGTTGTTTTGATTCGGTTTGAACTCTTGGTAATTACAACCTTTTTTTCTTTCATCTCCTTTTGCAGGGCATCTCGCTTTTCCCTTAAAAGCCCCGCCATCTCCTCTGGCGTCTGTGCGTTTAGATAAGGAATAAAATCTTGTTCTTTCTTTAGAAGGTTGCTTCCACTTTGCAGAAGCATCGTTGTCGTATACTTCTTCCCAAGAACACCTCCCACATATGCACGATACACTTCCATAAAAGCTTCTTCATTTCCCTCCACTCCTTTGGAATAGAGGTCTCTTTGTTGAATTAAAACCAAGAAATTTTCATCATAGAAAAGATTTCCCGGTGTAAAGGAAATCTCATAAATCTTTGTAAGAGACGCCAGTTTTACCATATTAATAAGCAGACGGTATTGATTCTCCCGACTCTCACCTTTAATTTCTGTAATCGGCTTTAATCCTTCCATCTCATAATGAAAAATAAGCTCTTCCAGTTCCTCCTCATATCTTGCTGGAATAAATCCTTCTGTTTTATGTACCAGTCTTTCATAGTCGTAAAACTCTTTGGCATTTAGACTGGATTTCTTTACTCTATTCTCCATCTCTTCTGGCTCCTTTATATCTGACATAATAGGTTGTATCGACTTGTATCTAGCTCGGATATCTTATTATCAATTAGCATAATCTGATAGGAAATATCTCCTGCTACACTGGCAGCATTACTCACCCCGTTTGTAATATTATTCACTAATTCGGACATTGATTGCCTAAGGGACTTTGCCATCTCTCCTTCGAACTGAGATTTCTTCTCGATTTCTTTTGCATCACTATTCCCATTTAGTCTTTGGAATGCATTCGACCAGGATTCTCTTCCAGGCTCGAAGCTTCCCTCTACCCATGCCACATCTTCTCTCGCCCCAGTATACATCGCAATCTCATCCTCTATGTTGGCTACTTCCTGATAGATTTGCGCTACTCTTTCGGCCTCTCTTCTTTCCGCCTCTCTTCTTTCTGCATTCCTTCTTAGTTCAATTGCATCAAAATCCATATTTGTATCCTCCTTTTACCATTTTGAGTATCTTATCTTTGAAAAAATTTCAGATTCTATGTCCGGATCTTTTAAATCTCTTAATAATCCCATTAAATAGAGTGAAACAGGATATCCACTATAATATATTTCAAATTTCATATCGGATGAAAAAAGCTCTTCTTGCACTCAAATCTAACTTTGTTTAAATCTAATCCTATTTTCACAATCTTTTCACGAAAATACTCTTTCAACTGTTCCTCTTTCATCGATATTTTGTTCATAGGACTCTTGTTAAATGTAAATCTAATTAGCCAATGTTCTAATGCTGCTATATCATGTTTTATGATTTCTATTGGATTATCCAGTTCATCTATCTTTGACATAGCATAATTAAATCCAACATAGTCATTTACGTTAAAATCATAGTTCTCAAACTCTTTAATTAATCCCTTTTCTTTCATTCTTCCCTTTATTAGGGGATTAAGACTATAATCATCATACGAAACTTCTATGTATATACCATTTGATAGTTCATTCCATCCATATATCTTTAGACGTGACATGTCTATATCCTCGAAATTTTCTTACATGAAATTTATTAAATCAACCTCTTTAATAGACTTATTTCTCACATATATTCCGTAAACATCCTCCTCTGATTTTTCTGTATCTCTTCCACATAATCTAGGGGATTATGAATTCTACTTCCAGCTCTCCAGAACTAACCTTTATCTCTTCAATTTATGCTTTTTTTGATTTATAGACTTCTACTGGAATACCCCTCTCTATCATTTGCTCTACAAACCTTTGAAATGGCATATTGTCACTGAATTTAATGATGGTCTTTGTTCCTACATAAACCTTAAAACTACCACTTTTCGTGTATTTCCCACTCGTTATCATCGCAAATGTGTATCTTTTTGTGACCCCTATAAAAGATCTATATATTATCTCATCACCCTTTACTTCTACATAGTAAAGTAAGCATTCAACTAGTCCGTATAGACTCACTAAAAACATTCCTCCAAATACTACTAATATTCCTGGACTCGTTTGTTTCGTCCATACAGCCAATACGATAAGTGCACCAAAAACCACAACACCTACTCCTCCGATAATTAGTATCAGGCCACTGTTCTTTATAATATAATCACTTTTCTGTTCCATTTTTTTATTGCTCTTATGTTGTAAAATAAATAATAATCTAATTACAACAACTGCTCCTATCCATGGTAATACTCTTGCTATACTTCTCCACATAATTTCCTTCTTCTTTTATGATGCACACTTGACTTCATTCACCAATATTTTTAAATCCTTTCACAATATCCTCACTGATAAATCTACCCACCTGTGGCAAATACTCTCTCACCTGAGCATAATAAGTTCCAGCAATCGAATCCTTCTGATACCCGGTATAAGTGAATGGCTGTGGTATCCTTGGTTCATCATCTGATTTCCAAACTCTTCATACTGATTTTTGCTTTGCCTATTCTTCTAATTCAATATCCCAGTCTTGAGGTGAGCCGGTTGCATCCAAATTCTCGTAATACCAAAAATATTCCTTTTCCCCAAAATAATCATATATAATCACTTCGGTTGGTTTTTGGTTCTCTATCTTTAAATCCCTCACCTTCTCTGTTCGGCTAATACCCCAAATAAACTGTTCATCGGGATTAGCTCTAAAATCTGTTTCGAGATAACTGGTGTTAATAAATTTACGTATCAAGTTTTCATTTGTACCTATTCTTATTCCCTTTCTACTACCACTAATAATAATTATCTTCTCTGCCGCATAAACATATTGATTGTCTTCATTACTTTTTTTACTGATTTTTGCACATATTAATTCTTCAGTGTTTTTATCCTTTATTACTGTATAAAAGAGGATGGCGTTATTTTCACCTTCAAAGCGTATTATCTCCTCTTTGATATCAATCCGATATTCATATTCTTCTGCCACATTCCACAACTCCATGGCTTTATCTATTGAATCATAATATTGCGCATTTTTATGGGCTTCTTCACTTTCTTCTATTATCTGGTCTATACTCTTCATTTCCATGTTTGCAAAAGATTTATATATTCCACAAAAAAGGATTGTTAGAATGCCAAAGCCACATACAATTACTATGATTATTATATTTCTGTTTGTTTTATTCATTTATACTTCCCCTCTCTCACCCAGGAATTACAATCGCTCGTATCTTTTAGCCCCAAATATTTAGGCGCCTGCTTAAGCATTATCTCTAGTACATCAATCAAAAGTTTTACACCGCCTGTTCCTGCTACACCCACAAGTGCGGGACTAGCACAAGCCAACGCAGCACAGCCAGCTGCTACTATCGGCGCTACAATACAGTATCCTCTTACAAAATTTGTGATAGGTGAATGGCTGTGGTATGCTTGATTCTTGACTCATCATACTGATATATGTCCTCTTGTCCATTTAAAACGAAAAATCTTTTCCTTTTTAGTACTATGTACTTCCTTTGTAATTAATTAAATTTTTTCTTCACCTATTTATTCTTCTAATTCAATATCCCAGTCTTGAGGTGAGCCGGTTGCATCTAAGTTCTCATAGTACCAAAAATATTCCTTTTCACCAAAGCAGTCATATATAATCACTTCGGTTGGTTTTTGGTTTTCTATCTTTAAATCCCTTACCTTCTCTGTCCGGCTGATGCCCCAAATAAACTGTTCGTCGGGATTAAATCTAAAATCTACTCTTGAGTAACTAGTATCAATATAGTCGCGTATCAAATCTTCATTTGAACCCACAATTATTCCTTTTCTATTATCACCAAAAATCAGCATCCTTTTCCCAGCATAAACAGGTTGACTATTCTCATTACTTTTTTTACTGATTTTTGCACATATTAATTCTTCAGTGTTTTTATCTTTTATTACTGTATAAAAGAGAATGGCGTTATTTTCACCCTCAAAGCGTATTATCTCCTCTTTAATATCAATCCGATATTCATATTCTTCTGCCACATCCCACAACTCCATAGCTTTATCTATTGAATCATAATATTGCGCATTTTTATGAGCTTCTTCACTTTCTTTTATTATCTGGTCTATACTCTTCATTTCCATACTTGCAAGAGATTTATATACTCCATAAAAAAGAATTGTTAGAATGCCAAAGACACATGCAATTACTATTATTATTATTATTATTATATTTCTTCTTGTTTTATTCATTTATACTTCCCCTCTTTCACCTAGGAATTACAATCGCTCGTATCTTTTAGCCCCAAATATTTAGGTGCCTGCTTAAGCATTATCTCTAGTACATCAATCAAAAGTTTTACACCGCCTGTTCCTGCTACACCCACAAGTGCGGGACTAGCACAAGCCAACGCAGCACAGCCAGCTGCTACTATCGGCGCTACAATACAATATCCTCTTACAAGATTTGTGAAATCATGTTGAGTTGTTTTTACAGATATCGTAGCCCCTAATGGAATATTCGGCAAATCATCTAATCCAGGTATTTTCAAATCTCCTGTATGATAGGAATCCGAAATTTTACCATAAAATTCAGATTTATCCCAACTGATTTGCATCCCAAAAGCCGTTGTAACCTGTCCCTCGTTCATAGATAAGGAAGAGGATATTCCACATTTTTTCCAATCATTAAAGTTCACATTTGCTGATGCGGAAGCCTTGAATTTCCACATTTGGGGAGTACTGAAATTTACTGAATAACCTGTAAACCTTTTTTTAGTATTAATATTGGCTACTACTATATTTCCACCTTGATGCGATGTGATACTTATATTAGTTAGCTCACCATCACTATCTTCATAGTGTGTCCTCGTCACTCCAAATACATTTTGTACCATAAACTCGGTAACTTCATCTTTTAGAACCTTCATGTTTTCAATATCGGCTATACTAATATCTGGCATCCGTCCATCCCGATCCACCAAATCCATCGGCCGATTCCAACAATAAGCATAATGATTCATTGTAACTGGATATACTCCATTTCCCTTAATCACATCCTCACTGATAAACCTACCCACCTGTGGCTGATACTCTCTCGCCTGAGCATAATAAGTTCCAGCAATCGAATCCATCTGATACCCGGTATAGGTGAATGGCTGTGGTATACTTGATTCTTGGTTCATCATCTGATTCCCAAACTCATCATACTGATATACGTCCTCTTGTCCATTGGAGCTCAGTAGGTGAATTGGACTCCCCAAATCATCCTGGAAGTAGAAGAAGCTCTCTTCCTTTTTCCTTCCACTTACCACCTGGAAGTCCCAGGTAAAGCTAGTGTGTTCCTCTCCTTCACTTCTTTCCAATAAGTTATGATAGTCCTTCGTTAAGTCCAGGATATCCAAGACTTCCTTCTCTCCAACTCTTTTTCCAACCCGATGTCCCAGACCATTGTAAAGGTAGGCTGCAGATTGATTAACTTCATTATTTTTTTACTAATCTTTGCACATATCAATTCTTCTGTATTTTTATCCTTTATTACCGTATAAAAAAGAATCACATCATTTTCACCTTCAAAACGTTTAACCTATTCTTTAAATGATAGTTTCATATCTATATGCTTCTTCTTGTTTTATTTATTTATTTATTTATGCTTCCCCTCTTTCTATCTTCTGTTTGTATATCAAGCTTTTCTCTTACTTCTTCTAATGTAAGTTCAGATAAATCAATTTGGTGAGGCTCTTGACTCCAATCCTATACATCGTAATACCAGAAAAGTATATTTTATCCGCAGACTGATTTATCATAGCCGACTCATTTCTATAATAGATATTTGATTCGCCTAATAAGGAAACACATTTTCACTCTAATCGTACATACTTACTTGTCCGGTTCGTTCTGGGGAAAAGGAAGTCATATCAGCCATCATAACCAAAATAATTACTATTTCTAAATCAACCTTTTCATCAACAAATTCGATAGCCAATTCCTCGTCCTTTCTTCTTTTAGTAATTATGGCCACCTTATGTCCAGTACTTGTTTCAATAGTCCATTCATAATCTTTGCCCGGACGTTTTACGGATGTATTTCCAGCCTTATTGATATATTCAATACCATTTACCATTACTCTTTCTCTTTCCAAAATCCGTCCTACTTTGACCATATCGGAATATCCAACCAACTTATCATCTAATAAAACTTCATATTTCCGACTATAAAACCAAGCATAAATTGTATTTATCACAGGAATAAATTCCAGAAATCTATAATATTTATTTTTTTGCTTTACTTCATATCTATGGTTTATCTCAGCGTGCCAATATATATATGCCGCACCTCTATGATAGTTTGTATATGAATACATCATTGGAAAATCACCTATAAAGTATTTATAGAGACTTCCCATATCACTTTCTTCCCGTTTACGAACAATGCTATATATCTTTTTCATAGTTTATTTTCTCGTTTCTCTGATACTAAATTCATTCCTACATATGTTCCTGTAGTAACTCCTATTGCAATAACCATATCTCCATCCACTTTTGATAATATGATAATTGGAAGCATACCCAGTACAGAAATGAACATAACAATTCGAATTGTTGCAATATAGAATTTAACAAAATCAATTTTGAAAAGTTTATCAAGTACTTTGTCAAGACACCATACCACAACAATAGTCCCTACACTAGCAATAATTCCAAAGATTAATGCTAGTAAAACATATAGCCATATCCCATAATAACTAAATGATTTAATAATTATGGCACAAAGTTCAAATACAAGCACCACCATAAAACATGCAAATTGTTTTTTTCGCTTAATCCACCTCACACTCATCGTTAACTTGTCCCCTCTCTTCCCATGTGATATTAATCGCAAATCCTACCCCTTCTGAAGCTCCCATTGTAAATTCCTTTTTTTTGATATCCAAACTGGCCTTAATACCTACAGAAAAAAGATCTAAATCTGCACCTATATAAATTCTTTTGTCCAACACCTCTAATGCAAGTACCTTTCCACGTAAAGATACCAATGTCCCATACAACTTTGCTCCCACATTTTTAGTATTTATTCCTATATTGGCTCCCCCATGAACAACTTCTAATTCGAGTATCGATTGCAACAATCCTTTATTATCCTTATAACTAACTTTACCTATTCCTCCATCAACGCTTATAATGTTTAGTCCTATTGTTGAATCTTTTTTAACCTCCTTACCTATATCAACTGTACTTGGCTTAATTTTTAAACTTGGTCCTTTAACGTCACTATGATATAACACATCATCATCATACCCTCCCGGGCCATTTCCCTCGATACTATATGGCACCAAATACTCTGGATGTTCATAGAACATTATTATGTCATCATGGGTTAATCCATCCGGCATTTTTCCATCTCGATCCACCAAATCCATCGGCCGATTCCAACAGTAGGTATATTGATTCATTGTAACTGGATTTATTCCATTTCCCTTAATCACATCCTCACTGATAAACCTACCCACCTGTGGCTGATACTCTCTCGCCTGAGCATAATAAGTTCCAGCAATCGAATCCATCTGATACCCGGTATAGGTGAATGGCTGTGGTATACTTGATTCTTGGTTCATCATCTGATTCCCAAACTCATCATACTGATATACGTCCTCTTGTCCATTGGAGCTCAGTAGGTGAATTGGACTCCCCAAATCATCCTGGAAGTAGAAGAAGCTCTCTTCCTTTTTCCTTCCACTTACCACCTGGAAGTCCCAGGTAAAGCTAGTGTGTTCCTCTCCTTCACTTCTTTCCAATAAGTTATGATAGTCCTTCGTTAAGTCCAGGATATCCAAGACTTCCTTCTCTCCAACTCTTTTTCCAACCCGGTGTCCCAGACCATTGTACAGGTAGGCTGCAGATTGATTTAAGGTGAAGTTCTGTGCCTTCTCCAGACGATTCATCGCTCCGAAAGTATACTGATGAGTCAACTGGTTGTTTTCCGTTATCGCCTTTAGGTTCCCCCGTTTATCATATGCGTATTCTTTTTCCAATACACCATCCGTCTCTTTGATGAGTTGGTTCTGGCTGTTATAAGTATACTCCGTCTTCTGATTTTCTTGTATCTTACGGATGCGATTGCTCAGATGGTCATATGCGTATTCCCGGATTTTATTTCCTGCTTTTTCCACACCTAGTAAACGCCCAATAGGGTCATAGGTATAGGATAATTCTTCCTCATTCTTATGAACCTTGCTCTTTAATCCCATTTGATTGTAAGCATAAGTGTAAGAGTCTAAAACCTCTTCTCCCTTTTGATGGACGAGGCTTTCCATCTGTCCCTTTTGATTATACGCATAAGAGGTCGCAAACCCGAGATTCGATTTCTTCTCGATAAGATTCCCTCTCTGGTCATAAGCATAGGTCAGCTCTTGTTCTTCTGATTTTAATCCCTTTAAGCGCAAGCTCTTGTCATAAGAGTAGAAAACTTCTTTCCCATCGGGGTACCGGATGCTTCTTCGCTCTCCCGATGGTCCATAAGTATAAGACACTTCTTTTCCGTCCGGATAAGTGACCTTTTTCGCTCTTCCTCTGGTATCATTTTCAATTCTGGTGATTCCTCCCCAGTCTTCGATTTCTTTCAGATGTCTCAGGGCATCGTAGGACAGCTTAACTTCCTTTCCATCCTCATAAGTAATCTTTTGCAGGTCTCCCTCACGGTTGTATGCATAAGAAGTCAGGTAACCTTCTTGATCCACTTTCGAGAGAAGCAAACCTCTTGAATCGTAGTGATAGCTTTCTTCATTTCCCACTCCATCAATTACCTTTGTGATGTTCCCCATTAAGTCTCTTTGATAAGTGGTTCCCGGAACACTTTCCAATCTTCCCACTGCATCATAAGTATACGTGGTTTCATGACCTAAGGCATCTACCACTCCCACTAATTGTCCTGACGGTGAATACCGGTACGTTGTTGCATTGCCTTCTTCATCCGTAAAGCCTGTTAAGTTTCCAACAGCATCGTAGGTATACGCTCTCGTCTCTCCTTGTGCTCCTTCTATCTTGATAAGCTGATGAAGGCAATCATAATAATAGGTATAGACATACTCCTTCCGGTTCGTATAGGTCTCCACCTCTCCCACTTGATTATACGTATAGATTTCCTTCGTTTGATCCGGGTAACTTACTTCTCTTAGCTTCCCTCCAAGAGTATAGTCATACTTCGTAACGCCTCCTGCTTCATCCCAAATCTCTGTAATGACTCCGTTTGCATTGTAGGTGTATTCCCGCTTCTCTCCTTCTCGACCTTCTTCTCTTATAAGGTTTCCCATGGCATCATAAGTAAGGGTCAGGCTGAGTCCCAAAGCATCCCGCACCTCGATTAGATTCCCTTCCCCATCGTAGGCGTAGGATTCCTTTACTCCCTTCTCATCCTTTACTTCCACAAGGCGGTTTAAGGCATCATAAGCAAAGAAGGTTTGATTCCCTTCCTCATCCTTGATGCTGGTGCGGTTTCCCACTGGATCATAGGTGTAGCGAATGGCCTCTCCATTCCCATTTCGCACCCGTCCCAGAAGATTGTCTTCATTGTAAACGTATGTGGTCTTCGCTCCATTTGCCTCCGTTACCCTTGCCAGGTTCCACATCCTGTCGTAATGCAGGAGGGTTTCCCTGCCTTCCTGATCAATGATTTTACAAGGCTTTCCAAGCTCATTGTATTCTCTTTTTAAGATGGTCTTATCAAAGTCACAGATCTGAGTGACCTTGTTCCCTTGATTGTATTCATAATGACGCTTTTCACCCTTGGCATTTTCCACCTCCAATAGGTTGTCTTCTGCATCATAAGTATATTTGGTGGTGTTTCCGAAAGCATCCTTCGTTGCGATGACACGGTTCTGGCAATCGTACGCATACTCCGTGGTATCCCCATCAGCTTCTACAATGCGAAGGATGTTTCCTCTTTTGTCATAACAGAGGGTAATCTCGCCTCCGTTTGGCATCTGTATCTTTTGAGGGAGACCCGGCTTTTCGTATTGGAAGAGCTGACGGTTTCCTAAGGCATCAATGGTCTGTATCAAGTTCCCGGTTTCATCATACCGGTTACGAAATTTCTCCTGTCCTCCAATGCGTAAAGAGGTGGGAAGATTCTTCTCATTATAAGTAATCTCTGTCTTTAGCCCCAGAGGATTGATGATGCGGGTGAGGTTTCCTTTTTCATCGTAATTGTACTGAGTCTTTCTTCCCAGCTTATCCGTTACAGAGGTCTTCTGATTCAGCTGATTGTAGGTGAACTTCTCTTCCCCGTTGTGGTATACGTGACGGATATCCCGAAACTTTTCATCATGATAATAGGAAACCTGACTTCCGTTTCTCTCCGTTAAGGTTACCTTCCGCTTCTCATCATCGTAATCATAGGACATACTTCCCTCATCGGGGAATGCCTGGTGGATGGTTCTATTTCCTTCATCGAAGGTATTTTCAACCAGAGTGATTCCTCTTGGATTAATGACTTTTTGAAGCTTTCTCTTGGAGTCATACTCATATCGGTATTGATTCCCCTTTGGGGATACAACGTTTTTTAGAAGTCCCTTCTCGATTTCATAGGTAACAGTTCGCTGATTATGATCCGATACAGTCTGCAGGTATCCATCTTGCTCATAAGTAAAGGCAAAGTATTCTCCCGTTTCTTTTTCTACTTTTGCTACTGAGAGACTCTCTCCTGCATAAGTATATTGAAACAGTAGTCCTTTTTGATTCTCAACCTTTTGACACCGTCCCTTTCCGTCGAAGAAGTATTTCATTCCACCCTTTTTCTCATAAATATAGGTGTCACCGCTCTTAGATAATTCTCCCTTACTATGGTAAATAGAGAAAAGCTTTTCTTTCCCTTCTTGTAGGAGAAACCGTTCTTCCTTTCCCTCTTCCAACAGAAGAATTACTTCTTCCCCTTCAAACAGAAGGCGTACCTCATAGTTGTGGTTCCAGTCTCTTCCAAGACTCCCCTTTCGCCGATTGATGCTATTATAGAAACGCCGGAAAGTAAAAGGAACTGGGTTCTGTATCTCCAAATCCGTTTTATCATAGATAAAGTTCCCAGTACTTAAGTTTACCGGGTCCTTTGAAAAGATTGCACTGATAGTCTCTGCACCTTTTACATTGGAAAGTATAGTATCAAGGGCAGCATCTGCATCCTCCATTACTTGATTCCACTTCCTTTGCTCCACATCAAACTTCGCCATAAAGTCCGGTGAATTCAAAGAAGTAGTAACCAAGAACTCCCCCATGGAAGCAGCTCTTTCTTTAATCTGATTAATGGTCTGTGTTAATGCTTTCGTCTCTGCTGCGTACTGGGTATCCATCCTTTGGATAAGCCTGGCATTCTCACGGCAGTCATCCAGCTTGTGAAGCATCGAGTCGATATCAATTGCGTCAATTGCCTGGCGCAGTCCGCTTATGGATGTGTACGCGTTATTATTACGGACATCCGCTGGGACTCTTCCGATTACTGCCTCTACTTCCCCTGCTAACTCCCTTACATACTCCATGGCATCTTTGATTTCTTCTAACGCACTTTTGGCCTGAGAACAGGTCTCATTAATATAGTCTTGGTCAAACACTCGATCCATTCTTTTCTCCTCTCTTTCCCTCTTCCTATTTCATACTCTTTGCACCGGAAGCATCAAACTTCTTAAACTCATTGGACGCAAATAGCACACTTGTTGAAAATCTCTGCAAAAAAGTAGCGACTTCTGTCATCATTCTTTTCTCGGCTCTTTGCAGTTCTTTCAGTGCATCAGCTTCTTCACCACGGGATATACTGAAATATCCGATTAATTGATTATAGATTCCATTGATTTCTGATTGTTCCGATGCCAGGCTTGCACGGAGCGAGCTAATCACTGCTTCTATTTCTTCATAATTTACATTCAAATTTCCCATTTTTATCCCTCCATTAACAGATAGAATCGCATTCGTCAATTGATCTTTGAAAACTGTCTACTACTTCCTCATGTGTGTGATATACATTTTCCAGTTGTCCCTTTAATCGATTCAATTCTCCTATAACTCGCTGTATCTGAGGTGTAATCTTCTCTGTATCAAATGCTGCTCCTGGGCCATTTAGACCACCAATTTGGGATATTGCATTCTCCACTAAAGAAACACTATTGTTATGTGCACTTTTTAGGCTTTGTACCACGTTTGCATATTCTTCTTCACTTAATCCTACTTTATTCGCCATATTCTCCTCCCTTTTCCTCCACTACCAGGATGGCTCCCGTGTATATACCGGCCTCCTCATAAGTTTCTCTTATATCGACTTGTCTTCCTGTTTCCTTTATTCGTACTGTTTCTATATTTGATAAGGGTATAAACCCTTTTCTATTCTCATTTAATACCCCAAGGGTCGTCTTCATTCGCTGTTCTTGATTTACTCTTATATCAATTTTGTTTTCTCTTGTTGGAACCTCAATGGTTATCTTGATATTCATGGCTCTTTTTACCCTTCTTTAGTCGTTTATCGATTAAGTATAGAATTCCACCTGTCAATAAGGCTCCTAATAGAGCGAATCCAAGATTCTCTGTCAAGCTTCTTCCCTCTACTTCTGCAATTGATTCTTCCTTTACGATGCCCACCGTCTCTGCCCGCATTACTCTCTGAAAGGTGGCTTCTGTTTCCGTTTTCTTTGTTCCCTCAAACACCTGATGCATCTGAGCTGTCTTTTCTTCTTTTTCTTCTCTTTTCTTTCGCTTTACAGCTTCCTGGAATTCTTCGCTAAACACAGGGTAACCGTACTGACTCCCGAGAGACGTCGTTGTACTTCCCTGCTTTTCAATTACTTCCAAATCCAATTCAAACTCTGTTTCCATATCTTTCCCTTTCAAAAAAGAGGCTGTACTATTAAAAATACAGCCCTCTCTTTATGTTACATCTGACCTGCCATGTCCACATCAGCACCTCGGAAGTTATCAGAGATTTTCTGCATTTGCTCGGACATTTCACGAATAAGTTCACGCACTTCGTTTAAGGTCTTGCTTGCTTCGTTGTATTGCTCTACGTAACGATCACAAGTATCTGCCTCCCAAATATCCGGTAAGCCATTTACCACACTTGTCATAGTACCAATACAAGATTCAAAAGTATCACCTTGCTCGCTTAATGTTCTTGACGCATACGCCAGAGCATCATAATCCACTCTTAACATGTCTTTTCCTCCTAATTTTTTTTATAACGAAACACATAATTGTGTTGTTACCTTGATTAAAATTCTTCATTTTCCTTTGGTTTCTTGCTGATTTTATAAATCCCCCCACCCATCAAAATGAGTGCTACAGCCACAGCCAATAGTATAAGTAACGTGTTGCTTTGGCCTTCCTGTACTTGGTTTCCAGTACTTGTTCCAGTTGCGGCACCCATCGATTTCTTCTCTACTTCTTTCGGTACATCCTGACTCTCTGATTGATTGATAAGCACAACAGGTTCTGCTATAAAATCATAGACTTCCTTGTTCTCGATTTCACCGATTCGGGAATAGGGAAAGCGCGTGGTAAAATCACTGAGAACAATACTATTCGCTCGATTGCTCTCTTTTCTGGAAGCTTTCGCTCCTGCTAAACCATCCTCTAACTTTTCTTCTGATTTCTCTTGCCCTTCACGGATATTCTCCTGAAGCTTCGTGACCTGGTCACCTGTACTTGTTAACACAGCTGAAACATAAGTTTCATATTCTTTGTTTTGCTCTCCAATGGCTTTTTCCATATCTCCCTGATTTCCATTCAAGCTGCTCATGTGTCCATTAATTTCACTACTGTCTATGTAAGAAAGCAAATCGAATTTCTCCAAATTCCCAGTTAATACATTGTAACTTTCCTTCTGGTTATCAAACCCTTCCGCCAATTCATTTTCTTTTGTCTTTACATTTTGAATCTGTGGTGTTAATGCCGCCAAAGTGCTTCTTCCATTATTTCCAATTTCGACTCCATAATTTACAACGCCATCAATTTTCCCACTTAGTTCGTCCTCTTTTACACGGACCTGTGCTCCTGGCCAGCTAGGAAGACTTTCCATTGTTGGTTTCGTTATATTTATTTCTATACTTGCCGGCACATCTGGAGGTGTAATTGGTTCTGGTGGTACTTCGTGCACTTCTGTTGGTGCTTCAATCTCACTTCCATACTCATCTGTTGGTTTCGGAATTTCCGGGATGCTTGGCATCACTGGCCAACCAATAGCATCAGTACCTAACACATAGTATTCTATAGCGTCTTCTCTCGTTTCCTCTGGCTCGTCTGCAAACACTTCGTAATTATCCATTAACCGATTTACAATGGCCGCTTCTAAATCGGCCTGATAAGTGTCCAATTCGGCCTGATAGATACCCATATTTACTTGATAAGCTTCAATCGAAGCCTGATAAGCCTTTACGCTCTTCTCATAATCCTCTACTGCATCTTTATAGGCGGTTACTGCATCTACATATTCTGTGATTTTATCGGTCTCTTCAATCCAGTTTTCCTGATGCTCTTCCATCTGTCCTTTTGAATAGGCCTCCAGTCTCGTCCCCTCTTCATCCGTCACTTGAAAATCTGTTTCCAGCTCTTCAATAAGAGTCTTATAGTTCTGGATCTGTACATCTGCTTTGTCCTGCTCTTTTTTAATCTCTGTATTCTTCGCCAAGACATTAGCATTATAAGAGGATATATCAGTTTTTGCTTCCTGAGACAGACTTTCAAGCTTTACCTTCTCTTCTTCGCTGGTGTCTGCAAAACTATCTGGCAGCGTTCCAACCTCGCCTTGTAAATTACTGAGACGCGCTTCTACATCGTTTAATGTTCCTGTCGTCACCTCGGAAAGCTTCCGGATTTCATCCACTCCCATATTCCCTTCCCTTAAAAATTTTTCATAGGAAGCATCAATCTGATCCACATCACTTTGACTCTTTGCATAATAGGTCTCTAAGTTCAGCGGTGGAATATTCTTATCTACACGCTCCATTACGGGAATCACTATGGTGTCTCTTAAATCATATCCCCTAATTCCGTCTAACGTGTCCAAATCTCTTTGATCTCGTGCCATCAACGCACTGGAGGAATCTTGAATTTGATGAACTTCTTTTAGTATTGAGGAGGTATAAACCTGACTTAAGTTTCTACTAAAAGATTGATAGATCTCATATACCTCGGCAATTGCTTCTTCTCTTTCTTCTCCATGAAGTGTTGGTGCGATTGCATAGGTAAGATTGGATTTCTCCGGCTTTGTATTCAGCGAATTCACATGACTCGAAAAGGTATTTGGAATAATCAGATAACCCAGATAACTCCCCTCTTCGGTTCCTCTTCTTGCATCCTCCAGCCCAGTTACACTGATGTCCTTTCCTAAAAGATTTAAAAGGCTGCTGCCATAATTTTGTAACACCCCACCTGTCACAATTCCTTCATCCAAGTTCACCACTGCAAGCTTTAATATTTCTTTTGCCTCTGCTGCAGGTTCCTTTAACCCAGACGCCAATAGCATACTAAAGCATAGCGTAATGACTACTGCCGACCATACTCTCTTCATCCTTTTTCTCCTCTCTCAAAACAAAAAATTTCCTTCAATACTCTTTGTATATCATATATTCTGCAAATTTTATCCGTCACTTTTTAAATATATTCTATCTTCATAGTAATGTCAACAAATTATTTTATCCATATATTCTTTATTTTTTTCTATTTGGTTTTTTTTTCATATATTTCGTTTTATTACACTAAAATAAGGAAAGAGTTATACTCCTTCCTTATCATTCTAAAATCCTATACTATTGTCGCTCTGCTCCCGGCGCAATCCCAAAAATTTTGCGGTACAGCTTATAAAAATTAGCAATACTGGATACGCCACATCTTTGAGAGATATCCAATATATTGTAGTTTGTTTCTTTCAATAATTCTTTTGCCTTCTCCATCCGCAGGCCGGTCACGTATTCCTGGAAATTCTGACCCATCGTCTTCTTGAAAAAGCCTGAAAAGTAGTTGGGAGACATGCAGACTAAAGATGCCACTTCTTCCAGGGTCACTTTATTTTCATAATTATTTCGAATGTAACAAATCGCCTGCTCTATTCGGTGTATGTCTTCCCCTGCATCCTTCTTTGTGCCTCCTTGAACCTGCCGGTAATGACGCACCATAATCGTAAGAAGCCTTAAAATATCTGCCTTAATCATAAGAGAGCTTCCAGGCTGCTGAAGAATGAATTCTTCCAAAATCTCCTCCATCATCACCTTCATTTCCGACACAAAAGGTTCTTCCTTGGAAATTTTGTTCTTAAAATTACTTCCTCGTTTCAAAAAAGGGATAAGATATTCCAAATCCATCGCATTCATACTCTCGTTTATAATTCTTGGTGAAAAAGTCAGAATCATCAACTCCAACTCCTCTGCTTCAAGCTCCCAGTAATGAGACTCCATATGATTAAATATAATCATATCTCCCGATGAAACGAAATAAGCATTTCCGTTTACGTAATAAGTTGCCTCTCCCTTTTCGATATAAGTAATTTCCATAAAATCATGCCAATGAGAAATTGGTGTCACCTGCATCTTTCTTCTCTTTTCCTTATACCGCTGTATCTCTACCGGAAATTCCTTCGGCAGCTCCTTTTGATCTTTTACAAGCATACGTCTATCGCCTCTCCCTGATAAATAAACTCACTTTTCGCTTCCTTTAAGATTGCTACACACTTCCTATTTACTAGTCCATTTTCAAATCGATGCTTTGCTTCCCCAATTGTAAGAATACTCTCGGCATCATTCCATTTCATTGGTATTGCATTGTAGATGCCCTCTTCATACGCGTACCCGTCCCCAGCATCCTCATAGTATAAAAACTCTGCGTCCGCCCCCTCATAGATGTGAATTTCAAAGGGTGTATCCACTTTTTCCGTTGCATAAGTCAATCCCACCTCCATCGGAAGGATTGCTCCACTTCTTACAAATGCCGGAACCTGTCCCAAAGGAGCGGATACCGAAATCACCTGTCCTCCCTCGTACTTCTCTCCCGTGAAAAGATGGGTCCATTGACAGCTCTTTGGGAGATAACATTCCCATTTTTCATCTTTTTCTAGTGATTTTGTAACTGGACAAACCAAAATATTTCGTCCCAGCAAAAAAGTATCGCTTCTTTGTGCCGCCTCTTTGTCGTGAGGAAAATCAAAAAGTAAACTGCGAAGCATGGTCTCATGATTGAAATGTACTCCTCCTGCCAAAGAGTAAATATAAGGCATCAATCGATATCTCATTCTGATAATGGATGCTATGGAATCGTAAAACAGATCACCCTTCTCACCAAAGTTCCAGATTTCCCGCGGTGTATCTGTACCGTGAGAACGAAACATCGGAAGAAATAGAGCATATCCTAACCATCGCACATACAATTCACGATAGGCCGGATCGGCAACTCCTTCTTCATAGTCTCCCTGCCAAAACCACTTAGGTGTAGAATCCGTATTACAATTGCAGCCTCTGTTTTTCCACTTTTCATGTACTGTAAAAAAACCTCCTACGTCCAGTGTCCAATAAGGAATCCCACTCATTGCCATATTAAGACCTTCCCTTATTTGCCTTTGAAGGGTGTCCCATGTTGCAGTGATATCCCCAGACCAAAGAACAGCACCGTATTTTTGAATGGAAGCGTAGCCAGATCTTGTTAAATTTAGCACTCGTTTCTCTTTCTTTTCTTTTCTTTGATTCTCATATATTCCTTTGCTATGAAGTGTGGCATAAAAGTTTGCCTTTTCTGTCCCCAGAAACTTCTTATGCTCTTCTCCTACCAATTGAAAACGTTCCCAGGGTTCTCTTAAAAACTCTCCATTCCAGTCCGGACCTGAAAATGGCTCCGTAGAATCACACCACCATGCATCAAAGCCTCCGCTAAAAAGTTCTTCGTTTGCCTGTTGCCAATAAAGAGTTCTCCCTTCTTCCTTAAAAGCATCATAGGTTGACAGGTCATTCAAAAGACATCCTGCCTTTTTCATCTGGGCATAATTTTCGGTTCCCGAATTCGTATTTGGCCAAACAGAAACCATAGAGTGCACATTCATGTCATGAAGCTTTTGATTCATCTCACTTAAGTTGGGATAACGTTCTTTATCAACTTTTTTATTTCCCCATTTCCCCTCCTCCCATGTGTTCCAATCCTGAACGATTAAATCAAGAGGGATATTTCTCTTTCGATACTCTGCTGCCACCTCAAGAACTTCTTTCTGCGTGTGATAAGCTTCTTTGGACTGCACATAACCAAAAGCATACTTGGGCAGCATAGAAGCCCTTCCTGTAAGTTCCCGGTATCCTGCAATCACTTCATCCATCTCCGTCCCTGCAATAAAGTAGTAATCTAACTGACGGATGGCATCCAGATACATATAGCTCCCTCTTTCATCATCATTAAAATACATCAAACTTGTAGTATCAAAAAGAATTCCATATTGATTAGATGATACAAAAAAAGGCATAGGGATTCGCATATTATGTTGATAGAGGTACTGCGTTTTTCCTCTATAATTATAAATCCCTTCTTCTCCTTGTCCCAATCCGTGAATCGATTCCTCCTCTTGAAACTTGAATTTGAGTTTCCCTTTATAAATACTTCCCTTTATTTCTTCTCTTAAATTCCTCACGAAGTTTCGTTCACCGTCTACCGTCTGTACCGTTTCAATATCCGGCTCTTCTCCTCCTGTGGTATACACTGCCAGAGGGATTTCTCTTAGTTCTTTTCCATCTTCCTCAAGAAGCATTTTCCCGGAACCTTTCTCCTTCCATGTGAAGATTCCAGTCGCTTTCTCGATTTCCAGAAAAATTCTTTTCGTCTGCACATAGAATTTCTCTTCCTCTTCCTGTACCATCAGTGGTACCCCTTCGCCTCTTTCAATTCCGATTGGTGACAAATCCTCTTCTTCTCTCTTTGTACAGACACAGCGGATGATATTTTCCTGCACCCCATATAAACGAAAGCTTCCCTTTAACGTATCTATTTTTATTTTCATACTTCACCTAACCCTTCACAGCACCGGCAGTTGATCCGCCTACAATATACTTCTGGCAAATAATATACATCGCAATTACCGGCAGACACGTAAGAAGGATATCCGCACAGATTAGATTCCAGCTCTTTTCAAACTGTCCGAAGAAATTGTAAATTGCTAAAGTCATCGGCCATTTTTCAGAAGAATTCAAAAAATAAAGTGGCATTACAAACTCATTCCACGTATTCAAAAAACATAGGACTGCTGCCGTAATCAGACTCGGCTTTAAGAGGGGTAAAATAATATTAAAGAACAAACGAATCGGACCACACCCATCGATAATCGCCGCCTCATCCAAATCTGTGGGAATCTTTGATACAAACCCATAAAGGAGAAATACCGTAAAGGGCAATTGAATCGCTCCATACAGCAAAATAATCCCCGGCATTGTATTATTCAAATGGGTCACCTGCATTACCTTCATCAGTGCCACATAATTAATCGGTATTACAATCCCCAAAACAAGATACATGTATATGGCATTCATTGCTTTTCCACGTCTTCTGGAAAAAACATAGGCCGCCATTGAGCCTAATATTACGGTAATAACCGTTGCACTGCTGGCATAAACCAAACTATTCAAAAAACTTCTTCCCAGCTTTCCTTTTTCAATAACAGTAGAAAAGTTTTCTAGTGTAATGTTCTTTGGCAAGGCAAATGTCATGGTAAAACATTCCTCTGCCGGTTTAAATGCATTGATTACAATCAGTGTTAATGGAATAAGCATAATCAATGAAATAATCCATGCTAAAATATTCTTAAGTCCATAGTTTACAATCTTTTTATGTCTTGCATTCATTATTCGACCACCTCATCCTTCGTCAGTATTTTAATCATAAAGAAACCAATTATCACCATAAACACAAACATTACGGAACTGATTGTTGTTCCCTCGGCATAGAGGCCTTGAGAGAATTGTTTGAACACAGCCGTGTACATTACTTCTGTTTTGTGCCCCGGTCCTCCATTCGTCAAAACATAGACCAAATCAAAGACCTTCAATCCGTATAAAACATTTAACACGATTGTCACGGCAAGAGTGGGCTTAAGCATTGGAAAAGTAATGCTCTTAAACTTCTGAAACCCACTTGCCCCATCAATACTTGCAGCTTCATAGTAAACATTTGGTATTGCAAGGATTCCTACAATCAGAATGGTCATAATATATCCCGTTCCTCTCCAAATATCCACTCCCATCACAGACCCAAATGCAATTGCTGGGTCGGTAAGCCATTTTTGTGTGAAAGATTCTAATCCTATCCCTCTTAATAATTCATTTAAAAATCCTGTTTTGGGATTTAAAATGGAAGTAAATACCAAGCCCACAATTAAAACAGAAAGAACGGAGGGCATATACATAACACCTCTATGAAAGTTCTTTGCCTTTACATTTCGGCTGAGAGCCAACGCTAAAAGTAATCCCAGTCCCGTTTTCGCCACCGTCGTTACACCGGTAAACAATAACGTGTTTTTGATATATCCCAAGTAATTATCGTCTGCACTAAACACTTTTTTAAAGTTATCCAGCCCCACAAAATTCACCTCTTTGGAATATGCTGACCAATCCGTAAAGGAATATCCAATTCCAATAATTCCCGGCACCACACACAGAGCCGTATAGAGCAAGATTGCTCCCAGAGCAAAGTACCATGGATAAAGTTTCGATTTTTTCAATTTCCATTCCTCCCATTTCTTATATTTGAATCAATTCTACCTCTGCCATCCCTTAATTTACATGCAATTCCCATTCCACTTTATGTATATTTTTAACCATTCACCCATAGATATTTTTGAATATGGTATACTTTATCTATGAATAAAACAGGAGGAAACATGATGGCAAAAGGACCCAAAAGCATTCAAAGCATTTTGAAATCCACCTTGCTTGTAAGCATGGTTTTTCTTATCGTGCTTTTTACCTGCGTCTTTTCTCTTATGGAATATACCAGTCAGAAGAACTTCTTAGAAAGTGAAATGCAGCGCACCTGTAACGCCATAGCTAAAGACATCGACTTACAACTCCAACAACTGGATACGGTCTGTCTCAATACCATTAATTCCACTTCCATGAAAGATAGCTTTTCGAATTACATGAACAGTGCTGACTCATCTTCCTACGAAATCAGTCTTTTTCGGAATGAGCTGTCCAATGTCCTTATATCAATTCGTGGTGTTGATACTTCTATCCGTCAGATTAACGTTTTTAATACAGATGGAGAAGGATTTGGTGCCGGAAATTATACCGGTTCTCTTCAGACAAATGTAGACAAGCTTCCCTGGTTTGATGCAGCCACAAAGGCGCAAGGTCTTCGTTATTATCCCGGAGCCCGGAAAAACCAGATTTATTCCGAAGGAGTTGGAACCAATGAGAATCGGTATTATTTTTCCCTGGTTCGCATGTTTTACGGTGACTACCATACCCCCAAAGGCTACGTAGAAGTATTGAAGTATTATGATATTCTCTTCCACCGTGCTTATGAACCTGAAACCAACTATCCTATTAATGTAACCATATATGACGAAAACAAGAAGATTGTTTTTCCCCTTGACCCCTCCAAAGAACAGGAGGATTGTCAGCTTTACTATGCAACAACAGATTATTCAGACCTCACTGTAGTTACAGCAATTCCCTCCAGAGAGTTTTTCTCTACAATTTATCAGAAATTATTGCCTATTTTGATCATATTAATTTCCGGAGTGGCTGCTTGTTACTTTATTTCAAAAATACTTTCCAAACGATTAAGTGCTCCGATTAAAAACATTTACCGTCAACTGCAACGGCCTGAGTTTAATGAGCACTTTGAGGAGATTGCATTAGAGGACTCCCATATTATTGAGATTGAAAAGCTTAAAAATGCGTTGAATGATTCTCTTACCTTCCGACAAGAAAGCATGAACTCAATGATGCTTCTAAAAGAACAGGAACTTCAGGCACAGATGCTTGCTTTTCAATCACAGATGAATCCCCACTTTCTCTACAATTCACTGAATACCATTAGTGCAATGATTGAAGAAGGGTTATACCCGGAGACGATTCAGATGAGTCGAGATATTACCTCTATTCTCCGCTATATCTCCTCCAATAAGGAACAGACCTCTTCTCTGGAAGAGGAATTGGAACATTGCGAATTATATTTAAAATGCATAAAGCTGCGCTACGCCGATATCCTTTCCTATTCCTTCCATGTGTGTGATGACATCTTAGATTTACAGGTTCCAAAGCTCTGTATTCAGCTTCTGGTTGAAAATGCCTGTAAGTTCACATCCGAAACGCTCCCTCCCTGGCACATCTCTATTGAAGGAGAGATAAAGGATGGATTCTGGTATGTGGATGTAAAGGATAACGGACCCGGATTTGATGATAATACTTCCCTTCGATTACGGAAAAAGATGGATGAGATATTAGCCAACGGCTTACTTCCAAGCCTTGAGCTTGATGGAATGGGGATTCTAAATGTTTTTATCCGCTTATATCTTTTGTATGGCATTGACTTTGTATTTGATTTTGGAAATTTAGAGAACGGTGGTGCCGTTGTCAGAATAGGGGGACCTTATGAAGAAAATCAGTAATTACAATATCCTTCTTGTAGAAGATGAACCGCTTATTTTAAAATCCTTAGAGCGGCATATTAACTCCCTGGAAACTTGCTTTAAGGTCGTCGGAAAAAGTTCAAATGGTGTTGAGGCTATTGATTTTTTAAATCATGAAAATGTCCATGTGGTCATTACCGATATCCGCATGCCCCTTATGGATGGTTTGACTCTTGCCCAGACGATTCATGAACGCTTTCCTCATATTTTAACCATTATTATGAGTGGATATGCAGACTTTGAGTATGCCAGAAAAGCATTGAAATATCATGTATTTGAATATTTGCTAAAGCCATTAAATCCAGAGGAGTTAGAAGATTGTCTCAACAAAGTACGGGTTCACCTGGATGATTCCTTCTCGATTGAAGAAGATGTATCCTTGGGGCGTGATACCCAGCGAATCGTAGAATATGCTGCTCTTTATCTACGGGAACATTATATGGAAGCAATTGATTTTTCAACCGTATCCATCAACATGGGATTTAGTTCCGCCTATCTGACAAAACTCTTCAATCGGTACATTGGAGAATCTCCCCTTAAATATCTCACGAACATAAGAATTAATGAGGCAAAGCATCTCCTGATTAATACCTCCTTACCAATACAAAAGGTAGGGGAAAAGGTGGGCTATCCTGACCAGTTCCATTTCAGTAAGACCTTTCGGAAGCTTACCGGTGTAAACCCCACCTGCTACCGCAAAGAACAGACCGCAAAAAATAGTTAATTTAAAAAGGCGCTTCACATCAAATATATAATGTGAAACGCCTTTTCCTATCTTACCAGGCTTCATCACCTGCTGCTTCCGCCTGTGTTGCTCTTCTGTCATCAATTCCTTTTAACACTTGTTCCGGTGTCATATCTTCAATAAACATGGATACCATGTCTTGTCCAATTTCCATCCATTGAGGATTTAAGTACTTAATTGAATCCTGAAAAACCACTCCTCTTTTGTCGAAGGATTCTAAGAACTTTTCGGTCTCTTCACTGTATGCCGGAGTTTGTCCTGCATCGTAAGGGAGGTTTTCAACTCTTGGTTCATTATCAATCATAGATTGTATGCTATCTTTTTTCGTAATATACTCAAGGTACTGCTTTGCTTCCTCTGCATTTTCAGATCCAGAATAAATAAATCTGGATGGTCCACAAGGATGCTCATTTAATACGTCATTATCCAGTACAGGATAAAGGAAGAATCCAAAATCCTCTTCTGTATAAGCCCCCTCTGACGCTGCGACAATTTCGGCTATTGCTCCTGCTTTACAGGCACTCATTGCAAATTCACCACTGCCCAGGTAAGTACCCATATCTGAAAATTCGTCAGATAGATAATTGTCTCCGAAATATCCCTTTTGTGCCAAACCATTTACTTGCTCTAATACTTTCTTGAATTCATTGGTTTCGGCGAAGGTTGTTTTATTGTTATTTAAATCATCTACAATATTGGGAACCAGTTCCTCGTATTTTCCACCGATTTCACAGAACCACATTACGTGATGCCACCCATCCCCAACCGGTTGATAGAATGGAGTAATCCCTGCATCTAAAAGAGTCTGACAAGCGCTTTCAAATTCAGAGAAGCTCTTTGGTACTTCTAGATTGTTTTCTTGAAACAGCTTCTTATTATATACAATGTAATAGTCTGTTGTAGTGTCATAGAAGGTTGCTCCATACACCTTCCCGTCTACAGAAGTTTGCTCCTTCGCAAATTCATCATAGTACTCTACCCATGGTTGATCGGATAAATCCATCGCATTATCCTGAATTTTGTACTGAGATACTAAGTCAAAGCTTCCGGATTGTCCACCGAATATATCCGGACCTTCCCCACTGTTTAGCTTTGTCATCAAAAGATTATAATACTGATCTGCCGGTACAATCTGATAATCAACCTTTATCCCCGTCTCTTCTTCAAATTGCTTGCCTAGCTCCATCTCTGCATCATATACCCAGTCCTGACTTGCCATAATCGAAATCGTCTTTCCCTTTTTGCTGTCCTTTTTCTCTCCATTATCTGCTTCCCCGCTCTTATTGCTGCATCCTGCAATTACAGCGGCGGTCATGGAAAGAATCATACATACCGCAACAATTCTTTTCTTCATATCTCGTTCCTCCCTTTGTGGTTTTTTCCATCATACCAACTCTTCTCCCAAAACTACATGTAAGATTCTTCCAAGTTTTTGTCACTTTTTAACCATTAATATCTTGGACAATATTCTCCACCAACTCCTCGTAGTCTTTATGGATGGCCAGCCGAAAGAAAGGTTCCCCCTTCATCCCCTTTAGTAAATAGTTAGAAGACTCAACCTTAAAGAAAGGTTTCTTAAGCATTGGCATATAAAGCAGTGAACCGAACCTTTTCAGGTTCTTGATAAATTCTTCGTCTATGTCTTCATCCAGCAAAATATCATACGCATACCATCCTGCTTCCGTACACCGTTCTTTTGATTCTGTTTTTCCAATTACTTTCATACGTCACCCCATGCTCCTTACAATATCTTTTATTGCGCTTAAAAAAGCTTCCACATCATCCTCCGTTGTGAGATCTGAAATGCTCACTCGACAAGTACCCTTTGCTTCACTTCCAATGTATTGATGAATTAAAGGTGCACAGTGTAAACCTGCCCGGATTACAATATTGTATCCATTTTGAAGAATATAAGCAACATCCGATGGGTTTAGTCCATTGATATTAAAACTCAGTACAGGACCTTTGTTTGTCTGATGGCTTCCATACAAGGTGATTTCTTCTATGATAGCGAGTCTTTCGTAAATCTCCCTAAGCAGCCCCTGCTCTTTGATTTTAATATTTTCAATTCCACGCTCCAACACATAGGAAACCCCTTCATTTAATGCAATGATTCCCGGAGTATTCTGCGTACCCACCTCGTATTCATAGGGAGGCTCATAATAGATAATCCGGCTGCTGTCCAGTCCTGTGCCTCCATAGAGAAGAGGCTTTAATGCAATCTCCTCCCGGAGATAATAACCTCCCATTCCCTGACTTCCAAACAAGCTTTTGTGTCCGGTAAAGATAAGTCCATCAACTCCCCACTCATCCACATTAATCGGGATACAGCCTGCGCTTTGCGATGCATCAAGAATCAGAAGGACTCCTTTTTCATGGGCAATCCGACTGATTGCTTCCACGTCCTGTATCATCCCTGTAACATTGGAACAGTGATTTAGAAACACTGCTTTCGTATCTTCTTTGATTCCTTTCTCAATTTCCTTTGGATCTACCCGGCCTTTTCCATCACATCCCACTATTGTCGTATACTTTTTGCCTTCCTTCCGATTCAAAAGAGGACGCAAAATGCTATTGTGCTCCGTTGCCGTTGTTACCACATGCTTTTGCAGGAAATCCATTCCATGAATCAAGACATTCGAAGCTTCTGTGGCTCCCGAAGCAAAGAAAATGCGGCTGTCTTTTTCGATTCCAAAAAGCTTCCCTAAATTTTCTCTACACGTATCAAAAATGTCTTTTTCCGCTGTAAGACTGCTTCTGTACTGCCCCACAGGAGGAGCAGATAGTGAGGCAGCGTGTGCTATTTGCACACGCTGTGGTTTTGGATAAGAAGTTGCAGCCTGATTTAAATAAATCATTCTATCCCTCCAATACTTCAAATCCCATTACTTTTCCTACTTTTTTAATCATATCGATATAGTCACCAAATATCAAAACTTGATGATGTCCAAATCCCGCCAGATTATGCATATACGTTCTTACATCATCCATTTGAATGTAGTAATAAGGACTGCAATATACTTCGTCATACTCCGATCTTAATACTTCCCCTTTTTTAATACAGATGGTATCCCCTGCCGGATTGAATCTTCCCAAAGTTACATAGTCTTCATCATTTTCTGTAAAATCAACTTGAAGCTTTCCGCCAAAGCCTTGTCCAGTAAATGCCCACAATTTATATTGAAGCTTTTTGGTTCCAAATCCATTCATGCAAAGAGCTGGTACTGCATGATGAATACGTAACAATTCATCTGTTTCATGATTGGGATTTCCCATAAAGGCTGGACGATGTGCACCATACTGCATAATCATCATTGCCATCATGGCATTCAAATCTTCTTCACACCCACTTGGAATTCCTTCATCCTTCATAATGGAATGACATACACAGGGAGTGAACTTTCTATTCTGTGGAATCTCAGAGGTACACAGCTCATGGCATGCAGTAGAGAAAGCATTACACTGATAAACATCCATCATCTTTTTTGCAGCCAGGTAATATTTGATATCGTTGATAAACCACTCGGTGTTTACCTTTGTATCATTGGAACCATTAATCAACTGATCTGCAATTGGTTTTGCTTCTTCGTCTGTGATTTCATCCATGTATTTGAAGATGTCATGGAAAGGAAGTTTAATTACCTCGAATCCATATTTTTGACGTAGTACTTCCGGGTCTCTTATCAGACTTTGGATTCCAAATGTTGGCTGTCCGCCTGCTGTTAAAACTAACGCCCTTGTATTTGCCACTGCTTTTCGCACCCAGAGAATGTGTGCAATTTCATTTAAGTCCTGCATATCCATTGCAACATATGCTTCGACACCAATGTTACGGCAGTATGCAGCAAAGTCGATTCCTTCATTTCCATTTTGCATAATGACGATTGGTTTTTTGTACCGTTCCAGCTTTGGTATTCTCCAGTTCATGCATAGAAAGAAGTCTACCTTATCCATGTCCTCTTCAATTTGTGCAAACACATCTTCGCCCACTACAAATTTTTCATCATATCTTGCATCAATTGGATTAAGAAGTTCTACTTCATCGATTACACCTTTTAATATCTCCTTTGCCTCTGCAAATTTCTCATCTGCCTCTTTTGTTTCTGCTTCTACGGTCATGTTCTCTGCACGTCCTGCGCGACAAGGTCCTTCCCAGAAGTGGGAATGGGTCAGGCATCCTACAATTGGTCTTACAACAATTTTTTCGTCCATTGCTTTTTTCTTCATTTTATTCAACCTCCGCTATACTTTTCTATGAGGTGAATATACCACAATGAATCCAGACCTTACTTCCACTATCCTACGATATATTTCCACTTTTTTCAGATAAATATTATTCAACCCATTTTTGAGCCAGCTCTTCTTTTAACTCAATAAACATACTATAGTACACATCCTTTGTGGCTTTGATAATATCTTGTGCAATCAACTTATTATATGCATGAGAAACGTTGTTTCTAGACACTAACGCCGCCAACCACTTCTCTTGGTCTTTAATCATTCCAACGCTATACGCCAGCTTCAAAATTTGTCTAGGCGAGCCTGTCTGGCTCTCTTCAAAACCATTAAAAGACAATATCTCTTTCATTGCCTTCCATGACTGTTCAAAGCAAATTTCATATAAACCTACAAGCCCGGTTAAAACGACGGTGTTGTATGGTTCCTCATAATCGTATATATCTTTTAAATTGATTAAAGCCGAAATAAAGTTATCATATTTTTTCATAAATCATCTTCCCCTCTCTTTGAATTTCCTTCTCCAACTCCCTCTCTATACTTCCATCCAGTGATACAACATCAAACTCTAATAGCGTTGCTGTTTGCTCGTTAACCGCTAGCGTAAAACCTACAATATTGCCTCCTGAAACTGCCAGATCAATATCACTTGTTGGATAACAATCTCCTCTTGCCCTTGAGCCAAACAAAATCACTTTATGTAACGCAAATTGTTTTGCCAAATCAATTATCTCTTTCAATAGACGCTCCTCCAAGCTCACTTCGAAATCAGTTTCTTCTCTATTCATATTTCTCTATACTCTCCTTATTGCATTTTATATATCATAACACAAAAAGAGAAGCTTTCGCTTCTCTTTTGTTCCAGTATTGTGTAATCACTTACCGCCTTGGCCATAATAAGCATTCGCACCATGCTTTCTATAATAATGTTTGTCCAGTAAATATTGAGGTGCAGGCTGTATCCTTTGATTAATCATTTCGCTTCGGGCTGCCATCTTTGCCACCTCTTCCACAACAACTGCATTATGAACCGCTTCATGAGAAGATTTTCCCCAAGTAAAAACTCCATGATTTTTACACAAGACCGCCGGTACTGCTTCATAGTCCAATTCCTGTCTGTCAAAGCTATCTACAATCAGCTTCCCAGTATTCTTCTCATATCCTTCATCCACTTCTTCCTGTGTGAGATTTCGTACACAAGGGATGGAACCATAGATATAGTCTGCATGGGTTGTGCCATAACAAGGAATTTCCCTTCCGGCCTGAGCCCAACTTGTTGCCCATGGTGAATGGGTATGGACAATTCCATTAATCTGAGGTGATCGCCTATACAACTCTAGATGCGTTGCTGTGTCTGAAGATGGATTATATTCCCCTTCCACGTGATTGCCTTCCAAATCTAAAACAACCATATCCTCTGGTTTTAAATTATGGTACTCAATCCCACTGGGTTTTATCACTACCAAATTCTTTTCTCTGTCAATACCGCTAACGTTTCCCCATGTAAAAGTAATTAACTTATAGTCTGGCAAAAGCATATTTGCTTCATACACTTCTTTCTTTAGCTTTTCTAACATACTACTTCCTCATGTTCTCTTTGAATTCTATTTAAAATTTCCCGCATTTTGGTATTTGCCGCTTTCAAGTCATCTCTCCACTTATTATCTCCAATATACCAAAACTCTGTTACGTATCGCCGAACCCCTACGTCCCAGGCTGCACGTATTACTTTCTCAAAATCCACATGGCCTGTACCATATGGAACCTCCCGAAAAAGTCCCGGCATTGTTTCCTTTAGGTGAAGAGAGCTGATATGCCCCTTCCCAGATCGGATATCCTCTTCCTCGTCTCCTCCAAGAGCCACCGCTGCATTTTTTATATTTCCAGAATCCGGATATACACCTAAATATACCGATTCTATTTTCTTAACATAATACATCGCCTTCCATACTGTGTTCATAAAATTATTTTCCATTGTTTCCAATTCTATCAACACACCGTAGGAAGCCGCCATCATTACAACTTTTTCCAAATTTTTCCCAAACCTTCTTTGGGTTTCCGGTGTGGATTTGTCATAATATACATCATAGCCCGGTATCATAATTAATCGGATTCCAAGATCATCTGCCAGTTCAATTGATTTTTCAATAATCTCCATGCCCCGGCTGCACATATTCTCATCCTCATTTCCCAGAGAATATTTTGTCAGAGCACTTACACACATAGACCTTACATGTATGCCTGTCTCAAACATACTTTGCAGCATATTCAACCGTTCTTCTTTCGACATATAGATACGATTAATCTTTTCCTCCGTTTCGTCAATACTAATTTCCACATAGTCATATCCTGCCTCTTTTGCAGCCTCTAATTTTTCCTTCCAGGATAACTCCTTCGGCATTGCTTTCTCATAAAGACCTAACGAATATTCCTTCACTTTATTCTCCTTGATTACTGATATCTAGAAAGGCGTCTCTATATTCTTTGCACTGCATTCCTGTAATTTCTTTAAACATTTTGCTGAAATAATAAGGACTTCCAAATCCTACCTGCTCGGCCACTTCATAAATCCTATAATTCGTCGTTTGTAAAAGTTTTTTTCCTTTCTCTATACGTATCTGATTTAAATAAGTCACCAGATTTTGCCCGGTTTCCTGTTTAAAGAGCATAGACAGATAGTTCTTACTTATCCCTACATAATCAGCCATATCCTCCAACGTGATATTATCCTTATAATTTTTTTCAATATATAAAATCGTCTTTTGAACGCTGGCATTGTACCCAGGTCTGGATTTGTTCTTTGCATCTACTATATTCGTATAAATAGCAACGATATAGTCCAAAACCTCTCTTGCTGAATCTAAACAATACCAATTGTCATAATCCAGCTTTTTCAGTGCCGTAGCCATATCTTCATCTTTCAATTGCTTGATATAGCTTTTTGCAATTGATAAAAAGTCAATAAACACATGGCGCATTTGAAAGTAGGCTCTTGCCTGAATCAACTCCTGGACCACTGCTTCAACGTATTCTTTCATGCCTGCAGTATCATTATTTGCCATATATTCTGAGATTTTGGCTATACTCACACTGTAGCTGATATCGGTAGACATTTCGCTATCCATCGACGAATTATATATTTCAAAATTCTTTTCTCCAAAAAAGCATAACTGTCTGGAGGTTTCTGCCTGTTTAAATAATTCCGGTAGTGTATCTGCTTTTCCAGTCAGACTAATTCCACCTTTTAATGCTACATCAAAATAGTGCTTTATCTTTCTTTTAATAAACTCGCCTTTTTCTTTGCAATAGTTTTCAATATCTTGTTGTCGTTCAACCGGGTATACAACCATAACATAGAAGTTTTTTTGAATCGTTGTTTCAAAAATTGCCGAATCAACAAATGCGTCTTCAATAAGAGAAATGAGCATGTTCTGCAGCATATCCTTACTCTTGTCATTCAAAAAACTTTCATTGCAGTACATTTTCATCGTAATATACCGGGCTTCTTTAAAAACCCCTTCTTTCGGAGCCTTGAGCTCTTCTAATCTGTAATTACCATTTCCATGAATTTTCGAAAAAATATCTTTAAGATATTCTTTCTTTTTCTGCTCAGACTGATCTGGTCTTACACCTTTTACTTCTCTTTCTGTTAAAACGGACTCCAGAGTTTTGAGTAATATTTCCCCATTAATTTCTGACTTTAGCATATACTGAGATACACCCATCTTCATTGCATCTTTTGCATACTTAAAGTCACCATAATTACTTAGAATAATGAAGGATACCTCTTGATTGGTTTCACGGACTTTTTTCATAAACTCTAATCCGTCCATAACAGGCATTTTGATATCCACAAGCACGATATCCGGATTTAACCGATGAACCATTTCCATGGCCTCTTTTCCATTGGATGCCTCTCCAACAACTTCATATCCATTTGCTTCCCAGTCAATTGTCGTCTTAAGACCTAACCGAACTAAGAATTCATCATCCACTATTAATATGCGGTACATTACTACATCCTCCACAGCTTTTCACGTTCATTTATCTGTGCTAATTGTATCATACACACTATTCAAACACTAGCGCCACCTTAAAATCTCCATTCTTACCAGTGGCATATTCAAAAGCTTTTTCCCACTCTTCAATTGTAAACTTACTGGATATTACTCCATCGGTTTTTAGATTTCCCTTTTGAATGTTTTCAATTACAAAAGGATATGCATAGGGACTCAGATGTGCTCCTAAAATGTCTAATTCCTTTCGATCTCCAATAATGGACCAGTCTACACTGGTAGGTGCGCTAAACACACTGAACTCAACAAATCTGCCCAGCTTTCTTATCATTCCAAGCCCTTGTACCACACTGGAGGGATGTCCCGTGGCTTCAATGTAGACATCACAGCCATAACCTTCTGTTAAATCTTCAATCTCTTTTACCACATCAACTTCACCTGGATTGAATACCATGTCTGCACCAAACTCTTTGGCTTTTTTCAATCTTTCTTCTACCATATCCAAAACAATTAACAGCTTCGGATTTTTCATTCTTGCATAGGTAACCATTCCTAAGCCCAAGGTTCCAGCTCCCGATATTACCACTACATCTTCATTGGTAATACTGCCTCGATCCACCGCATGTTTTGAGCATCCATAAGGTTCAATAAGTAAGGCGTCATCAATACTCATTTCCTCTGGAACCCTACTGATTACTGCTGTCTTAGGGAATCGTACATATTCTGCCATTCCACCGTTATTTTCCTTTTGAAACCCAAAAATATTATGGGGCTGGCACATCCAATAGTGACCATCCTTACAAAAACGACACTCTCCGCATGGAACAATCTGATCAGCAATAATGCGATCTCCCAGCTCATAGCCCTTTACATTTTCTCCCATTTCTACAATTCTTCCAAAAAACTCATGTCCTGGAATAAAGGGGGGTTTTACCCATGATGGCTGTACCTCATCTCCCCAGAACATTGCCGCACCATGACTGCATTTTAAATCTCCAGCACATATTCCACATGCCTCTGTTTTAATAATGATATCGTCTGGTCCACATTCTGGTGTGGGGTACTCCATTTCAAGTACGTATTTGTCTTTATCGTATGCCACTAATGCTTTCATTGTTTTTGCTTTCAAAAATAATACCACCTTTCCCTTTTATTACACAGTAAATTCACTCCACACGGTGTCCAAGGCCCCGCTTACCTTCTTGTACTTTTCATATTTTTTTTGGTATATTTTTACATTCTCCGGATTTGGCATTATCCTTTGAGAAATGTGTACCATCTTTTGTGCTGCCTCTTCATAATTTTCATAAACCTCTGCTGCTACCGATGCCGCCATTCCACACCCCAAGGCTCCCAGTTCTTTCACATTAACTGTTTCAATTGGCATGTTTAAGATATCTGCAAACATCTGAACCCAGACTTTCGAGTTCACTACTCCTCCTGCCATTCGTATACATTCCGGCTTATCTCTTGCCGATAAGAGACGATCAATATGTGTTTTATGAGAATATGCAACGCCCTCATAAATTGCTCTTACAATATGTCTTCTTTTGTGGAACAAAGTCATTCCTACAAAGCTTCCTTTCCCTAAGGGATGTGCATTTGATGCATAGAGAAAAGGAAGGAAATAAATATCTGTTTCCTCTGGTTTTGTCTCGGATACCCACTGATTAATTTGATCATAAGTCGTATCCTCGTCTAAAAATTCCTTGATAAACCACTCCAGGTTTCCCGCACTGGTTGCGCTGCACTCCTCCACAAGATAATATCCCGGTATTGCATATAATGAATTCATCGCAATACTTCCATCCATAACGGGTGCTTTCGCAATATACTCATTGATGCTCCAGGTTCCTGCTATTGTGCACATTTCCCGTGGAGTTGTTACACTAAGTGCAATTGCAGATGCATCAATATCAAACATTCCACCTGCAACGGGAGTTCCCTTTAATAAACCTGTGTTTATTGCTGCTTCTTCTGTAATGCTTCCACATTTTTCATAAGAATATTTGATTGGAGCAAGTTTTTCATATACCTCATCAATTCCATATTTTTTAAGAAGCTCCTTATCAAACCGTGCATTTTTTACATCCATCAAACCAGATCCCGAAATATCTGTAGCCTCGCAATAAGCTTCTCCAGTCAGTCGAAACCGAATGTAATCTTTGACAGAAAAAACCCATTTGATATTATCGTAAACTTCTCGTTCATTATCTTTTAGCCAAGCTAACAGTGAAACTTGCTGGCAGGCCATTAAGTCTTGACAAATCTGTGGATGTATTTCTTCATACGTTCCATCTTCTTTCCATTTCTTCGGGTATTCCCAGGCTCTTCCATCGGTTGATACAATACCCATTCTTGCAGGTGCGTCCTCTTTTCCCCAAGCATATAATCCCTTTCCATGTCCGCAAACTGCAATTCCGATTACATCTTTTGCCTCAATTATCCTGCTGTCAATTATTTCTTTTACACATGCACAGTTGCACTGCCAGAGATACTCCATATCCCGTTCGGTATATCCGGATTTTGGAGTAAGAATGGGGGTCTGTCTCGATGCAACCATTATCTCTTTGCCACTTAAATCAAAGAGTGCAGCTTTTATAATTGTTCCACCATTATCCAATCCAATTACATACTTATCCATTATTGCTCTCCTCTTGGGCGTATGCGTTCACCTGTCTCCGGGTCAAACAAATGGGTTCTCTCTTCTTGGAAAATCAATTGAACCTCTTCTCCCGGTGTATAATATACGTCTTCTGCCGTTGTCATACTAAGAAGCATATCTCCAACCCGGACAGATATTCTTCTCTCATCACCGAGATTTTCAAATATGGCAATTGGAACGGGAGTAGAGTTTACCGGCGTCTTTGCAATAATTACATCTACAGGTCTTACTCCTAATGTAATCTTCATTCCGTCCCTTACCACTTCCGTGTATCTTTTGGGAACCTCCACCTTTAGTTCACTATTTTCAAATGTAAACATAAACCCTTTATCGCTTTTCACAATGGTTGATTTCATAAGATTCATAGGCGGCTCTCCTATAAATCCAGCCACAAATTCATTTTCCGGATTATCGTAAACCTCCAACGGTGTTCCAATTTGCTGAACCTCTCCATCTTTCATAATTATAATTCTATCTGCCAAGGACATCGCTTCCATTTGATCATGGGTAACAATAATCGTCGTACACTTAATTTCATGATGCATTCGTTTGATTTCCTGTCTTAGCTGCTGGCGCATCTTTCCATCCAAGTGGCTCAGAGGCTCATCAAGCAATAAAAGACCCGGTCTTCTAACAATTGCTCTGGCTATATTCACACGCTGCTTTTGTCCCCCCGATAACCCTGTCGGTTTTTCATTTAGCAAATCATCAATTTTCATTAAAGGTGCAACGTAATCAATTGCCTGCTTAATTTCTTCCTCTGATTTATTTTTTGCCCGCATATTAAAAGCCAGGTTTTCATACACACTCAATGGTGGATACAGAGCATAATCTTCAAAGGCAAGGCCGATGTTTCGATCTTTTGGAAGCAGATCATTAATTAAAACATCTCCAATATACATCTCTCCGTTGGTAATGCTTTCTAAACCTGCAACCATTCGAAGGGTTGTAGATTTTCCACACCCTGAAGGACCTAGTATTCCGATAAACTCGCCATCCTCACAGGTATAGCTTACGTCCTTTACCGCAAAATCCAATACTTTTTTCTTTTCAAATATATTTTTTTTCTGATGTTCATATCGTTTAAAAACATTCTTTAGGACTAATTGTGCCATCCTCTATTGCACCCCCTTTCCTTGCTTTTTGAAACTATCAATATTGTGTCTGGTAATAAACTCTTCTGTATTTCCATCAAAAATCAATGCTTTTTTTAGATTTAACTTTATGTACACATCCTGATCCATATCAGCAACAGTATCATTGGGACAGGTTATTGCAATTTTCTTATCTGCAACCATAATTGTCATAATTACCTTATTTCCAATTGGCTCATTCGCATAAACACTGCCCTTAATCCATTCATCTCCTAAATCTTCAAAAGCAAACTGTATATCATTTCCTCTAATTCCAATATGAATATTATCTGCTCCGTGCTGTGCCAGTACATTCCGTACATCTGCTTCTAATTCTAAAGCTTTATCACTTCCAACAATACTTAAGCTCATCTCTCCGGTTCTGCTGCATACACATTTCTTCCCTTCTAACAGATTGATCTCCGGTTCTCCAAACAAACAGGCCACGAACTCGTTACAAGGGGTGTAATACATTTCCTGGGCTGTTCCTATTTGTACAATTTCCCCGTGATTTAACACTGCAATTCGATCCGCAAGAGACATAGCTTCCATATAATCATGGGTAACGTATATGGTTGTAGAATTAATAGAGGTCTGCATCTCTTTTAACTCGCCTCTCATGAAATGTCTTAATTTTGCATCCAGATGCGCTAATGGTTCATCCATTAAAAATACATTTGGTTCCCGCACTAAGCATCTCCCCAGAGCAACACGTTGTCTTTGTCCGTTGGACAATTGACTGGGACGACGATCTAATAAATGATTGATTTTCATCATTTCCGTAACTTTATTCACGGCTTTTTTTATGTATTCCTCATCCTTCTTATACAATTTGCTTCTCATTGGTGAAGCAATATTGTCATAGACCGAAAGATTGGGGTAAAGAGCATAGTTTTCAAATACCATGGAAACATTTCGATCCTTTGATTCCACATGATTTACAATCTTACCATCAATTCGAACCAGACCTTCCTCTGGGAATTCTGCCCCGGCAATTGTCTTTAGCAGTGTGGTTTTCCCAGCTCCTGCCGGTCCAAATAAAACAAAAAATTCATTGTCTTCTACCTTTAAATTTATATTATTAAGTGCGCTGATTTTCCCGAACCTTTTCGTGATTCCTTCCAGCTCTATTTGTGCCATTTTATTTCCTCCTGTCTGGGACATTATCCTTTTACTGCACCAAAGCTCAACCCTCTAACTAAATGCTTCTGAATAAATAGTGCTACAATTACTTCCGGTAATACTGCGATTGTTGATGCTACCGCGACTTGTCCGTAATGAACAGTGTCTGATGCAATGTATCTTAGTGCCGTAATTGTTATTGTCTGAATCTTAAAACCACTTAAGATAAGCGGAAATGTAAAGCTGTTCCATGCAAAAATAAATGCTAATAATGCAGATGCAACCAGTCCTGGCTTAATCAATGGTACTAAAGTTTTCAAGAAGATTTCATACCAGGCATAACCATCTAACTGGGCTGCTTGTTCTACTTCTACACTAATGTCTTCGAAATAACCTCTTACCACCCAAATCAGTAAAGGCATTGTAATAAGCTGATACACCCAAATCAATCCAAAATAAGTGTCATATAAATGTATCTTCTGAAAGATTAAGAAGATCGGAAGAATAACCATAATTTCCGGTGCGAATTTAAAGGATAAAATCTGAAAAGCCACATCTTCTTTTTTCTTAAAGTTATATCTTGCCAGAGCATAAGCACAAGGAACTCCTGCCAGCACCGTAATAATAACGGCACCACCTGCCACTATAAGGTTTTGAAAAAACGCTTTAAAATAGTCGGTTCCCACTAATACTGCTTTGAAGTTTTCTAACGTTGGCGTAAATCTAAAAACGGTATTGTACATCTGTGCATCTGACTTAAAGGCACAAATCACCATCCATATAAGAGGAAATAATGCAAACATGGCAAATAAGGTCAACCCCAGATTTCTACCGATTGCTTCCAGTATATTTCCTATACTTACTTTTCTCTTTTCCATTTTCTCTCCTCCATCATCTGCCTGCTGCCTGATTTGCTAAAAATCTTTGCCGTTTAACCAGGAACTTTGCCGTTTTGTTAATAATGAACCAGAGCACCAATAAGTAAGGCAGAGCACCTGCAAGCTTCTGGTATGTAAATCCATTGATATACCCTGACAGTGATATATTCATCAAGGTATCTCCAGGACCACCTTTTGATAAGGCATATATGATTCCAAATTCCTGTAACGAAGCCATAAGCCTGAACAGTAATGCAATATACATAAATGGCTTCAGCATAGGAAATGTTAGGGTTTTGAATGTAAACCATCCGCCCGCACCGTCAACTGCTGCCGCCTCGAACGGTGATTTCGGAAGAGATTGTATTCCCGCTAATACTAAAAGAATTACGAAAGACGTGTTTACCCACGCGTCAATAAGTATTGCCGTAAACATTGCCGTACTGTGAGATGCTGCCCATGGGAAGTTATAGACCCCAAAGATATTCAAGACTTTCTCCAATACTCCAACTGTATTCGAAGTCATCAGCTGCCAAATCAGCACTGCAATTGCTGGTGCCACCATCAGTGGAAAAGTAAAAAGCACTTTTAAAATACGACTATACCTTGTATCCTTTCTTAATAATAGTGCGACTCCTGTACCAAGGAGCATCTCTACACCTGTTGCCAGGATTCCATACTTTAACGTCACCCATACTGCATGGTAGAACTCTTTGCTTTTGAACATGTTAATCCAGTTCTTCAATCCCACAAAACCCCATTTAGGAAGTCTGAAAGAATAGTTAGTAAAGGATAGAAAAATTGCTGTGACAAAGGGAATTAATATCCCAATCAATATGATTAGTCCCGGTGCAATAATATAATATGGGCGTCTTCGAATATGAGCCGGAATTTTATTATAATTCACTTCTCCGGATACTTTCTTTTCACTTTTTACGAACATGTGTTACCTCCAATTCGTCCTGCTTTTTTAATCGAGCCGCATCTTGTTCGGATGCGGCTCGCCTTTGTAAACACTTTAATTTATTTAATACTGGGATAAATCAATATCTTCTACAGCTTTATCCATTTTTGTTTTTAGCTGATTAAGGCCTTCTTCCGCAGAGCTGTATTTGCCTGCGACAATGTCTTGAAGTGTAGCTGCCCATTCAGTTGTTGTCTCAAAAAAGTATGGCTGAGGAGTAAACAGTATCGTTGTGTTTTCAATTGTTGCCTCATACGCCTCTATATAACCGGGCTGACTTTCCATCATTTTCTTAAATTCATCTGATTCCCATACAGAGGTACGGGCTGGATCCAGACTATTTCCCTCTATTGTTGCGTATTGTGCGAATTCCTTGCTTGTAAAATACATGATATAATACCAAGCCGCACCTTTATTTTGAGAAGCAGAATTCATCGCAATTGACCATGTCCAATAATTTGAAATCTGTGGATCACCTTCTTTTGCAACCGGCAATGGTGCATACGCAATATTTCCAGCTTCTTCCGATGCGCCATCCCAATTCTGATGAACCGGATTATTATCCGCATCTAATACAATCGCAGCATTTCCTGTTCCTAAATCCACACCACAATCGTACCATGTATATTTTGACCACGAAGAGCTTCCACCTCGTTTAATCATATCTACATAGAACTCCGTCATTTCAATTGCTTCTTTTGAATTTACTTCAGATACCAATTTATCATCCTTTACTTCAAAATCTTTTCCGCCAAATGCAGAAAACATACTCATATATGCTGGATGTATCGTTCCCCAGTCTCTTGCGCCTCGGACTGCAACAGCATAGGAGTTTTCTCCATTCCATTTTTGAAGAGCATCACAGACTGTGAGAAGTTCATCATAGGTTTTTGGAACCTCGAGACCATTATCCTCTAATGCTTTCTTGTTATAAGCCATTGTATAAACTTCAAACGCCAGGGGAAGGCCTAATTGCTGTCCACTACCTACTGCTTCTCCCGGAACTCCACTCCATTTAAGAGCATCTACTGCACTTGCCACAAAGTCATCTGCATCGTAATCTTCTGAAACCATTGAAGCGTTTTCCAAATACGGAGTAAGATCTTCTACATATCCAGATGCTGAATAATCCCATAATTGATAAGCTCCTGACATAAATAAATCTGGACTTCCTGAACCACTGGCCAAAGAGGTTGACACCTTATCAAAATAACTGCTTTCCGGCGTAATTGAATACTCTACCTGTATACCTGTCAACTCTTCAAATTCTTCTAGTTTATTTACCATAGCCTCTGAAGCAGTATGTTGTACCATTTGAATTTCAATCGTCGTCCCTTCGTATGCCCGCCAATCAAACTCGCCGCTTTTTTCTGCCGCTCCTCCTTCGGAGCTTCCACTCTCTGACTTTGGTCCACATCCTACTAATAGTCCAAGGCTCATAACTGTTACTAATGAAAGTGAAATCAATTTCTTAACAATATTATTTTTCATTTAACCCTTTCCTCCTATTTACTTTAGCGCTGTTCAATGCATTGAATGTAAGTTTATTATATAAACACTTCCTCATTATCAAAATAGATAATTCATCAAAAATTAGAAAAATTCTACAGTAATATATTTTCAAAATGGTGTTTTGAAAATATATTACGATTTTCGTAAAATAATTCAACAAATTAATACGGCTATATCTAAGATGCAAAATAAAACACCTCAGATATAGCCGTATTTAACAAACAGATAGACTATGATTTTTTAATTGGCAAAATGACCTCTGCAATTGTTGCCACGTTTGGCCGGCTATCAAATATCAAGTTGGCCTCCTCACCAAAATATAATTGGATTCTCTCCTTTATATTTGTTACTCCTATTTTGCTGAATCTTGTGGTCTTTTTGATACCTTGATTTAATTCATCTGTACTGGTCTTATCCATACCAACTCCATTATCGATGACTTTAATATGCAGCATTCCATCCAAAATCAATGCTGCAATATGTATTCTATAATTGCCACGCTCTTCATTAAATCCATGTATAATCGAATTCTCTACCAGTGGCTGCAGAATAAATCTAAGAACCTTACAGTCCTCCGCTTCTGCGTCAATCATCGTTGTGAATTCAAAGGTATCTGCATAACGATATTTTTGTATAGTGATATAGTTTTTAACACTCTCAACTTCGTTTTTAAGGGTGGTCTCTCCTTCTACCTTTCCCAAATTATATTGGAGCAAATTAATAAGTGCCGTGCTCATTTCTGCTATATTATCAGTTCCCTGCATAACCGCCAACCATTTTATTGAATCTAAAGTATTGTATAAAAAATGGGGATTAATCTGAGCCTGTAATATCTGATATTCCATCTCGGCCTTTCTTTTTTGATCTCTTCTTTCCTGATCAAACAAGTCATTAATTTTTGTTATCATACTATTAAACACATCACCTAATCTCCCAAATTCATCATGTCGCTTAAAAGATACGTGAGCACTAAAATCACCTGTTACCACCTGACCACAAACTCTCATTAACTCCTTGATTGGTTTCGTAATCGTTCGCGTCAGCCATAGCGTATAAATCAAAGAAATAACAGCCATTGCAACAATAATTATTTTTATACTACTTAACATTTGGCGAAATGATTCCGTTGCCGCATCTCTTTGTACAAAGCGAACCAGCATCCAGTCGGATAAGTCTATGCTTTGAGATACAATGATTACATCTTTATTAAAGAGCTCCCCTTCAATCTCTCCACTTTTATCAATGACCTGGGGGAAAGTCTCTAAAACCACCTTGTAATCAGTTGATAGAGGATATTGAAACAAAACATCTCCTGTACTATTTACAATCACAGCCTTATCTTTCAATCTTATCGATGATGAGGTAAATAATTTATGTAAGCTTTCATAAGAAACATCCATCACAACGATTCCGTATATTTCTTTTGTTTCACTATTGAAAATAGGCCGTATATAAGAGGTACTGCTTAAATATTCATCTCCTTGTGTCGTATGAAACTTTGTCCATATCGCCCTTCGGTTATCATTCATTTCATACTGTTCCAAAAAACCTTGGTAAAATCTGTAATTTGTCTTTTCTTCCGTGGAAATCATAAATCCATTTTTCCCCAAAATAGTAACTTGATTTATATTTTCATTTACACTGGCAATCGCATTTATATCCACCTGTATTGTGTCTTTGTCTTCCGTCTCCGCTTCGCTTTTAACCGCCTGCCGCACAATCTCACTGCTTACCAAGGAGTAAGAATATCCGTCAATAACATCTGTCAAAACATTGAACTGTTCAATGGTACTATTGGTCGTTTCAATATGATAGTCGATTTCCATCTCTTTAAGCTTTTCACCGTATATACTGGTGGTTACGTAGATAAATATTCCCAATATAAAAGAGAATAAGATAAATACTCCCACAAATATGCGTATTGATATAGACCCTTTTAACATTCCTTTATTCATTCTTTTCACTCATCTCTCCATTTAATTTGACTAGATGTTAACACAATATGCCCTTTAGGACAATAGCGCAAAAAAAGTCAGAAGGACTATAAGAGTCACTTCCAACTTTTTCTTTACTCATATTAAAAAACTAAGGCCACTTTAAAATCCCCATATTTACCACTGGCGTATTCAAAGGCTTTTTCCCATTCTTCAATAGCAAACTTTCTTGAAACAACACCATCGGTCTTTAGGTTTCCATTTTCCATATTTTCAATTACAAACGGATATGCATAAGGACTTAGATGAGAACCTAAAATATCCAATTCCTTTCGATCTCCAATTATGGACCAGTCCACTGTAGTTGGTTCCCCAAACACACTAAACTCTACAAATCTCCCCAGTTTTCTAACCATGCTAAGTCCTTGGACAACACTGGAAGGGTGACCCGTCGCTTCTATATATACGTCACACCCATAACCATCTGTTAAGTCCTGGATTTCTTTGACCACATCGACGGTACCTGGGTTAAACACAAGATCTGCACCAAATTCCTTTGCTTTATTCAATCTTGCTTCAACCATATCAAGAACGATTAATCGTCGAGGATTTTTCATTCTTGCATAGGTAACCATTCCCAAACCTAAGGTTCCTGCCCCCGATATTACAACTACATCTTCATTCGTAATATTTCCTCGATCCACAGCATGCTTAGAGCAACCGTAAGGTTCAATCAGAAGTGCCTTCTCGATACTCATTTCCTCTGGAACCCTACTGATTACAGCAGTTTTGGGAAACTTAACATACTCAGCCATTCCTCCATTATTTTCCTTCTGAAATCCAAAAATATTGTGAGGCTGGCACATCCAATAATGACCATCCTTACAGAAACGACACTCTCCACAAGGAACAATTTGATCCGCAATAATACGTTCTCCCAATTCATATCCCTTTACATTCTCTCCCATTTCTACAATTTTTCCAAAGAATTCATGTCCTGGGATAACTGGAGGCTTTACCCATGCTGGCTGTATGTCATCCCCCCAATACATCGCTGCTCCATGGCTGCACTTTAAATCACTTGCACAAACACCACATGCTTCTGTTTTTATAATAATATCATCCGATCCACACTCCGGTGTAGGATAAGCAGTCTCAAAAACATATTTTTCCTTATTGTATGCCACCAACGCCTTCATTGTTTCTGGTTTTGTTCCTCTTGTACTCATAGCTTCACCATTCGAATGACATTCCATGTTGCTTTATTTAGAACACTCGTCATATATCCTTTATCTATTTTCGATCTTTCTACCGTTTTCGGACTTACCACTTGCTCTCCTGCAGAATTATATGCTTTAAAATCACTATTTTCCAGCACAATATGCTCAGCCAATTTATATCCCTCTAATCCTCTGATATCTGTAGTAAGCTCAATATCATCTTCTAGGTTTCGATTAACTGCAAAGATTGTCACCTCTCCCTTTTCTTCATTTAGAACTGTTATACTCTCTATATCACTTATATTCTCATGTTGAAGAGTATCGTGAACTGGCGTATTGATTATTGGCATCAAAACAGTTCCTCGCCCATACTTAGATGCATGAAGAAATGGATAGTATATTGTTTGCTTCCATGCTGCCCCACCGTTTTGGTCTGTCATAATTGGTGCAATAACATTAACCAATTGGGCTAAACATCCAATTTTAACTCGATCTGCATTTTTCATAAACACAATAAGCATAAGACCTACAAGTAATGCATCTTCAAAATTATAGATATCCTCTAAAATTGGAGGTGCAATTTGCCATGGATGATTTTGTACTGTATCAAACTCCACACTGCGGGAATGATACCAAACATTCCATTCATCAAAACTTAAATTGATTTTCTTTTTGCTTCTCTTCTTCGCTTTAATATAATCGCAAGTTGCAATAACTGATTTGATAAAATCTTCCATATCATCAGATTTTGCCAAAAAGTCTGCCGTGTCATTTGCTTCATTTCCATAGTATTGATGTAAAGACAAGTAATCAATATGTTCATATGCATAATCCAAGGTTGTTGCTTCCCACTGAGGAAATGTGGGCATTTCCCGATTCGAACTGCCGCAAGCCACTAACTCAATGGAGGGATCAATTAACTTCATCGCTTTACCTGTTTCTTCTGCAATCCTGCCATACTCATCCATAGTTTTGTGTCCAAGCTGCCAATCTCCATCCATTTCATTTCCCAGACACCACACCTTCACCTTATGTGGCTCTTTGTAACCATGGGCAATGCGCATATTACTATATTTCGTACCACCTTCATAATTACAGTACTCTAAAAGATTACATGCTTCTTCAATCCCTTTCGTTCCTAAATTAACAGCCATCATCATTTCCGAGTTCACCTTATTGGTCCACTTAGAAAATTCATTAAGCCCTACTTCGTTTGTCTCCATGCTACGCCAAGCCAGCTCCAATCTTTTTGGTCGCTTGTCCACTGGACCTACACTATCCTGCCAATCAAAATTAGAGACAAAGTTTCCACCTGGATAACGTATAATTGGCACATCCAATTCCTTAACTAATTCGATTACATCCTTTCGAAAACCATCCTCGTCCGATAATGGATTCCCTGGTTGATATAATCCGTCATATACTGCTCTTCCAAGATGTTCAATAAATGAACCGTAAATTCTTTTATCTATTTCTGCAACCGTAAATTCCTTATCAATCACCATTTTTGCTTTCTTCTGCATAGCTTCCTCCTAGTTTCTTTCCACTTTCGGAAAATATTTTTTAAATATAGGCAGCAATATACTGCATTCTCCATAGGCAATAATTCCTGCCAAAAATAGCATTACCACTCCGTATCCCCTTATAAACGCAGACACCGATATAAACAGCAATAAATAGGGAATGCTATGAATTAAAATTACTACGATAGTTTTTGGCAAATGTCTTACACTGATTAAAAGTGCATTTTTTAACATTGTCATCGTACCATTTGAAAATGTTGCTAATAATGGGAAAACGTATACGCCCGTCATCATACAAATTATTCCCAGCACTAAAATAATCATTACAAAGATCGTCGCCAACTGTCTGGAAAAGCCCGGGGCAATCAAAAAATCGACAATTAACACTCCTGATACTACTGCTACAAACAACCATATGACGGTTCCCTGCTTAAAGTTCTCGCGAAATGCTCTTTTATAATCCACAAGAACTTCATAGCGTTCACCTTTTACCATTCTAAATACCACTGTGTAAAGAGCCGTGTTAGCCGCTCCAATGGTTATCAACGGAATGCATGTAACCACATAAACAATATTCAAAATGAAAATATCACACAACCAGCTAAGTTTACTTCCTAAATTTTCTTTTATTATTTCCATTATCCCTTTACTCCTCCTGCTGTCATGCCTTCAATAAAGTATGATTGGAAACAGATAAACAGAATAAGAATCGGTACAATTGCAAAGCAAGATCCTGCAATCAAAATATCATAATTATTACCATATGGTGACAGGAGACTTTGCAAACCAACAGGCAAAGTAATCTTCTCTTGAGAACGAATCACTATCATTGGCCACAAAAAATTATTCCAGCTTTGCATTCCCTGATAGATACCCATTGCCGCAAATGATGGCTTCATTAGCGGAACCATTATTCGTGCAAATATTCCATATTCCGAGCAACCATCTACACGAGCCGCGTCCAAAAAGTCTCTTGGTATCCCCGATAAATACTGACGAAAGAAAAAAATCAACATCGGTATAACGAGATAGGGCAACATAATTCCCCACATATTATCCATGATTCCCAGCTTTATAATCAGCTGGTACAAAGGTAAAATAATCACTTCCGTAGGAATCATCATAACAATTAAGACACCTGCAAAAATCAGATTCTTAAATTTGAAATCATACATAGCGAAGCCGTATCCCACAAATGCACTTAATAACAATGCCAAAAAAACTTGTACAACAGTAATAACTAAACTATTCTTATACCAGATAAAGTAATTATTCTGTCCGCTAAAGAGTAGACGATACGTATCAATATTGGCATTTGCAAAATCAATATTAAAGTTTAACCCATAGCGAATCAGTTCTGCTCCTGGTCTAAAAGATGAAACAAACAGTAATAGCAACGGCAGCAATGTAATCAAAGCCAATACACTAAAGAATATCACCAAGAGAATAGTTTGCGTATTTTTTTTCTTCTTCATTTTCTATTCTCCTTTCTTAAAGGTTCCATTAAGAGCCAGTTGAATCACATTTAGCAATAGAACAATAATCAAAAGTACTACTCCTATAGCACTACCGATTCCTATATTATTTTGCTGCAATCCTACTCGATAAAGATATCCTACAATAGTAGTCCCCACATTATTTGGCGAGTTATTGCCATTAAAAATCAGATAGGATTCCGTAAACATTGCAAGTCCACCAAAAATCGAAATCGTAAGAACATAAATTGTTGTGGGCTTAAGTAAGGGCAATGTAATGTAACGGAACTGTTGAAATCGTCCTGCACCATCTATGTCTGCCGATTCATATAAGTCCTTTGGAATCTGCTGCAGTCCTGATAGATAATACATCATATTCACTCCGGTCCACCGCCATATACACAGTGCAAAGAGTACAATCCATACGGTAAATGGACGTCTTAACCAAACCAAAGGATCATGACCAAACAGTCCCAATATCTGATTCATAAAAGAACCTGATACCTCTCCGAACATTAAGCGAAATACAATACCCGCTACAACCACAGAAGTCAATGCCGGGATAAACATTACAGAACGATAGAATCCCTTTCCTTTCATATGACGACTATTAAGCATAGTGGCTAAAATCATAGGTATTGGAATCATAATGGCACAAGTAACAACCATATAAAACATGCTATTTTTAAGTGCTTTAATGAAAACCGGATTCGTTAATGTTTTATAATTTTTTAGTCCTATAAAAACCGTTTCTCCTCCACTAACCTTGCAAAAACTCATATAAATGGTACTAATCACAGGATATGCAAAAAAGATTAAGAAGGTTAGGACAAAGGGTAAAACAAAAACATAGGGTGCTACTTTTTGAGAATATAAAAATCGACTGAATACACCTTTCTTCTTCATGTTTTTCTCCATTCTTTTTGAAAAGGAGACGCATTATTTTATCCGCCTCCTTAATGACCTATTCTTCGTAAATAATTGTTGATTGTTCCGTTTCTAATAACTCTTTTGCATCTTGATCCGTCGCATTTTCGAAGGCATTCGTATATGTTGTTGATACTAAAACGCTATATGTCGCTGAGTAAGCTCCAGAAATATTTGGTGCTGTTAAATCCGTACCATTCTTTTTCAAGATATCAAATGGATTGGTTGTAAAATATTTCAAATATTTATTATCTGGATTTTCTGTAATCGCAGGATCATCCCAAAGAGAGGTACGAATAGGGTCAAATCCTAACACTTCCCATTCATAAGTACAACCTTCTTCAGATAATTTACAAAAGGCTAAGAATTCCTTCGCCAAGTCCTCTTGCTCTGTGAACTTAAGAACTGATGTCCCCGTTCCTCCTTGAAGCACTTCTCTTGTATCTCCCTCATTCCAAACCGGAATTTCATAAATCCCTATTTTACCTTCTAAATCACCACAATAGTCCGTAAAACGCCCCATGTACCACAATGGCATTGAAATCGACGCTACTCCTCCATCATTAAGATGTCCATACCATTCCTCTGCATGGAAGAATCCGCCTGGTGCGATTTCACAAATTCCTTCATCAATCATCATCCGTATATAATCAATAACCTCTGCATGATCATCATTAGCTATGTTTGGTTGTCCATCATCTGTTACATATTGGGTTTTCTTTTCCAGCATCATTAACTGGGGCAAAAACAAGTCTGTAGACTCTACAGCACACATTGGTTTTCCTGTTTTTTCTTTGACAACTTTTCCCGCTTCAACATAATCATCCCAAGTTACTATCGATGCAGGATCGACTCCTGCTTCATTCATAATGTCCATATTGTAGTAGGTAACGGATGCACCCAGATGGAAATCTGCTCCATACCAGTTTCCCTCATTGTCTCCATACATCTCAACACGAGACATAACAACTTCATCTTCATAAGGCTCGACTACATCATTAATTGGCAGTAGATAGTTATCCTTCATAAAGGATCCATAATAACCCACTTCAATATCTGCAATATCCGGAGTTCCTTCACCTGCCTGGCAAGCAACCAGCAGCTTTTGATGCAGCGAATGAGATTCTCCTGTAGTTACTGTTATATTAATGGGCTTATCTGGATTTTTTTCATTCCATACATCAGCCATTTCAGTATAAAATCCAACATGTAATTCCTGGAAAGTCCACAAAGATAAATCTGTGCCACCATCTACATGATTGTTTTTCCCTTGAGTCATGCCAGCCTCAGTTCCACTGCTGCTCTCTCCTTCACTACTAGTATCCGCACTTTTTTTGCTACACGCACTCATAAGCGACATTGTCATTACTAAACAAAGTAAAACACTGAGAATTCGTTTTTTCATTTTTCTTTCCTCCGTCAAGTCTTCTTAGCTTCCTCCGAGAAAATCCTGCAGTATTTTCTCAGATTTCCAATACATGTATTAACAAAATGTAAACATCTTTTCTTTTTATATATTTACATTTAGGTTAATTTAATTATAGTGTCCATTGTATCTTACGTCAATTAATATAATTATCAAGTGAAATTTTTGTATAATATTCACATTTTTATTCCTTGTTTTTTATAAATAACTCTGATATGATTAATGCAAACATTAATTCTACCCACTTTTGAGCATTCTGTTTTATGAATAAAATATTAACTTTAAAAAAGGAGATAATTATGGATATTTGGGTTTCAGAGGAAAATTTGCCATTTTTCGAAGCACTAGCAAGCTCTGTTCGCATCAGAATCATCGAACGCTTAGCCGAAGGGGAGGCTAACATAAAGGAACTCGCTACACACATTGGTATATCAAGCGCTATGATGAGTAGCCATATAGCAAAATTAGAGCAAGCAGGCTTCATTATCACCACGCGTTCTAAACAGCACGGAAAGGTCTGTGTCTTAGTCAGTACATGGTACAATTTGCGCATGCCTACCCACGCCTACCACCACATTCAACATTATGATATCTCACTAGGTGTTGGACAGTTTGTTAAAGCTGATGTAACCCCCACTTGCGGACTAGCCACACCTGATAACATTATCGGTGGCTATGACAGCGCCGTTTATTTTCACGACCCCAAAAGATTCGAGGCTCAGCTAGTTTGGTTCACAGATGGTTATGTGGAATACGAAATTCCTAATTACATCCCGCCAAATTGTAAAGCTCTTGCTCTTGAAATCTCTGCCGAAATGTGCTCAGAATATCCCGACATCAGGAACAACTGGCAATCCGAAATCAATATTTACCTAAACGGCAAGCTTATCTGTCCTTGGATTTCACCTGGTGATTTTGGCGACCGCCCTGGAAAATACACACCAAGCTGGTGGCTCTCAGCACAATACGGCGTGTTAAAATGTTATGAGATTAACCAAGAAGGCGTGTTTCTAAACAAGGAAAGAAAAAGCAAAGATACCATCGAGAATTTCGATTTAGACAGGGATCACTGGACCTTACGCTTTGAAGTCTCAAAAGAGCATATGCGCCCCGGAGGTCTCACCATATTCGGCGAATCTTTTGGCGACTATCCTCAAAGCATCCAGGTAAAGGTTGACTATGAGAAACCTAATATAAGCAAGTCAACCCGTAGCAACAAAGTTCTTATCGATTCGCCTCAAAAATATTCCGAAAAATAGTAGCGCCTTTCGGCACTTCACCTCTCCCTGCCCCTCAATCTTTGAGGGAAAGGGTTTTCTTTTGCTTCAATTTATCTCATAATAGTCATATGAATATATTGCAGCGTATTTTCAATGACTATTTTGAAATCATAAATACTCTATGTATCCTCGTCCGGTTGAACTAGAAAATATCGAGAATACATTTTAGAGCATTCAACTAAAATGGCTTTTAAGCTTATTTGCCTGCCCGCTATTGCTGGCTTTTTTAGTCAATTCCGCCATTTGGCGGAATTTCTTATTATAAAATAAACGGTAGTCCTCTCAATTTTAAATCAAGAAAACTACCGCTTTGGTTATTTAAATCAGAACGCTAACATTACTTACCACTAAAAACAGGAAATGCACTATACTCTCCATAATCCCTAATAGAATTCATTTCCTTAAGCTGATCCATATCAGCTTCAGAAATCTCAGTGTCGACCCGCGCATTGCTCTGCATGTGTTCAGGGTTTGCCGTTTTAGGCAACGGCAGTGTACCAATCTGCAGCGCATAGCGGATACATAACTGCGGAACCGTCATGCCATACTTGGCGGCCATGGCTGTCACCTTGGAATTTTTGAGCATCTCCCCATGTGCAATCGGTGAATATGCCTCAACAAGAATATTTTTGCTGTGACAATATTCAATCAGTTTCGTCGGTGTATTCCCGATATGCACCAGCAGCTGGTTCACCATGGGTGCTACTGTACAGGAATGCAGGATATTTTTAATATCTTGTTCAGTAAAGTTGGAAACGCCAATCGCCCGGAGTTTTCCCGCCTTATAAGCATCCTCCAAAGCTCTCCATGCTTCCCTGTTTCCCTCTGCATAGTCACCACCCCGGAAGTCATCCCATGGCTGCGGACTGTGAATGAGCATCAGGTCAATCGTTTCAAGCCCCAGCTTCTTTAGAGAACCATCAATGGCAGTGACTGCATCGCCATCTTCAATAAACCATGTTCCCAGTCCAAGTTTCGGTATCTTTACGCTATTGGAAAGCGTATACGTTTCGTTTAAAATCATACTTTCTCTCCTTATCCCAATTTTCTATATTCCTCATCCGATACCGGTTCACACCATTCATTCCGGGTATCATCCCCCGGAATCTCAACGGCAATATGGCTGAACCAGGAATCGGCTTTTGCCCCATGCCAGTGCTTCACTCCGGCAGGGATCGTGATTAAGCTGCGGTCACGGAGAGGAAGTTCCTTTTCCCTCGCCCAGACTTCACCAAACAGCACATCATCATTCAGCTGTGCAAACTTAGGAGCAAACGCACCAAGAGCCTCTCTTCCTGCTGTTACTTTTTCCATTATTTACCCTCCCTCTGTTTCACTTTATAACGTAGCCTACCGAAGCACATTGCTTTCCCATCCCAGCTTTCCGGAAGGGTCTACCGAAACATAGTGCATCACTGCATCCGCAACTGCTACAAATTCCCCGTCCGGTATCGGCTCCTCCTAATCCAAAATAGACATAAACCATTCCACCGTTTGCGGATCCTGATGGGAGAAGAATAGGCTTTCCCCAGTATCAAGTGCCTCAATCCGGCTCATATCTTCCTCCGAGAGAACGAAATCAAATACATCGAAATTTTCCATCATCCGCTCTTTATGAGTCGATTTTGGTATCACCACAATTCCCTGTTGAATCAGAAAGCGCAGAGCTACCTGCGCTACTGTCTTTCCATATCTGGCACCCACTTCTGCCAATACTGGATTCTGAAAGAAATCATTCTTTCCCTCTGCGAAGGGTCCCCATGACATCATTCTGGCATCATGTTTTTTTATCACTTCATGTGCTGTTTTCTGCTGCTGGAATACATGCCCTTCCACCTGATTTACTGCCGGTTTAATTCCCGCAAAATGAGATAGGTCAATAAACCGATCCGGATAGAAATTGCTGACGCCGATAGCTTTTACTTTACCAGCTTTATAAGCCTCCTCCATTGCACGGTAAGTCCCGTAATAATCATTAAAAGGCTGGTGAATCAGCAGCAGATCAATATACTCCGATTGAAGTTTTTGCAAGGATTCCTCAATTGATTCTTTCGCTTTTTCATAACCGGCATTGCTAATCCAGACCTTAGTAGTGATGAACAGTTCTGACCGGGAAATCCCACATTTTGTTATAGCTCTTCCTACGCCCTCTTCGTTCCCATATGCCTGTGCCGTATCGATAGAACGATATCCGATGCTGATTGCATCCAGTACACATCTTTCACATTCTTCAGGAGTCACCTGGTATACACCGTAACCCAGTACGGGCATCTTAACGCCGTTATTTAATGTTATATAATCCATAAAAATCTCCTTTCTCTAAATCCATTGTTTTATAGCTGCTCTTGAATCCTTGACCCTGCCGCCCTGAATTGCCAGTCCCTTGTCTATTCGGGCACCGGCGCAGAGCCTCTTGATGTCTGTCTGGCTGCTGCCCATGCCACTGCCTTCATGGGTGCAGAAGGGCTTGATTATTTTGCCAGAGAAGTCGAACTTTTCTAAGAAGGTAAAAACCGCCATCGGCATAGTTCCCCAATAATTCGGGTAACCAAGGTAAATAACATCATATGGTGACAGACTCTTAGGATAACCTTTCAATTCCGGACGGGCATCCCTTTTCTGGTCAGCCTGAGCCTGGGCAATACATTCATTGTAGTCCTTTGAATATGCCTGTAATGGCTCGATCTTAAACATTTCTGCCCCAGTCAGCTCCTGGATGATACCGGCAGCCACCTCGGTGTTACCGATGTCCAGTGTTTTTATCATGCCATTTACATAATTTTCATCCCGACGTGAAAAAAATACAATTAATTCTGCCATCTAAAAACCTCCATTTCTTTTTTTTATACTCTTATTTTAACGTAGATTCCCTGTCAATAACTTATGAAAATGTCACTTTTTGAGAGCGACATTAACTTGAGAAAATGTCACTTCTTAATTAACTACTTGAATTTTAATTATTA
>NZ_JAMXOD010000016.1 GCF_024721305.1 Aequitasia blattaphilus | reverse complement strand
ACAAAGAATCAAAGAAAAGACTATCAACATAAGTTGAGTCTGGAACTGGCAAGGGAATATGATGTAGTCTGTGTAGAAGACTTAAACATGAAAAGCATGAGTAGGAGCCTCCATCTGGGAAAAGGGGTGATGGATAATGGATTTGGGAACTTCTGTAATCTCTTGGAATATAAACTGAGAGACAGGGGAAAGAAGCTCTTAAAAATCAATCGCTATTATCCTTCCAGTAAAACCTGTAGTAAATGCGGAAAAATAAAGAGGGAACTTTCCTTAGCAGAGAGAAGCTATCGATGTGAATGTGGGAATCAGTTAGACAGAGATGTAAATGCTGCAATCAATATCCGGGAAGAAGGAAAAAGAATGCTAAGTGCGTGACTGTACGAAAATAAAAGAACACAAACCGTAGGGCATACGGGGATAGCCTGCAGATACTTATTCCATTGGGAATATTGAACAGGAAGCCCCCACTTCAGAATGATAGCATTCAAGTGGTGGGAGCATGTCACTACTTTGAAAAATCTGCGTGTTTCTCTCCAGGGCAAACTTGAAAGGCTGCCCCTCGGAACGATACAGGACAAAGGAACAGGTGCATTAAAGAAAATGTTTATTGACGACATTGAGAATGTTGAATTGCTTATGGCACATGCGTTACCTGAGGGGATTGCGAATATCGGTGCACCGATCATCGTATTTATCTTTATGTTTCTCGTCGATTGGAAGCTTTCTCTGCTTAGTCTTGCGGCGCTGCCCCTTGGCATCATCGCCATGGGCATTATGTATAAGATTGGCATGGGAGAAATGGGAAATTACTATGCCGCCGGAAAAAAGATGAATAACACCATTGTGGAATATATAAATGGGATGGAGGTCGTGAAGGTTTTTAACCGAGATGGTGAAAGCTATCATCGCTTTGAGGGAGATGTGAAGAGCTATCTTACTTTTACACTTAAGTGGTATAAGGCATGCTGGCCATGGATGGCGCTTTATAGCAGTATTCTCCCCTGTGTGGCAATGTTTACATTACCCATTGGTGCATATCTCGTTTTGAATGGTTTTTCAACCTTACCGGATTTCGTTTTGGTGCTGTGTATGTCCTTCTCTATCGGGCCTCTTTTTATAAAAGCCTTGGGCTTTGGCTCAACACTTCCACAGATTAATTACAAGATAAAGGCTCTTGAAGATATGCTTGATGCGCCTCCACTGGAACAGGGTGAAGGAGATTTTGCCGGAAAAAATCACAACGTCACATTTGAAGAGGCAAGATTCGCCTATAAGGATGAAGAGGTGTTACATGGGGTTTCGTTTGAGGCTCATGAGGGCAGCTTAACCGCCTTGGTGGGGGAGAGTGGAAGTGGGAAATCAACTCTTGCAAAGCTGTTGGTTCATTTTTACGATGTAAGCGGTGGGGCAATAAAAATTGGAGGTCAGGATATCCGTGAGATGAGTCTGGAAGCACTGAATAGAGAAATTTCCTATGTGGCTCAGGAACAATTCCTTTTTAACACTACTCTACTTGAGAATATTCGTATCGGAAAATTAGATGCAAGTGATGAAGAAGTGCTGGCTGCAGCGGAAAAAGCCCAGTGCGGAGAGTTTCTTGCACGACTTGAAAAAGGTATATATACGATGGCAGGAGATGGAGGGAAACAGCTCTCCGGTGGTGAACGCCAACGAATCTCTCTCGCCCGTACAATATTGAAAAATGCACCTATCATCGTTCTTGATGAAGCGACAGCATTTATGGATCCGGAGAATGAGGAGAAAATGAATGAAGCGATTGCAGAACTTATCCAGAATAAGACCGTAATTGTTATTGCTCACCGTCTGCAGTCCATTGTAAATGCGGATCAAATATGTGTTATGGAAAATGGAAATCTGGCAGCGGCTGGAGTGCATGAAAATCTTTTGGCTAGTTGTCCTGCATATCAAGCACTTTGGAACGCAGCCGAAGCAAGCGTAAATTGGAGCGTCACGATGAAGAAGGGAGGACAAACACTATGATTACACTGATGAAGCGAATTTTAAATTTCTCAGGAAAGTATAAGAGTAGAATACATCTTGCTCTCGTGTTTTCTTTTTTGAAATCCATGCTTTCTAGAGCACCAATTATGCTGGCATTTTACGCACTAATGCGGTTTTATGAAAACACGGCATCTGGGGAGATGTGTTTACAACTTGGTGGAGGAATGGCGGTGTGTGTCCTTCTACAGATTTTATTTCAACATTTGGATAATAAACTACAATCTTCGGCTGGATTTATGGTTATGGCGGAAAAGCGTATGGAGCTTGGGGCACATTTGCGAAAAATGCCTATGGGCTACTTTACGGAGGAAATATTGGAAAAATCAGCTCCGTACTCTCGACAGATATGAACTTTGTTGAAGAAAACTGTATGATGGTTTTAGCGGATATGATGGGTTACATTTTTTCCCAGGTTGTTATGGTTGCATTCATGTTTTTCTTCAATATATGGCTAGGGGATCTAGCTGTAGTGGTGATTCTAATTGGCTTGCTTTTTGGAAAGGGAATGCAAAAAGAATCCCTTGAGGATTCTCATATCAAGCAGGAGCAAAGCGAGAGCTTGACCGAATCTATACTCGACTTTACAGAAGGTATCGGCATTATTAAAACATACAATTTGTTGGGAGAGAAGTCGAAGGAACTGACAGATAATTTTCAAAAAAGCTGTGATAAAAATATCCAGTTTGAAGAGAACCATTCGCCATGGCAAAGAAGAATGCTTATTGTGTTTGGACTAGGGTCGGCGGCAGCAATAGCTTTGACTGTTTTTCTTCATTCTCAGGCACAGATGGCAACTATTTTTGCGGTGGGATTTATGTTGTTTGTACTTGATTTGTTTGGTCCCGTCAAGGCTTTATATGCAAATAGCGCAAGGTTGACTGTGATGAATAGCTGTTTGAATCGTATTGAGGAGGTTTTTTACGAAGCAGAACTTCTAGATACAGGAAAAGATAGAATTCCTCATGGGGGAGAGGAACCAGAAATTCAGTTTAGCGATGTGAGTTTCGGATATGGGGAAAAAGAGGTGTTGAAAAATGTCTCCTTCTCACTTGAGAAAAACAATATGTTAGCGCTGGTTGGACCCTCTGGCGGAGGAAAGACAACAATCGCAAATCTGTTGGCACGCTTTTGGGATGTAAAGAGCGGTCAGGTGCTTATTCGTGGTAAGGATATACGGGAAGTACCTTTAAGCGATTTGATGAATCATATCAGTATGGTGTTCCAGCGAGTATATTTATTTCAGGACACGATTTATAATAACATCAGCATGGGGCGGCCAGATGCAACAGAAGCGGAGGTAATAGAGGCTGCGAAAAAAGCCCGATGTTATGACTTTATCATGGCTTTACCTGAGGGCTTTAATACAGTAGTAGGAGAGGGTGGAGAGACACTTTCTGGTGGTGAGAAGCAGCGTATTTCGATTGCTCGATGCATTCTTAAGGATGCTCCTATTGTCATTTTGGATGAAGCCACTGCAAGTGTTGACGCAGATAATGAAAGCTATATTCAGCAGGCAATCAGTGAGTTGTGCAAAGGAAAGACACTGATCGTCATTGCCCATCGATTGAACACAATTCGCAGTGCGAATAGCATTTTAGTCATTGCGAATGGAGTGGTTTCTCAACAGGGAGATCATGATACACTGATTAATCAGGCAGGGATTTATCAAACATTTATTACGGCGCGTGAAAACAGTCGGGGATGGAGTCAAAGGAATTAGTTTAACAGCTTACTGATAGAATTAGAATGCACTTATACCAAAGCTACTTTCTTGTTTGTCTAGACAACAACATTTTAGTGGTTTTGTGTTATAAGTGCATTTTTTATAAAGAAAATGCTGGTACACGTTTCTAACCAGTGCAAGTACGGAACATGTCCGGTAGTGGGAAGGGTATAGTCGAAGGCAAGGGTGTCAGCATTGGTATTTATACAACGGATTTTGAAAATGAATTTCTATCGTTGACCGATATAGCAAGGTATAAAAGCGATATGCCGCACGACGTAATTAAGAATTGGTTACGGAGTCGTGATACGATAGAATTCTTGGGATTATGGGAAAGTCTTCATAATCCTGATTTTAAACAGGTCGAATTCGACCTGTTTAGAAATGCAGCGGGAGCAAATGTATTCACAATGTCACCGACTAAATGGATTGAAGGAGTGAATGCAATCATATGCTTGTAGCCAATCCGCCCATTGACAAATAAACTCAGATATAGTGCAGTACATAATTTGGAAAATTATTCTAAAGCAGAACCGGAAAATATTGGTAATGCAGTCTTTGGGTATTTCTCATATAGTACCATCTTTTTTAACCTGCAGTACTCTGTCAGCACTTCGATATACATCCCGCATTTCAGATGCGAATATACAGATGGTTGCTCCGCCTTTTTGCCACAAATCAATTTCACCAAGAACCAGACTTGCCATATTGATGTCAAAGTATAAAAGGGGATCGGCGATAAACAGAATCTGCTTTCTCAGTAAGGAGCATTTAAAAAGGTAGACACTCATTTTTTCAAAAGGGCTCAGGTTATAGCAGTGGCTGGAATTAATAAAATCATAATTGATTTTTCGCTCTTTACACCAGTCACAAAAATCATTTTTTAAAGCAGTAAGGCGTTTTCGATGGATGAAGCCTCCCTTAGTAAAATTTTTTGGCTTTTGAAGTATAAGGTTATCAATAACAGACAGATTCTCGATGATTTGCTCATTCACATTGAAGGAGAGGAATACGGAGTCTGTCTGTTTTTGATTTAGTATAAGCTCTTTAATCGGATTTCGAAGAACAAAGAAAGGGTCAAGCAAAATTGTCATTTCATTCCTGTATAAATATAAGTCTGCGTGTTGAAATACATAATCAGCAGGGCTGGACTTAGGTGAATTTACTTTGTTGAGGTTCTTTATTTTTCCGGAAGAAAGGATAGAGTCGTAGTTTTCCTGGGAGTATACATTAGGTGTCTCATAAATATTGTGACCCTTGGCCATAAAAGTTATTGATTGAGCCAGCTGGTGTATATAATGGCTTTGATTGGCTGTTAATATAATATTTATAAAAGGATAGGTATGAGTTATCCGGAGGAGAAAATCCTGTATTGTTTCCATCTGATCATAAGATAAAGAAGAAAAGACGTCTTCGAATATAATAAACTCCTTCTTAAGAGTTATGGCTTTCAAGCACTCAACAATGATGCGCTCCGGATTCGTAAGTTCAGAAGTCCTTTTCATAATATCCAAAGACAGGTTCAATTTGCGTAGCAAAAAAAGAAGCTCTTTTTGGCATTTCTTTTCATGTGTCCATAGACGATAAGGACGCTCCTTTGAAATATAAAAGATATTTTCCAGAATGGTCTGATTTGGTGTAAGCGAACTTCTTTTACGCAGAACAAAGGATTTGTTTTGAATTTCCGAAAGAGAGACAACCTGTTCCCTATAAAAGCAGCGGATATCCCGGGTAAAAAGTTCACCGGAAAAGAGTTCGATCAAGGTTGAAATACCGGAATCATGCAAGCCAAGCAGGCCTGTTATCTCATCAGAGTATATTGTGATATCTGCATGAAGCAGAGGATAATATTTCGGATGATGCAAGTTTATATTCCCAAGCTTTAAGATTTCTTTTTTACTCATAGTGGATCGGGTTCTTGTCCTTTCTTGGAAGTCGAATTGTGATTCGTGTGCCAAAGCCCAGAGCGCTTTTGATTTCAAGTCCGAATTCAAATCCGAAATGGAGCTGAAGCCGGTGATGAACATTCAAAAGGGCTGAGCCATTGTTTGATCTGTCAGAACTTAGCTGCTGCAGTTCTGCGTCGTAAAGGGCATTTTGGATTTCGATGAGTCTGGGGGGCTCGATACCTTTACCATTATCAATAATATGAATCAGTAAAAAAGAATCGCCCTCCTCAAGAGTTATTGTTATTAATCCATCAGTTAGGGTATCTTTTAGCCCGTGATTCAGAGCATTTTCCACCAGGGGCTGTAAGGTGAGTTTGGGAAGGGAATGCGCCAATAAGTGGCTGTTATTCTCAAAGTCATAATGAATCTGAAACTTGTCCTGAAAACGAAACTGCTGAATAGTTATATAGTTTTTAACATTTTCAACTTCGTCATGTATGGTCACGATATCTCGTTTTATATTTATATTATAGCGAAAGAAATTAGACAGATTTTCTGAAATCCGTGCAATCTCATTGGAACCTTCTATCATGGCCAATCCCCGGATACACTCAAGAGAGTTATACAAAAAATGAGGGTTAATCTGGCTCTGCAGTGCCATAAGATCTCTTGAGTAATCTAAAATCTGTTTTCGATAAAGGGACTGGTTTTTCTTTCGCTCTTCACTTATTCTTTTTTCAATCAGCTTTTCCAGCTGTTTTTTTGTTACAATACGCATAAAACACCTCAAGATTAGTTATACATCTGCTTGTAATCACTGGGATTAATCCCAAATTTCTTTTTGAAAAGTTTGCTGAAATGTCTTGAATCATTGTATCCGACTAAATCGCTGATTTCGGAGATATTATAGTTGCTGTCTTTTAAAAGTGTTTTTGCTTTTTCTAAACGATAATCATGTAAATAGTCCAGGAAATTGATTCCCGTTTCTTTTTTAAAAAGACTGGAAAGATATGCCGGATTCAAATCCAATATCTTAGACACATCATCTAACTTGACAGAATTCCGGTAGTTACTTTCTATATAGTCAATTGCCTGGTTTACCGGCTGTGCATATTTTGACTGTGTTGTCTGTCTTAAAAGCTCCAATTCTTTTAGAATGTAATTTGTAAAAAATTCAAAATACTCTCTCAGATCTCTCAAAGACAAGGCAGATTCCATAAATAATGTTATAGTATCTTTGCGGTCAAATGTCTTTTTGAGAATTTCTGTTTTTACATCAGAGACGATCGTCAGGATTTTAGCCGTGAAAGTTTCCAGAGATCTTATATTTACAGTCTTACGGAAACGGGAAAATTCCAGGGTGCAATGTGTTTCAAAATCCTTAGTAGACAAAGACTCTATATCCTGTTTGAGAGTGTTAATAAATGCATTGTCTATAGTGAGCCATTCTTCACTCTGTATCTGAAGCTTTTCCCAAAAAAGAGGTTCGAAATTTCCTGTACATAGGCGTGACAGAATTGAAAGCCGGCTTTCGTGATAGGCATTTTGAAAATCGCTGAGAGAACAATACGGTTTACTGATTCCAAAGCTTACACTTAAGCCGAGAAAAATATCAGTGATATTCTCGCTGTAAGAATAGGATTTGTGAAGTGCCTTGTATATGTTTTCTCTTTGATTATTTTCATAGTCAATAAATGCATAAATCCATTTGTTGTCGCAGTCGATGAAACATTGCCGGGTTAAAGGTTCTAAATGGTTTTTAATGATACGAAGTATTTTTTCATTCAGTGAGGGAATTTGAATTTTTTCGTCTCTTTTTGCAAAAAGGTGGATTGTAATACATTGAAAAGTACTACCCTTTAAAGTGAAATCTTCGATGCCCCGATTATTTACCAAAGACTGGAACATATACCGGCTGTGACGGGTTTCGTCAAATGAGGAGGAATCCGTTGGGACAGAATGTATATTTTTTCCTGCTCCAATCTCTTTTTTTGTCAACTTTTCAAGAGTTCTGTTTAATTCTTCCGTATTCACAGGTTTTAGCAAATAATCTTCTACATTATACTTTAAGGCAGAATGAGCATATTCAAATTCTTTGTAGCCACTGATGATGATAAAATGCGACTGGCAATTCGCTTCCTTCGCCAGTCGAATCATCTCAATACCATTAAGCAGAGGCATAGAGATATCGGTAATCACAATGTCAGGCTCATCTTTGAGAATCCCTTCATAAAGCGACCTTCCATCGTAAAAAACTCCGGCTAACTCAAGGTTTAATTCCTCCCAGTGGATTGCCCTTTCCAATAGCTGGCAAATCAATTTTTCATCATCTGCAATAAATACTCTTTGTCTCACTTTGCCCCTCCAAGGTTTTTTTTTATTTTAACACAAAAGAAAATATGTTTCTACGAAACCTAAAAATCGACCACACATACTAAGATTTGATACATTGAGTTGATGAATAAATTCCACTATAATTACAACTGTAAACAAAAACGCTTCAAAAATCTGCAGATAAAGAAGAGGAAAATGAGGAGACCAAGGAATATGAGAAAGAATGCGAAAAAAATAATTTCATCAATCCTGTTAACAGCATTGATGTGTGTGATTTTTACAGGTTGTTCTATGGATAGTGGGAAAAGTGAGCCAGCAGAGAAAAGTGAAAAAAAAGAATCTTCAGGAGATGGTAATCTACAGATTGCATATAGCTTGCATGATTTAAGTAACACATATTTTGTTACTCTGGCAGATGGTTTTTCTGAAAAAGCAAAAGAAGAAGGAATGGATGTAACCATTCAGGATTGTAAGATGGATGTTGCGACACAGATTGCAACAATCGAAAATTTCATCAGTCAAAAAAAGGATGCGATTTTCATCACACCAGTAGATGAAAAGGCATTGGAAGGTGTTGTGAAAAAGGCAACAGATGCAGGAATACCTGTCATTTCAATGAATCTGGAGATTCCGGGAAGAACGGCATTTATTACACCGAATGAGTATGCATTTGGTGAAGCGGGTGGAAAAATAGCTGGCGAATGGATTAAAGAAAATTTAGAAAAGGAAGAAGATGCAAAGGTGGTATTATTTACAGCTCCTGAGCAGCCATCTCTTGCAGAGAGAATTCGTGGACTAAAAGAAGGATGTTTAAACATTGCACCAAAGGCTGAGGTAGTAGCAGAGCAGGGAGCCATTACAACAGAAGCAGGAATGAGTGCTGCAGAGACAATTCTTCAGGCACATCCGGATGCAAATGTAATTGTTTGTAATAATGATGCCAGTGCTCTGGGAGCATATGAAGCCTTTAAAGCTGCAAATAAGACGAATGTATGTATTGTAGGTCTGGATGCAACACCGGAAGCAATTAACAAAATCAAAGAAGGTGGAAACTACGTAGGAACAGTAGACATTGATCCATATGGTACAGGAGCATTAGCTATTGAAACATTACAGAAGATTATAAAAGACGGGCCGATAGAGGATCCGGTTTATGTAAATCTGATACCTGTTACTTCTGAAAATATCAGTGATTATTAAGAATACCGGAGAAGGAATATGGAAAAAACAAAACCAATATTAGAGTTAAAAGAAATAAAAAAGGTTTATCCGGGTGTCACCGCACTAAACGGAGTTTCCATAGATTTCTATCCAGGCGAGGCCCATGCAATCTGTGGGGAGAATGGTGCGGGAAAATCCACTTTTATAAAGTGTATTACCGGTGCGATTAAACCCACAGAGGGCAGGATTGTTTTTAAAGGGGAAGAGGTTACAGACAATTCCCCTTTAAAATCTATGGATTTGGGAATCTCGGCAATCTATCAGGAGTTTAACCTAATTCCTTTTTTAAGCGTTGCTGAAAATATTTTTTATGGAAATTATCCGACTAGAAAGGGACTGGTCGATTTCGATAAGATGGAAAAAGAAAGCGAAAGGATACTGGAATATTTAGGAGTGGATATCTCTGTTAAAACCTTGGTAAAAGATTTATCAATCGGATATCAGCAAATTGTGGAAATCGCAAAGTCGCTGGTAAAAGATGTTAAAGTCCTGATTATGGATGAGCCGAGTGCACCTCTTACGAATAACGAACTGAAATACTTGTTTGAGATTGTAAAAAAGTTAAAATCAGATGGAGTTTCAATAATCTACATCTCTCATAGGTTGGAAGAGGTATTTATGCTTTGTGAAAAGATTTCAGTTCTTCGAGATGGAAATTATGTAAAGAGTATGGATGTAGCGGATACAACAGAGGAAGAGCTTATCCGTACTATGGTGGACAGAGATTTAGGAGAGCAATATCCGGAAGTTCCTTATAAGAAATCAGATAAGGTTCTGGAGGTCAAAAATCTCACGAATAAATATGTAAAGGATGTATCCTTTAGTGCATACAAAGGGGAAATACTGGGATTTGCAGGTCTTGTAGGAGCGGGAAGAACAGAAGTGATGCGGGCAATATTCGGAGCAGATCCGATTAAAACAGGTGAAATTATTCTGGAGAATCAAAAAATAGTGAACCGTACACCAAAAGATGGAATTCAAAACGGGATAGGATTACTAACAGAAGACCGGAAGACCCAGGGGGCAATTTTAGGAATGACAATCCGTGAGAACATCACATATGCTAATCTAGAAGGGTTTTCAAAGGGGAAATTCTTTGTGGATCAAAAAAAGGAAATGAATGATGTAACGGAATATCAAAAGACATTGAACATCAAAACCCCTTCGGTAGAACAAAAGGTTAAAAACCTGTCAGGGGGGAATCAGCAGAAGGTAGTATTGGCCAAATGGTTGGCAACAAACTGCAAGGTCCTGATCTTTGATGAGCCTACAAGAGGTATTGATGTAGGTGCAAAGCAGGAAATATATGCGATTATGAAGGAATTGGTTGATGCAGGGAAGGTCGTAATTATGATCTCTTCTGAAATGCCGGAACTTATGTGTATGTCCCATAGAATTATAGTCATGCATGAAGGAAGAATAAGCGGAGAAATACTAAAAAGTGAAGCAACACAAGAAAAGATACTTGAGATGGCTTCCCATTAATGAGGTAAAGAGAATGAAAATGAAAAAAGTAAATTGGACGGAATATGCTATGCTTGTCGCACTTATTGTTCTGATAGGGATTTTTTCCTTTACGGCAAACGCATTTCTGACTAGAGAAAATATTTTAAATATATTAAGACAAATTGCGATTATGGGTATTTGCTCTGTTGGTATGACGATGGTAATTATCACGGGTGGTATAGACTTATCGGTAGGTTCATTAGTTGGAGTTGCCTGCGTTTTAGGAGCATCACTGATGGCTGGCGGAATGCACCCGGTATTGGCAGTTTTGATTTGTCTTTTAGTAGGAGCAGTAATCGGCCTGATTAATGGCATGCTGATTAATATCATCGGAATGTTTCCAATGATTGCCACCCTTGCAACAATGACCATCTTAAGGGGAGTTGCCTACCTGATTTCAGGAGGTATGCCAATTTATGGTCTTCCAAACGGCTTTCTATTTTTAGGACAGGGATATATGCTTGGAATTCCCTTCCCGGTTATCATTATGGTTCTGGTCTTTATCTTTGGATACATTGTGTTGAATAAAACCATATTTGGACGGACAGTATACGGCATCGGAGGAAATAAAGAGGCTTCAAGACTTTCCGGCGTATCGGTAAGTAAGGTAATCTATAAGGTATATCTTCTCCAGGGAATTTTAGGAGCGCTGGCAGGAGTGATTCTTCTCTCCAGAATTAACAGTGGACAGCCCACAGCAGGAAACAGCTATGAAATGGATATTATTACAGCCTGTGTACTGGGAGGAACCAGTGTGGCAGGAGGAGAAGGAAAGATAAGAGGCGTCCTGATTGGTGTTCTGTTCATGGGAGTTTTAACAAACGGTATGGTTTTGATGGATATCCAGGATTACTGGCAGAGAGTCGTAAAAGGACTTGTTCTGATTCTGGCTGTTGCTTTAGATAATTTTAGCAAAAAACGAAGAAATGCAGTATAAGGAGCAGTTGTATGATACGCTTTCACGAAAAAACGAAACAATTTCATCTTTATAATCAGGAGATGAGTTATATTATAAAGGTTTTAAGAAATGGCAGTATCGGACAGATTTACTTTGGGAAAAGAGTCGAAGATAAGCCGGACTATTCGGAATATATAGAATATGCGGCAAGGTATATGACAAGCTATGTATATGAAGGAGACTGGGAGTTTTCTTTAGAGCATATAAAACAGGAGTATCCGTCCTTTGGTACAACAGATTACCGCATACCTGCATTTGAAATACAGCAGGAAAATGGAAGCTGCATTTCGGATTTTCAATATAAAAGCCATAAAATATATTCCGGTAAAAAAGGAATAGAAGGTTTACCTGCGTGTTATGCAAATCAGGAGAGTGACTGTGATTCTTTGGAGATTATTTTAGAAGACGTAGTTTCTAAGATTCAAATGACACTTCATTACTCGATTTTTAATGAATTGAATGGGATTACAAGAAGAGTCACATTTGAAAACCGGGGAGACCAGTCTGTTTCCATAAATAAGATAATGAGCTTAAATCTTGATTTACCGGATAAAGACTATGAAATGCTTCAATTTTCCGGTGCGTGGAGTAGAGAAAGACATGTAAAGTCCAGGGCGTTAGTCTGGGGAACACAAGGATTTGGAAGTAACAGAGGAATATCTTCAGCGAATCATAATCCTGCCTTTATTTTATCCAGGAAGGAAACGACGGAAAGCTTTGGAGAAGCAATTGGATTTGCACTTCTGTACAGTGGGAATTTTGAAGCTCAGATTGAAGTATCTACCCATGATCTTACAAGAGTACAGCTGGGAATACACCCGGACACATTTTCATGGAGATTAAAGGAAGGGGAGGTATTTGAATCCCCTGAATGCGCAATGACTTATTCCGCGAAGGGACTGCAGGATATTAGCAATGGATTCCACTCTTTATTCAGACACTACCTGATCAGAGGAAGCTGGAAAGAAAAGGTAAGACCTATTCCCATTAATAACTGGGAAGCAACCTATTTTGATTTTAATGAAGAAAAGCTGTTCACACTGGCGAAAACAGCAAAGGAAGTTGGAATGGAGCTATTTGTATTAGACGACGGATGGTTTGGAAAAAGAAACAGTGAGCTGGGAGGACTTGGAGACTGGTTCGTAAATAAGGAGAAAATACCAATCGGATTGCAGGGTCTCTCGAAGAAAATCACTGAGTTGGGCATGGCTTTCGGAATCTGGATAGAACCGGAAATGATCAGTAAGGATTCTGAACTTTATAAGAATCATCCGGAATGGGTGCTGAGAACTCCGGAGCGAAAAACATCTCATGGACGGAATCAATACGTTTTGGATTTTGCAAACCCGGAGGTGGTAGAGGGGATTTTCGATATGCTTCATGAATCATTTCGAGGATGTGAGATTTCCTACATTAAGTGGGATATGAACAGAAGCCTGACAGAATGCTATTCTCCGGTATTTCCACCGGAGCAACAGGGAGAAATTTATCACAGATATATGCTTGGAGTCTACAGGCTTTATGAACGAATGATACAGGCTTTTCCCAATGTATTATTTGAGTCCTGCGCAAGCGGCGGAGCCAGGTTCGACCCGGGTATGCTTTATTATGCCCCTCAAACATGGACAAGTGATGACAATGATGCGTTTGAACGGGTGAAAATCCAGTATGGAACTTCTTTTATCTATCCATTATGTACTATGGGGGCTCACGTATCAAAATCTCCAAATGCCCAGTTGAATCGGGAGATAAAGCTGAAAACAAGAGGAGATGTGGCATGCTTTGGAACCTTTGGATATGAACTGGATCTGGGAATCCTGTCAGATACAGAGCGTTTAGAAATAAAAGAGCAGGTCAGATTTATGAAGGAATACCGTGAAGTGATTCAAAAGGGGAGATTTTACAGATTGCAAAGCCCCTTCGAAAATAATATATCCGGCTGGATGTGCGTAGACGAAGGAAAAGAAACAGCAGTAATTGGAATTTACCGTGAGCTTAACGAGGTAAATGCTCCTTTTAGAAGAATCTATCCAAGAGGTCTGGATGAGAAGGCAGTTTATAAAAGAAAGGATAATCAAAAGACCTATAGTGGTCTGGAGTTAATGAATATGGGAATCAGCCTGGCAGATGGAAGCTGTGGTTTACCGGTAAGAGGTGATGAACCGGGATATGATTTTTATTCAAAATTGATTGTTTTAGAAAAAGAATGATTTAAGGGAGCAGGTGAATTTTATTTCGCCTGCTCCCTGTTTTGTTAATTGGATGATTCGCCAGGATGAGGCACGTTATAATAAGCAATATCTGATCTACAAACGAAAACTTGCAATTGTATCAGAAGGAAATCGACAGGATGCAGGCTTTTATTTTTGCACAGATATAAAAGAGTGCGAAAAAAGATTTGATACCATGGGAATTGCTTTGCCGGAAGTGGATATGCTGGAACTTTTGGAACATGGACGAAAAGAAAGAGACTTTTCAAGGATGTCACAAAGGTACAAAGAGTATTTTGATTTATATTACGGGTGTATCAGAAATTCTGTTATTTCAAATGAGCGCAAAGATATTGAGAAGGCTAAGCAATATATTCAGGATCATTATAAGGAGAATCTGTCACTGGAAATACTTGCTGATGTAGTACATATGAATCCTTTTTACTTTTCCAGTTATTTCAAAAAAAATGCCAATATGAATTTCAAAGAGTATATTAATAAAGTCCGGCTGGAACAGGCAGTGTCACTTTTGTTGTCAACGGATCGGACAATTAATGAAATTGCAGCAGAGGTGGGATTTAGAGACGTGAGATCTTTTCTAAAAATATTTCAGAAATATCACGGAGAGACACCTGGAAGTTACCGGAAAAAAATTATTAAGTCATAAATGGGAGGGGAGAAAGGAATGATTATCGAAATCAGCAACGATTATCTTAAAGTAAAAATAAACTCAAAGGGAGCAGAATTATGGTCTGTAGAGGGAGAAAACGGCATTGAGTATATCTGGCAGGGAGACACAAAGTTTTGGGGTGACCGGGCACTGAACTTATTTCCATACATAGCAAGACTGACTGAGGGAAAATACGTATATAACGGAGAAGAGTTTCATATGCCTATTCATGGATTTCTGTCAGGTTCAACACTTGAGACAGAAAACTGTACTAAGGACTCTGTGAGTTTTAAACTGGTTTCCTCTTCAGAAACACAAAAAATGTACCCCTTTTTATTTGAGCTGTACATTCATTATGAGTTAAGAGAGAACCAAATAGATGTAATCTATGAGGTTAGAAATAAGGACTTTAAGACAATGTATTTTGGAATAGGTGGTCATCCAGGATTTAATGTGCCGATAGGAACAGGGAGATTTGAAGATTATTATTTGGAATTTGAGGAAGAATGCTCGCCTTACCGTATTGGTATGTCAGAAGACTGCTTCGTAACGGGAAAGGATGAGCTTTATTTATTAGAGGATAACCGAATTATCAGGTTAAGGCATCAGATGTTTGATGATGATGCAGTGATTTTGCGGGATATGTCAAAAAAAGTGACACTAAGATCAAAATTGGATACTTCAGAGATTTCTGTTTCATTTCCAGACATGACGTATTTGGGGATTTGGCATACACCCGGAACAAAAGCTGGTTTTATATGCATAGAGCCCTGGTCTTCTCTGCCATCCCGGAAAGGGATTGTGGAAAATCTGGAGGAGCAGAAAAATTTAATTCCATTAAAAGCAAAAGAAATATATCATAACCGATGGAGTATGACATTTCTATAACAATCTCAATGAGAGTCTCACTGTACTTTAATGTATTCTCACCATGTGTTCATCAAATTCTAACAAATCAAGCTGAAAAATGTAAACAAAACGACTAAAAAAAGATAGAAATCGAAATTACAATTGACAAATACGATAATGGAATGATAACATGGGAATATCAAATGAGAACCTTCTCACAAATCTCATGAAGGACAGGCGGATAAGTATGAATCAGAAGGAATCACCAGTTACAATAGAAGATGTGGCAAAAAGAGCAGGCGTTTCCAGAGCAACAGCCGGACGTGTTATCGGTAACTACGGGAAAACATCAATGGCAGTAAAAGAAAAAGTGATGAATGCAGTAAAAGAGCTGAACTACTCCCCGAATGCGATGGCAAGAAGTTTACGCAGTAAAAAAACAAATACGATTGCAATTGTAGTCGACAGGATATCAAACCATTTTTTTGTAAAGGTAATTGAAGCAATAGAAAAGGAGGCCTTCGATAAATCGTATTCAGTAATCATATGCAATACACACGAAGATGTTCGCAATGAAATAACACAATTGAAAAGCTTGCGCAGCAGACGTGTTGATGCAATTATTTTGGCTCCTGCTTATACAAAGGATCAAAAAATCAGAGAGAAAAATATAGATGCGTATGAGTCGGATATACCTATTGTGTTTATCGATTATGAGCCGGATGAAATAAAGGCAGATTCAATTACCAGTGATAATTATGGCGGCGGATATAAAGCAACAGAATATTTGATTGGTTTGGGACATAGAAATATCGGAGTATTAACTACGGATAAGTTTTTTACTGAAAAGGAAAGAGTATCAGGTTATCTGGATGCGTTGAAAAACAATAATATTGAATTTCAATCAACATGGTTAATTCAGGCTGATGCTCATGAATTTGGTCAGAGTTCCCACGCTGTGAAGGAACTTTTAATGCTTAACAATGACATTACAGCAGTTTTGGTAGTAAATAACGGACTCTGTGCGGGAACAATTATCGGAATTCAAGAATTCGGAAAAAAAATACCGGAGGATATATCGCTTATTGTATGGGATGATTCGGAAATAACAGAACTTATGAATATTACCACAATTGCGCAGTTTCCGGAGTTTATTGGAAAGGTTGCAGTACATAGAGCTATCGAATTAGTTAATGATAAATCTAAAGCAGAGGAGGAAGTAAAAAAGAATTTATCAATAGAGCTAAGAGTACGAAAATCATGTAAAAAAATATAAAATTTAGGTGTTTTATATTTTTTTACGCCGAGTGAGAACGTTCTCACTGATTCGTTTTATAAGATAATTACTCCAATCGGAAACGACCGATAATATGGAGAATTTATAACAAAAGAGAAGGAGGAAATGAAATGGATTTAATTATGGGTATGAACAGTGGATCATCATTTGATGGAATCGATGTGGTTCTTGCAGAGATTAGTATGGGAAAGGATGGTTTCCCTACGCCACCAAAGTTTTTGAAAGGAGATTCTTATGAATGGCCGGAGTCAGTTGCCAGAATTGTCAGAGATGCTTTTGAAAATAAGGTAGACATGGTTGGTCTTAACAGACTCAATTATCTTTGCGGAGCAGTATTTGCAGAAAAAGCAGAACAGTTTATGAAAGAAAATAATATCAACTCAGAGGATATTAAGGTTTTAGGATTGGATACGCAAACAATTTACCAAGAACAGCCTGACCATGCTGGAATTTCAAAAATGACTGAAGAGGAGCTAAATGACTGGGTGGGAAGATGGGAGTCCGGTAAGTTTCCGGCAGGAATGCAGATGGGTGAAACATCTATTATTGCAAATCTTACTAATATTGATACAGTAACACATTTCCGACCGGCTGATCACGCGTCCGGAGGAGCTGCGGCACCACTTATGCCATATTTGGATTTTGTTCTCTTTCGAGACAAGGATGAACCAACAATGACGTTGAACATAGGCGGAATTGCAAATCTCCATGTCGCAAGCAAAGATAGAAAGGATATGTTTGGATTTGATACCGGTCCGGGAAACGTAGTTTCGAATTATATGTGCAGGAAGCTTTTTGATATGGAATATGACAAAGATGGATTATTGGCAGCTGAAGGTAAGGTAAATGATGAGCTATTAGAATATTTCATGGGACATCCCTTTTTTGACAGACCGGTACCAAGGTCAGGATGGATTGCAGACTATAGTTCAGACTATATTGATGGTGTCTTGGAGAAATTTAAAGAATTAGACCCAAAAGATATTTTGGCAACAGCTTGTGCTTTTACAGGAGAAGCAATTGCGAAAAGTATGAGAGACAATATTCCGGAAGAAATTATCCGTAATACAAAAAAGATGTATTGCAGTGGTGGCGGGGTTCGTAATCCACAGATTATGAAAGAGATACAGAAAAGAATTCCTCAAAATGTTCAGGCAGTTACATCCTCAGAAATCGGCATCCCGGCTGAATTCAAAGAAGCAATCAAATTCGCAACTCTTGCATATTCAACAATGAATCATGTACCGGGAAATATACCGGCAGCAGGACACGCAATGCAATACGCAATTTTAGGAAAAATTGCATTAGCGCCACGAAATATAAAAGGTTAATGAAAAGATAAAAGGAAAGGAGGGGTGAGAATGTCTGAAATACTTTTGGAAATGAAGGGAATTGTGAAAGAGTTTAGTGGAATAAGAGTATTGAAAGAAGTCCCATTTACCTTGAAGAATGGAACAGTTCATGCATTAATGGGTGAAAACGGAGCTGGAAAATCAACTTTGATGAAGATATTAAATGGAACCTATCTAAAAGATCAGGGAGAAATTTATATTAAAGGAGAATCTGTTGATATCAAAAATACCAGTGCGGCAAAAAAATATGGAATTGCAATGATTCATCAAGAGTTAAGTCCTTTTTTAGACTTGAGTGTGGCGTCTAATATGTTTATGGGTAGAGAGTTTTTGAAGAATGGTACTAATTTAATAGACGAGAATAAGATGAATTCGGAATGTATAAAAATATTTGAGGGAATGAAGATTGAAATTCCACCAAAAGCGATAATGCGTGATTTGAGTGTGGCACAGATGCAATTGGTTGAAATTGCAAAAGCAGTATCAACAGATGCGGAGATTATTATTATGGATGAGCCGACTTCTGCAATAACGGAAGAAGAAGTTGGAAAATTGTTTAAGGTCATCGACGATTTACGGAATGAAGGAAAAGGAATTATTTACATATCCCATAAAATGGATGAAATATACCAGATTGCTGATGAAATAACTGTTATGCGTGACGGAACCTACGTGGGGTGTGACTCAACAAAAAATCTTACATATGATCAGCTAATATCCATGATGGTTGGACGGAGTCTGGATCAGCAATTCCATAAGACGTTTCATAAGCCGGGAGAGGTTCTGATCGAAGTGAAAAATCTTACACGTAAAGAGGAGTTTAGAAATATTAGTTTTGAAGTCAGAAGCGGCGAGATATTAGGAATTGCAGGATTAATGGGAGCCGGGCGAACAGAAATAGTTGAGACCATTTTTGGATTGAGAAAAAAAGATGAGGGCGAGATTTTGATTGAAGGAAAGGCTGTTACAATTAATTGTCCTAAAGATGCAATTGAAAAAGGAGTTGCTTTTGTTTCAGAAGACCGTAAGAGTATAGGGTTGAACCTGATAGGCAGTATCAAGGAAAATATAACTTTAGCCAATTTGAGAAAGTATTGTTCTCTGGGAACTTTTATACATATGAAGGAAGAGCGGGAAACCAGTGATGAATATATAAAAAAGCTGGCTATTAAGACAGAGAGCAGAAATAAATTAACAGGTGAACTAAGCGGCGGGAATCAGCAAAAAGTTGTTATTGCCAGGTGGCTTTCTACGAACCCTAAGGTAATGATATTAGATGAGCCGACAAGAGGAATTGATGTAGGAGCAAAGGCAGAGATATATAAGCTGATGGACGATTTTGCAGCGCAGGGAAACTGTGTGATTATGGTATCTTCTGAAATGCCAGAGATATTAGGTATGAGTGACAGGGTAATTGTGATTCATGATGGAAAGATCACTGGAAGTTTTTATGCGAAAGAAGCGACACAGGAAAAAATCCTTACGGCAGCGTCAGGAATATAAGGAAGGGAGTTTTTATGAAACGTAAACACAACATTGGTTACTATCTCATTAAGTATAAAGTTTTTTTGATTTTTGCAGTACTTTTTATTGTGATGGCCGTCACATCGGATTTTTTTCTGACAAAAGCAAATCTCTTTAATATGTTGAGGCAATTATCAATTAATGGATTATTGGCAGTAGGAATGACATTTGTATTGATTACTGGAGGGATTGATCTTTCTATTGGAGCAGTTTTAACTTTTTCAGCGATGGTTGGATGTTCTTTTATCAGAAATGACAGTCCGTATCCGGTCATAGTATGTATTCTTGTAACTATAGCAATCGGTATTACAATAGGGTTTATAAATGGAGTTGTTATCGCAAAAGGAAATGTCCCTGCATTTATCGTAACTCTTGGGACACAGTTGATGGCATCAGGTGGAGCACTTTTGTTTAATAATGGATCACCAATCCCAGGATTAAAGGACTCTTATAATACTATTGGAGCTGGGAATATATTAGGGATTCCACTGCCAATCATCATTTTCCTGGTTGTATTACTGGTGGGAGTACTGATTTTAAAAAGAACAAGATTCGGCCGCTACACATATGCAGTAGGTGGTAATAATCTGGCAGCAGAAGCATGTGGAATAAATGCAGCGGTAGTAAAAATAAAGGTTTATGTTATTGCGGGACTTTGCGCAGCGATTGCGGGAATTGTTTTGTCATCCAGAGTTAAGACAGCAACTCCTTTGGCAGGAGACGGATACGAATTAGATGCCATTGCAGCAGTTGTTTTAGGAGGAACAAGCCTGTCCGGTGGAGTTGGAAGCATGTGGGGCACAGTAGTAGGAGTCTTGATTATCGGATTACTAAATAATGGTATGGATTTGCTAAATGTACAATCTTATTTTCAAGATATTATTCAGGGACTAATTATTGTGTTAGCTGTATTTATCGATGTCAATACAAATAAAAAACAAAGGTAAAGAGGAGGATTTAAAATATGAAAAAAATTATTGCAGGTTTGCTAATAGTGATGATGCTAATGGTTATGATTATTGGGTGTTCAGAAAAAAATGAGGAAAAAAGCAAGAAACAAGATGGAAAAATTGACTGGTCTGATATGTCGATAGGGTGGTCACCGGCTAACTTGTCAAATGAATTGCAGGTGGCACTTACTGATGAGCTGACAAAAGAGTTGGATGCATTAGGTGCAAAGCTCATGACATCAGATCCACAGGGTGATGCAGTAACCCAGGTAGAGCAGGTGGAAAATTATATTTCCAGAGGTGTAGATATGATTCTAATGAGTCCTTGTGATGCAGCTGCATGTGGTGTGGTTGTAGACGAAGCCAAGGAAGCAGGGATTCCTATGATTATTGTAAACTGTAAGATGGATAATATGGACAATGCATTGTGTTATGTAGGCTGTGATGATACGTCGGCAGGTGAAATGTTAATGGAATATGCTGCAGAAAAAATAGGTGAAAAAGGAAGTATTGCGATTTTGCGTGGTCCGGATGGACTGGATGCGCAGATAAAGCGAACGGCAGGAATTGACAATGTATTAAAAGATAAAAAAGATATTAAAGTTGAATCGACTTTGGCAGCAGATTGGAAAACGGATAAAGCAATGACAACTGTTGAAAACTGGTTACAAACAATGAATCTTAATGCAGTTATTTGTGAAAATGATGAAATGGCAATTGGTGCCGTAGAGGCAATCAAGGGACAAGGTCTTAGCTGTGAAGAGGTAAAGGTATTTGGTATAGACGGAATCGACAGTGCATATGAGTCTATTTCAAAAAATGAAATGACAGCTACTTTATTACAGGATGCGAAGGCAATTGCAAATAGGACAGTCGAAGTAGTGCAGATTTATGAAGAAACCGGAACTGTGGATAAAGAATATATTATCGACTGGGTCATTGTCGATGGAACAAATATTAATGATTACTATACAAAATAGGAAATGAGGAAAATAAAATGAAAGCATTAGTGGTAGAAGAATCGGGAGTAGTAAGGGTAAGAGAAGTAAGTGAACCTGTTATGGGAGAGTACGAAGCAAGATGTGAAATGTTATATGGTGCAACGTGTGCCGGCACAGATTTGAGCGTAATTGATGGTGAATTTGCCTGGGGAAATGTATATCCATCAATTATCGGCCATGAGAGCATAGGAAGAGTAGTGGAAGTAGGAAATAAAGTTAGAAACTTTAAGGTTGGTGATCTGATTAGCCGTGTTTATACACGTGAAACTGACGGTGTTGGACTAAGCTGGGGAGGAATGGCTGAATTTGGACTGGCTGTTGATACGAAGGCAATGTGGGCAGATGGAATTGATAAAGAAGAATGGGATGGATTCAGGGTAAACCAGGTTATTCCGGAAGGAGTTATAGATCCTCTTGATGCAACGATGATTATAACATGGCGAGAGAATCTCTCATGGATTAACAGAATGGGAGTGACACAAGATGAGAAAGTACTTGTGGTTGGATCCGGAGCGAATGGAATATCGATTGCTGCTTGTGCAGCGATAAGAGGTGGACAGGTAGTAGTAATCGGAAATGAGGCTAGAGAAGAAAGCGCCATGCGTACAGGAATTCGAAATTATTATGATTACAAAAAGAAAGAAGTGGTAAAGGAATTTATTGATGAAAATGAAAGAATGTATGATTATGTCATTGATGCCACAGGGAAAAAAGAAACTTTAACACCATATATGACAATGTTAAAAGAAGGTGGAACGGCAGCAGTTTATGGAATGAGTGATTTTTACAACTATACCTTTAATCCAATACTCGGACCAAAGTCTTTCAGATTTTTCAATTCCTATGTAGATACCTATGATGAGGAAGAAACTCATGAAGAAGTAATTGATTTAATCAGAGCAGGCAAATTAGATGCAGGAAACTGGCTCGACAAAGAAAATATATTTACATGGGAAAATGCCCCGGAAGTATACGAACATGTACGCAATCGAAAAGCAATAAAGTCCGTTTTAAAATTATCACGATAAGGAGAAAAACAGAATGGAAAAGGTAAAATTAGGTAGAACAGGATTAGATGTAACACGTTTATCTTTAGGTGGATTATTTATGTCTGACCTTACAGGAGATTTCGAACAATCAAAACAGGCAACACTGCATGCTCTTCGAACAGGAGCTAATTATATTGACACTGCACCCAGTTATTTTAACAGCGAAACATGTTTGGGGAATATACTTAAAGACTGGGAAGGTGAGTATCCGATTATTTCAACCAAAATCGGGATGCCAAAACCATTTGATCCAAAGTCCAAAAAAGATGTTATTGAATCGGTGGAAAAAAGTATGGAAAATCTTCATGCAGATCATATTGATATTCTTTTTGTCCATGAGCCTGAGCGAACAGGATTATTTGATTGGTGGGATAATGAGTTGACCTGTGAGGGACCGGTAATAGAGGCTCTCGATGAAATGAAAAAGAACGGTATGATCAAATATACCGGAGTTGGAGGAACCTGCACACATGAGCTCGCAAGAGTATGTGATACCGGGAAATTCGATGTAGTGTTAACAGCGTTTAATTACAGTCTTTTATGGAGAGAAGCGCAATATGAAATTCTCCCGGTTGCAAAAAAACATAACATGGGAGTAGTAAGCGGTTCACCACTACAGCAAGGAGCATTGGCAGTCAGACGAGATGATATTATTACAAATGGGGCACCATGGATCAGCGAACCAAGACGAGCGCAGTATAAAGAATTATACAAGTTATTGGATGAAACAGGTATGGATATTATTGAGATGTCAATGCGCTTTGTGGTATCGAATCCCCTGATCCACTGTATACTGACAGGTTCACGCTCCATTAATGAGTTTGATGGAAACGGGGCATCTGTAGAAAAGGGTTCATTACCTGCAGATATTTTGAAAAGATTGGATGATATATACAGTATGGTGCCCTTTAGACCAACACTTGAGCCGTTTATTCTTCCCTTTGGTGAGGAGCATAAAAAAATTGGTGAACTTATTTAGTGGAGGTGAACACTAAAAATTATGTGTAAAGTAAACGAACTGATATAAGATATGTTAATAGGTTCCTTCCACATAATACATGAAGCAGATTATCTGGAACAAACTACAGCGATAAGAGATATTACTAAATTTAAAATTTGAATTTAAGGGGCAGTCGGATAATATGGTTTTTTGACCTAAATGCCTCTAAAGTAGAACGACCAAGATGAATCCAGGCTTTATCAGCCCCTTTATGAACGCTCCCTTCGATACAAAGAAGGGGGCGTCCCGATTTGTTGTTTAAAGAATCGGCTAAAATAATACTCGTCAGAAAATCCGCACCGTGCCGCAATTTCTTTTAAGGGAATACGGCTGGTGGAAAGATATTGTTTCGCCTGTTCAAGGCGAATGTTATTCAGATAAGAAAAAATGGTGTTTCCGGTTCTTTTTTTGAAAATACGATTTAGATAATCGAAATTGACGGAAAAGAGATTTTCCAGTTTGGTGCTTGTTATCTTATCGCAATAGGACGTGTGAAGATAGTCCAATAGCTGATCAGTTTTATCATACATGATATCGCTGATATGCATACCTGAGGACACGGACAAAGAGTTGATCCAGTTTTTGGATAAAGACTGGAAAATCTCCATTAGGCGGCAAGAAGCAAGCGTCTTGTAAAAGAGCTTCTTAGAGCTGCTTTCATGAACCGCTTTTTGAAACAAGGTTTGGATATGGTGAAAAGAAGAAGCATCCTTGATTTGTGTGAGCTTTGGAATAGCCAGAAGATTTTCACTATAAAGCTCATCGGAAAGCGGGCTCGTGTTATAGTTGGTCTGGAGCAGCTTTTGAACCAGAGTCTTTTGATTTTCAAAGGGAAGAGCCTTGATTTCATCTATCGGTAGCACCGAGAAATGGGCGTAATAGTAGCAGCAGGCTGCTTCTTTGTACCCAATATGTTCTTTCCCAGGCTCCATAAAAACTACGTCACCCTTAGTAAGGTGATAGTGGGAGTTCTTTTCTTTTATATAAAAATCACCTGAGTTAATAAAATACATAATATATTCATTCGTAGTTCTACGAAAATGTTTCCAATTCTCCGGAACCTGATTCTCTCCTAAATAAGTAAGATGAGGTAAAGAGTCTGTTTTAAGCTGATAGATGATATCCATAAGGTGAGCCTCCATATATAGAATATTCTATATCATAACACAAAGTCGCTAAAATACAAATTTAAAACTGTATGTTCTATTTACTTTCCTAAAATGCATCACTATACTTATTAAAACGATGGAAGGATTAGGAGAGAATATGGATAGAAGAATGAGGCTTATCATAATCGGATGCGGAAACCATGGTATGGGATGGGTGAAAGTTTTAAATGAAAATATGAGAGAAGAAGTTGAAGTTGTCGGCGTGGTGGATCGAAACAGTGATAAACTTTCTAAGCTTCCCAAAGGCATTAGGGGATTCTTGGATTTAGAAACGGCAATACTTGAAACGAAACCGGAAACAGCAATCAATATAACGGCTCCGGATATGCATTTTGAGGTAAATCAAATTCTTCTTGAAAAGGGAATCAAGGTTCTTTGTGAAAAGCCTCTTACAAATACATTGGATGAAGCGAAGACTCTTTTAAAATACTGTGAACAAAATGATGGATTCTGTATGATTGCAGAGAACTACAGGTATCGGGATGTCTGGAGGTTGGCGCGAGAGAGAATAGAAAAGGATGATATAGGGAAAATACATCGGATTAGATGCAACTTCAGCCATTTCCACCCGGATTATTCAAAGTTTTACCATGGAAAATTAGAGCATCCTCTGTTGACGGATGTGACCATTCATCATCTGGATCTGGCAAGATATATTACGGGTAAAGAGGCAAAGCGTGTTTGGTGTAAGGAGTGGGCTGGAAGCCATAAGTGGTATAAAGATCGTCCTGCAACGGCTATGCTGTATTCAGAAATGGAGGACGATATCTTGTTTGAATACACCGGAACAGTTGCATCAACAGCATCTGCGACGGATTGGTACGGAGACTGGGAAATAGAAGGAGAAAAAGGTACGATGCTGATTTCCGATACAGCAATCACCATTTTGGCGGAAGGAAAGACAGAGAAAATAATATGTGAAGATTCAAAAGAGGATACGAGAATTCTTGTTATGGAAGAGTTTCTACGGGCCCGAAAGGAGAGCTGCATAGGTGAGACGGATATTCGGGATAACTATAAATGTTTTCGGTGGCTTCAGGAAGCAATTGATTCTTCAATAAAAGGAAAGGAAGTGGAGGTAAATGATTAGGAACTTTTTGAGCCAGGAAATGGGGAGCTTCCCAAAGTGTCATGACGGAGAGGGCGAGCTTGGATTCATTGAACTGTTTGGAGAAAAAGATTTTTCTTCTGGAATTCGCTTTTTTCACCATACAGTGTTGCCTCCAAAAACTTCGATTGGAATACATACTCATGGCAATGATGAAGAAATCTATATCGTTTTAGAGGGAAGCGGTGTGATGCATCTGGATGGAAAAGATTATGAGGTGGCAAAAGGAGATGTGATTATAAATCAGCCCTTTGGAACCCACGGGATAAAAAACACGGGAGATCAGGATTTGAAGTTATTGGTGTTTGAGGTAGTCATTGATTCCTGAGAAGAAATAGCTTATAATCAAACAAAATAAATTTGGGGGATTGATATGGTTACGATAAAAGAAATAGCAAATGAGGCGGGAGTAAGTGCAACGACGGTCTCAAATGTATTGCATGGAAAAGTAAATAAGGTTTCTCCTCATATGATTGAGAAGATACAGGAATTATTAAAAGAGCATAATTATATACCGCGGTTTGGACTAAATGCATTAACAAGCAAAGGATCCAGAATGATTGCAGTATTAATCAGTACTCCTGATTTTGCGGAAGAAACACCTTATGAAAGGCCTTTCTATGGAAACATTATCGGAACCCTCGAAAGTCTTTTGAGAGAACGGGGTTATTACATGATTGTCTTTTCTTCAAAAGACATCAGTGAGATTATGAGGATGAGCTTAGGGTGGAACGTAGATGGAATCATTGCGATTTCTATGGCGAAAAAATATTTCCAGAAAATCAAAGAAATGACAGAAAAACCTGTTATCTCAATTGATATGGATGTAAGCAGTGAAAAGTCCGCCGGAGATATGTACAACGTAACATCTCCTGACTACGAGGCAGGGAAAATGATGATGGACTATCTTTTGGAGAAGGGGACAAAAGAGGTGATTTATGTAGCGAACGTCAAAAGAGGTTCGGATTATAGACGATATCAGGGAGCAAAATCCAGCTACAGTAAATTTTTTAAAAGACAAAAAGAACTTAAAATGGTTTTTCTTGAGCATACGTATGAAGAGCGGATGAAACAGTATGATGAGCTGGCAAAGTGCAGAGGGAAAGATGCGGCTTTATTTTTTGCGACGGATTTGAATGCAGCAGAGGCAATTGAGTACTTTAACAGAACCGGAGTGAAAATCCCAGAAGAGATTTCAGTTGTGGGTACGGATGATAATATATACGCAAGACTGGCAACACCAAGACTTACGACGATTAGAGTAGACAGCAGTGAGAAAGCGAAGATGGCAGCAGATATACTTTTGGATATTGTAGAGGGAAAAGAAGTGGAAGAATACCAGAGGGAAATTGAAATCAGCTTTGTGGAACGTGAGAGTGTTAAGCTGGTACGGTAAGGAGACAAATGTGGAAACAATACAAATCAGTGAAAATAATATAAATATGATATTCGAGGTTTCGGAAGAAGGGGATGTCAGATTTTTACATTTTTCACCCCTTCCCTATGAGCCGGAACTTATCCGAAGCGAATATGAGAAGAGTGGATTCCGCCTCGTTGAAATAGCATTGTCCGGAACGGATCGACCTTTGGAGCGACATGGATCGAAGTATACGGTTACGGGCCCGGGATATCGGATGAAGTATGACAATCATATAGATTTCTACAACGAAGATGGCAGGAAGCTGGAAATTACAACCTACGATGAAATCACGGATGTATACGTCACAAGTCACTTTCAGTTTTACAATAAAATTTCTGTTGTGAAATCCTGGAATGTCGTGGAGAATAAGGGAAAAAGTGATGTAGGTCTTGAGTATATTTCTTCCTTTAACCTTAATGGCATTGCAAAAGAAGGGTTACAAAAACGAGATGAAAAAATAAAGGTAGCGATTATTCACAATTCATGGAACAGAGAACTGCAATGGAAGGAATATGCCCTTCCGGAGCTTGGAATTGAGCAATGTCAGCAGGAACTTGCAACCCGCTCCTCAAAAGCAATTCATGTTTCGAATACCGGAAACTGGTCAACAAAAGAATATTTGCCCATGGGAAATGTTACGAATACGGAAACCGGAAGCAGACTCTTTTGGCAGATTGAAAATAATGGCTCGTGGCACTGGGAAATCAGTGATCAGACAAATCATTTGTATCTGCAGATGAGTGGGCCGACGGAAAATGAGTCTCATTGGTTTAAAAACCTAAGACCCGGAGAAGCATTCGAAAGTGTGCCAGTAGCGGTAGGCGTAGTTATGGGATCGATTGAAAAAGTGACAGAGGAGCTGACGAAATACCGCAGACATATTCGCAGAAAGAATAAAGACAATGAGTCTTTGGGCGTTATTTTCAATGACTATATGAATTGCCTTTTTGCAGATCCGACCACCGAAAAAGAGCTTCCTCTCATTGACAAGGCGGCAGAGGTAGGGTGTGAGTATTATTGCATCGATGCAGGATGGTATGGAGATGGATACTGGTGGGATGAAGTCGGAGAGTGGTGGCCGTCCGGGAAACGATTTCCGGGTGGAATCCTTGAAGTGATGGACTATATCAGAGAAAAAGGTATGATACCCGGACTATGGCTGGAGCTGGAAGTGATGGGTATTCGATGCAAAAAGGAGAAGAGCCTGCCCGAGGAGTGTTTCTTTCAAAGACATGGGAAAAGAGTCTATGACAGGAGCAGGTATCAGCTTGACTTCAGACACCCCAGAGTGATTGAACATGCGACAGAGGTGATAGATCGTCTCGTAGAAGAATACCATGTCGGTTATATTAAGATGGATTATAACATTGAGCCGGGAATTGGGACAGAGGTTGATTCGGATAGCTTCGGGGAAGGTCTTTTAGAACACGAAAGAGCGTATTTGAGATGGCTGGACGAGATTTTTGAGAAGTATCCGGATTTGATTATCGAGAACTGCTCCAGCGGAGGATTGCGAATGGATTATGCACTTTTGAAAAGGCATAGTATCCAGTCCACAAGCGATCAGGAGGACTACAGAAACTATGCCACAATTGCGGCAAATTCTCCCTTAGGTGTTACGATGGAGCAATCTGCAATCTGGTCTTATCCAAAAGATGATGGAGACCGGGAAGAAACGATTTTTAACATGGTGAATGCTTTGTTGATGAGAGTTCATCAAAGCGGACATATTGCGGATCTATCTGATGAACGAATAGAGTTAGTAAAAGAGGCACTCGATTATTACAAAGAAATCAGAAATGATATTAAGGAGGCATTTCCTTATTGGCCATTAGGTTTTTCGGCCTTTCATGATGACTGGGTGAGTCTTGGTCTCGAAGGAAAAGAAAAAGATTATATTGCAGTCTGGAGGCGGGGAGGAGAAGATAGAATAAACCTTCCAATTCCCCATTTAAAAGAAAGGGAAATAAGGGTAAAATGTGCATATCCTTCCTATGGAGACTGTGATTTCAGGTGGAATAGAGAAACGGGAATTTTGAGTGTTATGATTCCTACATATCCTGGAGCGAGGTTATTTGAGATTCTAAAAATAAAGTAAAATTAAGGGTAAAAATCCAAAAGTTTTTCAAATGGATTTTTACCCTTTTTCTTTTGCCACAAAGAGAAAAAGAGACCCTTGTACCACTAGAAAAAAAGGGATTTTTTAAAAAACAGGTTATGTAGAAAACCTACAAAGAAAATAGTCAAAAAAGACCTTTAAAGGCTAAAATACGACCACGCAACAGGTAAAAACAGACAAAAACATGTTGACATTGCACAAAAAAGAATATATTATATGGATTACAAGGTAAAGCTTGTGGCAATTTGACTATGAGTGATAAAGAGGAGGAGATCCATGGGAAGGAACAAAAAGGAAAGTTTTGAAAATGTGCTGTTTACTATTCCGTCCATCATTATGGTTACGATTACGATTTACATTCCCTTCATAATGAGTGGGTTTTATTCGTTAACAGAGTGGAACGGGATATCAAAGGAACCTCGCTTTATAGGACTTGAAAATTTCAAGACATTATTTAGCGGATCATCTGAGTTTGTAAAAAGTCTAATATTTACAGGGAAGTATACAGTTCTGTTTATGATATTCTCGAATGTATTAGCAATTGCAGTTGCTGTCGCTCTTGTACAAAAAATCAAGACAGCGAATATTATGAGAGGGATGTTCTTTATTCCGTATATTATGAGTATGACAATCGTAGGTTTTATATGGAAATTCATTTTTTCTCAAGGATTTGCCACTCTTTTTGAAAAAACCGGTATGGAATTTTTAAACTGGAGTTGGTTAGGAGAGAGAAATCTGGCGTTCTTTGCAGTCGTATTCGTAGGAGTATGGCAGTCCCTGGGATTCTACATTGTGCTTTACATAGCAGGCTTACAAGCGGTGCCAAAAGATGTGTTAGAGGCAGCGACAGTGGACGGCGCAACATCCTGGAAGCGATTTTTTAGAGTAACCTTACCCTTACTTGGACCATCTATTACGACTTGTGTATTTATGTCACTGACAAATGCTGTTAAGGTATTTGATATTATCCTCGCATTGACAAAGGGAGGACCGGGAGGATCAACCTATAGTGCGACTCTTGATATATACAGGGAAGCATTTCAGAACAACAATTATGGACTTGGATCTGCAAAATCATTGGTGTTTTTTGTAATCGTATTGGTAATTACGCAGGTTGTTTTAAAGGTAATGAACAGTAGGGAGGTTGACCTATAATGAGTTTAGCGGGAAAGAAAAAATTAAAATTAGTAATACTTGCCGTGGTAATGGGAATTATTGCCATCGTATATGTTTATCCGGTATTTCTTATGTTTATCAACTCACTAAAGCCTTTCGGAGAGGTGGTAGTAGATGTTATTGCACTGCCTACAAAGCTGGAATGGGCGAACTATACACATGTAATTGATAAAATGAGCTATGGGAAATTATTTATAAATAACGTAATGATTACTGCAATTGGAATCGTGGGAATCGTCGGATTTTCATCCATGGCTTCCTACATACTGAGCAGAAGAAGGACAAAGTACACCAGACTGGCTCATTTATTAATCACAACACCAATGTTGATTCCCTTTCAGACGATTATGATTACGCTGTTAAAAGTAATGAATGTAATTAATCTCTCAGGAAGCCGTGTGGGACTAGGTATTCAGTACTGGGGATTTGGGATTCCTATGGCAGCCTTTATATACAGTAATTTTATGGCTACCATACCAAAGGAGATTGACGAGAGTGCATTTATCGATGGGGCAAGCACTTTTCGAACCTTTCGCTCTATTATATTTCCACTTTTAAAATCCGTTACTTTTACAGTAGTCGTATTAGATGTTATGTGGATTTGGAATGATTTCTTGTTACCTCTGTTGATGGTAAACAGCTCCAATGATACAAAGACCCTTGTTTTATCAGCATATACCTTCGTAGGACAGTTCAATACACAGTGGCACTATGCCATGACGGCAATGGTTCTTGCAGTATTGCCTTCGATTATTATCTTTATTTTACTACAGAAATATATTGTAGAAGGAGTAGTGGCAGGAGCGGTCAAAGGCTAACAAGGTTTTCAATTACCGATACGAGGTAATTAGAATAGAAAAAAGGAGAAAAAGTATGAAAAAGAAACTGGTAAGCGTATTATTATGTGTAGCAATGGTAGCAACGATGCTTGTTGGGTGCGGAGGAAAAAGTGATGACTCTGACAAAGAAGCTTCAGGGGGTGGAGGAAATGAGATTTACATGTTTATTTCCCAGCCAGAGTACGCGGATGCAATTAATGAGTTAATTGACGAGTACAAAAATGTGGAACCTGACGTAACAATCAATTATGAAACAACACAAAATGACTATCCAACACTTTTGAAGGCTAAGTTAAATTCAGGTGATGCACCGGATATCTTTTCTTCTACAGCAGGAAAAGAGATTGAAGTATACAAAGAGTATTCTTTGGACTTATCTGATCAGCCACTTATGGAAACAATGCTTCCGGCAGTCCAGGATACTATGAAAGATGCAAATGGTGAAGGAACTTATGGTATTGCTATTAAAGGAAATTTCTTTGGACTTCTTTACAACAAAGATTTATTTGAGCAGGCAGGAATTGACAAAGCACCTGAAACAGTTGAAGAACTTACAAATGCTGTAAAGAAATTAAAAGATGCAGGAATCACACCGTTCACTGGTGGATTTGCTGAATGGTGGGTATTTAAACATCTCTTTCAACATTATGCAGGAGCAGCAGTAGAAGATTATCAGTCTTTTGTTGCAGCGATGGAAAGTGGAGAAGATTCATTAAACAACTATCCATTAATGAAAGACAACTTCTTTGATTTTGTTGACCTTGTAAAAGAAAATGGAGATGCTAAACCATTAGAAGCTGATTTAAGTGCAGAGGTTGCAGCATTTGGTTCAGGTAAAGCAGCAATTATGGCAGGACAAGGCGCATGGGTAGAAGCTGACGTATTAAAAATTAATCCAGATCTTAAAATTGGATTTACAGGATACCCGGTATCAGATGACCCGGAAGATGCAAAAGTTATAACTGGTGCTGACCAGGCTCTTAGAATCAATAAAGATTCTAAGAACAAAGATGCAGTTCTTGACTTCATCAACTGGTGGTATACATCTGACTATGGAATTTCCTGGTTTACAGATGTAGCAGGAGTTGTTCCTCCGGTAGAGACAACAGCAGAGTCTGACTTTGAAGTAATCAAACAAGGAAATGAATTGGTTGCAGAAAAAGGAAGCGGAGCACTTGGAGTAATCTATTCAACAGACAGTTTCCACACAGCATTTGGAGAGGCTATGCAGGCATACGTTGAAGGAAGCGCTTCAAAAGAAGATACGATTTCAACAATCGAAACGAAATGGGTTGAGATTGACGGTTCAACAACCGAATAATCAATTAATATAAAAGGGCTGTGATTTGCAGCCCTTTTAAAAAAGAAATTTTCATTGAAGGAGGCATTAAAATTATGAAGTTTACAGAGGGTTATTGGGAGCGTAATGAACGTGCCAACGCAATTTATGCGAGTCAGGCATATAGTATTGAAAAGATACCCGGCGGCATGCGTATGGTAGCTCCTGTACGTAAAATAACCGATCGGGCAGGGGCACTTGATGTATCTACAATTACAACAGAATTTACTGCGAACAGAGAGAATGTAATCAGTGTCAGGAGTTACCATTTCGAAGGATATGAAAAAAGAGAACCCAGATTTGAACTATTTGAGGAGCCTCAAAATGTCCATGTAGAGATAAGTGATGAAGAAGCAGTAATGACTGTAGGAAAAATGAAAGTTCGGATAAATCGGGAGGATTTTGCATTTTCTTTTGAAGGAGACGGACGTCATCTGACAGGATGTGGATTTCGGAATTTAGGATACATGCAGTATGACCGTACAGTAATGACGAAATTTCCGGAAGATAATTATATGAACGGAGAATATACTCCGTATATGGTAACGGAGCTTTCTTTAAGCCCGGGAGAGTGTGTATACGGTCTTGGAGAACGGTTTACACCTTTTGTAAAGAACGGGCAAGTTGTAGATATCTGGAATGAAGACGGGGGGACAGCTTCCCAGATGGCTTATAAAAATATCCCCTTTTATGTGACAAGCAATCATTATGGCGTCTATGTTGATCACAGTGATAATGTATCTTACGAAGTGGGAAGTGAAAAGGTTGAAAATGTAGGAATTTCAGTTCCCGGGGAAGAGATAAGGTATCATGTGATTTATGGTCCTTCAATGAAAGACGTGATTGAAACGTATACAGATTTTACCGGAAAGCCAGCCCTGCCTCCTGCATGGTCCTTTGGTCTTTGGCTCTCGACTTCTTTTACAACAAACTATGATGAAGAGACGACGAGTTCATTCATTCAGGGAATGGAAGACCGGAACATTCCTCTGAGTGTATTTCATTTTGACTGCTTTTGGATGAAGGATTTGCACTGGTGTGATTTTGAATGGGATGACAGAGTGTTCCCGGATGTAGAAGGTATGCTAAAGCGCTATAAAGAAAGAGGATTAAAGATTTGTGTCTGGATAAATCCATACATAGCCCAAGGAACTAATGCCTTTAGAGAATGTAAAGAAAATGGATATTTACTGATGCGCAGGGACAAAATGGGAGTGAAGCAACTGGATAACTGGCAACCGGGAATGGGGCTAGTTGACTTTACGAACCCCAAAGCAGTTTTATGGTACCAAAATAAGCTTCGAGCATTGATTCATATGGGAGTGGACTGCTTTAAGACGGACTTTGGTGAGAGGATTCCAATTGATGTGACTTATTATAACGGTGCGGATCCAAAGAGTATGCATAATTATTACACAAATCTCTATAACCGATGTGTTTTTGAGGTTCTTCTGGAAGAAAAGGGAGAAGGTGAAGCGGTGCTTTTTGCACGAAGTGCTACGGTTGGAGGACAGCAATTCCCAGTACATTGGGGAGGAGATTGTTCGGCAACCTACATTTCTATGGCAGAAAGCCTAAGAGGTGGACTTTCCTTTACCATGTCAGGATTTTCCTACTGGAGTCATGATATCGGAGGGTTTGAATTAACGGCAACGCCGGATCTGTATAAGAGATGGATGCAGTTTGGTTTATTGTCTACTCATAGCCGTCTTCACGGATCTAAGAGTTACCGCGTTCCCTGGCTGTTTGATGATGAAGCCAGTGAGGTATGTCGCAGATTCACAATACTAAAGGCAAAGCTAATGCCTTATATTTATCGGGCAGCAGTTGAATCTAATCACAAGGGAATTCCTGTAATGCGCTCTATGGTTATGGAATTTGAAGAGGATATGGCAACCAGATATCTGGATATGCAATATATGTTAGGAGACAGTATTTTAGTAGCCCCGGTATTTTCAGAAACGAAAGAAGTAGATTATTACCTGCCGGAAGGGAACTGGACTCATTTACTGACCGGGGAGGAAAGAGCAGGTGGGAAATGGTATAGAGATCAATATGATTATTTCTCATTGCCTCTTTATGTACGGGAAAATACCCTGCTTCCAATAGGTGCTGTAGAAGATAAGACAGACTATGACTTTGCAGAGGGAGTGGAGATACAGATTTATAATCTTGTTGAAGACAGAAAAGCTATGTGCGAAGTCACAGATGTAAAGGGAAATGTGGTTCTGAAAACTGAGGCGGTTAAGAGCGGAAACAGAATCACAATTACCAGTAATACTCTGACAAAAGGCATAAAATATGTATTGAAAAATATAAATAAATCAGAAGACATTGTAATCACACCGGAAACAGAAGAAGTTACGGTTGATCTTTAGGCAGATATTTTTTGAAAATCTTATATTCGAACAGAAAAGAACTAATATATGCTAAGAATGCAAATCCAAAAAGAAGCCAGAGGATGTATACGAATCCATAGCGAAGGGGAAGAACGAGTGTTAATACAACCGGAAGAGCCCAGATTAAAAGAATGCACAAGGCAAAAGGCAGATTTCCAATGGCCATAAGAAGAGTATTTTTAACGGTCTGTTTTATCGTATTTGAAAAACGTGATAAAACAGGGAAAACAAAGGAAAGACCAAAAATCAATAGTATTAACAAAGTATAGGCTCCGATTAGCAGTGGATTTAAGGAAGTATTGGAGTCAGAAGGATTAAAAATCCGGATATCTAATACTAAAACGATAATCATAAGCAGTGCGGGAATCCAGATGAACGTTGCCTGGCGAAAGTTCTCTTTAAAGGATTTCCAGAAGTTACGGGCAATATAACCTTCGTGGTTTCGAACCATTCTTAGTGAAACATAATATAAGGCTGTGGTGGATGCCCCGATGGTTACAATGGGAAGACAACAGATTAGAAACAGGATATTCAGTATGACCAGATCGGCCATTTTATTGAGAAAACTAAAAAGTGGTCCGTCGATATTAAAAAAACTCATTTGGGTTCCTCGCTTTCATTTTGTGTCATTATACTAAAAGTGTTTGGAAATAGCAAGGAGAGGTAGCATGAAACAATATCGATTACTTAAGAAGCAGGAATGGGATATAGATGATCATTTTTGGAATTATTATACCAAGTTGGTGCGAGAGACGGTAATCCCTTATCAGTGGGAAATTTTAAACGATCGTATACCGGATTCCGAACCGAGTCACGGGATTGATAACTTTAGGATAGCGGCAAAAGATATGGATGGAAACTTCTACGGAGAAGTTTTCCAAGACAGCGATGTGGCAAAATGGCTGGAAGCTGTGGGAAATATTTTAATGCTGAAAAGAGACGAAGATCTTGAGGCTAAGGCAGACGAAGCGATTGCAATTATCGAAAGAGCCCAGGAACCAGATGGATATTTAAATACATACTTTAGTATCGAGGCTCCAGAGAAAAAGTGGACAAATGTATTGGAATGCCATGAATTATATTGTGCAGGCCATTTTATTGAAGGCGCAATCTCGTATTATTTAGCAACCGGGAAAGAAAAAGTATATAAGATTGCATTAAGACTGGCAGATCACATCTGTGATGTGTTTGGTCCGGAAGAAAAAAAGCTTCACGGATACCCGGGACACCAGGAAATTGAAATTGCCTTATTAAAGCTTTATGATGTCTCCGGTGAAAAGAGATACTTAGAGCTTTCAAAATACTTTATAGATACGAGAGGAACGAATCAGTTTTTCGAAGAGGAATTTGAAAAGAGGAATCGAATCTGTCAGTGGACAAACTGTGAGGTAGAGTACCCAAACCGGTGGTATAACCAATTCCCATATACGTACTATAATCAGTTTCATCTACCGGTAAGAGAGCAGGAAGAGCCGGTGGGCCATGCGGTAAGAGGACTCTATATGTATACTGCTATGGCAGATCTTGCGGCGCGTACAAAAGACCAGGAATTGTTTTGTGCATGCAGGAAAATCTGGAACAACATTGTGACAAGGCAAATGTATATTACAGGCGGAGTCGGCTCTACCCATTCAGGGGAAGCCTTCACAACCGACTATGATCTGCCAAACGATACAAACTATGCAGAGACCTGTGCTTCCATTGGATTATTATTCTTTGCACAAAAAATGCTGAAAACAGAAGTGGATAATACCTATGGCGATACGATGGAACGCGCGCTCTATAATACGATTCTTGGAGGAATGAATTATGAAGGGAACCGATTCTTCTATGTGAATCCTCTGGAAGTCGTGCCGGAAACCTGTTCTGGAAATACAGAGAGAAATCATGTCAAACCAACACGCCAGAAATGGTTTTCCTGTGCATGCTGTCCTCCGAACATTGCAAGAACCATCGGAGGGTTGTGGCAGTATATTTATACGGCAAATGAAGATAGTGTTTTCGTACATCTCTATATTGGAGGTAAGGGAAAAATAGAACTCTCAGGGAATGAATTGGAAATTCACCAGGAAACCAGCTATCCATGGGGTGATACCATTCATTTTGATATCAAGTCAACGAAGGAGAAAGAAGCTTCTGTTGCATTCCGTATTCCTTCCTGGAGCTCTACATATACCCTCGAATTGGATGGTGAGGAAGTTTCAACACCAAAGAATGAGTCTGGGTACGTTATCGTAAAAGGGGATTGGTCGAAAGGAAGAAAAGTAAAGCTTCAATTGGATATGACACCAAGACTTATGGAGGCGAATCAAAAAGTTCACTACAATGCCGGACGTATAGCGATTACGAGAGGACCAATTGTATACTGTCTTGAGGAATATGATAACGGGAAGTACTTAAATCAGCTGACGATTGATACAAAGGCAAAACCAGAAGAGATTCCTTCTAAGGACTGGCAGGATGTTGTTGTTATTCAGACGAAAGGATATCGAAAAAAACCGGGAGATGAAAGGGAATTATACGCCCTTTATCAAGAAGGAGAAGAAGAGGTAAAGCTCACTGCGGTTCCCTACTTTTTGTGGAATAACCGAAGTGATGGTGAAATGTTGGTTTGGATGAGGAGCGGAAGATGAAAAGAGTTATACTGCAAAACACAGATTTAGAACTAAGCAATGTTTGCTATGGCACCGGAAACTTTGGAGAAAAACTTTCAGAAGAGGAGAGCTTTGCTGTTTTGGACGCCTTTGTCTTGGCAGGAGGAAACTTTATTGATACAGCAAACGTATATTGCAAATGGGTGCCGGGGCTGTCAAATTGCAGTGAACAATACATTGGGAAATGGCTGAAAGAAAGAAATGCCTACCATAAAGTTGTGATTGCAACAAAAGGCGGACATTACGATTTTAATGCCCCTGGTATTTCCAGAGTAAATAAGAAAGGCATTCTGGAAGATTTGGAAGAAAGCCTGACATCCCTTGGATTAGACCATATCGACTTTTACTGGCTTCATCGTGATGACGAAAATAAACCGATTGGCGAAATTATAGATATTATGGAAGATTTGAAGTCAAAAGGAAAAATCCGTTATTATGGAGCGTCTAATTATTCCCTTGAAAGAATGAAGGAAGCAAAAGCATATGCAAAAGAAAAAGGGATACAAGGATTCTCGGCAGTGTCCAATCAATGGAGCATGGCAAAAGTAAATCCGGGGAGTAATTTAAATAGTGATAAAAGTCTGGTACTTATGAATGAAGATTACTACCAGTGGCACAAGGAAAGTAAGATGCCGATCATTCCCTATTCTTCCAGTGGAAACGGATATTTCCAAAAGCGGGATAAAGGAATAGCCATGACAGAAAAATTAAGAGATGCTTACGATAATGAGATAAATGATGAAAACTTCAAGAAACTAAAGGAACTTTCAAAAGAGAAGAATGAATCCGTGTTTAGTCTTTCCATTGCATGGCTTTTAAATCAACCTTTTCAAGTATTTCCCATTGTCTCGGTTTCGAAGCTGGAACAATTACCGGATTTTATCCGTGCCAGTGAAATTGAAATGCCAAAGGAGGAATTTTAGATGAAACAATGGTGGAAAGAAAGCGTGGTCTATCAAATCTATCCTAAAAGTTTTGCAGACAGTAATGGAGACGGTATCGGAGATATTGTGGGAATTACAGAGCACTTAGATTATTTAAAAGAACTTGGAATCGACGTCATCTGGCTTTCTCCCGTATATGAATCACCACAGGATGATAACGGTTATGATATATCAGATTACCAAAAGATTTACAAAGAATACGGAACGATGGAAGAGTTTGACCGCATGCTTTTAGAAGCCCATAAAAGAGATATAAAAATCGTTATGGATTTGGTGGTAAATCACACATCAGATGAACATAAATGGTTTAAGGAACACCCGGAGTATTATATATGGAAAGATGCAAAGGATGGAAAAGAACCAAATAATTGGGGATCGAATTTCGGCGGACCTGCATGGTCGTATGATGAAAAGATGGATCAGTATTATCTTCACTGTTTCTCACCAAAACAGCCAGATTTAAACTGGGAAAATGAAGCGTTGCGAAATGAAATTTATGAGATGATGACTTGGTGGTTGGACAAAGGAATTGATGGCTTTCGAATGGATGTCATCAGCATGATATCAAAGGATCAAAACTTCCCGGACGGAGAATTAAACGGACTTTATGGTGATCATCAGCCCTTCGTCTGCAACGGACCAAGAGTACATGAGTTTCTAAAGGAAATGAATGAGAAGGTCTTATCGAAGTATGACATTATGACAGTCGGTGAAGCAATTGGAACAACTATAGAAGAGGCGAAAAAGTATGCAGGAGAAGATACGAATGAACTCAACATGGTGTTCCAGTTTGAGCACGTAGAGGAAATCGGAGAGAAGATTATCGGGAAATGGACCGATAAGCCAATCCCTCTACCGGAGTTACGCTCTTGCCTAAATAAGTGGCAGCTTGAGCTGGAGGGTAAGGCATGGAATAGTCTTTATCTTGACAATCATGATCGCCCAAGGGCAGTCTCAAGATACGGGAATGACAGTCCTATGTACCGTGTGGTTTCTGCTAAAATGCTTGCAACCTGTATTCACATGATGAAGGGTACTCCTTATATCTATCAAGGAGAAGAGCTGGGAATGACGAATGCATACTTCGATCACATCGAAGACTACAAAGATATTGAGACTATAAACGCATATAGAGAATACATAGAGAACGGTCTGATTACCGAAGAAGACATGATGAATTGCATTAAAACCATCGGTAGGGATAATGCCAGAACACCAATGCAATGGGATAAGACCAAACATGCCGGATTTACCACAGGAACCCCTTGGATTTCCGTAAATCCGAACTACCTTGGGATTAATGCCAAAGATGCACTGAAAGAAAAAGACAGTATCTTTTATTACTACAAGGAGTTGATTGCTCTTCGTAAAAAACATCCGATTATTGTGCATGGTGTATTTGAACCCTTATTAGAATCCCGTAAGGATATCTATGCATATAAACGCGTATCCGGTGATCAGGAACTGATTGTGGTATGTAATTTTACCGAGCATGAAACGAAATGCGGCTTATTTGAGGAGAGAGCAGGCGGAAAACGATTAATATCAAATTACAAGACACACAAAAAGGGTATTTTAAAGCCTTATGAAGCGAGAGCTGTATTGTATGAAAAGAACATTTAGGAGGAAAGAGAAAAATGAAATTTGTTGAGTTGGGAAAAACAGGAATGCAGGTATCTGCAATTACAGTAGGATGCATGAGAATCAATAGTATTGAGGTAAATGAAGCAGCAAAGCTAATTGAATTAGCAGTAGAAAATCAGGTGAATTACTTTGATCATGCAGATATTTATGATGCAGGGGAATGTGAAAGTACATTTCAAAAAGCATTGGCACTTACGGATATTAAAAGAGAAGACTTAATCCTGCAGTCAAAATGTGGAATTGTACCTGGTGTGATGCATGACTTCTCGAAAAAACACATCCTAAAGTCAGTAGAAGGATCATTAAAAAGACTAAACACAGAGTATCTCGATGTGCTTCTTCTTCACAGACCGGATGCCTTAGTAGAACCGGAAGAGGTAGCGGAAGCCTTTGATGAGTTGTACGAATCAGGAAAAGTAAAGTATTTTGGAGTATCGAATCAAAATCCGATGCAAATCGAGTTATTAAAGAAGTTCGTAAGACAACCGCTTGTAGCAAACCAGTTACAGGTGAGTCTTGCGCATTCCGGAATGATTAGCAACGGGGTAGAAATGAACATGTTAACGGATCGGGCAATCTGTAGAGATGGCAGTATCTTAGATTATTCCCGCCTGCACGACATGACCATACAAGCATGGTCACCATTCCAGTATGGTTCTATTGAAGGTCCATTCCTTGGAAGTGATAAATTCCCTGTATTGAATCAGAAGATAGATGAGATGGCTCAAAAATATGATGTAACAAACACAACAATTGCAGTTGCATGGCTTTTAAGACATCCGGCAAATATGCAGGTGATTTCGGGAACAATGACACAGAAGCGGTTTACAGATATTTGTAAGGCTACCGAAATCCAGATGTCAAGAGAAGACTGGTATGAACTATACGTGGCTGCAGGAAATATTCTGCCCTAAGGCGATATGGAATATATAAAAAATAAAAGGGAGAAAAGATTTTATGATTCTGTTTAAACCGGAAACGCAAGTTTTTCACATTAGTAATAAATACATCAGTTATATAATGGAGATAGAAGAAGGGGGGTATCTTGCTCATTTATATTTTGGAAAAAAAGTAAATGATTATAGCGGAAATTTCAAATATCCCCGCATGGATCGCTCCTTTTCACCTAATCTGCCAAATGCGAAAGACCGATTGTTTTCTCTGGATACATTAATGATGGAGTATCCGGGAAATGGATTTGGTGATTTCAGAGAATCGGCATATAACCTAAAGCATGGTGATGGAAGTACAATTACGGATTTTCGTTATAAGAGTCACAGAATCCAAAAAGGAAAGGAAAAACTTTTCGGTTTGCCTGCTACGTATGGAAACGAGGAAGAAGCTGAGACACTTGTGATTCAATTAGAGGACAAAGAAAAAGGTCTGTTGCTGGAACTGTCTTATACGATTTTCCAGGAATACGCTGCGCTTACGAAATCGGCCAGAATCATAAACAATGGCGAGACGAAGACAAAGATTAAAAAACTTGCCAGCCAGTCTATTGATTTTCCAAATCAAGATTTAGACCTCCTTCATTTGAATGGAACGTGGGGAAGAGAGTGTCAAATCGTCCGAGAAAAAATAGAGTATGGCACAAAGGTATTGGATAGTAAGCGTGGATCCAGTAGCCATCAGCAAAACCCGTGTCTGATACTAGCCCAGCCACAAACTACAGAGTTTCAAGGGGAAGCCTTTAGCTTTTGTCTGATTTACAGTGGAAACCATGAAATGGTGATACAAAAAGATCCTTATAAACAAACAAGGATTATAATGGGGATTAATTCCTTTAACTTTGACTGGCAGTTAAATCCAAATGAAATGTTCCAAACACCGGAAGTCGTATTAAGCTACAGCTCCTCCGGATTAAACAAGTTATCAGCGGTCACTCATGACTTTTTTAATTATCATCTGATTCGGGGTGATTTCAAAGGGAAAGAACGTCCGACCCTTATCAACAACTGGGAAGCTACTTATTTTGACTTTGACGAAGAGAAGCTTTTGAATATTATTGATGAAGCGAAAGACTTAGGGATTGAGATGTTTGTCCTGGATGACGGATGGTTTGGAAAGCGGGAAAATGATGACTCTTCTCTGGGCGATTGGTTCGAAAACCGGGGAAAGATTAAAAATGGATTGAGTCAGCTGGCTAATCAGGTACATAGCAGGGGAATGAAATTTGGAATCTGGTATGAACCGGAGATGATTTCAGAGGATAGCAATCTATTTCGTCAACATCCGGATTGGGCATTGTCCGTTCCGGGAAGAGAACGCTCACCTAGCAGAAGTCAGTATGTCCTTGACTTCTCCAGAAAAGATGTGCGGGAGAATATCTATCGACAGATGAAAGAGCTACTAAATGAAGTCGAGATTGATTATATAAAGTGGGATCTTAATCGAAACATGACGGATGTCTACTCTGCAATTCTTCCTTCGGATCAGCAAGGTGAGGTATTTCACCGATATATTCTGGGACTTTATGAGTTTTTAGAAAACTTAGTTGAAGAATTCCCCAACATACTGTTTGAGAGCTGCTCCGGTGGTGGCGGCCGCTTTGATGCAGGTATGCTTTATTATATGCCTCAGACCTGGACCAGTGATAATACAGATGCGATTGCGCGCCTGAAGATTCAGTACGGAACCAGCATGATTTATCCGATTTCTTCCATGGGAGCACACGTTTCAGCAGTTCCGAACCATCAGACTGGGCGCAATACCAGTATGGACATTCGGGGAAATGCAGCGATGGCAGGAGTGTTCGGATATGAATTGGACATCACCCAGTTAAAGGAAGAAGAGAAGAAAGAAATAAAAGAACAAGTTGCTTTTTACAAAGAGCACAGGAGATTAATGCAGTTTGGCCGATTTATCCGCCTTAGAAGTCCTTTTGAAGAAAACGATGTGGCATGGATGTTTGTAGCAGAAGATCAAAGTGAAGCCATGGTGTTTTATTATCGTGTTCTTGCAGAGGCATCCTATCCTCTCGTTCATCTCCAACTGTCTGGCTTAAAAGAGGAGTGGATATATGAATCAGAGGAGATGACGGCAGCAGGAGATGAATTGATGAATCTTGGGTTTTATATTGATCCGAATCTCTTTGGAGACTATGCAACAAAAAGATTCTACTTTAAACGAATTTCACCTTGCCTTGAATAAAACCCAATCAAGTAGTATAATCCTCTGAAGTTAAAGACGTAGAAGGATTACGAAAATGAAAGGTATTATTTTGGCAGGAGGAAGTGGGACACGTTTGTATCCCCTTACCATGGTAACGTCCAAGCAATTATTACCGATATACGATAAACCAATGATTTATTATCCCTTATCTGTTCTGATGAATGCAGGTATTCGTGAGATTTTGATTATTTCAACACCTCAGGACTTGCCAAGGTTTGAAGAACTTCTGGGAGACGGACATCAGTTTGGCATCCAGCTTGAATACGCAGTGCAGCCAAGTCCGGATGGTCTGGCACAGGCATTCGTCATAGGTGCAGATTTTATTGGTACAGATTCGGTAGCAATGGTTTTAGGAGATAATATTTTCGCAGGACATGGCCTAAAGAAACGTCTTGCACAAGCATGTAAGAATGCAGAAGAATTAAAAAAAGCAACTGTATTTGGTTACTATGTGGATGATCCGGAGCGTTTCGGAATTGTAGAGTTTGACAATCACGGAAAAGCAATTTCAATCGAAGAAAAGCCGGAGAAACCTAAGAGTAATTACTGTGTAACGGGACTATACTTTTATGATAACCGGGTGGTTGAATATGCGAAGAATCTAAAACCCGGACCAAGAGGCGAACTGGAAATCACGGATATTAACCGGATTTTTCTGGAAGAAGGAGATTTAAATGTAGAACTCCTTGGACAGGGATTTACATGGCTTGATACCGGAACCCATGAAAGTCTGGCAGAAGCTACTAACTTTGTGAAAACGATAGAAGAACATCAGCACAGAAAGATTGCATGTATTGAAGAGATTGCATATTTAAACGGTTGGATTGATAAGGATGAACTGCTAAAAGAATATGAAGTACTCAAAAAGAACCAATATGGTCAATATATTAAAGACGTAATTGATGGTAAGTATAAGGAAAATTTATATTAATTATGCTAAAGATTTCCGATAAAAATAGTAATGGTAAAATCAGTCTCCGTGTGTGTAATATCTAAATTTCCATTGTATTTATTCACAATCTCTTTTATATTTTCAAGACCAATTCCATGAGACGTCTTATCTTTTTTTGTGGTAAGAAAACGGTTATTCTTCGTTAATATGTCATTTGCTTTTGCATTGGATAATTGAAAACTGAAATTCCCTTTATCATAGCGGCCTTTAAAGAGAGGGTCCGCTTTTTTCTGTCTTCAATCTGCTGATTTGCTTCAATGGCATTGTCTAAGGTGTTGGCAAAAAGAGAACAAAGACTTATGTCATCAATTCCAATCAGTCCGTCGATGGAGATGTTGACAAAGGTATCAATTTCCTTTTCCAGGGCAAGAGCATATTTGGCATTTAGAAGAGCATTTAAAATACTGTTGTTACAAAAAACTTTATTGCCTTGGTTTACCCCTTCAAGAGTGTCAGATAACTGGGAAAAATAGGCAGATGCATCCTCAAGATTTCTGTCCCTGATAAAAGAACCAATTACGTTTAGATGATTGTTCATATCATGACGAAGCTTCCGGATGCTCCTTTGATTTTGTTCCAGCTCCAGGTAATAGGATTGCTGATACATCAGGTTTTTCTTTTCCTCTTCTGCCTTTATGGATTTTGAAATATAGGCAGTCAGATAGAGACTTCCAACACTGGTTAAAAGACAGGCCAGAACCCCGGGGTATGAAAGATAGCTTTTTCGGACAGGAGTAATCGAAAGTATTGTCAGAATTCCTACAAAAGAAGAAAGACTGAGAAGATCAATGATTAACCACATCTTAGGAGTGAGATTCTGGATTTCCCAGTTCCATTTGCCGGATAATTTAAAAATAATAAACCAAAGTAAACACTGAAGGAGAAGGAAAAAAGCACGCATAATATTTTGATTCAGCACAGACATATCCTGATGAGCCAAGTAGATGCTTAATCCGAAGTCATAAAAAAGAAAGTTGGTGGATATAATAGCCGGGTGAAGGACAATGACTACAGAGAGCTTCTTTAAAAGAGAATCCGAAAAAAAGCACATCACGTAAATGAAAAATGCCAGAAGAGATCCGAAGATATTTATCACATCTCCTGCATAAATCATGGAATTTGTAGCAAAGAAAACAAAAATATAAGCAAGAATCTGTAACCCTTTGTTTGTACGCAATAATGCTTTTAGCAAAACGTTTTATGCGTCGCAGTAATATCATGGATATTATAAATGAACAGAGAAAGCAGGAACCTTTGAAAAAGATGGTAACGCCCAGATACCTGATAATTGGATTTGTGTCAATTTTGGTTGGTGTTTTAGGAGGGATGATTATCCCAAGTATATCTATGAATGTATTTCATCATAGTCTTGGAGGATGGACGAATTTATTCTATGCACTTGTGTTAATCGGTCTGTATCATATTATGGTTTATTCCGTTGCATGTCATCGAAGAGGGAGGGGTCCCCAGAAGTATTACAACAATCTGATTTCCTATGGAATGTTGAAATTTCAGGGTGCATCTATTGTAAAGAATATGATGGTCATCACACTTCTTTTAGCAGCCGGATTATTTGCAGTGTTCTATACGCCGGTTAATCTATTGGGTGCAGGAGATACATTAAATAAGTATGAGGCAGAGTATTCTTACCACTATCTGATGGATGCGGACGAGATATCACAGGAGGATGCAAAAAAGCTTGCAAAAGAAAATAATGTTACGATAACAGACTACAGGGAAGGGGAACTGATTAAAGTAACCGGAAGCGGAACAGAGCGGGAAGACTTTGATGAGGACAATAACCTGATAGAAGAATATTATAAGGATTTTATAGAATATGAATGCATCAGCGCAGGTTCTTATGAAGCATTAACAGGGGAAAAGTTAGTAGTGGAAGAGGGAAGCTATTACCTGATTCATACACCTGATGCAACCGAAAATCTTTATAACCGCTTTGACAATATGGATTATCTCTACTGCTCATCAGAGGAGGATTATCTTCCGATGTCCTATAAGGGAATTGCAAAGAGCCGTGTTTTAACAACGGGATATGGGTTTGATTCAGATGCAAGATACGTGATAAATGACCAGGATTATGAGAGGCTGAGAACAGGACTTACCCCGAATAAAATAGTATGTCAGGTACTCTTTAATACAGAAGGAAAAAGTGATGACGAAATCGCATTTGGCACAAAACTATACAAAGAGTTTGCACTTCGTATGTCAGAAGAGATGGATGTAATGGGAATTTATGATTTTAATTCCATCAAAAGAAAAGGTGATAATCCGGAAGACTATAAGGCTGTCTATAATCCGGACAATTCAGCAATGGATGTAGACTGGAAATACGAGCCGGTTCTCATATCTCTTATGCAGGGGAATCTTGCACTGCGGTTTGCAATATTTTACCTTCTTTTTCTTTATGTAGCGGTTATCTGTCTGGCAGCAGTGGGAATCATTTCCTATACGAGAAGTCAGAGCGTAGGCATTACAAACCAGCAGGTGTTTATGGACATTCGGAAATTAGGTGCAGACAATCAATATCTGAAGAAACTTTTAGGGAAGATGATTCGAAAAGTCTATGTGCTACCTACAATTGTGGGGATTACGATTATGACCTTGTTTCAGTTTTTGATTTTCTATATGAATGACCGAATCATAACAACAGGTGAAGTAAGGCAGATTCCTTTATTCATTGGTATTGCCGTCATGATTGCACTCTATCAAATGATAATCTACCGTTTGTCGATGAAGACCGTTTCCAGAATGATGGGACTTCAGTAGAAATTCCTTGACTCATTGAAGCAATATAGGATATTATGTTTCGTTGAGTATAAGAATTAAAGGAGTGTCTTGAAATGGAAAATAGATTAGGGAGAAATTATGGCTTTCTATCATTGCTCAAATTTTCACTGCCAACGATTATAATGATGGTGTTTACATCTCTCTATATGATTGTAGATGGAATGTTTGTGACATGGTTGATTGGAACAACAGCACTTGCAGCAGTTAATATTGTATTTCCTATTGTAAGCATCGTAATTGCAGTAGGGGTCATGTTAGGGACTGGCGGCAGTGCTGTTGTGGCACGAAAAATGGGTGAGAAAAAGCATAAAGAAGCGTGTCAGGATTTTACAAGAATTGTAATGGTTGGTGTACTGATTGGTATTATGATTACAGTAGCCGGGCTTTTGTTTTTGAAACCAATTTTACTCTTCCTTGGGGCAAATGATGCCACGTATCAGCTCTGTGTGGAATACATCACAGTACTTCTGGGTTTTACAGTCTTTGCAGTTCTTCAGATGGTATTTCAAAGTTTCTTTGTGGCAGCAGGTAAGCCAGATTTGGGACTTGCAGTAACAATCCTTGGAGGATTGGCTAATATTGTATTGGATTATTTGTTTATTGCAAAGTTTCATATGGGAGTCGCAGGAGTAGCATGGGCAACGGGAATCGGGTATACGATACCGGCAATCACAGGTCTGATTTGGTTTTCTGTTTCTCAAAAAAAGGTTCTCCACTTTGTAAAACCGGTACGCAACAAGAGAGTTTTATTTGAAACCTTTACAAACGGATCTTCTGAAATGGTGACAAATCTTGCAGGGGCTATTATCACATTACTTTTTAATATTATGATGGCCCGTTATCTGGGAGAAGACGGAATCGCAGCGATTACGGTCGTTCTTTATGAGGAATTCATACTTACAGCTATTTATCTGGGATATTCTTCGGGGATTGCGCCAATTATCAGTTTTAATTACGGGGAAAATAATGTGCCAATGCTAAAGCGGTTATTTCGTATTAGTATGGCTTTTCTGATTGCAAGTTCTATAATTGGTTTTTTTGTTGTAATGATTTTTACAGGGCAAATGGTTCGTGTATTTGTTCCGGAGGGATCGGATGTTTACATGCTTGCAGTTCATGGCTTCCGCTTATATGGAATCTCCCTTCTTTTTAAGGGAGTCAACATATTTGCTTCTTCTCTATTTACAGCACTGTCAAATGGAAAGGTTTCAGCGTTTTTATCTCTGATGAGAACCTTCGTTTTCATTGCTCTGGGTATTTTGTTTTTACCTTACGTTTGGGAAGTAAACGGAATCTGGCTGGCGGTTCCTATTGCGGAGATTCTTAGTATTTCAATATCCGTTTTCTTTTTCAAGAAACAATTTAAGACTTGGAATGAAAGAAAATAATTGTGAAACCAATGATTTTACAGTATTCTAATACTATGAAGAAAGAAAATATTGGTTACTTAAATGTATTTATCACTGGATCCATCTGGGGTACTCTTGGAATATTTGTCAAACTTATGGAAAGCTATGGCTCTACTGCAGCTGTTACCAGCTTCGTCAGAGTTTCTTTGGCGACTCTTTTGCTTGCAATTGTGACCCTGATTAAAGAAGGTCCAAAGGGATTTAAAATCAGCCGAAAAACATTGATTTCCTGTATTCTTTTAGGGACTATCTGTCAGGGGATTTATAATATTCTCTTTAGTACGTCTGTTAGTAAGAATGGAATGTCTATAGCCTCTGTTCTTTTATATACAGCTCCGGTTTTCACCTGTATAGCTTCCGTTTTGCTTTTTAAAGAAAAGCTAAACAAACGGAAGATGGTTGCTCTGTTTATTAATATTTTCGGATGTATTCTAACGGCAACGGGAGGGAACCTAAGTAGTACGAACCTTGCCTTCACCGGAATACTTGCGGGAATCGGTACTGGATTCTGCTTCGGTCTGCAACCTGTATTTGGACGCCTTGCAACAGATGAGGGGTCCCCTTTTGCAGTTGCTACCTATAATTTTTTATTTGCTACCATTACGGTAGCATTCATCACAAAACCCTGGAATTTGACGGCGTCCTCTTTTAACAAAGAAATTATGGGAATCGGCTTTTTGTATGCTTTAATTCCTACGACAATCGGTTATCTGATTTACTATAATGGATTAGGGAAAATCAAAGAAAGCAGTAAAGTTTCAATTATTACTTCGATAGAGCTGGTTCTGGCGAACATTTTTGGATTTTTACTTTTTGGAGAATCCGTTGGATTTTTTCATATACTGGGAATCCTATGTGTCTTAAGTTCTATCGTTATTAATAACGATTTATTAAAAAGCAGGAGGAAAGTGTAGCATATGGCAGCAAAACGGGTGATAAAAGCATTGGATAATAAGAATGTTCAGTATGAAGTAAAGGAGTATCCCTGTGACTTCATTGATTCGGTACACGCAGCAGAACTTATGGGCATTGACATGGGTCATATCGCAAAAACTCTTGCCTTTAAGCTGCCCATTGGTATAGCAGTCATTGTTTTGTCAGGAGAGACCAGATTGAACCGGGAAAAGTATAAGAAAAAGTTCAGAGTAGATACATTTCGTTTGGATGAAGAGGACTTAATGGAATTTACAGGATATGTTCCGGGAGCCGTTTCTCCGATTGCAATTACGTATAAGAAAGCAAAAATTTTTCTGGATATTTCTCTAAAGCCGTATATGAATGATTATGTATATACATCGGGAGGAACGTTAAACAGTGCAATTGGAATAAGACCATCGGATTTATATGAGGTATGTGGATGCAAAGAGTGGATTGATGTATCAGAGAAGTAAAAAGTGAAAAAAGGGCTGGACTGAAGTGATGAAAGTCATTTCTCTTCAGCCCTTTCTTTATGCTTGCAAAAAATCGAACATTTTTGGTTATGGAACCTACTATGTAGATTACTATCCTTCCGATATACTATAATCAGAAATAGAAGAACGGTGTAGCAGATACATCGGAAATCAGGAGGAAGTAAGAATGAAAAGAAGAAAAATTGCCAGTATCCTTTTAGTAGGTGCAATGGTAGGATCCATGTTAGTTGGATGTGGACAAAAAGGTGATGATGCAAAAGCAGAATCAGGTAGTGACGGAAAAGAGGTATTGACGGTTATGTGTCCCGGTACGGCATCAGATACGTATCGAGAAACCTATCAGGAGATAGCGGATGATTTCTCAAAGGATAATGAGTTTGGCGTCGAGGTAAAGTATGAATTTTATGAAAGAGAACAATTCAAAACAAAATTAACAACGTTAATGGCTTCGAATTCAGTGCCGGATATTTTCTTTACATGGGAATTGGATTACTTAAAACCCTTTGTAGACGGTGGAAAAGTCTATGAGCTCACCGGTGAGCTTGACGGAGATACAGAATGGAAAGACAGCTTTATTGAAGGTACATTAGATCCTCTTACATATGACGGAAAGGTTTACGCTATTCCAACACAGTCAACACTTGCGACTATGTATTATAATAAACAGATTTTTGAAGACAATGGCGTGGAAGTTCCAGAAACGTACGAAGAATTTTTAGAGGTTTGTGAAACGCTGAAGAATAACGACGTAACACCAATGACACTTGCGGCTACTACTGCATGGGTTCCGGCAGAATTTGTGCAACAGCTTGCCGATGGAATTGGTGGAATGGATTTGTATAATGGTATCGTAGACGGCAGTAAAAAGTGGAATGATGAAGCTCATATTGAAGCAGGAAAAGAAGTACAGAATATGATAGACAAGGGGTATTTCCAAGATGGAATGCTGGGAATGAGCGAAGATGAAGCAAAAGCACTTTTCCAACAGGGAAAAGCGGCAATGTATTACATGGGTGCATGGGAAGTATCAACATTTATCAATGAAGAGACAACACCTGTTTCAAGTGATATTGGTGTATTTAATATGCCTGCAAAGAATCCTGAAAATGATGGCATTATAGTAGGTTCAGTTGATAGCAGCTATGCAATTGCGGAAACATGTAAAAATAAGGAAGCAGCAATAGCCTTCTTAAAATACTACACATCAGTTCCTGCGCAGGAGAAATTAGTTTATGATCAGGGTAGACTGCCTTCCATCAAAATGGAATTTGATGAAAGTAAGTTAAAACCACTCGTAATTGATGTGATGGAAGTATCAAAAAATGCCAAGGGAATGACTCCTTGGTGGGATAGAGTATTCGGAGCAGGTGAAGGTGTTGAGTTTAATAACCAGAGCTTGGCAATCTTTGGCGGAGATGATGTTCAAACAGCGTTTGATGATTTGGAAAGTTTTGCAGAAAATAATGCAGACAGATAATATTATTCCTCGGCTTTAATCGGCCGGGGAGTAATTTTATAACGAAGTTTAAAAAGGAGTAGAGTATTGAATAAAATATTTGGAAATAAGAAAAACATTGCATTATTTGTACTGCCTGCATTTATCATTTATTTTATATTTGCGTTAGTACCAATTGCATACAACTTTTATATTAGTTTGTTTCAGACGGATTTAATGAGTCCGGGAAAATTTGTGGGATTTCAGAATTACGTTAATTTATTTAAAGACGGGACTTTTTTAAAGGCGTTGAAAAATAACGTATTTATGGTAATTGGATCTCTAATTGCCCATCTTCCAGTTGCGCTTTTTCTGGGGAATATACTGTTTCAGAAGATCAAAGGCAGCCATTTCTTTCAGACGGTATTCTTTTTACCTAGTGTAATCTGTGGTGTAGCAGTAGGTATGATTTGGACTTTTGTATACAATTCAGAGTTTGGTTTGCTCAACCGCATATTGGAAGTTATTGGATTAGGAGATTTACAACAAGTGTGGTTATCCAATAAAGAGATTGCACTCTTTTGTATTATTATTGTTGTGATGTGGCAGTTTGTAGGATATCATATGGTCATACAACTAGCGGCAATGAAGAATATACCGGATTCCTTATACGAAGCGGCTAAAATAGATGGAGCGAGCAAGTGGGTACAATTTAGATCCATTACATTTCCCCTGATTAAGCACATCCTAAAAATCGATGCAGTTTTGATTATTACAGGTTCATTAAAATATTATGATTTAGTAGCAGTTATGACAGGCGGAGGTCCAAACCACAGCACGGAGCTTATGTCGACCTACATGTATTATCAGGGATTTCGCACACTGAAATACGGGTATTCTGCTGCAATAGGCGTGATTCTTTTACTCCTTTGCGTATGTGCAGTATGGCTGTCAAACCGTATCTTTAAATCAGAACCAATCGAGTATTAGGAGGAGTAAAATGCGTACATCAACAAGAGAGAAAACAGGTTTCATTATAAAATTTATTATACTGGTAATATTTGCTATTACTTGTATTTATCCCCTTATATGGCTGGTATTGAATTCATTTAAAACAAATGACCAGCTATTTGAAAATCCATGGGGTCTCCCAAAATCCTTTGATATTAAAAATTATATTGTAGCGATTACAGAGGGAAATATTGGAACATATTTTATTAATTCCGTTATAATAGCAGTATCAGCGGTATTGGTAACAGTAGTATTAAGCAGCATGGCATCCTATGCAATTTCAAGAATGGAATGGAAATACTCAAAAGTGATGCTAAATGTATTTCTTTTAGGCATGATGATTCCAGTTTATGCAACGATAATTCCACTCTTTTCAATTTTTAACAGAATCGGAATACTAAATACCCATTTATCCGTTATTATTCCTCATATTGCGTTTGGATTTCCTATGGCAATTTTTATTCTTACAGGATTTTTTCAAACGATTCCCAGAGACATTGAGGAAGCAGCAGTTATGGATGGATGCAGTATTTTTCGAATCTTTTTTCGAATCATTATGCCAATTTCAAAACCTTCTGTTGTAACGGTTGCAGTGGTTGTTTTTATTGGGGTTTGGAATGATCTGCTTATGCCTCAGATATTCCTAACAGATGCCACAAAAATGACTTTGCCAGTGGGACTAAATTCCTTTAAAGGAATGTATTCCACGGATTATGTTTCCATGATTGCGGCAGTTGTGTTAACAGTAATACCAAGTGTAATTATATATATTGTCCTTCATAAGAATATTATGGAAGGAATGGTTGCAGGAGCTGTCAAAGGCTAGCTAGTTTGCAAAGGAGTGTCTTGTGAAATTATTAATTGTAGATGATGAAAAAGTGATTCGGGAAGGGCTGTTATCTTTAGACTGGGAAAGTGTTGGAATTGAGGAAGTAGTGAGTGCACAAAACGGTCTGGAAGCGAAAGAGATATTGGCAAGAGAAAAGATAGATATTGTAGTAAGTGATATTCGTATGCCAGGGCTTGATGGTCTGGAGCTGTCAGCGTATTTACGCGCGTCGGGACGGGATACGATAATTATTTTACTGACTGGATTCGGAGAATTTGAGTATGCAAAAGAAGCAATTAGACATCAGGTTTTTGAGTACTTACTTAAACCGGTTCAACCACAAGCACTTTTGAGTGTGACTCAGCGAGCAGTTGAGAGTATAAAAAATAAAGTTGAAAAAAACAAGATTTTGATTCAGTATGAAACGAAAATCGCAGGATACGATACAACAGATAAAATACTGCACAGCTTTTACGATGTTAGCCCTCAAATGATGGATATCTTAACAACAATTATAAAAGAATATCCCAATAATATTACCTTGAATTCACTGGCAGATAAATATCATTTTTCAGCCATCTATATGTCAAGACTCATAAAAAAAGAAACAGGATACTCCTTTATGGATATCCTCACAGGGATTCGCCTGATGAGAGCGGCTAAAATGCTAGAGGACGGAAAAGAAAAGGTTCAGGATATTTGTGAGAAAACAGGTTTTAGTAATCAAAGATACTTTAGTCAGGCATTCAAAAAAATCTTCGACTGTACACCGAGTGAGTATCGGAAAAAAGATAATGTCAAAAGATACGATACAATTACAGATATGTTGGAGTTTATTACCGTAAAGCGCCATATAAAAGATGAGGAAGAAATGTGAAACGTTCTATGACTTTGAGAAAAAAATTGATATTGGCATTTACATCAGTTCTTATTTTGGCAAGTACTGCATTTTTGATTGCTTCTATATGGAATTTTACAGACTTTTATGAATCCAAATCTGCACAGTTTATTGGGGATTTAACAAAACAGACATCTACAAATATGGAGGAGAACATTCGAAAGGCGGATAACATTACCTTTGAACTATTAAAAAATACGGTTGTACAAAATTTATTGATTCGGGTGAATCAGGAGAAAGTACCTGAGTATGAGCTTATCGAAATACGAAAGCAGATGATTAATGAGATGGGAACACAGTCATTATTTAATAAAGATGTTATTTCAATGAGCATTTTTTCAACATCTGGACTGGAATTTTCTATTGATACTACAGCAAATCGGGAAGTAAAGCAAATGTTTAGTGAAGATGAGATATATGAGGCTAAAGGCAGTACACTTTGGAAGATTACGGATGACAGTGAACACAATATTTGTATCGCAAGGGGTATTTTTGGACTCAAATCACAGAAACCAATCGGCTATATCAATATTATTATAAAGGAAGCTTATTTTGGCGAGATCATACAGAATATTTCCGGGACATATACAAGTGGAGTTTACGTTGTTGATAAAGAACAGATGATCGTATCGAGTAATAATAAAGATAGCCTCGGAAAATATCTGCCCGGAAAACCGGAAGATGAAAAGATAGTTATTGATGATGTAGAGTCTTATGTTTATACCGATCAGGAGTTAGAAAACGGTTGGCGATTAGTAGTTTCTGTTCCGGTAAATGAAATCAACAAGGATATGCTAAAATTAGGAATTTTTGCGTGTGTGATTGTGATTTTTGCATCGGGAATTGCAGTATTAATCGTAATAAGCTTAATTAAGAAATCAATTAAACCTTTAGAGCAGTTGAAAGAGAGTATGAAACAGATAGGAAAAGGGGACTTTTCTTCAAGAGTTGAAGTAATCGCGGACGATGAAATCGGCCAACTCGGAAATACTTACAATAGTATGGCACAGAATATCGAAACGTTAATTGAAAAGGCATATATGCTTGAACTTGCAAAAAAGGAGGCGGAAATAGAATTCCTTAAGATGCAGATCAATCCACATTTTCTTTACAATACCTTAGATACGATAAGTTGGATGGCAAGAACGCAGAATCATATTGAAATTTCAGAAGTTGCGATGGCGTTAGGCGATTTATTAAGATCAAATTTGAAACAAAAGAGTATGATTACGATCGGTGAAGAATTAAAGAGTGTGAGAAATTATGTTTTCATTCAGGAATATCGTTTTGGAGACAAGATTCAAGTTGAGTATGAGGTGGATCAGGGTGTTAAAGATTATCTGATTCCCAACTTTATTTTGCAACCGTTAGTAGAAAACTCAATCATTCACGGGTTGGAGCCTAAAGTAGAAAAGGGATTATTAATGGTTCAGATTTTTATTCATGAAGGACAGCTATTTTTCAGAGTTGTAGATGATGGAATTGGAATGAACCAGGAAACTATCAGTAATATTTACTATGCATGTGAGCATGAAACATCAAAAAAATGTATTGGAATTAAGAACGTATACAGGAGATTAAAACTGTATTATGGAGAAGAAGGAACGCTGCGCATCAGTAGTGAAGTGGGAAAAGGTTCCAGAATCTGTTTTTCGATTCCGATGGATAAATTAGAGAAAGTAGGAGAACATAAATGAATATAGATAAAATAACGATGGGAGTATGTTATTATCCCGAACACTGGGATAAAAGCTTGTGGAAAGAAGACCTTTTAAGAATGCAGGAAAATGGGATTGAGGTAGTTCGGATTGCAGAGTTTGCATGGACAATATTTGAGCCTAAGGAAGGAAATTTTAATTTCGACTTCTTTGACAGTTTTTTAGAAGTTGCAAAAGAAGTGAATATGAAGGTGATTATGGGAACACCAACAGCGACCCCTCCGGTTTGGCTTACTGAAAAGTATCCGGAAGTTTTAAACAGTACCAAAGAAGGTGTCTTATATCGCCATGGATGTAGAAGACATTACAATTACAATTCAAAGATATATCAGGAATTGAGTAGCCGGATTGTAGAAAAAATGTCTGCACGCTACGGGAATCATGAATGTATTATAGGATGGCAGATTGATAATGAGTTGAACTGTGAATTGAATGAATTTTACTCTGAAAGTGATACAAAGGCATTTCGAAGTTTTCTGAAGGATAAATATGAATCATTAGACGCATTGAATCAGGCATGGGGAACGGTTTTTTGGAATCAGACCTATTCTGATTGGGAAGAGATATTTGTACCGAGAAAAGTCGTAAGTGACTCTACGAATCCTCATCAGGTATTGGATTATACTCGTTTTATCTCAGACAGTGCATGTAGATTTGCAAAAATGCAAAGTAACATATTAAGAAAGAATATAGGAGAAAATATATTTGTTACAACAAATGGTATGTTCGGAAACTTGGATAACCATAGAATGACAAAAGAGTCATTGGATGTATATATGTATGATTCATATCCCAATTTTGCTTTTGCAATGGAAGAAGATCCTAAAAGTTCGAGAAACTTGAATGACCGCAAGTGGAGCAGAAATCTTTCAGAAGTGCGCTCGATTTCACCAATATTTGGAATTATGGAACAGCAGTCCGGTGCAAACGGATGGAACTCAAGAATGGAAGCGCCGGCACCAAAACCTGGGCAGTTAACACTATGGACCATGCAAAGCATTGCTCATGGCGCGGATTTTATCAGCTATTTCCGATGGAGAACCTGTACAAAAGGAACGGAAATATATTGGCACGGTATTTTAGATTATTCAAATCGGGATAACCGCAGATTACAGGAAGTAAATGAAGTTTCAAAGATATTTGAGTCCATAAAAGAACTAGCCGGAGCCGAGTATAAAGCATCTTTTGGGGTAATAAAGGACTATGACAATATTTGGGACGCCCAATTGGATGAGTGGCATAAACGAATAGAAAAAGTAAGTCAGAAAGGTATCTTCCAAGGAGCACAGTTGACGCATACACCGATGGATTATGTTTATCTTAATAAAAATACGGACTTAGAACAGCTTAAAAAATACCCGGTGTTGTTTTATCCCCATCCAACAATTATAACAGAAGATAGAGCTCAGTTACTAAAGGATTACGTTTATGAAGGAGGGAAATTGGTTGTAGGATGCAGAAGCGGATACAAAGACATCACTGGACAATGTGTTATGGAAAAAGCTCCGGGACTACTCAGGAATATGACTGGAACAGATGTCGTGGATTATACCTTTGTGGGTCCGGGAGATGAGGAGTCCTATGTGGACTGGAAAGGAACACAAGTGAAGGCATCAGTATTTAATGACATTCTTGAACCGATAGAAGAATCCAGGAGTCTGGGGACGTATGTTAATAATTATTATAAAGGTAAATCAGGACTGATTGAAAAAGAATATGGAAAAGGAAAAACGTATTACTTTGGCGGAACATTTTCCAGAGAAACGACGGAAGTCTTTTTAGATAAATTAGATATAAGTACGCCGTATAAAGATATCATTGAATTGCCACAGATGTGTGAACTGGGAGTGAGAGAAAAAAACGGAATAAAATATATATTTGTCTTAAACTTTGACAATGCAGAACAAGAGATTTATATTAAATCAGAGCTTTATAATATGTATACAAAGAAGGCAGAAATAGGTAAGATAAAACTGACGGCTTTTGAAACCAAGGTATATAAAATAAAGAGGTAGGCTTGCAAATACCATTGCTACCTCGGCAATTGCTTCAAACGGAAAAAGAAATACTACTGTTTCTGCTGATATGAACTATTTTGCTCCGATGATTGGAACCGGTAAGATGTACGCAGAGGCAAAGGTTTTAAAAAGTGGAAAAACAATTAGTGTTTCTGAAGTAGATATCTTTGATGAGTCGGGAAAGAAACGTGCGAAGGGTACATTTACCTGCTTTGCATTAGAATAACTTATCCTGCAGCCTTTCAAGGAAAAGTGCAGAAGCCTTTGAAAATACCTGATATTTCTTCCAAACAATATCAAGTGAAGCTTCGAGCCTTGGCATCAAAGGCTTAAAGCAGAGGCTGCTGTCTCCAGAGGTATTTACAAGATTATCAAGACACAATGCAACACCAACCCCTTCCTCTACCATAAGAGAGGCGTTGTAAACAAGATTATACGTGGCTACGAGATTTAATTTCTCGTAGTCTTTTTTAATCCATTTTTCGATATCTCCACTTACAAAATGCTGCCGGGAGCTGATTAGAGGGACATCCCATAAATCCTTTGGTGCAATAGTATCCTTGATGGCAAGGGGATGGTCCTTTTGCATCAAAACGCCCCAGGTATCCTTTCCGGGTAAACGTAGTGACTGGTATTTTGAGACATTAGTAGGTTGAATCAATACACCAAAATCTAACAAACCTTTATCTAATCTTTCGGTAACATCTTCAGCATTTCCGCTAAAAAGATGAACCCGTATTCCGGGATATTCCTGTTGCATATCCTTTATAATTTTTGCAATCGGACGAAGGCAAAAAGTCTCTCCGCCACCAATGTAAATGTCACCACTTATAATTTCATTAGAAGAGGTAACCTCGTCTCTGGTCTTGCGAACGAGTTCTGTAATTTCCTCTGCCCGTTTCCGGAACAGAAGTCCTTCATTCGTTAATGTGATTTTTCTTTTCCCACGGATAAACAGCTGGACACCAAGTTCTTCCTCCAGTTCGAGTAACTGTCTGGAGAGAGTGGGCTGTGTGATATGCAAATATTTGGCAGCAGCAGAAATGCTTTCCTCTTGTGCCACAGTAAGAAAATAGCGTAGTACTCGCAACTCCATAATATACCTCCTAGGCATGGATACATATAAAACATAGGTATTTTACATATAATATATAGGATTCTATAATAGAAGTAAAGGTGAACGATTATAATTAAAGAAAGGTAGAGATAAGATGGACTTACAGGAATATTTAAATGAATTAAACAGTGGGAAAGTAGTTAAGGCAGGATCAGAGGTGCATCAATATATGCATAAGGTAAGTCAGACTGCAATAAAACTTACAACAAAACTGAACAATACATACCATACACCAGAGGAGATTATAGTATTAATGACAGAGCTGACCGGAAAGCAAATTGATCCAAGTTTTGCGATGTTTCCACCTTTTTATACGGACTGCGGGAAAAACATTACAATTGGAAAAAGGGTTTTTATCAATTCCGGATGCAGGTTTCAGGATCAGGGAGGAATTACGATTGGCGATGATGTTCTGATTGGACACAATGCGGTGCTTGCGACCTTAAATCATGGATTTGCACCGGAAGACAGAGGAGACATGCATCCAGCGCCGATTATTATTGAAAATAATGTATGGATTGGAGCAAATGTGACGATTCTTCCAGGTGTGACGATTGGCAAGAATGCCATTGTAGCGGCAGGAGCTGTGGTAACAAAGAATATACCGGCAGATACAGTAGTGGGTGGAGTGCCTGCAAAGGCAATCAAGTCATGAAAAGAAGGTATCAAGTAATTATTCTGTTGATAATGGTTCTGGGTCTTATGGGATGTGGAATACGAAAAGAGACAGTGCAAGATACTCCAGAGGAGAGCAAAGAGGTGTCCAAAGACCATCAAGACAAAAAAGAAATTCGAATTATTATAGATGAGGTAGCTTTTCAGGCAGAGTTTTACGATAACGACTCTGTGAAAGCACTCATTAATGAAATGCCTTTTACCCTCAATATGGAAGATTTTTCCCATCAGGAAAAGGTTGCATCCATTCCCTTTGATTTACCAAAGACTCAAACAGAAAGGCCAGATATGATTCAAGCAGGTGAGATTTATATTTGGTCCGGAAACAGTCTGGTTCTTTTCTACACGACCTTTCAAAATAGTTACGGAGGTTACGTGCCAATAGGCCGGATTTTGGATACGGATACCCTGACGGATGCGCTTGGCAGTGGAAATGCAGAGGTTCTATTTGAAGTAAAATGAGGTTATATAGGATGAATATGATCTGGAAAAAGAACTGGGGGTATGATTAACTTGTTAAATCCCGTTTACACCTATTGCCCGCCTTTTTGTGTACATGATACAGTAAGCACAAAGGAAGGTGATGAGAATGGGAGTTTTATTTTTTCTATTTGTGACGATGGCTTTCGTACGGGCAATCGTACAGGTTGCATGGGAAAAGACAAAGAAGATACCGGAAAAAGCGGTGGTGGTTGTAAGTGTTATACACTTGGTGCTCTCAGCTATTGTAGCATTTGTAATGGTTTTAGAGCCATCATCGAGTAATACAAGATATTATGCAAATGGTGTAAATGTCACAAGCTTTGTAGATAATCCGATTTCCACGTTTTTCGTTATGTTTGTGGTAATGGGAGGACTGTTCTTTGCGATTCCCTGGGGACTATGCGAACTGGCATATCATGGACTGTTGGCAATGGGGATCGTAGGAAATAAAGAGCAGAGCAAACGAAGTCTGGAAGGTATACTGGCATTGGCTTCTATGTGGGTCGCAATCATTGCGTTTCCAGCTTCGATTATTCTAATTACTTCAATTGGTCCGGTGGCAGCAGTATATATTCTGATATTTGCATTTCTATGCGGAGTACCGGCTGTAGTCAGCAGTATTATAATAAAACGAAAAAACATGAAGATTTTTGCCAGAGCGATTATTGGAATGGTGGGGGCGGGATTTTATTTATTGATTCCGGTGCTGATATTGATACGTGTCGCAAGTTTTAGAATAATGAATTAATTTAAAATATCATAAAAGAGAGAAATGTCATATCAAAATTTGATGTGGTATTTCTCTCTTTTTTTGATGGATTATACAAATTGCATAAAAAGAAGAGGTGATATTTATGCAATAGGTAAAAAAGAATAAAACGCTCGTAAAAACAAACAACGAACATATAAAAAGCTTGTAAAAGAACATAAAAAGTGATAAAGTTCGATTAAAGAAACATAAACAACATATAAACTCGAGTTATATGAGCGAATCGTTTGAAGGAGGAATTTATGAGCAAGATTGATGAAACCACCAGAGAAAGCTGGATAATGAGTACTTTTCCTGAGTGGGGAACCTGGTTAAATGAAGAGATTGAAGCCGAGGAAGTAAAGCCCGGTACAGTAGCAATGTGGTGGCTTGGATGTACCGGTATCTGGTTCAAGACTCCCGGCGGATGCAATATAACAGTTGATCTTTGGTGTGGCAATGGAAAGCGTACACATGGTAACGGTAAAATGGCTGTAGGCCATCAGATGGCAAATATGTGTGGTGGAAGAAACATGCAGCCAAACCTAAGAGCAGTACCTTTTGTGATCGATCCTTTTGCAATCAAACAAGTAGATGCAGTTTTAGCAACTCATTATCATCAGGATCATATGAGCGCAGAGTATGCGGCACATGTTATTCAATCCAAAATGACGACAGTAAATGAAAAGGGTGAAACCATCCCTGTACCCTTTATCGGTCCTGAGAAATCTGTTGACTTGTGGAAAAAATGGGGGGTACCGGAAGAACGTTGTATTACAGTAAGACCGGGTGATACAATAAAAATCAAAGATATTGAGATTGTTGCACTGGATTCATTTGATAGAACCTGTCTGGTTACAACAGATTCTACGGGGGAAGACAGAGAAGAACTGACCGGAGTTTGTCCCACAGATATGGACGATAAAGCAGTAAACTACCTGATTAAAACACCGGGAGGAAATGTATATCATAGTGGAGATTCTCACTATTCAATCTATTTTGCGAAGCATGGAAAAGATTATGATGTGGATGTGGCATTTGCCTCTTACGGTGAAAATCCGGTAGGAATGGCAGATAAAATGACATCTTGTGATGTACTTCGAATGGCAGAGGCTTTAAGATGTAAGGTAGTAGTGCCGATTCATTATGATGTATGGACAAATTTTATGGCAGATGTAAACGAAATTCGTGTGCTCCATGAAATGAAAAAAGATCGATTAGATTACAGATTCCACCCATTTTTCTGGGAAGTAGGTGGGAAATATGTATATCCAACAGATAAAGACAAAAAAGCGTATCATCACAGAAGAGGATTTGAAGACTGCTTCGAAGCACCTCAGAATATACCTTTCCGTTCTTGTCTATAATAAGGGAGGATACTATGCTAAAGAAATTTGTTGAAAAAAATCATTATAAATTTGCAAAAAATGCAAGTGACTGGAAAGAGGCAGTTCGCATGAGCTGTGAGGTCTTGGAACAAGACGGAACCGTAGAGGAAAATTACAAAGAAGATATCATTCGTTGTATTGAGGAATATGGTCCTTATATTGTGATTATGCCGGATGTAGCGATGCCTCACTCCCAGGAATGTGCAAAGGGAGTACACAAGACAGCCATTGCTTTTATGAAGCTGGAAGAACCAGTAAGCTTTGATCCGGAAGATGAAGAGAAAGATGCTACTTTATTTTTTACTCTGGCATCTTGTAACCCCGAAGAGCATTTGGAGAATATGGCAGGTCTGGCAGAACTGCTTAGCAACGAAGATATTATTAATGAACTAAAGGAAGCGAAAACTCCGAAAGACTTACTGGAGATTCAGAAGAAATACGTGGATTAAAAAGGAAAGAATGAGGGTAATATTATGGATATATTAATGCGTGCTTGGTCGTATTTTGCAACTAACATTTTACAGCAACCCGCTTTTATGATTGGTCTGATTGTTATGCTTGGATACATTTTACTTGGGAAATCATGGTATGATGTACTTGCAGGCGTAATCAAAGCGATTGTAGGATATTTGATTTTAACGGTTGGTTCCGGTGGACTGGTTAGTAACTTTAGACCGGTACTTGTAGGACTAAAAGATCGTTTTAACATGGATGCAACAGTTATTGACCCGTACTTTGGACAAAATGCGGTAACAGCAGGAGTAGAAGAAGTGTTTGGCAAGGGATTTGGAAATGCTATGATTCTCCTTTTGATTGCCTTTGTCGTAAATATCTTATTGGTTCGTTTCAGTAAAATCACGAAGATGAGAGCGTTGTTTACCACAGGACATGTGCAAGTACAGCAGGCTTCAACGGCCTATTGGCTAATCCTGTTTGCCTGTCCGTTTCTGATTAAAAATGATATAGGTCTGATTGTTGTAATGGCACTTGTGCTTGGTCTTTACTGGGCAGTTGGTTCAAATCTTACAATTAAACCTTGTCAGGAGTTATCAGACGGTGGCGGATTCTGTCTTGCCCATCAGCAGATGTTTGGTATTGCATTAAATACATGGCTGGCTGAGAAGCTATTTGGGAAGAAGAAAAACGGAAAAAAAGTGAAAAAGCTTGATGATATTGAGCTACCGGGATTTATGTCAATCTTTAATGAAAACATGGTATGTACATCAATCCTTATGCTGATCTTCTTTGGAATCATCCTATGTGTATTAGGAAGAGACTACCTTGTACAACAAGAGTTCATGGCAGAGGGACAAAGCATGGTGTTCTATGTTATACAGACTTGTTTATACTTTGCAGTATACTTAGCAATCCTCCAATTAGGAGTTCGTACCTTCGTAACAGAGCTTACGGAATCCTTCCAGGGAATTGCAAACAAACTTCTACCTGGTTCTGTTCCGGGAGTAGATTGTGCAGTTGCATTCGGATTTGGTTCTGCAAATGCGGTTCCAATTGGATTCTTAGCAGGTTTTGTAGGACAGATTATTGCGATAGCAGTTTTAATCGTACTAAAGAGTCCGGTGCTTATTATATGTGGGTTCGTTCCAGTATTTTTTGACAATGCTACGATTGCGATTTTCGCAAATGAAAAAGGTGGTGTTAAGGCGGCACTTATATTACCGTTCTTATCCGGCATATGTCAGGTGTTTGGATCGGCAATTATTGCCGGATGGGCAGGAATGGCAGCTTACGGCGGATACTTAGGAATGTGGGACTGGGCAGTGGTATGGCCTGTAATGACGGCGGTTATGAAGTTCTTGAGTTATGCAGGTATCGCAATTGTGGTAATTGCACTTCTTGCAATACCTCAGATTCAATATCGTATGGATAAAAAGGGTTACTTCTTAATGACAAAAGATTATGAAGCGTATAAAGAGTTGAAACAAGCAAAAAGCAAGTAAAGGAACTGAAAGGAGAAAGCAAAATGGCAAAAGAAAACATGAGTATTTTAGTATGTTGTGCAAACGGGGCAGGGTCAAGCTTAATGATGAAAATGACGATGCAGAAAGTGCTGGATAAAGTGGGACTAAAACCAGGAAAGATTCATCACTGTGCACTATCAGAAGGGAAAAGTGCGGCATCTCAATATGATGTAGTATTCTGTGCACAAAATTTCTGCAATATGTTTAAAGATGCAGCAGCCAGAGGAACAACTGTTATTGGACTTAGAAACATTATGTCGCCAAAAGAAATTGAAGATAAGATGAAAGAACATGGAATCATTGATTAACAAGTAAGAGCAGAGCAAAGAAAGGGAATGGATTATTGGAAAGAGATTTCCAATAATCCCATATTCCCCTGATTTATGAGTGAAATAATCATAAAATCACTTATGCTTATTTTTTTACTCTTTTTTAATGACAAAATTCATAAAAAACGATATAATCAATCATATAATTGAATTGGAGGATTATTATGAAGAGAGAGAAAGCATACGTGGATGGAAGAAGAAGCCAAATCGTTGAAATATTAAATAAAAACCCGGAAGCAAACGTAAACCAACTAGCAAAGAGATTAGGGGTATCCGTAATAACGATTCGAAGAGATCTGCAGTATCTGGAAGAAAATAAGCAGGTAAAACGTTTTTACGGAGGGGCGGTCGTAACAGACCAAGCGGATAACGCTCAAGATGAAGTAAGCTTATATCGGGAACTGATAGCAAGATATGCAGCCACCCTTGTAGAAGATGAAGATACCATATTTATCAATACCAGTCGTAATGCATTGCAAATGATTCGTTATGTAGAGAAGGATAATGTAACGGTTATCACCAATAACGGAAAAGCAATCAACTATGAAAAAGGTGATGGTGTCAGCATTATTTTAACGGGGGGAGAGCTTCGGTATCCAAAGGAAGCAATGGTAGGTGATTTTGCGGTACGAAATTTGCAGAACATTTTTGCCAAAAAAGCTTTCGTGGGATGCTCCGGGATATCCTCATTAACAGGTATGACAACGGAGATTGCAAATGAAGTAAATGTAAATCAACTGATGATAGACCATGCGACGCAAGCAGTTTATATTCTTGCTGACCACACTAAGATTGGAAGAAACAGCAGTTTTACAAGTTGTGGAATTGATATGGTTCAACATTTAATTACAGACGAAAAGGCAGACCCTGAAGAGCTGGAGTTATTAAGAGAGAAAGGTGTTCACATCCATCAGGTACGTAGAAGTGATTTTTAAAAAGTAGATTTAAACTCATATGCTTTGCCGGTTGGAGGAAGCATGAAAGCATATACATTAGGACTTTATGAGAAGTCCATGCCACCGAACCTAGGGTGGAGAGAAAAACTCATGTATACGAAGCAAGCAGGTTTTGATTTCCTTGAGATTAGTATAGATGAAACAGATGAAAAGCTGAAACGGCTCGATATGACACAAGAAGAAAGAGCCGGTTTATTAAGCATAACAAATGGAATTGACTTACCGATACGAACCATGTGCCTAAGCGGACATCGTAAATATCCAATCGGAAGTATGGATGATTCGATTGCGGCCAGAGGAATGGAGATTATGGAAAAGGCAATCCGATTGGCGGAAGATTTAGGAATTCGGATTATTCAATTAGCAGGTTATGATGTTTATTATGAAGAATCTACAAAAGAAACGAAAGAACGATTTGCCGGGAATCTAAAAAAAGCAGCAGAGATGGCAGCAGGTGCCGGAGTAGTATTAGGCTTTGAAACTATGGAAACAGAATTTATGAATACAGTAGAAAAAGCAATGCATTACGTAAATCAGGTTAATTCTTCCTATCTGAATGTCTATCCGGATTTGGGAAATATTACGAATGCTGCATATACTTACGAAACCAGTGTAGAGGAAGACCTGGAGACTGGAAGAGGTCATTTATCTGCCATGCATTTAAAGGAAACGATTCCCGGAGTATTTAGGGAAGTACCCTTTGGAACAGGGCATGTTGATTTCGAAAGGGGAATTAAAAAAGCCTGGGAACTGGGAATTCGAAAGTATGTAACGGAATTCTGGTATACAGGCAATGAGACATGGAAAGATGACTTATCTTATGCAAGTCAAATGATGCGTGAGATTTTAAACCGGCAAGTAAAGGAAAGGCAGGTGGCGTAATGAAAATAGAGAAAAAAGTATTAGCTCATCTGACGAAATGCTACTCCATTGCTCCTTTGTTTTACGAAGGAGAAGAAAATATATTAGTTGCGGCGGAAAAGACAGATGAGTGCCTGCTCTTTGATGCCAAAGGAAATCAGAAGGATGTTGTCTGGGAAAAACCCGGAGGAACCATGAGCATGGTGCAGATACCTGGTTCAAATGGGGAGTTTTTGGCAACACAGAAATTCTATTCCCCAAACGATGCAGATGATGCAAAAATTGTTCTCGTTACTCCGAGAGGAAAAGGGAAGTGGGAAGTGAAAACATTGGTAAATCTTCCTTACGTTCACAGATTCGATATACTAACCCAAAAGGGTGAGAATTATTTGATTGCATGTACGATAAAATCTGGAAACGATTTTAAGGGAGATTGGAGTAAGCCGGGGAAAGTATACGGAGCAAAGCTTCCCAAAGACTTAAGTGAATTTCATGAAGGAAATCAGTTGGAGCTTCAGGTATTAATGGATAATCTTCTAAAGAACCATGGATACTATCGTATAGAAGAAGATACAGTGTCTGCCCTTGTATCGGCAGAAAATGGAGTTTATCTATTTACACCTCCGGTGAAAGAGGAAGAAAATTGGTCCACCGAGAAGATACTGGATGAACCCTGTAGTGATGCGCTGCTTCTTGACCTGGATCAGGATGGAGAAAAGGAGCTGGCGGTTATAGCACCATTTCATGGAGAGACAATACGAATTTATAAAAAGCAGGAAGGTCAATTCCAGAAAGATTATGAATACACAAAACCACTTCCTTTCAGCCATGCAATATACGGCAGTGAAGTATGTAAAAGACCAACTCTTCTAATCGGAAACCGGGAAGGAGAACAGGAGTTATTAGCATTTGCCTATGATAGAGAAAAGGAAACCTATCATGTAGAAGTTATTGATAAAGGATGTGGACCGGCGAATGTATATCATTACGTTTTAGACGGTGTGGATAAGATTATTGCAACAAATCGTGAGATTGATGAGGTGGCAATGTATACCTTAACCGAGGAGAAATAAAATGTTAGAAGAATTAAAGCAGGTGGTATATGAGGCAAATATGGAACTGCCCAAATATGGGCTGGTTACATTTACCTGGGGTAATGTAAGTGCCATGGACCGAGAAAGTGGTTATTTTGTCATAAAACCAAGTGGAGTAGACTATAATCAGCTAAAGCCGGAAGACATGGTTGTTATGGATCTGAATATGAATAAGATTGAAGGAAGGTACAATCCTTCCTCCGACACAGCAACACACTGTGAGCTTTATAAAGCATTTCCGCAAATCGGAGGAATCGTACATACCCATTCCTCCTGGGCGAGCAGCTGGGCACAAAGCGGACGGGGGATTCCTTGCTATGGAACGACACATGCAGATTATATTTATGGAGAGGTGCCTTGCGTAAGGAATCTGACGAAGGAAGAATTAGAGGATTATGAGGCAAATACAGGAAGGCTCATTGTGGAGCATTTTCAAAACCGTGATATAGAGGCAGTGCCTTGTGTGCTTTGTAAAAATCATGGTCCTTTTACCTGGGGTAAGGATGCTTATGAAGCCGTACACAATGCTGTTGTTTTAGAGGAAGTAGCAAAAATGGCGGCCTGTACAGAGATGATTAATCCCAGAGCAACAGAGGCACCTAAAGAATTATTGGATAAGCATTATTACAGAAAACACGGAGAAAATGCATATTACGGACAGGAGTAATTCTCATGATAAAAGCAGTAGTTTTTGATATTGATAATACGATGTACGATTATGATGGTGGAAATGAAATTGCACTTCAGAAGGTAAGTCGATACTGCAAAGAGAAGATTGGACTATCGGAAAGAGATTTTTATGAAAAGATAAAAAGAGCTCAGGAAATGGTTGAGGAGCGAACAGGAATCCAATACGCAGCCAGTCACAACCGGCTATTGAGATTTCAATGCTTATTGGAACTTCTCAACCGGTCATCTTTTTCTATGGCTCTTACCATGTATCAAATTTACTGGGATACATTGATTGAGGATATGAAGCCGGAGCCGGGACTCTTAGATTTTATTAAAGAGCTGAAAAGTCAGGGCATCCTCGTAGGTGTGGGAACGGACATGACGGCATATATTCAGTATCGAAAACTGGAAAAGCTAGGCGTATTAGAGGATATGGATATGATACTGACCAGTGAAGAAGCAGGAATAGAGAAACCGAGTGAAAAATTTTTTGAACTGTGTGTGAAAAAGTTGGGATGTAAACCCTGTGAATGTGTTTTTATAGGTGACAATTTAGAACGAGATGTTAAGGGATCGATTGAATCAGGACTTCGTGGAATCTGGTATAAGCCAGCGAACCAGAGTAGCCAATATGAGACAATCGAAAATTTCAAAGAGTGTTTAAAGGGAGGAAGAAATGAAATCATTTGAATATGTAATAAATGACGAATTAGGTCTTCATGCAAGACCGGCAGGATTATTAGTGAAAGAAGCAAAAAAGTTTAGCAGCAAGATTATGGTAAAAAAAGAGGAAAAAGAAGTACAGGCAACACAGCTGATGATGCTCATGGGAATGGCGGTAAAAAAGGGCGCAGAAGTTACTGTGACGATTGAAGGAGAAGATGAGGAAGAGGCAGCAAAGGCAATGGAAACCTTTTTTAAAGATAACCTGTAGAGGAATGAGGTGAAAAGTGATGGAGAGATACACGGGGAAGTCGGTACTGAAAAAAATTGCAATCGGAAAAGCTTACTTCTATGAGAAAGAAGACTCTCAGGTGAAGAGGGAGAAGATACAGGATATTGAAAAAGAACTTACCCGCTTTGAAGAAGGAAAAGCAAAAGCAGTTCTCCAGCTTGGAGAGCTTTACCAGAAGGCATTAAAAGAAGTGGGTGAAGAAGGAGCGGCTATCTTCGAAGTTCACCAAATGCTTTTAGAAGATGATGATTTCTGTGATTCTATTGTAAACATCATCAAAAGTCAGGAAGTAAATGCAGAATATGCCGTAGGTGTAACGGGTGATAACTTTGCTGCTATGTTTGCCGGTATGGAAGATGCGTATATGAAGGAACGATCGGCAGACATAAAGGATATATCCGAACGGGTCATACGAATCTTAAGCAACAAAGAAACCAGCGCCAGCGAGCCAAAAGAACCTTGTATTTTACTTGCGAAGGACTTAGCCCCCAGCGAAACAGTGCAAATGGATAAAACGAAGCTTCTTGGATTTGTAACAGAACTGGGATCTACGAACTCCCATACAGCCATCTTGGCAAGAACGATGAACATCCCTGCTGTAATTGGAGTTCCCATTCAAAAAGAATGGAATAATCAAAGGATTATTGTGGATGGGTATAAGGGTGAAATTATTATTGATCCTGATGAAGAAACACTTAAGAGTGCACGAGAGGTTGTGGAAGAAGAGAAGAAAAAGCAGGAACTTTTAATTTCATTAAAAGGAAAAGAATCCATAACAAAATCCGGAAAAAAAGTTAATCTTTATGCAAATATCGGCAGTGTATCCGATACGATAGGGGCCCTTGCAAATGATGCAGAGGGAATCGGGCTTTTCCGCAGCGAATTCCTTTATCTGGAAACGAAAGACTATCCAACGGAGAATGAGCAATTTGCTGCATATAAGACAGTCGCTCAAAATATGGGTGGGAAAAAGGTTATTATCCGTACTCTTGACATCGGAGCAGATAAGCAAGTGGATTACTTTGAACTGGAGAAGGAAGAAAATCCTGCTCTTGGATATCGTGCCGTACGTATCTGTCTGACAAGACCGGATATCTTTAAGACCCAGCTCCGTGCCATTTTAAGAGCCAGTGCATTCGGGAATATCTCGATTATGGTGCCGATGATTATATCGGTTGAGGAGATACGAAAGGTAAAAGAGATTTTCGAAGAAGTAAAAGCTGAATTAAAAGCCCAGGAAATTGCACATGAGGATGTGGAGCTTGGTATTATGATTGAAACACCAGCTGCGGTTATTGTAAGCGAAGAACTGGCAAAGGAAGTGGATTTCTTTAGTATCGGCACCAATGATCTGACACAGTACACCCTTGCAATTGACAGGCAAAACCCCAAGCTGGATGAGTTTTACGACCCCCATCATCCGGCATTCTTAAGATGATCGAAACAACGATAGAAAACGGTCATAAAGGTGGGGCATGGGTCGGCATCTGTGGAGAATTGGGAGCGGATACCGCTCTTACCGAGAGATTTGTGGAAATGGGAGTTGATGAACTCTCCGTATCTCCATCCTTCATTCTTCCCATACGGGAGATTATTCGGGACATGGATTAGCGTAAGCCATAAGCAATAAATTTAATTATTTACTAATAGAATTAGAATGCACTTATACCAAAGCTACTTTATTGCTTGTTTAGACAACAACATTTTAGCAGTTTTGTGTTATAAGTGCATTTTTTATAAATCATCCACCTCAACATTTAGTATAGAGACAAAAAATACGGTCTTTTATCATGTGCTCCATATTTTTTACGGGGATGGTCTAAATTTACAAAATTGTCTAAAAAGAACAAATTATGCGAAAAGTGTGGAAAAAGGCACACAAAAGAGATATAATAAACTAATTTAATAAATTAAATTTAGTTAAAGAGAAGGAGAGAAAAGAATGAAGAAAAAAAGTGCCCCTTGGAAAGCACTGGCATGGATGCTTATTGCCTTTATGGCGATGTCAACACCTATGAGCATACAAGCTGAGGACGTCAATACTCAGACTGTTGAAAATCCGGAAACAGTGGAAGTAGTAGACGAGGAAACAGAGGAAGTGAAAGAAACAGAAGAAGAAGATTTTCAAATGCCTGAGACCAGAGGTATAAATTATGCGGAAGAATCAAAGAGCGTAAATGGGATATTTCAGTTGAAGACATTGGTGATTAAGGCGGGAACACAGACAATTTACGATAAAGATACGCCTGGATCAACTGTAGATGGAGGCAATGTAACAAGTGTTCCAAGAATAGAGTTTAATTTATCATTTGAACAAACCAGTGCTTCTCCTATAATCAACCCGGGAGATACGCTGGAGTTTGAACTTTGTGAATTTACAGGAAGTGCTGCTGGAGTGTGGAGTATCATGAGTGGTGAGAAAGATCTCTATCAGGATCCAAAAGACAAAAACACACTTTTAGCAAAAGGAAAGCTGGTTTCAGAGGTATCCGGTGAAGGTACTGGAAGAACCGCAAAGATAAAGTATGTTATTACTTTTACAGAGGGAGTAAAAGACAAAAAAGATGTGAAGGGCACATTGACGGGATATGCAGATATTACTGGTCTGGCAAAAGATGAAAATATTACCGTTAATGCAGGCGGGAATGCTGTTGCTACATACACGAAGCAGGATCCTCCTTCAAGTGAAGAAAAGGGACCCTTTGGACCTGGCATGTCACCCAAAACCCCGATTTCAGCATCCAAGGAAGGAAGAGCCTATTCCCCACAGTATGATCGCTTAAATTGGGTGATTAGATTTGACCCCTTAGCTCTTACCCATATGCAGGAATATCAATCAAATGGATGGGGAAATTATAGTAATGTAATCATTGAAGAAACAGTGGATAGTAATCAAAGCTTTTTCTTGATTGACGAAAATAAAAATGATGCAGGTGTATGGTTTGGCATGAATTTCCCTCTTTTACTTTGTTCAGATGAGCATGCTAATCCTACAGGGGCTGATGTGGAACCGAAGATTATTGTCTATTCAGACAAAAAGGGTATTAGTGCAAACAGAGACGTACAGTCAACGAAACCATCGACACAAACATTAGGTATGGAGTACGTAGATGCCTCTACATATGGGAATAATGCAGCAGCAGAAGCTTATGTAAAAAGTAATGCAAAGACCTATACTGTTGTGAAGGAAACAGATCCAAGTGACTCGTCAAAGCAGCGTGAACGTATGATTATAAACTTTGGAGCACCTGGAAGTACGGGATTACGTTATTCCGATATATATAGCGATGAAGATATGGCCACAGTAATTAAGTGGTTTCAAGATGAGAAGGATTATTGCAAAAAGGTGCTGACGGAAAATTCAACCGCGGGTTCTGATGAGATGATAAAAGCTTCAGAGGATACCGCTGAACCTAAGTACACAAAAGCACAATGGGAAAGCTTTCAACAGATTTATACCGATACGATAGCCTACTATCAAGACAAGCCATTTATTTACATGTTTGACCTTACGATTCGTACAACGATTGATATGGATAATCTGGATGCATATCATGCTGATGAAGTAGGGAATTCATTTACGGCTACATGTGGAACGGTTAGTGAAAGTGATGAAGCTACATTTGCAAATAAATGGGGTGCAACTATTGAAGCCAATGCAAAGAAAGGGGAGGTAGAGATATACAAGGCAGATTCTCTCGCTGGATATGCAGAAGGTGAGACGTCATCCAGTGTAACCTTAGGAAATGCAGCCATTGCAGATGTAAAGTTTAACGTATTTGAAAAAGGCAGCAGTACAGCCCTTAAATTTACAATCGATACAAATACAGATAAGTATGTCCTTGATAATGCCAGCGGAGATACTTTTATCAGTACAAATCCCGAAGGCAGCCTTATTTTATCTGGATTGCAAAGTGGAACAACATATACAATTAAAGAGATTGCTACTGCGACAGGGTATTACCAAGAAGAAAAAGAGCTGGATTTTACAGTAGATAGCTCGAAAGCCCTGTACGAAGTGATTAACAACACAGCAAGAGGTGTGAAATTAACAAAGGTTGATGGAGATAGCAATAAGAAATTAGCAGATGCTGAGTTCGAGTTGTATCAGGTTGGAAGCAATGGTGATAAAAAACTGACTGGATTTAAAGAGGAAGAGCTAAATGGAGTAACGTATCTTGTCTATACAGGAGATACAGCAGATGATAAGACATTCGTTACAGATGCTGAGGGGAACTTACAAGTTATGCGTTTGCCAGCAGGAAGCTATTACTTCAAGGAAACGAAGGCTCCAGCAGGATATGAATTGCCAAAGGATGCAGAGAATAAGTTTGCGTTTGAACTAACCGATAAGCTTACAAGTGCAGAGGCAGTAGTTGATTATGGAAAAGTGAAGAACTTTAAGCCGGAAATAATCACCGGTGAAGACGCACCGAAGGACACACCAAAGGACACGCCGAAAGATACACCGAAGGACACACCAAAGGACACAACAAAAGATACACCGAAAGATACATCAAATAGCAATACAAAAGGTGTGAGCAAAACTTCCAGCACTCCAAGAACAGGAGATGATACACAGGTATACTTCTATTTCGTTGTATTATTAGCTGCAGTAATGCTGGCAGGAGTTGTAGTAATTCGCAGAAGACAAAAAAGATAAATAAAGTGGATATGTGCAAAATAAGCATATGAGAGTCTGATAAATCTCCCACCTGTGGTATACTGAAAAAGTATAATGCAGAGGGGAGATTTTTACTGTTCATATTCTTCGCTTCATTTGTGTAAAACGTTGAAAATGTGAGCAGGTTAGGATATGATTAAAAGGTATTTTCACTCATTTTAAACATGTAATGGAAAGAGAGCGGCAAGATATATGGAAGAGAAGAAGAAAGCATATAATGGTGAGATGCTTGTATATTGTGTGCAGAAGCATGAAATGCAAAAAATCCGCCTGGAGAAAGAATGGTATGTAGTGGGGAGAAAATCTGAGGATCGGAATCAGGGTGAGGTGATTGAAATTCCTTCAGAGCTGATGAATCAGATTGGATTTTCCATAAGAAAAGAGGACAATGGTTACGTTTTGGAGGCGGCTGGTAAGCTTAATCATATTTACTACAATGGCAGTGCGTTGAGTGAGGGTGACCAAGAGGTGAAGGTAAGCCTGCCATTACATAATCAGGATGTAATCGGTATGAGAGGTGAAGAAAGGGTAACGTTTATTTTTTATTGTCATTATAAAGAGAATACCAAGTGGAGAACTCTGTCCCTTACAGGGAAAAATCGCCTGTACATTAGCCGGCATGAGGTGATGGATGAGGGAAGTGAAGAAGTGAGAGAAGAATTAGCAGAGCTCCCAAAGAGGCATGCAATGCTCGTGCTTGAGGACAATAATTGGTATGTACAGGATTACAATACGAAGTTTGGCGTTTACGTGAATCATCAGAAGGTAGAAGAAAAACAACAGCTTTATCCGATGGATGTAATCAGTATTGGAAATACGCTGTTCCTATATCAGCCGGAAGGTATCTGCTATAATCATGAGGAATCTGACAAGAACCGTCTGGTCATACACATTGAAGAGCGAAGCGTATGGAATCTATTCCGCAGACAGATTCTGCTGGAGAATATTGATTTGTCAATTTTACCGGGAGAGATGGTATTGATTCTGGGAGGATCCGGTACTGGTAAAACCACGTTTATCAATGCGGTCACGGGATATGAGAAGGCAAAGGGCCGAATCATGGAAGGTGATATTGATATTTATGAAAATTATAATAAGATGAAGTACGACATTGGGTTCGTGCCTCAGCAGGATCTTCTGAGATTAGAGGAGCGGGTATATGATATTCTGCAGAATGCGGCAGAGATGAAGCTTCCTAAAGTGACTTCGGAGGAGGAGAAGAAAAAACGGATTGAGGAAGTATTAGAATTGTTTGGCTTGGAGAGAGAAAAGGCATCTCTGGCAGGAAAGCTTTCAGGAGGACAGAGAAAACGCTTGAGCATTGCGATGGAGTTTATTGCAGATCCCAGCTTATTTTTCTTAGATGAGCCAGATTCCGGTCTGGATGGAGTGATGGCACGTTCGTTGATGGAGGATTTGCGAGGGATATCAGATCAGCAGAAGATGGTACTGGTTATTACCCATAGTCCGGATCGTGCAGCAGATTTGTTTGATAAGGTGATTGTGCTGGCGAAGGGAAGCAAAGATAATGTTGGTCGTATGGCATTTTATGGAACAATAGAAGAGGCACACCGGTTCTTCGAGACCGATTCTTTGGAACAAATTATCCGCAAGCTTAATCGAGAAGATGAAGGTGGAGAAGGATTTGCGGATATGTATATCGAAAAGTACAGACAAGTGGAGGAAAAGGAGCATGAATGAGAGGACGGGAAGGATTGGACAGACGAAAATATATGTGGAGAAGTTTGTCCGCATTTTTTTCAATGAAAAAGATTGGAAAACTCTTGTTTTTGCAGTAGTTATTTCCGGAATATTGGCAGCAGTTTTTGGAGACAAACTATTTCAGATTAAAGAAACCACGCGTATTGCATTTTTTGCTATTGTCTCAGCCTGCACATGGATTGGAATCTTTAATTCAATACAGTTGATTTGCCGGGAACGTCAGATTATTAAACGGGAACATCGGACAGGATTACACATCACATCTTACGTGGCGGCACACTTAATCTGTCAGGCAGTACTTTGTGTAATACAGGCCATTTTAATGGTGCTGATTTATTCTATTTTCACTGAATTTCCCAAGGAAGGATTAATCAGCGGATCTTTCCACGTGGATTTGGGTATTACTTTTTTTCTTGTGTTGTATTCGGCGGATGTCCTGGGATTGGCAATATCTTCAATTGTGAAAACTACGACAGCTGCGATGACGGTGATGCCATTTTTGCTGATTATCATGCTTGTATTTTCAGGCTCTATCTTCCCGCTTTCAGGAGTTGCAAAGCAAATTTCGAATTTAACGATTACAAAGTGGGGGCAAAGAGTGCTCTGCATTGAGGCGAATCTGAATGAACTGCCCTCAGAGCTGCTGGATTCTCAGAAGGAAATGCTCAATGAGATTGAGGTGGTCCAGGAGGCTAAAGAACTGTTGCCGGATAAGGTTGTAAAGTCCTTTGATGATGCACTGGATGAACAATTGCAGTCGTTTTTACATAAGTATACATACCGTAAGATTTACGATTATAAAGGAGAGCTGGTGTGGAAGAGATGGGGATATCTGGCCTTATTTGCAGCATTCTATGCATTGATTTGTGTGATAAGTCTGGAGTTTATTGACCGTGATAAAAGATAGACGGGGTTCCCTTGCGTGGGTACATATTATTATGGAAGGGCTTCTTACGATGAAGTAAAGGTATGGCATAATGAGAGAATTTTTGGAATATATTGGAATGATTGGAATTAGTGACTATCAACAGATAGTGACTGGGATTGTCCGAATTTTACTGGCTGCTCTTTTGGGGGCGCTAATTGGTATGGAACGTGGTCGGAGACACCGGCCAGCAGGATTACGAACGCATACGTTGGTTTGTGTTGCCTCGGCCTTAGTCATGGTAACGAATGAGCAGCTTATCATGGCTTATGGTTCCGGTGATCCCACCAGAATGGGTGCGCAAGTGATTAGCGGGATTGGCTTTTTAGGTGCAGGAACAATTCTAACAGATCGCCAAAACCGCGTGAGAGGATTGACGACGGCAGCAGGATTGTGGGCAAGTGCCTGCATTGGTTTGGCAATTGGCGGTGGCTTTTACATTGGTGGTATTGTTACCTGTGTCTTGGTTTTGGTAATATTTACAAAGTTTATTGATGTGGAGCATCATTTTGTTCGCAAGAGCCGTGTGATGGAGTTGGATGTGTCCTTTGACGGAGCGAAAAATCTGAATCATTTTATAAGCGAGATAACGAGCCATGACTGTAGTATCATTTCTTTGGAATATATTGATCTAAATGATGATATAGGCTTTCAGAATAAAGTGGAAAAAGAAGAAATAGCATTAAAAAAAGTAGTCAGTGTAAATCTGCATATTCTATTACCGGTGAAAGATTATCATTCCGAAATACTGGAAATACTTGAAGAAAGCAAGGGAATAATAACCATGGAAGAAGTATAAGTGATTGCAGAAATAGGTAATTGCGAAACGAGGTGAATAATTGACTTCAACAGAAAAAAGTGGTGATATATCTAGATTTTAGATAAAGGCATCATTTTCAAGCATAGCATTAAGACGGCTGTGAACACCCGTCTTATAAAATGTATGAAATTGCCTCGCTCAAGCAATCAATGGCTTCAGACTTCGAATATATTGATGCTTATGGATTTTATCAGCCACCATAACTGTTACAAGCTGAGCGATACCTGCAAGCAGTAAATCAGCATGAGATGTTTTCTCATTTTGAGTTTTACGGCCAGCTACGCAGAAACTGTCTTTAAAGTGATTGATGGATTTCTCAACATTTACCCGGATCTTATAAGTAGTATCCCACTCCTCGGTACCCCGGGCAGTTCCCGGATAAGCACGGAGATTCTTTTTGGGATAGACATAAAACATTCTGCCGCAGGATGAGGAGGTGCAAGGGTCTTCACATTCACAGATCCGCTTGCTTTTTCTCGTTGAGCTATTCCACTTCCACTTCATTTTCGGACATACAAACTTCATGGTAGGTAACCCACAACGCAGATGCGTTTTACTTCCTTCTCGCGTCATTGGAAGTTTTGGATCTTTGGGGCAGCAGGGAATCCCGTATTCATTAAGAGGACAGTCCGAGTTTGGAAGAGAAAGTCTTCCATTCAAAGGAATAAAGGCCTTTTCGAAATGCAGTGTATGAAAAAGGTTATGGTAAATCTCGATGGTATCAAAAGCCGAATCACCAAGGAAGGTTTTGGGATGAATCAGGGGATGCTTGTTAAAAAAGTCCGTCAGGACAGGAATGAGTGCCTTTGAGTCAGCGAGGGACTTATCTTCGTCTGGAGAATCCGATTTCTTTTGCACCACGATATTGGGATGAGCTTTTAAGAAATCCTGATTATAAAATGTAATATCCCGAACGATGCCAAGACCATTTGTCACTAGGCCAAACTTGTAAGAGTAACAGAAATGGCCATTGATATACATTTGCTGAATGGCAGGATTGGTAGCAGCGTGGGGAGACATGGAAGCGTAGGCGGCTTTATAGGGGTCATAAGAATCATCCAGACCATGAGAGTGTTTAAATACCTTGAGCTGTTTAATTAGACGATTGAGATATTTGGGATTGTTTTCAGTCACCCAGGCTTCAATGCCGGAAGTATCAAAAATGGTCATGGATGCAAGGGAAGGATTGATGGTTTGGCAGATCGGTTCGGTCAGATCAACCATTTGGTCGAACATAGATTGTAAGTCCGGAAGGAAGTCCTGTTTAAAGCGGGTGAATTTAGAGGCATCAGGAACAACATCAAACCCACAGAATTCCCGTAACTCCTGAGAATATTTGAGGAAAAGAATTAAAAGGGAATCAGTAGGGATGGAAAAGATACGCTGTAATAAAAGCGCCTTAAGCATAGGATACAGTTGATGCTTACGAGGTCTTCCGGTAGCAGCGTGAAAATGAGAAACAAAAGACACCGGGACAATTTCGTCAAGGTCAATGGTTTGATCGAGAAGTTCGAGGAACTCATATTTATCGTTATCAAATTTATTTTGGCAATCGGTAAAAATATCTGCTAAAGAAAGCTGTTTGTGTGGTATCATAATACTATAGCAACTCCTTTCAGGTGGATGGTTGATTGTTTTTGGACAATTCAATTTTACCATAAACTGTTGAGGAGTTGTTTTATTATTTAAAATGAAAAACACCGCAATAACGCGGGTTTTGGCGTTTCGCAAACGCCTATAATGTGGAAGCCTGCAAGGAGTTGGTTGCAAATGCACCAAAGGATAAGGTGCGTCTAGGTATGATGTGGTCCGCACATTTTCAAGACACTTGTGCAGCTTTTGGAATGGAAACAGCGTTGATGAACATGATTGCAAATCCAGAGATTTATGAAGCAGTAGATGAAAAGGTAATGGACTTTTACCTAAAGGCGAATAAGATTTTTTATGAGGCAACGAAAGGTGAATTGGATGCGGTATTGATTGGGAATGATATGGGAAGCCAGAGAGGATTAATGCTCTCACCAGAAATGGTGCGTCAGTTTATTATCCCAGGAGCCAAAAAATTAGTGGCTCAGGCTCATGAGTATGGATTGAAGGTAATTTATCACTCTTGTGGATCTATCCGTGATGTTATCCCGGATTTAATTGAGGCGGGAGTAGATATTGTTCATCCCATTCAGGCATTGGCAGCAGGAATGGAGCCTCAGGAATTGAAGGCTGAATTTGGTGATCAAGTATCTTTCTGTGGTGGAGTAGACACCCAAGACCTTTTGGTGAATGGCACGACAGAGGAAGTAAAAGCAAAGGTGAAAGAGCTGCGGACAATTTTTCCGACTGGATTAATTATTTCCCCAAGTCATGAAGCAATTATGCCAGATGTACCTCCGGCAAATATCAAGGCTCTCTTTGATGAAGCTACAGAAATCTATTAGGAGATTTGCTATGATAAAACGTATAGGTGAGATGATTAAGATTAAGCCAGAAGGCTTACAAAAATATAAGGAATACCATGCCAACCCTACGCCAGGGGTAAACGAGGTAATTAAGGAAAGTAATATTGCAAATTATTCAATTTACCAACGAGGGGATTATATGTTCGCCTACTATGAATATGTAGGAGAAGATTTCCAGAGTGATATGAAGAAGATGGCAGAAAATCCAATAACTCAAGATTGGTGGGACTTGGTAAAGCCATTAATGGAACCTTTGGAAGACCGGGATGAAGGAGAATTCTGGTCTGGGATGGAAGAGGTTTATCATTTGGATTAGATTTTGGTGACATGTAAAGTATATATTGACAAGATGCAATATGTGTATTACGATACTAATCGAATTAGTTTGAGTAAAAATGATTAGGAGAAATCACATGTCACGAAAAGGCTTAGAGATAGAAACAATTGTAAAAACCGCAACAGAGCTTACGGATGAGAAGGGCTTTGACAGACTAACAATAAAGGAGGTCAGTGAGCGTCTGGGAATCAAATCCCCTTCCTTATACAACCATGTTGGCAGTTTGTCAGAGTTGAAAGAGCTGGTATCCAGCTATGTAATGGAACAGGTACGGGATGGTATGGTGAAGGCATCAATGGGACAAAATGGAGTAGAGGCATTAAAGGAAATGGGGCGGTACTATATTCGTTTTGCCCGAGAACATGGCAGATTGTATGAAATAATACAGTGGATGAATGTGGGTACAGAGGAGCAAAGTGAAGCGATTTTTTCGGGAGTCATGGATTTAATCTGTGATATGGCCGGAGAATTAGGGGTGAGTGAGCTTGAAGCAGCTCATATTATACGTACGGTTCGAAGTCTGGCTCATGGGTTTGCAAGCGTGGAAAGCCATGATGGTTTTACGTATCCTTCCAGTGTAGAGAGCAGCTATGAATATGCATTGGATCTATTATTCTGTGGAATAAAAGCCAGCCGGGAAGAAGAATATCTTTAAAGAAGCGAGTAATACTATAATAAAATAAGAACGAAAATTGTATAATGCAATTTTCGTTCTTATTTTATTGTAACGCAATAGACTCTTTCAGGCCGTCCCATTGTATTTCCTTTGTTTTGATCCACTACGGTGGCAAATCCTCCCTGTTGTAAGGCACTTAAATAGCGATTGGCGCTGCGTTGGGTAATGGACAGCAGACGAGCCAATTCCTGAGAAGTAATTCGATTATCTGCTGTGGTCTCCAAGGCGGTTATGACCTTTTGTATGGTTAACTTAGAGAGTCCCGACAAATGGGCTGCATGATTGATGGGTTCAGTTGTGAGACGTGGAATCACAAGAGCCTCCCCTTTGTGCAGCGGTGAAATCAATTCACTTTGTTCATTAATCAAGCTGCTGGCACCACCAGCAAGCTGCCTCGCCTCCCGATTCGCATCAATGGCGTTGATACGGGTTTGATGGAGATCTGTTCCAATGCCATATCCTACATAAATAGGTGTGATATCCCGTTTTTGAAAGAAGCTTTGAATTCGACAAGTGGTAAAAGTTTCTGTAATACTCTCAATAGTACTGCGATTTGTTAACAACTCAAATCCCTGTAGAGCTGGTTGAATAGAGGCATTTAGCTGATAGTCTGTGTTCAGTCTCAGAAGAGTTCGCCGAAGTAGTTCAGGAGACAAAGAGTCTTTGGACGAAACAATTATGGCTCCAGGCTGGTTGGAACGAAATTCTTTGATGTGCATTTCCTGAATGGTCTGGAAACATACCGTTTGAATATACTCTTTACTTGGATATGGGAAATATACATTCAAACCTTGTGCAGTTAATGTATCTGCAATACTACTAAAACGAGTGACGGAAATGTCAATCTGGCCTCTTTGCCACAGTTCCAGATGCTTGTTCATATGCTTCTTTTCAGCTGCAATTAAATCCTTAAGAGACATGCCTCGAATGGTATTATTTAGCAGATCAGCATTTCGTGAGCCGACGTCACCAAAGAGATATTCCTCCAGATTCAGGCCAGCAAGGTCGATTACATCCGCATATACCCGATTAATATCCAGCTCACGGTTTTGGTTTAACAATTGTAGAAACAACCGGTAAATTCCAGCATCATCATTTCCAAAGGTTGCAATGACACGATGAGTATTGGGAAATGATTCCTGAAGAATTCGGGTAGGAAAGATACCGCTGGTGATGACACCCTTAATTCGTTTGGGTATTGACCGGTAGACCTCAGCCAAATTGTCAAAGTCAGAATATGTGTAAATTGTATAGTCTATATCAAGTTGTACATCCTTTAATACCTCCGAGAAAAAGTCGTATAAATACTCTGTGGAGATTATTGCAAGTTCTGTTTTCACCTAAATCACCTCATAATTTCGGGTTTTGGACTTATTATAGCATAAGATTAAGAAAAAGAATATGAGAAGAAGAGAATGTCACAGTGCACAAACAAAACTGTTAAAAACCTACAAAAATATACATTGTGTTCAATTGCTATTGATTTCACAAATAAATAGTGGTAACATATTTAAAATACAGATAAGTCTTTTTATTGTCTTTAAGTCGATGTCAACGAGTAGGAAAGGAGAATTACTATTTATGAATGAGTTTGCAGTAAGAGCCAAAGAACTGTCATCTGAAACAATTGAAATGAGGAGGGAGTTACATCAGATTCCAGAGTTGGGTCTTGATTTGCCCAGAACAACAAAGTATGTAATGGAGAAACTAAAAGAATTGGGGTTGGAACCGAAAGAAATCTGCAAGAGTGGGGTGACGGCAGTAATCGAAGGGAAAAAACCAGGAAAAACATTGATTTTGCGTGCAGATATGGATGGGTTGCCAATGGAGGAGCTGGCAGATCTGTCATTCCGTTCAACCGAGGAAAATTCACACACATGTGGTCATGATTTACATACAGCAATGCTTTTGACAGCAGCGAAAATGTTAGTGGAGAAAAAGGATGAATTATGTGGAAGAGTGAAGCTAATGTTTCAGCCAGCAGAAGAAATATTTAGTGGTGCAGAAGCAATGCTTAAAGGTGGATTGATGGAGAATCCGAAGGTAGATGCAGCAATGGACATGCATGTAATGTCAGAGATACCTGTAGGTACGATTACGAACCGGTCAGGATTTGTTACAGCATCTTGTGATGGATTTAAGATTACCGTGACAGGAAAGGCATGTCACGGTGCACAACCTCATAATGGAATTGATCCAATTGCAACAGCAGCACATTTACATACTGCATTACAGCAGTTGATTGCCAGAGAGACACAGCCAAGCAAGATTGCGGTATTAACGATTGGACAGTTTGTTGCGGGAACAACATCTAATATCATTCCAGAGGAAGCAGTTATGCAAGGAACATTACGTTGCTATGATCGTGATTTACGAGCTTATTTAGTTGGCAGAATACATGAGATGACGGAGCATATTGCGAAAGCCTTTGGAGCTACGGCAAAAGTCGAAGTTTTTTCGGATGTACCGTCTATCGCAGTGGATAAAGAGCTGTTAGCAAACTGCATGGGATATATTGATGAGATGGGACTTGATTTAAAGAAGGATGAGGAATACCTGTTTACCGCATCGGATGATTTTGCAAGAGTTTCTGAGTTAGTGCCTAGCACCTTTATTGCATTAGGAGCAAGACCTTACGAAGATGAATTGTATTATCCAAATCATAATTCAAATGTAATATTTAATGAGGACTGTTTACCAATCGGATCTGCTATCTTTGCACAGTGTGCGTTTAGATGGCTGGCTGATAACCAATAGAACCGGGGGAAAAGAGAAGATGAAAGAGAAGAAGATATTTTATGGTTGGTTTATCGTAATTGGATGTATCCTGATTACCTGTACGATGGTACCATTAATTATGGCTTTATCGAATAAATTTTTGATTTCGATTACAACGGATATGGGAATCTCAAGAAGTGCCTTCACATTGGTGAATACAATCGTGCAAGCACTGGGAATTCTCTTGTCACCTATGGTGGCAAAACGTTTGGCAAAGGGAAACATGAAAAAGATTCAGAGTATATGCATTGTGGGATTTGCTTTAGCATATGCATCTTATTCTCTGGCACAGAATGTATATCATTTATATATATCCGCAGTTGTGCTTGGATTTTTCTATTTGAATTCTACCTTAATACCGGTGAGTATGATGATTACAAACTGGTTTGTAAAAAAACGTGGGCTGGCAATGAGTTTAGCAATGGCAGGAATTGGACTTGGTGGCTTTTTATTTAGCCCAGTAGTTACGTGGCTGATAGGCTCCTATGGCTGGCGTTGGACATATCGTATTATGGCGGTTCTGGTCTTGCTGGTTCCACTTCCGACGTCCTTGTTTATTCTACGTAAAAAACCGGAAGACATGGGGTTAACAGCGTATGGTGCTGAAGAAGTCAGTGAGACGGCTTCAAGCAAAGAGGCTGAAAGTGCAGGAGGTATTACTCTTAGCGTAAGTGAATCCAAAAAGAAAACATTTTTCTTTTTGATGTTAATGGGAATGTTTTTGAATGGAATCATTAATACGGGTGCATTAGGGCAGTTTCCGCCAGCAATTGAAGAGATGCATGGACCGGCAGTACAAGCAACTATAATTTCGTTGTATTCTTTAATCGGTATCTTCGGAAAGATTATTCTTGGTTGGATTAATGACCGATTCGGTGTGATAGCAAGTAGTGTCTTTGGATGTGTGACCTTTGCATTGGCATTTGTACTTATGCTAATGGGAAGCAATGCGTCAGTGCTGTATATTATGGCATTCTCCTTCGGTTTGGGAAATGCAATTGGAACAGTATCTCCACCTCTTATTGTGGGATCGATTTATGGAAAAGAGAAGTATGGAGAAGCCTATGGAATTGCAAATAGTGCATCTCAGATTGGATTATCACTGGGCTCTCTTATTGTAGCAGGGATTTACGATTTAACAGGGGCATATACGATTGCATGGATTTTGATGATTGTTTGTTCGGGACTTACACTTCTTACCTGGATTTCGGCTTATGGTTCTTCCAGAAAGTACCAGGGGAATATATAAATATAGCATTTAAAAAGAGATATAGGCGACTATATCTCTTTTTTGATGGGCAAGAATAGAAGAGCCTTACCTATAAACTTTTGTTTAGGATATTTAATATAATATATATTATTTTACGAAATATTTATGAAACAGTTTTAAGAGGATGTGATAACATAATATTAACGACAGAATCGTTTGGAGGGGTTGTATGAATAACAGTTTTATAGTTCTATTATATTCGGCGTATATAGTTATGCTGGCTATTCTAGTCAGTCCGGCTATTGTTAAAAAAAGAAAAACATACGTTGATTATCACTATATTTCGATTTCATTCTTAATGATTGGTTGGATTGCAATGGAAATTGTAAGATATTCTGTCACGAGCAAGGCTTTAATCTGCTATATATATAGTGCTAAATTTGCATTCCTGACTGCGGTTTCAACAACTATATTTTTCTTGATAATTGGGTGCTTTCATTATGAGAATAAAGTATCCAAAAGAATCAAGGTAATAGCAAGTGCGATTCCAGCATTATTAATGCTGTTTGCCTTTGGTAATTTTTTCTATAATATATTCCGGAATCATGTGCAGGTCGAGGTTGGAGAGCTCACTCTTGTAACCGCAAATAATGGTGTTGGTTACTATCTGTCAATTGCTCATTCTTTTATCCTTATTATCATGGTATTTATTTTTGTTATTAAGACCAATAAGAAGCTGCCATCAAACTATCGTGGAATGGGACGAATCCTGTTACTTGTTTTAGTTCTCTATGGGGCAGGATATATTTTGGAATTCTTCTGTTTTAAACAATCAACAATCCGAGCAGTTGATTTTAATATTTTTTCAATTGTACTGTGTTGTTTTATTTTTTCCATTGCAATTTACAGCAGTGGAAGAGGTGATTATTTGTCAAAATGGAAGCATAGTGCGTTTAATTATTTTGTTGACCCGGTTTTAGTTTTAGATGAAGAGAATAAGATCGTTTCTGTAAACAAGGCAGCTAAAGCACTGCTTTCCCATTTTGGCATAGAGAAAAAGGTTGTTGAGTTGGAAGAGTTTTGGGAGTTTATTAATACGACGAGAAAAGCAGAAGTACGGACGCTGTATGATGAGGATAGGAACGTGGTCAGTGAAGATTTATATATACTGAATAATAATTATCCGACGGTCTATAGAATGGATTACTACGAGAGAGCTGTAGATGAGAAAATGCAGGGACGGTACTTGGTATTTACGGATGTTACAAAGAATCGATTATTGATTGAGCGTTTAAGAGATTCGGCAGGAGTTGACGGATTAACAGGTATTCCAAACCGTTATGGCTTAAATCAATATTTGAGAGAGGTAGATCGATTGGATAATCTTCCAATTTCAGTGATTGTTGGAGATGTGAATGGCTTGAAACAGGTGAATGACCGTTTAGGTCATGATAAGGGAGATGAACTGATTAAGGAGGCGGCATCCATCTTTCGCAATCACACACCAAAGGATGGTTTTGTTGCCAGGGCAGGTGGAGACGAGTTTGTGGTGATTTTAAAGAAATGTAATACAAATCAAGTGAAGGAAGTCATTCGAGAATACGAGCATGCAATTGGATGCAAGTCTTATACAGATTTCCGGCTTTCGATTGCCTTGGGAGCGGCGACAAAAACAGATTGTGAAGAAAACATATATTCTAGTATTAATAAAGCGGATGCAAATATGTATACGATGAAAAGGAAAGGAAGTGTAGAAGGGCGTGGATAATTTGATGCTGACTTGTATTTATCTTGGAATTACAATTGCTTTGCTTTTTACGGTGATTAAAACGGCAAAAAATAAGGAAAAAGGGAAGTTAGAAAAATGGTTTATTTTTACGACAGCAATGATGATTTGCTGGGTGTTGTGTCTGATATATGAGCTCTTTGGTGGGGCACAAGATTATAAGCTGCCGTTTATTGCACTAAGTTCTTTGGGCTGTTTTTGTTATGGGATTCACTTTTTTGGATTAGGAAGCTATTTGTCGAAACAGGTTGTCTACGCTCTTTTAGTTCCGCCTCTGGTTACCGCCTTTGTAGCATTCACGCCATTCTTGGCATTTACAAAAGAGGTACAGGTTCCTTGGTTTGGAGCACACGTTTTTTACTGCAACATTCTTCCTGTCAGTGTATTTATAATTGCTTTAATTCAATTTCAAAAAATGGATCAGAGATATCGAGTACCTTCTGCTTTACTTCTTATTGGTGCTATAGTAAATATTATAACAAATGGGATGGTATTAGTACTTGCACCACGGTTGGATATTATGATAATAGGAAGAACAATCACGGTAGTATTTTTATATGTGGCAATGAATCGGCATAAGGAACTGGAAGCCTATCTTCTTTCACAGAAGAATGCATTTAACTGCATTGACCGGATTATGTTTTTCTTAGATAACAAACAGCAGGTGGTGACGATGAATGGTGCTGCATTAAAGTGGCTTGAATCTCAGGATATATGTGGGACACATAGCTCTTTTGGAGAAATTGAAAAGGAATTGGTTCAAAAAGCCACACATATAGAGTGCTGTGACAATGAAGATGAGGGTACGGATTACTCTCTTATAGATGGAGAGGTTTATAATTTGCGGCACAGAGACATTTTGGATAAGGAAGGATCCCCAATTGGATGTTGTGTCTATGTGACGAATAAAACAACAAACCGAAGATTAGTGGAAGAGCTGGATAAGGTATCTGGTATGGATGCTTTGACAGGACTTACAAATCGTCGGTCGTGTGACTTGAGAATAGAGGAAATGAGGGCAAAAGGGCGATTTCCAATAGGTATAATTATTGGTGATGTAAATGGTCTGAAAAGGGTAAATGATGAGTTGGGGCATGAGATGGGAGATGTGCTTCTAAGAATCATGGGAGAGGCCATCATATGTGGTTCCCCTCCAGATTCTATACAGTGTCGTATGGGTGGAGATGAGTTTATGGTTGTTGTTCCAGAGACAACAGAGAAGCACTGTAAGGATATTGTGCAGGATATACGTTCATTTTTAGAGAGAAATCAGGAGCAATACGCTTTTGAACTTTCGATGTCTTTAGGTATGGCTCTGAATGATGAAAGTACAGATTTGGAATGTACGATAAAACAAGCGGATCAGATGATGTATGGGGATAAACAAAAATATTATTGTAAATATTCTGCAAAGAGATATAATTAATACAGATATATTCTGCCCTTTGGTGGGCATTAAAGGAGGATTTATAAAGATGAGATTTTTAAAAGAGGATACAATGGCAATATTAATTGATGTGCAGGAACGATTAGCTCCGGTAATGGAATACAAGGAAGAGACAATCAAAGAGTCGGTTCGTTTGATTCAAGGTCTTAAGATGCTGGATGTTCCGATTATTCCCCTTCGTCAATACCCCAAGGGTTTGGGAGATTACGTTCCGGAAATAGCAGAGGCGCTGGGTGATTATGAGCCAAGTGATAAGACAACGTTTAGTGCCTATGACAGCGAAGAGGTGGTTGAACGAATAGATGCTTTGCAAAAAAAGAATGTCATTCTTTTTGGAATGGAAACCCATATTTGTGTACAGCAGACAGCAATTGATCTTTTAGCAGCAGGTTATAACGTAATGATTGCAGCAGACTGTGTTACTTCAAGGAAATGGGAAAGCTCTGAAACCGCATTCCGCAGAATGGAAAAGGAAGGGGCAGTATTAACAACGACAGAAAGTATTCTTTTCGAGCTGCTTAGAGAAGCGAAGGGAGATACCTTCAAACAAATATCTAAATTGATTAAATAGAAGCAGATATATAGTAGGGTGACAGGGAAATACCTGTCACCCTAAATTTTTAAGTCGATGATTTATTTCTTGAAAATCTGATAAAAGAAAATTCCAGCCATCAATAATAAAAGTCCAACAACCCAACAAAGTATTGGAACAAAGGCAGGTACAACTGCAGGACCAAGGAAGAGGGCGCCTAGAAGGAAGAAAATGCTTAAGATCAAGCAAAAAAGACCGAGCATTTTATAGAAGGTATTACTCATGCAGCATCACCTCCTGCACCAACCATCTTAGAATAAAGGCCACCTTCCAGAAGCAGTTCCTCGTGGGTTCCGGATTCCTTGACGTATCCCTTGTCTAAAAGGAGAATACGATCTGCATTCCGGATGGTATTGAGTCGGTGAGCAATCACGATTGTGGTTTTGTTTTGGCATAGATTACTTAAAGCAGCTTGAATCTGGCTTTCGTTATCGGCATCAATGCTTGCAGTAGCCTCATCCAATATAACAATAGGAGCATCCTTTAACAGACATCTGGCAATGGAAATCCGTTGTGCCTCACCACCGGAGAGTGTTGCACCACCGGCCCCTACATAAGTATCAAAACCATAAGGCAGATTCATGATGAAATCATAACAGCAAGCTTTTTTAGCTGCCTCATAAATTTCTTCTGCCTCAGCATCTTTTCTGCCCATGGCAATGTTATTATAAATCGTGTCTTCAAATAGATAGACTTTCTGAAAGACCATACTGATTTGTGCCATTAAGGTGTCCATGGGAAGCCGACGGATGTCCATACCATTGATGGTGATTTCTCCCTTGGATATATCCCAAAATCGTGCCAGAAGACTGGCGATTGTGGTCTTTCCGCTGCCGGAAGCCCCCACAAGAGCGAATGTTTCACCTCGATTCACAGCGAAAGAGAGGTCTTTAACAAAAACATCAAGAATTCTCCTTCCTCTATAGGGAGTGAGATGAATTGATTTACTTGCCTGTCGGCAATGAAAAA
>NZ_JAMXOD010000015.1 GCF_024721305.1 Aequitasia blattaphilus | reverse complement strand
GTTTTACTTCTGTCTCGGCAAACTCTCTAAACAGAGTACGTGCCATTTCATGCTTCTTACTTAATTCAAAATTCACAATCTTTCCTCCTCGTTCATACGACTGGTCTGCTATTTATTGTATTCGTAGAATCCACTACCGGTTTTTACCCCAAGTTTTCTTCCTCTTACCATTTTTCTAAGGTAGGGGTGTGGGTGGTATTTTGCTTCTCCGAATTCCTTTTGTAACACTTCCATAATGGCCAGACATACATCCAGACCGATTAAATCACCCAATGCCAAGGGTCCCATCGGATGGTTCGCACCTAGCTTCATTGCGGCATCGATACCCTCTTTCGATGCGCCTCCTTCTGCATAGATTCCAATGGCCTCATTAATCATTGGTATTAAAATCCGATTTACTACAAAGCCTCCTGACTCTTCTACCTCAACGGGAACCTTTCCTATTTCCTCAACAATCCGAATAATCTTCTGAACCATTTCCTTCGGAGTGTTTAATCCCGAAATCACCTCTACTAACTTTAATACTGGTGCCGGATTAAAGAAATGCATGCCCACCACTGGGCGCCCCACATTCTGACTAATCTCAGTGATGGATAACGAAGAGGTATTCGTTGCGAAAATGCAGTCCTCTTTACAAATTTCATGAAGCTTCTGGAAGGTTTCCTGTTTCACCTCCAGGACTTCTAAAGCTGCCTCTACAATCAAATCACAGTCGAAACAGATTTCACTTGTTCCAGTTGTGATTTTATTTAATATTTGATTGCATACTTCCCTCTCCAATTTTCCTTTTTCAACTCGTTTTTCCAAAGCCTGACGAATTCGATTTTTTCCATTTTCAGCAAAGGTCTCATTTATATCACAAAGACATACTTCATATTGGTCTGTCTGTGCAAATGCCTGTGCAATCCCAGCACCCATCGTTCCTGCACCAATAATTCCGACTTTCATTTTATTTCCCCCCTTTACTTTTTTAGAAAAGCTGCCATGGCTTCCTGCTGATCCTTTGTTTCAAAACAATTTCCAAATACCTTTTCCTCTATTTTAATCGCTTCTTTCATTTCCATATGGCAGCCCTTATTAATCGCATATTTGCTGTTTTGTACTGCCACCGGTGGGTTATCCCCTATGGTTTTTGCCAGCCTTGATGCTGCTTCCATAAGCTCTTCCTTCCCATATAGCCCATTTACTAATCCAATTCGATAAGCCTCTTTCCCATCAATCGTACTTCCTGTGTAAATCAATTCTTTTGCTTTTCCACTTCCTACAATCCTTGCTAATCTCTGGGTTCCGCCAAATCCTGGAGTAATGCCAAAACACACCTCTGGCTGTCCAAACTTGGTCTCCTCTGTGCATATTCTTATATCACAGCTGATGGCCAATTCACAGCCGCCACCTAATGCCAACCCATTAATCGCCGCAATAATTGGGATTGGAAAGTTTTCCAATTCTAAAAAAATATCATTTCCACAGGCAGAAAAAGTGCGTCCCTCTTCTTTCGAAAAGGAACTCATTTCCCCTATATCTGCTCCTGCAGCGAAAGCTCTTTCTCCTGCTCCCGTTAAAATCAAGCATCTTGTCTGATTCAAATCCACTTCCCGAAGCACCGTTTTTAACTCTAACAAAAGCTTACGATTCAGCGCATTTAGCACTTTTGGCCGATTTAAGGTAATCTTGCCAACATACCCCTCCTGCTCATACGTTACACATCCCATGGTCAACTCCTCTTAGTTTTCCCTTTTCACAATTACGGTGCATCCCATTCCACCACCAATGCATAACGTAGCCAATCCATTTTTCAGATTTTCACGCTGCATCTCATGAAGCAAGGTAACAAAAATACGACAGCCTGATGCTCCAACTGGATGGCCAAGAGCAATAGCTCCACCATTTACATTTAGCTTGTGGGCATCCAAACTAAGCTCTTTTGCTACGGCTAAGGCTTGAGACGCAAAAGCTTCATTCGCTTCATAAATGTCAAAATCTTCTATGCTCATGCCTGCCTTTTTCATTGCTTTATTCGTAGAAGCTACTGGACCAATCCCCATGATTTCAGGATCAACACCTGCCAATGCACCGGTTACATAGGTAGCCATTGGAGTAATCCCCAGCTCCTTGGCTTTTTCTTCACTCATGACAACCACTGCTGCTGCACCATCATTAATGGTAGACGCATTGGCTGCTGTTACTCGTCCATCCTCTCGGAATGCCGGCCTTAATTTTCCAATTCCTTCTGTCGTTGTATTCTCCCGTGGTCCTTCATCTTCCGTTACTGTGATTGTTGTTTTTCGACTCTTTACTTCAACTGGAACAATTTCATCTTTAAATTTACCTTGCATCCTTGCTTTACAAGCCTTTTGCTGACTTTCTGCTGCAAATCGATCCAGCATCTCTCGATCTAAATCCCATTGATCACAGATATTTTCTGCCGTGATTCCCATATGATAATCATGAAACGCCTCCCATAACGCATCATGCACCATTGTATCTATCATGGTCGCATTCCCCATACGATATCCATAACGAGCCTTGTCAAGAGCATATGGTGCTTTTGACATATTCTCTGTTCCACCTGCGATCACAACATCTGCATCTCCTGTTTGAATCATTCGCGCTGCCATATTGATACTATCTAATCCCGAGCCACATACCACATTCACGGTCATAGCAGTTGTTTCAATCGGCAATCCTGCTCCTATTGCAGCCTGTCTTGCAACATTTTGTCCTTGTCCTGCCTGAATCACACATCCCATGTAGACATGATCCACATCTTCTGGCGAAATACCTGCTCTTTTCACAGCTTCCTTTATGACAATCTCACCCAGCTTTGCTGCTGGCACACTGCTGAGTGCACCACCCATAGATCCAATAGGTGTTCTGCATGCACTTGCTATTACTACTTTTTTATTTTCTACGATACCCATGTAACTCCTTTCTATCCAAAGCGACGTTCAAATTCCTCTAGAAGATAACCTTGAAATTGAGGTGCTGCAATTGCGATTAGCGCTTCCGCTCGTTGTCTCAATGTTTTTCCCTTTAACTGAGCAATCCCATATTCTGTCACAATATAATCTACGTCATTTCGGGATGTGGTCACAGCTGCACCCTCCGTAATATATGGTACAATTCTGGAAACACTTCCCTTTGAAGCCGTAGCCGGCATCGCAATAATTGTTTTCCCGTTCTTCGACATCTGTGCCCCCCGGACAAAGTCTACCTGGCCACCCACTCCCGATATTTGTTTTAACCCAATTGATTCTGAGCAAACCTGACCCATTAAATCCACCTCTACACAAGAATTAATGGATACCATATTGTCATTTTGAGCAATTACACGTGGATTATTTACATAATCCACTGGCATCATCCGTACTGCAGGATTTTTATGAACATACTGATACAACTTTTTCGTCCCCATCAAAAAGGTTGCAACACACTGTCCCTTATCAATTTGCTTGTACTTATTCGTGATGACACCAGCTTCGATTAGCTCTACAACACCGTCCGAAAACATTTCTGAGTGAATCCCTAAATCCTTTTTCTCTTTCAAAAAGAGCAGTACTGCATCTGGAATTGCCCCGATTCCCAATTGCAGGCAGTCACGATCTTTTACAAGAGATGCGATGTGTTCGCCAATCTTTTTCTCCACCTCCCCGATTTTAGGTGGTTGTAATTCAATTACTGGTTCCTCTGCCAAAACAATATAGTCTATTTCACTCAAATGAATAAAATTATCTCCCATTGTCCAAGGCATATTTTGATTCACCTGAGCAATAATAATATCAGCAGCTTCAGCCCCTGGTTTTGTATAGTCGCAAGAAAGTCCATAAGAACAATAGCCATGCTCGTCTGGCTCGCTTACGTGTATCAGTGCAACATTTCCCCGTAATGTTGTTCTGACTAATTCCGGTACCTCCGAAAAGAAAGTAGGGGTAAAATCCGCTCTTTTTTCTGCTAATGCTTTTCTCGTTGATGCACCGACGAAAATAGCATTGTGTCGGAAATGCTCTGTCATTTCTGGCTGACAGTATTTTGCCTCCCCCATAGGAACCATATGAACAACCTCAACGTCACGGTACTCATTCTCTCGTGCGCCTTCAACCATTGCATCTACTAAAACAGTAGGTTCACTGCATGCATGTCCTACCACAACACGATCTTTTGACTGAATGTGTTTGACTGCTTCTTCTGCCTTGCAGATTTTATCTGCGTACTTTTCTTTCCAGTTAATGTTTTTACCCATACTCTCTTTTCCTCACTATTTCTTATTCATCTACGTGAGCAATTGCTTTTGCCAATGCTTTTTTATGCTCTAAGTTTCCTTGACGGGCAATCATGATTCTTTGTGCCTGTGGAGAGCCTGCTCCATGCATCGATTCCGTACGATAGCCTACTGCCGCAGTTCCCAGTGCCAGGTTTTCAATTAATCTTAAAATACGTAAACGATTTTCCGTTGACACCGATCCGATTCCTTTAAAATATTTGTCAACATAAGCACCGATTTTTTCATCTTTAAAATCTTTTTCAGAAGGTGCTGTAACCAGCAGGCCGCCTGCTATATCTTCTGCCAATCTCACAATCTCATAAGGGAAACGAGTGATATTCTGCTTACAAACATTGGCCAATAGTACATCAATCATGTAATTTCCTGATGCTGTTTGATGTCCTTCTGTTGAACAGGCAATTCCGCATGAATACAATGTCTCGTTTAAATGGGTCATCTCAATTAGTTTATCCTTGATGTGAGATGCTCTTGCCACTCCATTGTGGTCTGCTGCCACTGCTGCTGCACCAATGAGTACATCACCTACACCTACCTTACATCCACCATAAGACTGGCGGTGGTATCCTGCAAAACGCTCTACCAACATCCCCGCAAAGTCCACTTCACCATTCATAAAGATTCGGTCATTTGGAACGAACACATCATCAAATACAACCAGTGCTTCTACTCCACCAAACTCTGAATTACCAACATCCAGATTACCACCTTCTAACTTACGGGTGTCACAGGACTGACGTCCTATAATCATTAGTATCCCATCGGTATCACTTGGTACTGCAAAGGAAAGAGCATAATCTTTATCATCTTCTCCCATTGCAATCGTTGGCATTACAAGAATTTCGTGAGAATTTGTCATTCCTGTCTGGTGGGCTTTCGCTCCACGTACCACAACTCCGTCTGGTCTGCGCTCCACCACATGAAGGTATAAATCTGGGTCTTCTTGCTGATGAGGTGCTTTGGAGCGATCTCCCTTTGGATCTGTCATTGCTCCATCCACTGTCAAATCATTTTCCTGAGAATACAACATAAATTTCTTGAAGTTTTCGTGGTACTTGGTTCCATATTTTTCGTCGATTTCAAAAGTAGTTGAAAAAACTGCATTAAATGCATCCATTCCTACACAACGTTGGAAACAGGCTGCGGTTTTCTGTCCGCAGAGTCTTTGCATTTTAACTTTGTTTTTTAAATCTTCCGTGCTCTGATGAATATGTGTAAAGCGATTGACTGCTTTTCCTGAATATGGTGATTCTACAACCATTAAATCCTGATATTCCGGATCTTGTGCTAAATCATATGTCATTCTCACAGAGTTTAAAGATGGTCTTAAAATAGGATGATCCACTGGATTCTCTACTTTTTCACCAAACATATAAACTTTCATATTCAATTTGCGGATGCTTTCTATGTATTGCTCACCTGTCATAAGTGCCATTGCTATTTCCTCCCTTTGCTATTTAGTGTACAGCTCACGATATATTTTCAAAATTCTTTCTCTGTCTAGTGGAACAAAATTGTTGGCTAACAATCTTTGCTGATTCTCAATAACTGAATCGGTAAAGGCTTCGATTTCCTTTTCTTCCATACCATACTCAGACAATGCCTTTTTCTGGATCAAATGATTTAATAATTTCTCCAGTTCTTCATAAATATTATCTGGGCTGCAGCCAAGAATATTTGCCATAAAACCATTGAGTCTTGCAATTTCTCCTGTTGTTTTAATTTCCATATAATTATTCATTACACCAGTAAAAATCGCGTAATTCGCTTCCCCGTGAGGCACGTGATAAGCTGCTCCAAGTGGATAGCTTAAAGCATGAACGGCTCCACATCCTGCATTTCCAAAGGCAATACCTGCATAGGTACTTGCAAGAAGAAAATCATTTAGTAATGGCAAACGAGCTTCTGGACCTGATTTTGCTATTTCCATATAGCCACGCAGAATCATTTCAATGGCTCTGTAGCCAAATAGCTTCGTCGTTTCATTTCCTTTTGGAGAGAGACTTGACTCCACTGCATGAATCAGTGCATCAATTGAGCTTGTGGCAAATACACCGAAGGGTAATCCATTCATTAACTCAGGAACAAGAACGGCACTGTCAGCATACAGCTCATCTACTGCCAATCCTTTTTTCGTCCCACGGCTGTTCAAAGCTAAAATCGAGATGTTTGTTACTTCACTTCCGGTACCACAAGTTGTGGGAACCAATATTAGCTCTCTTGCCTTTTCTGGTTTTATAACTCCATCATATAAATCCAGTACTGGTGATACCTCTTTTAATGCAAATAGTTTTGAAACATCTATCACTGTACCACCGCCAATTGCAATCACTCTTTTATACGGTTTTTTTATATCACTCCAAATGGCTTCCACCATATCATCTGTCGGCTCGCCCATGCCATACTTTTCTTGAAACAGTACATCACATCCTAATGAGAGCTGTCCGAAATAAGGTGTATAAATATACTCATTTGAAATGACCAGATCACCTTCTCCAATTTCAAAAGCATTGGCAAACTCTGCCGCTGTACTATAGTTATAAAGTACTGGTTTTATCATTAATTCTTTCATCTTACTTTCCCCCTAGCAATTAATTGCTTTTCCATAAAATGCTGACATAAATCCTTCCCCGATTGCCTCTGAAACTGTTGGATGGGGATGGATTGCCTGCAATACCTCTTCTGCTGTGGCCTCTAGCTCCATCGCTACGGCAATTTCGCCAATCATATCTGTTACATGCTTTCCATATAAATGAACGCCTAATATTTCTCCCAGCTCTTTTTCAATTATTATTTTAACGAGTCCATCACTATCACCTTCAACAAGGGATTTTCCATTGGCCATCATCGGGAATCTTCCAATATTTATGTCATATCCCTTTTCTTTTGCCTGCTTTTCCGTAAGACCAATGCTTGCAACTTCTGGATCCAAATAGATACAGGATGGAATTCGTTCATAGCTCATCTGATGATGTCCGCCACAGATATGTTCCACCGCAACAAAGCCTTCATGAGATGCTGTGTGGGCTAACATTACTTTTCCATTCACATCACCAATTGCATAAATATGAGGAATATTCGTCTGCATATAGTCATTGACTGCAATTGCTTTACGATCAAATTCGATGCCTATTCCCTCTGCATTTAGTCCTTCTGTATTTGCAACACGACCTACTGCCATCAATACAACGTCTGCTTCAACGGATAATTCTTTTCCATCCAGCTCATACATAACAGACTTATCTTTTACTTTTTGAACCTTCGCACTGTTGTAGAAAACGACTCCGTTTTTCTCCATTCGTGTTTTTACCATGCCGGATACTTCTTCATCCACCATTGGCAAAATATTCTCCATTAATTCAAGGACAGTTACCTTTACACCTAAATGGGAAAACACATGAGCAAACTCAATTCCAATTACACCTCCACCAATAATTGCAATTGTTTTTGGAAGCTCCTTCATATCTAACGCTTCTTTACTGGTGATTACATTTGTGTCACCTTCTAATGGAATGAAGGGTGGCATAAACACATTTGACCCTGTGGCTATGATGAAGTTCTCTGATGTGTATTCCTTTTCCTCTACACAAACAGTATGTTCATCTTTAAAGGCTCCTATACCATTTAAGATGGTTACTTTATTCCTTCTTAATAAACCTTCAACACCACTTACTAAAGTGTGTACAACGGACTGCTTACGTTGTTGTAGTTTTTCCATATCAACTTTTACTTTTGATACATCAATTCCCATAACCCCAAATTGTTCTGCTTCTTTTACTTCACTATATAAATTCGCTGTTCGAATCAAGGTTTTAGTTGGAATGCAGCCTTCATTTAAGCAAACTCCTCCAAAATGTTTTGCCTCAACAATTGCTGTTTTCTTTCCAAGCTGTGCCGCTTTGATTGCCGTTTCATATCCTCCCGGTCCTGCTCCAATCACGATAACATCGTAGTCATAACCTGATTTTTCTTCTATTATCTCTTTTGCCGGCTCTGCCTCTTCTTCTGCCTTTACTTCCGTCCCCAAAACGTTTTCCGGATTTTCACCAGCTTCTCCTACTACAGCAATCGGTGTAAACACTTCTGCTGCTTCGCCTTCGGATAACATAATTTTCAAAACCGTACCTGCACAAGTTGCTTCTACCGGCATCGTCGTTTTATCTGTATTGATTTCAAACAGCACTTCGCCTTTTGCCACCTGATCTCCCACTTGTTTATGCCATTTTACCAGCTCACCTTCATCCATATTAAAGCCAAGCTTTGGCATAATAATTACTTCAGCCATCTTTTTACCCCTCTCTTACATTAAGATTTTTAACGGATTCTCCAATAATTCTTTTAAATATGCAACAAACTGTGCCGCCAATAATCCATCAATGACACGATGATCCACAGTAAGCTGGATATTCATCATTGGCCTGATAACCACCTTATCTTCCCCATCTTCTTCTACAACGATTGGTGTTTTACGAACAGAACTAACGGAGAGGATTGCTGATTCCGGCGGGTTGATGATTGCCGTAAAGTTTCCAATTCCAAACATACCAAGGTTTGAAATGGAGAACGTGCCACCTGAATATTCTTCCGGCGATAATTTACCTTCTTTTGCCCGGTCTACCAAATCACGATTTTCTTCTGAAACCTTCGTCAAAGTTTTTTCTTGAACATTTTTAATAACTGGAACAATCAATCCATTATCTCCTGCCACTGCAACTCCAACATTGGTGCTTTCATAGGTGATAATATTCCCATCCACTAAGGAGGTATTGATTCCTGGGTACTTCGTCAACGCTTTGCTTGCTGCATAAACCAGGATGTCAGATACAGTGATTTTCCGTTCAGAAACTTCATTCATCTCCTTGCGGAACGCTGTCATATTCGTTGTATCAATCGCATCTGTAAAATAGAGATGTGGCGCTGTGAACTTGCTTTCTGCTAATTTCTCACCGATTATTTTACGAATTCCCTTGTAAGGCACTGTGGATGCCACTTTTTTACTGCAGCAGCTTGATACTGGTTCTGCCTTTGGTTCTTCTGCTGTTTTTTTAGCCTCAAGCACATCTGCTTTCATCACTTTTCCGCCTACACCAGTTCCAGTCACAGTTGATAAATCCACTCCTGTTTTGTCTGCTAGTTTTCGGGCAAGAGGTGAAGCTTTAATATCTTTTGCAGTAATACCGCCTTCATATCCTGTTCCTTCGATTGAACTTAGACTTTGTGGATCAATACCTTCTTCCTGAATCATGCGTTTTGCTTTTGGTGTCAGTTTCAAATCACCTACTGCCACTTCTGTCTGTGGTGCTGCTTTCTCTTCAGCTGGTGCTGCTTCTACCACCGGTGTTTCTTCTGCTGAGGTGCTTTCGCCACCGCCATAAGCTTGTAATACTGCTTCTGGGTTTTCATCTTTTCCACCAACTACTGCAATTGGTGTAAATACTTCTGCATATTCATTTTCTTCTAACATCGTTTTTAATAAAAAGCCTTCATCCGTTGATTCCACTGGCATAGTTGTTTTATCTGTATTAATTTCAAATAAAACGTCTCCCTTTTTAACCTCTTCGCCAACTGACTTGCACCAACGTACCAGCTGACCTTCATCCATATTGAAACCCAGCTTAGGCATACAAATTACTTCTGCCATTTTTACAACCTCCCTTTCTCAACTACAGTAATTCTTTAATTGCTGCATATATTCTCTTTTCATCTGGTATTAACGGAAATTCCAAAGCCGGGCTAAATGGCAATGGTACATCTGCTGTTCCAAGTCTCTTAACTGGTGCCTCCAAATCGTAAAAAACATCTGGCATAATACGTGTTGCAATTTCACCACTGATGCCAAAGGATTCATGACCTTCATCAATAATAATGAGTTTTCCGGTTTTCTTTACTGATTTGATAATCGTATCTGTATCTAATGGTACAATCGTTCTTAAATCAATATGATCAACTGTGTATCCTTCTTTTTCCAGCTTCTTAATTGCCTTTTCAGCCTTAATCGTCATAAGGGAATTGGTTACTACTGTAATATCCTTTCCTTCCGATACCATTCTTGCCTGTCCAAATGGGATTGTATAATCTTCATCCTCTGGCACATCAAACTTTACTGTATACAGCATTTTATGTTCAAAGAAAACCACTGGATTATTATCTCTGATTGCAGTTTTAAGTAGTCCCTTTGCTTCTGCTGCTGTAGAGGGTACTGCCACCTTCATTCCAGGACAGTGAGCCATCCATGCATGAAAAGACTGGGAGTGTTGAGCCGCCGAAGAACGTCCTCCACCCATTGGCAACCGGATAACCATTGGTACATTTGCCTGTCCTCCTGACATATAGGTGATTTTTGCCATTTGATTACAAATTTGATCCATGGCTACCATAAGAAAGTCTCCAAACATCAACTCTACAACTGGTCTTAATCCTCGAAGCGCAGCTCCTACGCCAAGCCCGACAAACCCTGCTTCTGAAATCGGGGTATCCTTACATCTTAAATCCCCATATTTCTCCATGAGACCTACCGTAGTTTTAAAGTTTCCACCTAAGAATCCTACATCTTCTCCCATATTAAAAACAGAATCGTCCCGTGCCATTTCCTCATCTAAGGCTTCTAAAATGGCATCTCTATACATTATATTTTTCATGATTTTTCTCCCTCCCTAATCTACGAATACGTCTGTGTAAGCTTCTGATACGTCTGCATATGGGCTTTCCTCTGCAAATTTACACGCTTCTTCCATTTCCTTATCAACGAGTTCTTTAATTTCTTTAATCTCAGCTTCTGTTAACAGCGACAACCCTTCCAGATTTGTAATTGGATCTCTCGCTCTCCACTCTGCAACCTCTTCTTCCGGACGATAAACCCCTGGATCTCCAACGTGATGTCCTTGCCAGCGATAGGTCATACACTCAATAATTGTTGGTCCTCCACCTTTTCTGGCTTTGTCGACTGCCTTTTGTGTTGTTTCATATACTTTAAACACATCGTTTCCATCGATTGTAAACCCATCTATGCCATACCCTGCTGCTCTTTTTGCAATGTGATGTTCTTTTGTTACACGACGAATGTCAACAGAAATTCCGTACAGATTGTTTTCAACAACAAATACGATAGGCAAATCCCATGCTGCCGCCATATTTATACTTTCATGAAATGTTCCCTCATTGGATGCTGAGTCTCCAAAGAAACATACTGTAACTTCATCAGTTCCTTTATATAAAGAGGCATATGCAGAACCAACTGCAATTGGAATTTCACCACCCACAATACCATTGGCTCCAAGGATTCCTTTATCCATTGCCATAATATGCATGGATCCACCTTTACCTTTTGAATATCCCGTTCCTTTACCAAGAATTTCAGCCATCATCTTATTTAAGTCTGCACCTCTTGATACCAAATGGCCATGGCCACGGTGGGTACTACCAATATAGTCTTTTTCTTCTAATGCTCCACAGACACCTGCCGCTACTGCTTCTTCTCCTAAATACAGATGAGCTAGTCCTGGCATTAAACCACGCTTATAAAATTCAAATACTTCTTCCTCAAACCTTCTGGTTCGATACATTATTGTATAAAACTCTTTTGCCTTTTGTTTTTTTTCTTGCTTCGTCACAATATTTCCTCCTATTCTTGAATGAAAGCTTATTTTAGATTTTATATATAATAATAAGCAAATATCATGCCAAAGATAAATTCGTCATTTTTTTGACAAATCCCAAAGATATCACACGTATATTGTGTCTTTTTGACACACTATCTGTCATTTTTGATACACATCCTTCTATTCATGTCTCAATATCCATTTTGCCATTAGCAAATTTCCTGCCTCATTCGGATGTAATCCATCCAGAAGGTAATCTTCTCTGGATTTTGTTCCAAGAACCTGTAAGCCCTCTTCAAAATCAACTACTTCTGTATGAAATATTTTCGAAAACTGATGCAGCCATTTTTGATATTGACGGACATGCTTTTCCAGCTCTTGAAAATTGATAAACTCCCTCCACTCCTTTGAAATCATAGAGGGTTCAAAAAACATGGGAATTCCCACTATTGGCACAATTTTATGAAACCATGCCTGGTGAACCAAGGCCATTATATTGCTCTGTATCACTCCAGGAGATACCCCTGCAATCAAATCATTCCATCCTCCCATCACCAATACATTGCTTGCATCAGACTCAATCACATCCCGCTGCATCCGCGCCAGCATGCCTCCCGTTGTATCTCCCGGAATCCCCTTATTTAAATAGGTAAATTTAGATTCTCGATTTAAAATTGTAATCCACTTGTCACTACTATTTATTTGTACTCCTGCGGTAATACTATCGCCCAAACACACTACATTCATACCTTTTTTCATTTTCATTACCTTTCCCGATTCCTCACTTGAATCTGCCAGTCGTCTATGATAAACTTGATACATTGGATAGTATATAGCAAATATTAAGCCAAACTTTAGTCATTTTGACTAAATCCCAATAAGAAGGAGCTTGATTATGATTTCTGAAGAATATCTCACACATTTAAAACAAGCCCGAGAAATTTTTTTCGAAAAGAACGAACTGCCAACGGAATTAGTCGAGAAGCCCATTTTAGATTCTTGGGTTCGCTCTCGCAGCTTTCACTTAATTCCTGATTATGTACAGCCCGAGGTCTTATCAGCCGAACAATTGCAAGGGCGCATCCAAAACAACCAAACACTTTACGATATTGCAACCTCCTTCATGGAATACCTATATCAATCTGTAGCAGGTTCTGGATTTGCCATCATTTTTGCTGATAAAGACGGGTACATTCTCAAAATGATTGGCGATGAAGACGTCATTGAAATAGCCACAACCAAGGACATACCTTTAATAGAAGGAACCTCCCGTTCCGAATCCATCATTGGTACAAACTCCATTGGCACTCCTTTGTACACCAAGGAACCTATTCAGCTTTTTGCTCACGAACATTTTATTGAATTGAGTTCTAATTGGACTTGCTCCGGAGCACCGATTCTTGGCAGCAATGGCGATGTTCTCGGAGTAATCTGTATCAGTGGCGCCTGGAATAAAGTCCACGCCCACACTCTTGGTATGGCTACCGCTGCAAGTGAAGCAATTTCTCGGCAATATTCATTAGCTCTGGCTAATGATAGTTTAACTACGATGCGGGACCACTTACAAACCTCCCTGGACTCCCTGCACACTGGAACATTCCTTTTAGACGAGTTAGACAGAATCACTTTTGTCAACAACACCACCGTAAATACACTGCACTTTTCTACTGAGGAATTAGTGGGACAGCACTATACACGTTTTTTCCCTTACCTGGATTTAAGCACCTTCGAAAAAAGTACCTATGACATCGAAACGACTCTTCAAAGTAAACACGAGAACATCAAATGCTATGTCAGCATTAAATTTATTTCTCACTCTCGTTATAACCACAGCAAAGAAACGGTTTTGATATCTTTTCGCCGTGCCGAATACATCCAGCAATTGGTTAACAAAGTAATCGGTTCCGATGCTCGTTACGTATTTGATAATATCATTGGCTCAAGCCCACAAATCCAGCAGGCAAAAAAGCTGGCCAAGCTTGTGGCTAAAAGCAGCACCAATGTTTTAATCACCGGCGAAAGCGGAACTGGAAAGGAACTTTTTGCGCAATCCATCCACAATCACAGTCCTTTTTCAAAGGGTCCTTTTATTGCACTAAACTGTGGTGCTCTTCCAAAAGAGCTAATCGAAAGTGAACTATTTGGATATGATCCAGGTTCTTTTACCGGCGCAAAGAAGGATGGTCGTGCAGGAAAATTTGAGCTGGCCAACAATGGTACCATCTTTTTAGATGAAATCGGGGACATGCCTTATGAGGTACAAGTAAAACTCTTAAGGGTATTACAAGAGAAAACCGTGACACGTATTGGCGGTAAAAAAACGCTTCCTTTAAATGTACGTATTATCACCGCAACCAACGTTGATTTGGAGGCAGCAATTCAAAACCATACTTTTAGAAGCGATTTATATTATCGTTTAAATGTGTTTAGCCTTCATATTCCGCCGTTGTCAAAAAGAGGATCTGACGTCTTTGATTTAGTTGACTATTTTCTGGAAAAATATCAGAATCCTGACTACGACCCAATTGTTCATATCGATGAGGATGTTAAGGACTTGTTCCTTCATTATCCTTGGCCCGGAAATATTCGTGAGTTAGAAAATGTCATTGAGCGGGTTTGCATCTTAGCCACAAATGGCCGTCTCTCTCTAAATACATTGCCTATGAACATGATTCAATATCATAATTCGAATGCTATAGCACAGTCACCTGAAGAGAATCCCCCTTCTTTAGAGGTTGTTTCCGATCAATCTGCTGCTGCACCAAGTGTTATGACAGCTGAGAAGCAATTAATATTAGAACACCTGACTTGCTCTTCCGGGAATATAAAAAAAGCTGCTGAAAGCCTTGAAATCAGCCGCCGTACACTGTATCGGAAGCTGGAAAAATATCAAATTGATTTGGATAAACTGAGATTTTCCGGACGTTCTTAATGTCTAATAGCTCCATTTTGCATGGAGCTATTTTTTCGCCAATAAACAGTGCGCCATTTTGACTCGCTATGTGCCATTTCTGTCACATAGAAACATTTTGTCACATTGTATCCCAAAGCTTGTCACATCGATACACACAGCGCATTTGTTAAAGAATGCACAAATATATGTTTTTTTTATTAATTATTCTTTGTTTGGCACGGCATTTGCTTTATACATTTGTATCAAATAAACTATTAATAATTTCAAAAAAAGGAGGAACAAATACTATGCAATCAGGTTTTAATGGTGTTGATTTTGAGGATAATATAAATTATGACAGGTTGCGCCGTGAGCGTTTAGCTCGTGCAAAACAATTCCTGGCTGACTCAAAATTCGGAGCTTTACTATGTTATGATTTCGATAATATTCGTTATATAACCGGAACTCACATTGGTGAGTGGAATCGAAATAAAATGAATCGTCACTGCTTATTAATCGACGGGGTGGATCAACCAATACTTTTTGATCCCGCTTGCCCTTCAAAGCGTCAAAGAGTTTCTTGGATTCGTCCAGAAAATATTTTACCTGCAGTTGGTTCGATGAGAGGATCAATTCCGGAAGAAGTCGGAATGGTGGATCAGGAAGTAACTGAGATTACCGGTTTCTTAAAAGAGTACGGTGTAATCGACAAACCTCTTGGAATTGACATTGTTGATATTCCATTGATGCAAGCCTTAGAAAAATTCGGTATTGAAATCGGAGATGCTCAAGGGTTAATGCAAGATGTACGTGTCATCAAAACTGTTGATGAAATCGAGCTTCTAAAATGCTCTGCTGCAATGGTAGACGCTGTTTATTGGGATGTTGCTAAGAATCTTCGTCCTGGTGCAACCGAAAACGAAATGGCAGCATTGATTCAACAAAAATTGTTTGCATGGGGATCTGAATCTGTTGAGTTTGTAAACTGTATTTCCGGAAAACGCGGAAATCCACATAGCCATACCACATCAAACCGTATGATTCGTCCTGGCGAATTAGTTTACTTTGATATCGGAAATGTATACAACGGATATCATACTTGCTACTATCGTACATTCTCTTGTGGTAAACCAACAAAAGAACAAAACGAAGCTTACGCTAAAGCACTGAAATGGATTCGTGATGGTATTGCACAAATCAAACCAGGCAACACTACTGCTGACGTAGCTCGTGTATGGCCTTCAGCAGAGGAATTAGGATTTAATAATGAAAAGGAAGCTTTCTTACTTCAATTTGCTCATGGTATTGGCTTAGGATTATGGGAAAAACCTGCTATCTCTCGTTTATTCTCATTGGATAATCCATTTGAGTTCAAACCAGGTATGACTTTTGCAATCGAAACTTGGTGTCCATCAGCAGATGGTACTGGAAGTGCTCGTATAGAAGAAGAAATCGTAGTCACTGAAACAGGTCATGAAGTAATCACTAAGTTCCCTTCAGACGAAATCGTTTCTTGTGGATTCCCTGGAACAATGTTTCCATAAACAGCAACTATAATTTAACTATTTGAAACAAAACAAAATAAAATGAATAGGAATAAATTTATTTTGTTTGTTTCATTTAATATTATTAAAAAGTGAAATGAGGAGGTATTAAAATGGCAAAAATAGGATGGATTGGATTAGGAAATATGGGAAATCCAATGAGCCAAAACCTGTTAAAAGCAGGTCATGAAGTAACTGTATGGAATCGTACAAAATCAAAGGCTGATGAGGTATTAGCTGCTGGTGCAAAATGGGCAGACTCTCCAAAAGCTGTAACAGAGGCAAGTGATGTCATTTTCACAATGGTTTCAAATGGTCCTACTTTACATGCAGTTAACTTCGGAGATGAAGGTGTCGTAGCAGGTCTTGCATCAGGAAAAATCGTAATTGATATGAGTACAGTTGCTCCATCTGAATCAGCAGCTGTTAATGATGCAATCGAAGCAAAGGGATGCAAATTCCTAAAATGTCCAGTAACAGGAAGTACTGCACTTGCACAAAATGCTACTTTAGGTGTTCTCGGTTCTGGAGACAAAGCTTCTTTTGATGAAGTAACTCCACTTCTCGCTTGCATGAGCGCAAAACAAACTTACTTTGGCGCTGGCGAAGAAGCTCGTGTATTGAAGCTGGCAATCAACTCTATCTTAGCTGCTCAAATGCAGTTATTTGCAGAAGGAATCGTTCTTTGCGAAAAGGCTGGTCTTGATGTTGCAGAAGCTGGCGAAGCAATTGCAGGAAGCGCAGTAGGTTCTCCACTTTATGGATACAAGCACAAAATGGTTGCAGAAGGCCAATATGCTCCAGCATTTAGCGCAAATATGATGATCAAAGATTTGGATCTTGCTTTTGATGCTGCAAAGCAATACAACGCTGCAATGCCTACTGTTGCATTAACAAGACAAAGCTTACAAGCTGCTGTTGCTACTGATAAAGGCGATCTTGATTTCGCAGTTTTAACAAAAGTGTTAGAAGAAAGCTGCGGTATTACTAGATAATTAGAAACAATCAATTTACTTATAAAAATCAAAAAAACAATCTTGGAGGTATATATAATGTTTAAAGCTTATGTACAAAATTATTATGATATGAGATCTATGGCTCCGGCTCAGCACGTAAATGCACACTCTGCACCATTTGCAAATGCTATGAAAATGGGATATGATCCAGCAGGTCCTGACTGGACTTACCAATATTTTTCAATTTGTGAAATCACATATGGTGGAGCTGCTTTAGTAGCGAACCATGGACCTGCAGATCACGTATTCTATATTCTTGAAGGAGAAGGCTATTCAATTATTCAGGGAAAAAGATATGTTTACAAAGCTGGTGATATCATGTGGACACCTGGTAACAGAGATCATGAAATGTATCCAGACGGAACTGCAAACCTGAAATTCTTAGTAACCTTATGTCCACGTGGATTCAAACAGACAGAAGCATATATCAAGAACTTAAATGATGCAAAAGTTACAGAAATGGATGGAGTGACACTCTTCACATTAGCAGATGAGGAATTAACAGGCTCTGCTACTCAGGAATTCCATATTGTTGACGTATACCCAGGAGCAAAGCTTACACTGGATACTCCTAAGTCTGACGTTATCGCTTACATGTACAATGGTAAATGTGTTGCTACTGTTGATGGTGAGAAATTAGAGATGAATCGACAAGAGGATGCTCTTGTTGTACCTATGGGAGCAAAATGGGAAATCGAAAATGTAAGTAAACAGTGTGTACGGTTTGCTTTATCATTAAGTCCTTGTCGTTAATTCGATCATTGATTTTTAAGTACATATAAAAAACCTTTACGGCGCATAATCTTTTTAGTATTTACACATAAAATCTTTATGCGTCGTTTTTTTAACCTTTTTTACCCCTAAAAGCAACAAATATTATACAGAGAGAGTCTCAATTATGAGGAGGATTTAAAGTATGTGGATTTTAATTGCAGTATTATTGTATGAAGTAATATCCATCGGTGGCGTTAGCCTCTATATTCTTAATAAAGAAAAAAAAGAAAAAGCAAAAGAAAAAACTTCGTCCGCTGGTCAAGATGATGACTTTATGACATCTGGCCGCAGTATGTCATCTGTTATGGTTGGTGTGTCTTTAGCACTTGCTATTTTAGGTGCAGTACACGTTTTTGGTATTATGGAAATGGCATGGAATATCGGTGCAGCCAGCATCTGGTTCTCTATTGCCCACGTAACAACAATTGCCGTAATCTGCTTGTTTACTGGACGTTGGCTTCGCCGCATGAAAGTAAACACAGTTCCTGAACTAATTCAAAAATTATTTGGTAAAAGAATAGCCATTATCGTTACTTGTATTGTTGCCGGTCAGACTTTTGCAATTTTGACAATGGAAGTACAGGCATTAGGTATTATCTTCAACACCTTAACCTTTAATAGCGTTAGCATTCAAACAGGTACCGTTATCGGTGGTCTGATTGGTATTTTTTATGTTATCGTAGCTGGAATGAAAGAAGTCGGCTATGTGAATATGATCAATACTGTTGTTATGTATATCGGATTAGCTCTTGGTATCATTTTCTTAAGCAGTGCTATTCCTGGTGGTTGGGATTTCGTTGAAACCTACTACACTACCAATAATATGGAGCACATGATTAATATCATGGGTGGTCCTGGCATATTTGTCACTTTTGGTATTAGTAATATTATTGCCGTAACCTTTGCACAAGGCATTAGTCAAATGGGACTTCAGTCAACAACCGCGGCAAAGAACTCAAAAACAATACGGAAAGCCCTTTGGATTGCTGCACCTGTAAATGGTATATTTGGTATCTTTACCATGGCAATGGGAGTCGCTGCAAAAGCACTCTACAACACCGGATCTCTTGAGATTGCAAACGAATCACTAGCCGCAAAAACAGCAGGTGCCACAATGTTGCTCCAGTATCTTCCTGGCTGGTTGGTAGCCTGGCTCTTGGCATCCTTCTTAGGTGCCGTGCTCTCTACCTTTGCAATTACAACCATGAGCATGGGAACATTGTTTGCAAATAACATCTATACATTAAAAGATCCAAATGTATCTGGTGCTCAAAAAACAAAAATAACCCGAATCTTTATTGTTATTTCAGGTATCGTGGCAATGGGAGTATCATCTTTCTTACCAGAAATTGTAAATGGCGCAAACTGGGCCTTTGCATGGTTGATTCCACTCTTCTTTAACGTTATTTACGGAATGTTCTGGAAGCGTAACAGAAAAGCTGCTGGTGCTACATTCGGTATTGCTTGGGTCTGTGTCCTGCTTTGGACTTACACGCCAGTTCCGGCCATGCTTGGATTAACCGGCGTTCCGCTTCCTTATGTAACCTTAGCGGTATCTTTGGTTGGCGGTATTATATTAAATCTCGTTATACCAGGCGGAAGCACAGGATATTTTAAAACAAAGAAAAGCACAGTTGCTGTAAAAGCGTAAGGAGGTAACCACATGAACTTATTTATGCAATTTTTTGTACAAGCCGTTGCTATGATCATAGGTATCGTTGTCGTATTTCAGTTAATCGGAAAAATTTTTCTGAAGGATACTGATGATGACGAAGAATAGAAGGAGGTAACTTATGGATTTAATTTATGGTTCAGGAGAACTTGGATGGATGACAGGTGTTATTGTTGTTGGAATTATTTATTCTCTTTTTGCTCTCATATGGGGAAAAGGGAAGTTAAATGACGAAGACGAGGAATAGACACGAATTTTATATTTTCTATATCACAGAGATAGAGGAAGGTTTCAAAACCATTCCTCTATCTCTCTTTTGATACACTTACATGCACAAAACTTCAATATAATCATCTAAGCTCAAATTGCTGTAGCAAGCTCCCAGCCCAAATCCCTTCAATGCCTCCTGTAAAGCACCTTCTTCTAAACGGCAGCCAATCAGTTTTTCTTTTAACTCTGGAGTTGCCCCCTCTCCAAAATAATCACCGCGGCTATCATAATCCGTAATTACTCCATTCTCCACATTCATAGAAATATCAATTTTACCACAGCCTTCTATTCTTCTGCTTTTTTGAATTTGAAATTCCGGTGACGCGCCATAATTCCATTCCCATGTATCGTAACGTTCCCTTTGAATTTTTTTCACCTCTTCAATATCTTCTTTGGTCAACGTATACTGTGTCATCTCTCCCTGTACCATGTATTCCCGCAGAACTTGCTTAAAGCGTTCCAAATCTACATCGGCAGGTATATGTGGCCTGATATTAGTAACTCTGCTCCTGATGGATTTAAAGCCCTTAGATTGGATTTTATCCCCAGTCACCTTTAATGCACCTGCTACAACGGATAAGTCTGAATCAAACATTAATGTCCCATGATGCATGATTCTCTTCCCCTTTATATACTGAGAATTTCCCGAAAATTTCTTCCCATCAATTGTAATGTCATTGCGTCCGCTTTGTTCAGCTTCTACACCCAGCCGTTCTAAAGTTTTCACTACAGGTTGACAAAAAGCCTGCAAATTAAGCTGTTCAATGTTGTCTGCATCTACTACGAAAGTAAAATTGATGTTCCCCAAATCATGATAAACTGCTCCACCTCCCGAAAGACGTCTGACTACTTGAATTCCCCTTTCCTTCACGTAGGCAGCATTAATCTCTTCTACTGTATTTTGATGCTTCCCCACCACAATTGTATTTTCATTCTGCCAAAGCATAAAGTATTCCTGATCTTTTGGCATATAATCAAATACATACTCTTCTAACGCTAAATTAAATGCTGGGTTTGTTGATGTACTCTCAATAAAAATCATATTTATCTTCCTCTCTTAACATAGTATTTACTCTATTATAACGCAAAAAACATGCCAATTAAACATTGTCTTTCTCTTGTAAAAATGTTATAATTTTTACTGAAAGAAGAGATTATTTTAGTTATAATAGCCATAAATTCAAAGAAAGGTAAGAGACCTGTGTTTAGTAATACATTAAGTTTGGAACAGCGCCAAATATTGTCTTCAAAGCAGATTCAATCTCTGGAAATATTAGCCTGTACAAATCAAGAACTGGAAAATATCCTGCTCAACGAGTATCTGGAGAATCCAATTTTAGAAAACAGCCATGATAAGCAAAATGATATGATTAAAAATCTTGAAACTTTATACGAAAAAAATACTTCCTATAAAGATCATTATATTAAGTGGGCCGATGATGACTGCAAGTATCGAAATGATATTCAAGCCCTAACCGAAAACGAAATCACCGACTTCTTAATGGGGCAGCTTCATAAAACGGAATATTCATCTGAACAGTGGAAATTAATGAAGTACCTCACCTATTGTTTGGACGAAGAAGGGTTTTTCACCTATGAAGTTTCAGAGATTTCCAAGGTCTCTGGAGCCTCTGAGCAATGTATTTCTGATGCCTTAAATGTATTGAAGAATCTAGAGCCAATCGGCATTTTTTCCGCCGACATTTCTGAATGCCTTCAAAAACAAATGAATGCATCACAAGTAACTGATGAGAAGCTTCACTCCATTGTTGCTCATCATATGGGAGATATCTTACAAGGACGTATCGGAACAGTTTCAAGAACTCTTGGCTTATCCACTGCAAGAGTACGAGAGTATATTCATTATATTGGCACATTAAACCCCAGACCTATTATGAGCCTTGGAAAAGACAATACCCAATATATTATTCCTGATATTCTTATTACTTTTGAAAAAAATACCTGGGATGTAATAATAAATGATAATTGGATGGGAGAATATAAGTATAACGATTACTATCTCCGAATGATGGAAGAATCTAAAGACGAGGAGCTCACTCAATATTTCAAAGAAAAGCTGGAAAGAGCCCGCTTTATCCTCAATTGTGTAGAACAACGGCGTAGCACAATTATCAAAATTATCTATGCTATTTTGGAGTTACAAGAGGATTTTTTCCTGAAAGGCACCCCTTTAAAGCCCATGTGCATGGAGGACGTGGCAAAACGAACCAATTTGCATGTGTCAACCGTCAGCAGAGCCATTAAAGACAAGTATCTTCAGTATCGACATACTATTTTTATCAAAGACCTCTTTACAACAACGGCTTTTTCCTCACAAGAAGATGTTTCGATTGGTAATATCAAGCAGCACATGCAAGAAATTATTGCTGAAGAGGATAAACAAAAACCCCTTAGTGATTTAAAAATCGCCGCTCTTATGCAAGAGAGACAAATCGATATTTCACGCAGAACTGTGACGAAGTATCGGAAACAACTGGGAATTCCCGAATCAAGACAGCGGATCTATTTAAACAAACCTTAGAGCTGTGCTCATACAAAAAAGGTTCTGTCAGATACCAATACGGTACATGACAGAACCCTTTTGAATTCATTATACTAATTCGATAAGTACTTCCATAGCTGCATCACCTTTACGTTGTCCGATCTTAACGATTCTAGTATATCCACCTTGACGGCCTTCATACTTTGGCGCAATCTCATCAAACAATTTTGCAACTAAATCTACTTCTTTTGTGTTTTTCTTTTTTCCAGCCTGTGCTTCTGGAACTTCCTTTACAGGATAAAGCACCTTCAACATTTCACGTCTTGCATGCAATTTGCTTGGCTTATCTTTTTTGATGGTTTTATCAACTTCGTCATAAATTGTAACTTTCTTACCATCTACAACTTCTTTTTCTCTTTTCCCATCTTTGTCTTTCCGAGCTACTTTAGCCTTAACAGTAACCTCTTCAAAGTTATCTTTTTCTCTAACAGCCATTGCAATTAATTTTTCAGCGATTTTTCTGATTTCTTTTGCTTTTGCATCAGTTGTTTTAATTTTTCCATTGCTAAGAAGTGCAGTTACCTGGTTTCTTAACAATGCTTTTCTCTGGCTTGATGTTCTGCCGAGTTTTCTATATTTTGCCATTTTTGTTCTCCTTTTACACTTGGTTATGCTTCTTCGGGCTTACTAGCCAAATGTCACCTGTGTCTTATTCGTCACCTTTTCTAAGGTTAAGACCAAGTTCATCTAGTTTTGCAAGTACTTCTTCCAGAGACTTACGTCCCAGATTACGAACTTTCATCATATCTTCCGATGTTCTATTTGTCAACTCTTCAACGGTATTAATTCCCGCTCTCTTTAAACAGTTGTAAGAACGTACGGACAACTCCAGTTCATCAATGCTCATTTCAAGCACTTTTTCTTTTTCATCATCTTCTTTTTCAATCATTACTTCTGCAGACTGAGCAACTTCTGAAAGATTTACGAACAATTTCAAATGTTCACTTAATACTTTCGCTGCTAAACTTACAGCTTCATCTGGTTGTAGTGTACCGTTGGTAAAAACATCTAATGTTAATTTATCATAGTCTGTAATTTGTCCAACACGAGTATTTTCAACCGCGATATTTACACGCTCTACAGGTGTATAAATAGAATCAATAGGGATTACCGCAATTGGAAGATCCTCATTTTTATTCTTATCTGCACTTACGTATCCTCTGCCTTTTGTGATTGTAATCTCAATATAAAGCTTACTATCAGCTCCACCGCTCAAGGTTGCAATAACAGCATCAGGATTCATGATTTCGATATCTTGATCCACCTGAATATCAGCGGCAGTAACAACTCCTTCACCTTCAAACTCGATGTATGCAATTTTAGGCTCATCTGACTCTGAAGTATTACGAATTGCCAATGATTTCAAATTCATAATGATTTCTGTAACATCTTCTTTTACTCCCGGAATAGAACTAAACTCATGTAAAACTCCGTCAATCTTAACCTGGCTGATTGCAGCCCCCGGTAAGGAAGATAGCATAATTCTTCTAAGAGAGTTTCCTAAGGTTGTTCCATATCCTCTTTCCAAAGGCTCTACAACAAACCTTCCATATTTCTTATCTTCTGAAATCTCACATATTTCAATATTGGGTTTGTTAAAATCAAACACTCGTCCACCTCCTGTGGGAATTAAAGATTATTTAGAGTATAATTCGACGATCAACATTTCATCAACCGGAACATCTATTACATCACGAGCTGGAAGCTCTTTAATTGTTCCTTTCAATGCTTCTTGATCTACGTCTAACCATTCTGGAACCATGCGTCCGCCTGTTGCTTCCAAAATCAGCTTGTAACGTGTTGATCCTTTATGCTTTTCGTTGATTTCAACCACATCTCCAGCCTTAATTAAATAAGATGGAATGTTTACCACTTTACCATTTACTGTAACGTGCTTATGGTCAACAATTTGTCTTGCTTCTCTTCTTGTTCTTGCAAGTCCCATACGGAAAATTACGTTATCCAGTCTAGTCTCAAGAATAATCATAAGATTTTCACCGGTCATACCGCTCATTTTCTTAGCCTTGCTATAGTAATTTCTAAAAGGTTTTTCTAATACACCATAGATAAACTTCGCTTTTTGCTTCTCACGTAACTGAAGACCATACTCACTCATTTTTCTATTTGCTCTTTTTAACTGTCTGTTGGATTTTTTATCTATTCCAAGATAGATAGGATCCATCCCGAGAGATCTACATCTTTTTAAAACCGGAACTCTGTTCACTGCCATGTTCTTGTATTCCTCCTACTAAACTCTTCTACGTTTTGGTGGTCTGCAACCATTATGTGGTACAGGTGTAACGTCCTTGATGCTTGTTACATCAATTCCTACTGCTTGAAGTGCACGGATTGCTGCTTCTCTCCCTGAACCTGGTCCCTTAACCATAACGTCTACTGATTTTAAACCATGTACTAATGCTGCTTTTGCTGCTGTTTCAGCTGCCATTTGCGCTGCATAAGGAGTAGATTTCTTTGAACCTCTAAAGCCCAGACCGCCAGCACTTGCCCATGATAAAGCATTTCCTTGTGCATCTGTTAATGTAACGATTGTGTTGTTAAAAGATGACTGGATGTGCGCTTGTCCGCGTTCAACGTTTTTCTTGACACGTTTTTTTGTCACTTTTTTTGTAACTTTTTTTGCTGCCATGTAAACTAACCTACTTTCTCTTTTTATTTAATTATTTCTTCTTATTTGCTACTGTTCTCTTAGGACCTTTTCTTGTTCTTGCATTTGTCTTAGTCTTCTGACCACGAACTGGAAGTCCTTTTCTGTGACGAATTCCTCTATAGCATCCAATTTCTTGGAGTCTCTTAATGTTTAAAGCGATTTCTCTACGTAAATCTCCTTCTACCTGTTGTGTCTCGTCAATTACTTTACTGATTTTCTTTTCGTCATCTGTAGTTAAATCTCTACAACGAATGTCAGGATCAACTCCTGCTTCTTCTAAAATACGTGTTGCGCTTGGTCTTCCAATTCCATAAATATATGTCAGTCCAATCTCTACGCGCTTGTCTCTTGGTAAATCTACACCTGCTATACGAGCCATGTGATTCTCCTCCATCTTTCTTTTCTTATTAGTATTGTCTTAAATTGGGGAATAAACTTCCCAGACGTGTCGGTATTCACGTCCTTTCCGGCTACTGAAAACAGTAATGACGCGCCGGTATGTAAGCAATATACGAGGATTTTCACCGGCTAATGGTGTCCCTTGTATATTAAATAGCATATAAATGCTATCAGCCGCCTAAATTAGTCGCATAAACCACTACTTTTAGCCTTGTCTTTGTTTATGCTTTGGATTTTCGCAAATCACTCGAATGCTTCCTTTTCTTCTAATGATTTTGCATTTTTCACAAATTGGTTTAACTGATGATCTTACCTTCATGGTGATCCTCCTTTCATCCGCTGCAAACCTTAAAACTTCAACATTTTCCCTTCTCGTGGACGGAAACATGCTTATACATTATATGATAAATGCAGACAGAAGTCAATAACTATCCTACTTGTCTCTCCAAATTATTCTGCCTTTGGACAAATCGTATGGAGAAAGCTCTAATGTAACTTTATCTCCTGGCAATATTTTAATAAAATTCATTCTTAACTTACCACTAATGTGCGCCAACACTTGATGCCCATTTTCCAGTTCAACTTGGAACATGGCATTTGGCAACTTCTCTACTACTACTCCCTCAATTTCAATTACATCGTCTTTAGACATATGCGTCCTCCTTATTTTCACCTAAGAGTGCTTCTTTTATCACTCGTTTTATTGCGACATCATCACTTGTTTGAATGTCATAAATTGAATTGGTTCTTTGTACGTGTCTTTTCTTTTTCTTCTTCGGTTTATCCAATGTTTTCTTTTGACCATCTACCAGATAAAGATATTCATCTTCTATCTCACATATCAGATATGCTTCTCCTGCATCGTGTCCGGCCTTGGAATAAACCAACATTCCTATTTTAAATACATCCATGTTCATACCCTACTTCTTTGGCAACGACAGAATCTCAGGTTCTCCCGTAGTAATTAAAACTGTGTTTTCATAATGAGAAGATAAGGAAGAATCTCTTGAAACAACTGTCCAGTCATCATCCAACCACTCTACTTCCCATGTGCCAGCATTAATCATAGGCTCAATAGCCAAAGTCATTCCTGCTTTTAACTTAAGACCTTTTCGCTCCACTTCATAGTTGGGTATTTCTGGTGCTTCATGAAGATTCGTTCCAATCCCGTGACCACACAAATCCCGTACCACGCCATAACCTCTGTCATTTGCGTATTTTCCGATTGCAGCCGATATATCAAAAAGGTGGTTTCCTTCTTTTGCAAACTTGATTCCTTCAAAAAAAGACTCTTCTGTCACACGAATCAAATCCGCTGCTTCCTGTGAGATTTCTCCCACTCCATAAGTTCTGGCAGCATCAGAATGATACCCTTTGTAAATCACACCTGCGTCCAAACTGACAATATCTCCCTCCTGCAAAATGCGTTTTGCACTCGGGATACCATGTACAACCTCTTCATTCACGGAAACACAGATTGACGCAGGATAACCATTATAGTTCAGAAAAGAGGGAATACAATCGTAGCTTCGTATCAGCTCTTCTCCCTTCTTATCTATATCCAGGGTACTGATTCCAGGTCTGATAATCTCTTTGAGCTCATCATGCACTCTACCTAATATGACACCTGCTTGTTGCATCAATTCAATTTCTCTCGGTGATTTTATTGTGACTGCCATACTCTACGCTCCCAAAATCTCAACAATTGCTTGAAATACATCCTCAATATCGATGGTACCATCTACACTCTTTAATGCACCTGCATTGCTATAGTAATCAATTAACGGTTGTGTCTGTTCGTGATAAACAGAAAGTCTCTTTGATACTGTTTCCGGTTTGTCATCTTCTCTTAAGATAAGACTTCCTTCGCATTGATCGCAGATTCCTTCCTTCTTTGGAGCAGCATAAACTAAATGATACGTTGCACCACAATCCACGCAAGCTCTTCTTCCAGACATTCTTCTTACAATATTCTCATCTGGTACTTCTACATCAATTGCGAAATCAATTTTCTGGCCAACAGCCTCTAGTGCCTTTGTCAAAGCCTCTGCTTGAGGAATTGTACGAGGAAAACCGTCTAAAACATAACCTTTTTCACAATCTTCATTCTGAATTCTATCCACTACCAACTCAACGACCAGTTCATCTGGAACCAACAATCCCTGATCCATATATGTTTTGGCTTTTTCTCCTAGAGGAGTACCATTTTTAATGTTTGCTCTAAATATATCTCCAGTTGAAATATGGGGTATTTTATACTTTTCCGAAATTTTTATCGCCTGGGTTCCTTTTCCAGCACCCGGAGCTCCTAACATAATTATTCTCATTATCCACATCTCCTTATAGCATTTTAACCCGCAGATAGAAATCTGCGAGTCAAAATATTAATTATTTAAAAAACCTTTATAGTTTCTAACAAGCATCTGTGCTTCAATTTGTTTCACCGTCTCCAATATAACACTCACAATAATAATCAGTGATGTTCCTGCAAAAGAGACACTGGCACCCAACCACCCATTAAAGAAGATTGGAATAACTTGAATAATTACAAGTCCACATGCACCGATAAAAACTATATAATTCAATATGTGTGACAGATAATCAACCGTTGGCTTCCCTGGTCTTATTCCTGGGATAAAGCCACCGCTCTTCTTCATATTGTTGGCAATCTCTAACGGATTAAAGGTAATCGTTGTATAGAAATATGCAAAGAGTATCGTCAGAACTATATATACAATCAGCCCCCATGAGTAATAAATTCTTTCAGGATTACACCAGTTACTTTGGTTTAATCCTTTTAAAATTTCGCTTCCGATTCCTTTTCCATTCCCTTTGCCCAAAAGAGAAGCGATAACAATCGGAAACTGCATCAATGATGATGCAAAAATAATGGGTACGACTCCCGCTGTATTCACTTTTAAAGGTATATTTGTGGATTGTCCACCATAAGTTTTTCTACCCACAACCTTCTGTGAATACTGTACTGCAATCTTGCGTTCTCCGCCTTGAAGTAATACAACCAAAAATACCAAAACAATAATAATTGCAATAATAATCAATGCTGCCAAAACAGCTTTTGGAATACTTTTGCCTTTTACGAACTGATCAAACAGTGTCGTTATATCACTTGGTACTCTGGATAAAATATTAATTGCTAATACAATCGATATTCCATTTCCAACACCTTTTTCAGTAATTCTTTCTCCAACCCACATAAGGAAGGTAGAACCAGCTGTTAATGTAAGTACAACTATTGCTGCATTAACGAAATTATAGTTCACCAAGAGACCACTGCGGCCAAATCCAATTGCCATAGCTGAAGACTCAACCAGCGCAAGGATTGCCGTTAAATATCTGGTCATTTTCTGGATTTTCTTTCTTCCGTCCTCTCCCTCTTTTTGCATCTCTTCTAACTTTGGAATTGCAATTGTTAAAAGCTGCATAATAATCGAAGAAGTAATGTAAGGTGTGATACTCAAAGCGAAAATAGCCATTCGCTCAAAGGATCCACCTGTAAATGCATTGAAAAAGTTGAAATTCTCACCCGTCGCCGTAGCAAAAAAGTTCTTTATATAATCCGGATTTACACCCGGTGTCGGTAATTCAGAACCAATCCTTATAACAATTAACATCAAAAATGTAAAGATTAATTTTTTACGTATATCTTTGATTGCAAATGCTTTTCGGAATGTATCTAACATTAAATCACCTCTGCTTTTCCGCCTAAGGCTTCAATCTTTTCAGCCGCTGATGCACTAAATGCATTCGCCTGAACTGTAAGCTTCTTAGTGAATTCTCCATTTCCAAGAATCTTAACACCATCTTTTGGGTTTCTAACAATTCCTTGTTCCATCAGAGTTTCAATTGATACTACAGCATCATTTTCAAACACCTCAAGAGCACTTAAATTGATTCCAATAATCTCTTTTGAATTTCTGTTGGTAAACCCTCTCTTTGGTATTCTTCTATATAATGGCATCTGACCACCTTCGAATCCCGGTCTTGTACCTCCGGAACGCGCTCTTTGGCCTTTATGTCCCTTACCGGCTGTCTTACCATTACCAGAACCATGTCCGCGGCCTCTTCTAAAGTTATTACTTTGTTTTGCCCCGTCCGCTGGTCTTAAACTTGATAAGTCCATTGTGACACCTCCTTATTCTATAATTCAATATCCTATGCTTCTTCTACTTTTACCAAGTGTCTAACTTGATTAATCATTCCTCTTGTTGCTGCGTTATCTGGAAGCTCAACTGTCTTATTTAACTTTCTAAGTCCCATAGCTTGAACAGTCTTTTTATGCTTTGGTACAGCACCAATTGTAGATTTCACTAACGTGATTTTTAAATTTGCCATCTCGCGTATCGCCTCCTTAGCCTAAGATTTCTTCAATCGTTTTACCGCGAAGAATACTAACTTCCTCCGGAGTCTTTACTTGTGTCAATCCATCAATTGTAGCAAGAACTACGTTCTGCTTATTGTTGGATCCAAGTGACTTTGTACGGATGTTTTTAATTCCTGCCATCTCGATAACAGCACGCGCCGGTCCACCGGCAATAACTCCTGTACCATCTGGAGCTTTCTTAAGCAATACAGATGCTCCTCCAAATTTTCCGATAAAATCGTGTACAATACTTCCGTTATCATCTAAAGCTACAGAAATAAGATTCTTTGCAGCATCTTCTTTTCCTTTACGAATAGCTTCAGGGATTTCTGTTGCTTTTCCTAAGCCTGCACCAACGTGACCATTTCCATCACCGACAACTACTAAAGCTGTGAATCTGAAGTTACGACCACCTTTTACGACCTTGGTAACACGCTTGATAGATACTACTTTTTCTGCTAGTTCCATTTGACTAGCATCAATACGTTCTCGTTTCACTAGTGTCTCCTCCTTCTAGAAATTCAATCCAGCTTCACGCGCTGCATCTGCTAATGCTTGAATTTTACCCTGGTATATAAAGCCGCCTCTATCAAAGACTACATCCTTAATACCTTTTTCTACTGCTTTTTCACCAATTACTTTTCCTAAATATGCTGCTGCATCAACGTTGTTAGTTTTTTCTAAGTTTGCTTTCACATCTTTTTGAAGAGTGGAAGCAGAAACTAAAGTATTTCCAACTGTATCGTCAATAATTTGAGCATACATATGATTATTGCTTCTAAACACAGCTAAACGTGGGCATTCAGGTGTTCCACTGAAACGGTTACGTATTTTAAGGTGTTTTTTCACACGTACTTTACTTCTTGATTTCTTGTTAACCATTTTCACACTCTCCTTACTTATTTTTTACCAGTCTTACCAACTTTACGTCTAATAACTTCATCAGCATATTTAATTCCTTTTCCTTTATAAGGTTCAGGTCTTCTCTTGTCTCTGATTTCAGCTGCGTATTGGCCAACTTTTTCTTTATCAATACCTTTTACAGTGATCTTGTTCTGTCCTTCAACAACAGCTTCAAGACCTTCTGGATCTTCCATCTCTACTGGATGAGAATATCCAAGGCTTAATGTAAGTTTCTTTCCTGCTTTTGCAGCTCTGTAACCTACACCATTTACTTCTAATACTTTTTCATAGCCGTCAGTAACACCAACAACCATGTTATTTACTAATGTTCTTGTAAGACCGTGTAAAGATTTCATTTTTTTCAAATCATTTGGTCTTGTAACGATAATTGCTTCGCCTTCTTGTTTAATACTCATTTCTACAGGAAGTTCTTTTTCAAGAGTTCCTTTTGGACCTTTTACGGTCACTTTATTATTGTCTGCAATCTCCACAGTAACTCCTGCTGGAATCGCAACTGGCAGTCTACCTATACGTGACATAACTACCTTTCCTCCTAAACTTAAATTCTCAAAACAAAATCTCTTTTGTTCAGTTTTCAGTTACCAGATGAAGCAGAGTACTTCCCCACCTACACCTTGTTTTCTTGCTTCTTTGTCTGTAATAACACCGTGATTTGTTGAGATTACAGCTGTTCCAAGTCCACCAAGTACTCTTGGAAGCTTGTCACTGTTGGCATATACACGAAGTCCAGGTTTTGAAATTCTCTTAAGACCTGTGATTACCTTTTCATTTTTATCAGCACCATACTTTAAGGTGATTTTAATTGTTTTAAATACTCCATTTTCTACGATGTCATATTTAACAATATATCCTTCGTTCACAAGGATGTCTGCGATAGCAATTTTCATCTTTGATGCAGGAATTTCTACTGTATCATGTTTTGCGGTATTCGCATTACGTATTCTTGTAAGCATATCTGCAATTGGATCGCTCATAGTCATGTGAATTGTCCTCCTTCCTTCTACCAACTAGCTTTCTTAACGCCAGGGATTTGTCCTTTATATGCCAATTCGCGGAAGCAAATACGGCAAATTCCATATTTTCTTAAATAAGCATGTGGACGACCACAAATTCTGCAACGACTGTATTCTCTTGTTGAGAATTTCTGCTTACGTGCTTGCTTAATTTTCATTGCTGTTTTAGCCATTTTTTACCTCCTTATTTGGTATATGGCATGTTGAATTGTGATAACAATTCACGAGCCTCTTCATCTGTTTTAGCAGTTGTAACAAAGATTACATCCATACCTCTTACTTTGTCTACTTTATCATACTCGATTTCAGGGAAAATTAATTGTTCCTTGATTCCAAGGGAGTAATTTCCACGTCCGTCAAAAGCATTTGGATTAACTCCTCTAAAGTCACGTACACGAGGCAATGCAAGGTTGATAAGACGATCTACAAATTCATACATCTTTTCACCTCTAAGTGTTACTTTACATCCAATCGGCATACCTTCTCTTAATTTGAAGTTCGCAACGGATTTCTTTGCTTTACAAATAACTGCCTTTTGTCCTGTGATCTTTTCCATATCAGCAACAGCTGACTCTAATACCTTAGCATTGTCTTTTGCTTCTCCAACACCCATGTTTACCACAACTTTGTCGAGTTTTGGAACTTCTAATTTATTTTTATAATCGAATTTCTTTACCAATGCATCAACGATTTCATTATTGTATTGTTCTTTCAGTCTACTCAAAGCCATTATCCTCCTTCCTCAAATTAATCGATAATATCGCCTGTTGATTTTGCAAAACGAACTTTTTTGTCTCCATTCATCTTAATTCCGATACGTGTAGCCTTACCTTTGTGTAAGTACATAACGTTTGAAGAATCAATAGGAGCTTCTTTATTGATAATACCGCCTTTTTGGTTTGTAGCACTTGGTTTAGAGTGTTTTGTAATCATATTAACTCCCTCAACTACAACCTTTTTATCCTTAGAGTTTACAGCGATAACTTTACCTTCTTTATCTTTATCTTTACCAGCGATAATCTTTACAGTATCACCTTTTTTAATTTTATGTAATGCCATCTCCTACACCCCCTTATAGTACTTCCGGAGCTAGGGATACAATTCTCATGAATTGTTTGTCTCGAAGCTCTCTTGCTACTGGCCCGAATATACGGGTTCCTCTTGGTGTCTTGTCATCTTTTATAATAACAGCAGCATTTTCATCGAATCTGATGTATGAACCATCTTTACGACGCGTACTCTTTACAGTACGAACAACAACAGCTCTAACCACGTCACCTTTTTTTACAACGCCGCCTGGTGTTGCGTCTTTAACAGTGGCAACTATGATATCGCCGATACGTGCATATCTTCTGGTTGAACCACCAAGAACACGGATACACAGTATTTCTTTAGCGCCTGTGTTGTCTGCTACTTTCAGTCTGCTTTCTTGCTGTATCATGCAGGTTTCCCTCCTTATACTATTTCGCTTTTTCCATAACTTCAACAAGTCTCCATCTCTTATCCTTTGAAAGAGGTCTTGTTTCCATTACTTTTACTTTATCACCTTTGTTGCACTCATTTGCTTCATCATGAGCCTTTAATTTATAAGTTTTCTTAATGATTTTCTTATAAAGTGGATGCTTAACATGATCTTCAACTGCAACGACAATAGTCTTATCCATTTTATTGCTTACTACTTTACCCACACGGGTTTTTCTAAGATTTCTATCCACAGTCTATACTCCTTTCCGGATTATTCCGCAACTTTTGCCTTTTCCGTTATCACAGTTTGAATACGAGCAATATTTTTTCTAACTTCTTTAATTCTGCTTGTGTTTTCTAACTGATTTGTTGCGTTCTGGAATCTTAAATTGAAAAGCTCCTTTTTAGCAGCTACTAATTCTTCATTGAGTTCTGCAGCTGATTTCGCTTTTAACTCTTCTACAAATGCATTAATTTTCACTGTTATCACCGCCTTCTAAGTCTGCGCGAGAAACTATTTTACATTTACAAGGTAGCTTGTGCACTGCAAGACGAAGGGCTTCTCTTGCCACATCCTCAGGTACACCTGCGATCTCAAACATTACACGGCCCGGTTTTACAACCGCTACCCAGTATTCCAAAGATCCTTTACCTTTTCCCATACGTGTCTCAGCTGGTTTTTGAGTTACTGGTTTGTCTGGAAAAATCTTAATCCAAACCTTACCTCCACGCTTGATATAACGTGTCATAGCAATACGTGCTGCTTCGATTTGATTGGAACGAATCCAGCATGGTTCTGCTGCTACAATACCATATTCACCGTATGATATCTTATTTCCGCGAGTTGCTTTTCCACGCATGGAACCACGGAATTGTTTACGTCTTTTTACTCTTTTAGGCATTAACATTATTTATCGCTCCCTTCCTTACCTGCTTTTTCCGGAAGAACTTCGCCTTTATAAATCCAAACCTTCACACCAACTTTTCCGTAGGTTGTGTCAGCTTCTGCAAAGCCATAATCGATGTCAGCTCGAAGTGTCTGTAGAGGAATAGTTCCTTCACTATAGAACTCGGTACGAGCCATATCCGCTCCGCCCAAACGGCCTGATACAGATGTTTTTACACCCAGTGCTCCCGCTTTCATTGTTCTAGCCATGCTTGACTTCATAGCACGTCTAAATGAAATACGATTTACTAACTGTTGTGCGATATTTTCAGCAACTAACTGTGCGTCTTTATCCGGTCTTTTGATTTCTTTAATGTCTACAATTAATTTCTTATCTGTGAATTGTGTTAACTCAGCTTTTACTTTTTCTATCTCAGATCCACCTTTTCCGATTACTACTCCAGGTTTTGCTGTATAGATTATAATTTTAACGCGATCAGATGCTCTTTCGATCTCGATTCTGGATATACCAGCGCTAAATAACTTCTTCTTAAGAAATGTTCTGATTTCATGATCTTCTACCAAGTAATCTGCAAAATCTTTTTCTGCATACCATTTGGAGTCCCAGTCTTTAATAATTCCGACTCTTAGGCCATGAGGATTAACTTTCTGTCCCATTATTTCCCTCCTATCTTTCGTCTAACACAAGTGTGATATGGCTCATTCTCTTTTCGATTCTATAAGCTCTACCCTGTGCTCTCGGTCTGATTCTTTTCATAGTTGGTCCTTTATCTGCATAACACTCTGCGATATAAAGGTTCTCTGCGTTCATACCATTGTTGTTCTCAGCATTGGCGATTGCAGATTCTAATAATTTCTTAATTAAACTAGAAGCATATCTTGGATTGTAAGTAAGAAGTCCAAGTGCGCTAGTCACATCTTTACCTCTGATGGCATCTAATACGAAACATGCTTTCTGAACCGAAACTCTAGCATAAGATAACTTAGCAGATGGTCTGGTATCCTTATTCGCATTTCTTTCTCTTTTTATTTGGGAACGATGTCCTTTTGCCATGGATAAACCCTCCTTTCACATAGCTATCTATCTAACTTTTGATTTCTTATCGTCTTTTCCGTGTCCTCGGTAAGTTCTTGTTGCAACGAACTCTCCCAGTTTATGTCCTACCATGTCTTCTGTAACGTATACAGGCACATGTTTTCTTCCGTCATGTACTGCAATTGTATGTCCAATCATAGTCGGGAAAATTGTGGAACGACGAGACCAGGTCTTAATAACTGCTTTACTGCCGGCTTCGTTCATTGCATCAACTTTCTTAAGCAGACTTGCATCTGCAAATGGTCCTTTTTTAATAGAACGTGACATAGGTTTTACCTCCTTTTACGTAATTATTTAATCGCTTTACCATCTCTTCTTCTTACAATCATCTTGTTAGAAGCTTTGTTTTTCTTACGTGTCTTAAGACCCAGTGCAGGTTTACCCCAAGGAGTACTTGGTCCCGGACGTCCAATTCCGGTTTTACCTTCACCACCACCGTGTGGATGGTCATTCGGGTTCATAACGGAACCACGAACAGTCGGTCTGATACCCATGTGACGTTTACGTCCTGCTTTACCAATGTTGATCAAGCTGTGATCTCCATTTCCTACCACTCCGATAGATGCACGGCAGATAATTGGCACCATTCTCATTTCTCCGGAAGGAAGACGAAGTGTTGCATATTTTCCTTCTTTCGCCATAAGCTGTGCTGAGTTTCCTGCTGAACGAACTAACTGTCCGCCTTTTCCAGGGTACATTTCAATGTTATGAATCTGTGTACCAACCGGAATGTTTGCAAGAGGAAGACAATTTCCTACTCTTACTTCAGCCTCTGGTCCATTTACAATTTTCATGCCAACTTTGATACCTTCCGGTGCAAGGATATAAGCCTTTTCACCATCTTCGTAGCAAATCAATGCAATGTTTGCAGTTCTGTTTGGATCATATTCAACTCCAACAACTCTTGCAGGAATACCATCTTTCTTTCTTTTGAAATCAATGATTCTATATTGTTTCTTAGCTCCGCCTCCGCGGTGTCTAACAGTAATTTTTCCTTGGTTATTACGTCCGGCCTTTCTAGTCTTTTTCGCAAGCAATGACTTTTCTGGTGTTGTCTTTGTAATTTCTGCAAAGTCAGAACCCGTCATCTGTCTTCTGGAAGGCGTATATGGGCGATATGTTCTAATTCCCATGGTAAATCTCCTTTCAATCTCCTAATTATTCTTATCACGGAATTGCACCGTATGTTTAAGAATGCAACCTATAGTCCTTGGAAAATCTCGATATCAGCACTTTCTTCTGTCAACTGTACGATTGCTTTCTTTGTCTTCGCAGTTTTACCATACTGCATGCTTCCACGCTGTCTTTTTTTCTTTCCTTCAAGATTCATCGTGTTAACACCTTTTACTTTTGTTCCGGCGAACATTTTCTCAACCGCTTCTTTCACTTGAGATTTTGTAGCGTCTGTATGTACAAGAAATGTATATTTCTTCTCACCCATAAGCTCCATACTTTTTTCCGTTACAACCGGCGCAAGGATTACATCATAATATTTTATATCAGCCATTATGCGTACACCTCCTCAATATTTGCCACAACTGCTTTTGTTGCAATTACTGTGTTGTATTTCAAAATGTCGTATACGTTGATTGTGTTTACCTTTGCAGTTTTCACATCAGCGATGTTTCTTGCGGATAATTCCACGTTTTTGTTTCCATCTTCCAATACAACTAATGCTTTATTTACTTCCAGGTTTTTCAAAACACCAACAAATGCTTTTGTCTTGATTTCATCCAACTGGAATTCGTCTAATACGATAAACTTCTTATCTGCCACTGCTTGGCTTAGTGCAGATTTAAGAGCTGCTCTTTTTTCCTTTTTATTCATTTTGAAAGAGTAATCTCTTGGGGTTGGAGCAAATACAACTCCACCACCTGTCCATTGAGGAGATCTTGTAGAACCTTGTCTTGCATGACCTGTTCCTTTTTGTCTCCATGGTTTTCTTCCTCCACCACGAACTTCAGAACGCGTTTTTGCTTTCTGTGTTCCTTGGCGATTATTTGCAAGTTGGCTTACAACTGCTCTATGTACAAGATGTTCGTTTACTTCCACACCAAATACAGCATCGTTTAAATCGATTGTTCCAACTTCTTTACCGTTAATATCATAAACAGATACGTTAGCCATCTGATCTTATCCTCCTTTCTCGTCAAAGCCTAGTTCGCTTTTACTGCTTCTTTAATAGTTACTAAAGATTTCTTTGGTCCCGGTACAGATCCCTTTACTAAGAGAAGATTGTTTTCAGAATCCACACGTACGATTTCAAGGTTCTGAATGGTAATTCTCTTGCTTCCCATGTGTCCTGGCATTTTCTTTCCTTTAAACACCTTACTTGGGTCGGATGCCGATCCGTTAGACCCTGCATGACGATGGAATTTTGAACCATGTGTCATTGGCCCTCTGTGTTGATTATGTCTTTTGATTGCACCTTGGAATCCCTTACCTTTAGAAATTGCAGTTGCATCAATTTTATCTCCCGCTTCGAAAATGTCCGCTTTGATTTCCTGAGCAACTTCATACTCACCATCAAGTTTAAATTCTCTTACGAAACGCTTACTTGAAACACCGGCTTTTTTAAAGTGTCCTTGTTCCGCCTTTGTTGCACCATGACGATGAACCACTTCTTTTTTACCGCTCTTGTCTTTGTTTACAGTCTTGTCCTTCTTATCAACATACCCGATTTGTACTGCATTGTAGCCGTCGTTTTCTTCTGTCTTAATCTGTGTTACTACACAAGGACCAGCTTCAAGTACTGTTACAGGTGTCAATGTTCCGTCTTCGCTGAAAATCTGTGTCATGCCGATTTTCGTAGCTAAGATTGCTTTCTTCATTATTATTACCTCCATTAATATACAGCGGAACATCCTATTATATAGGTTGTTCATCCTACATTATGTAGATTACTGCTTTTATTTGTTTTTCATTTTGATGTCGATATAGACACCGGCTGGGATATCCAGTCTTGATAATGCATCTACTGTTTTCTGAGTAGGTGTTGCAATATCAATAAGTCTTTTGTGAGTTCTTTGTTCGAACTGTTCTCTGGAATCTTTATATTTGTGAACCGCTCTTAAGATTGTAACTACTTCCTTCTTAGTTGGAAGTGGTACTGGTCCACTCACTTGTGCTCCGTTTTTCTTTACAGTTTCGATGATTTTTTTCGCTGATGCATCTACCAATTGGTGATCATAAGCCTTCAATGTGATTCTCATTACTTGACTTGCCATAAAAAAAGTCGCCTCCTTTTCGTACTTTGATTCAGTACGACAAGCGGTGACTGTACACTCTTCCGTGTGTGTCGTGAGTTACTCACACGTTGTTTCCACTACTATGGTGGACTTCTATGAATTCGTACAGTGACTTGTCGTTAAGTTTCATAACTTGACATTCGCTCCACGGAAAACCTACTATTATAAGTAGCAACCTCTCGCTTCTACGCTATCATGTCACAGCTCTACTAGTATATCTCAATCCCATACGGAATGCAAGGCTTTTTTTGCTTTTTTTCCTTCTTTTTCCATCGTCAACTGTACCGAAAAAGATTGACTTTTTCCTGACAAATTGGTAGAATTAACTAAGAACAGTAGGAAGCCATTTGTACAATCAATCGGGGTGATTGTACGTATAAAGACATAGCACTGTTCATTTTTATTTACTAGTAACTAGTTAAATAATTTCAAAATCTGGAGGGATGAATATGAATTCTGTAACAATTTTACGAATCGTCCTTAGTGCATGGACGCTTGTGTTTGCAGTCTATTTAATCAAAGATTGTATTAAACATAAAGAAGATTTCGATGGAAAACATATGGTAGCTCTTGCTATCATCGGAGCTGTAACCAACTTCCTTGATACCTTAGGAATTGGAAGCTTTGCTACTACACAGGCTGGATTTAAATTTACAAATTCAAGTCCTGACGAAACAATGCCAGGTACACTCAACGTTGGAGATACAATTCCCGTCGTTACCGAAGCATTACTATTTTTCGGATTAATCGATATCGATCCAATTACATTAATCGCTTTGCTCGCTGCTGCAGTAATAGGCGCTGTTGTAGGTGCTGGTATCGTATCTAAATGGCCAGTTAAGCAAGTACGTATCGCTCTTGGTGCCGCTCTTATTTTTCTCGCAATCGTAATGGCTGCTAGGCTGCTAGGTGTTGGTCCATTCGGCGCACAAGGAACTGCTACTGCACTTACTGGTGTCAAACTTGTAATCGGTGTTGTTATAAACTGCCTCTTAGGTGCTCTTATGACTATCGGCGTTGGACTTTACGCACCTTGTATGGCTTTAGTGGGCGCTCTTGGGATGAATATTTCCGCCGCTTTCCCAATCATGATGGGCTCTTGTGCATTTTTAATGCCATCAGCAGGTATCCGCTTTATTCGTGAAGGAAAATACGACAGAAAAGCTTCCATCATGCTGACCATCTTTGGTGTTATCGGTGTATTCATTGCATACTTCATTGTTAAGAGTCTGCCTTTAACTATCCTTACATGGGTTATCATTGCAGTAATGCTCTTTACATCATTTACTTTCTTTAAAGATGCATCAAAGGCATAATTAATATTCACAAAAAACTCCGACCCATCTTGAACACTCTGATTGGTCGGAGTTTTTATATTATTTTTTCTTTTTCATCTCTTCAATTTTCTGATCATGCTCTACCTCAGCAATCTTCATCTGATTCTTTATCATCTTTATCCTTTCCTTAAAAGAAATATCCAAATGTATTATCTGCCTTTTCGTTTTATCCTGAATGAAACCTTCAAACCTCTCCACATTTCCTTCTGCGAAGTCACCATAGGGCAATACTTGTACTTCCTCATTATTAATCGATATGAAAAAATTCGCTTTATCTTTATACACTTGTGTAATCTCACCATATTTCATTGTTGCACCGGGATTATCACCTTCTTGAATCCAAAATCCCCCTTGACCAAACCCTAAGGTAATAGCTATCTCTTTCTGGTATAAATAATCTTTTGAGGTTAGCCGTGCCAAAGCAATATACCTTCTCAAAAAAACTAATGCAATTGTTGCAACTCCCAAAACAAAAGCCATTACCATTAGAGGCTTACTGCTTTCTCTTGCAAGAAATCCTATCAAAATGAACCCCACTCCCATTACCGCCATACGATAAGCCGACTTTGGATGTCGTACTTTATAACTAAATCGAATAAAATCAAGGAGCATCTCCTTCGTATGTTTCGTAACCACTCTATATAATATAGTCATATTTCCCTCTTTCTCTTCACTTTTTCTATAAATTATAGTATATACTACTTCTTTTGGCAACTTTTGATTTTATTGCTTTACAAAAACAAAGTGTTTTCCCACATGTTTTTTGTATATTTTTAACTAAATAATCCTTTTTATGCATAATTATAATTCTAATATTGACAATGTTGTACAAAAATGGTATAGTTAGCTCACTTAAAGGATTACCTTTAAGTAACGGTTGTTATTGCAGTGATACCTTTGCCGATTGCTTCCCCCAAGAGCATCTTGCATTGGTTGACTCCAAAAAATATACGTCCTCTTTGTAGGAGCATTCCCCAGCTTTGTATATATATATATATTAACTGCAATACAACAGAAAACCTCTCAATGACATACCAAAAAGAAAGGGCACGACATTAGTCGTGCTTTTTCTTTTTCATAAAATCGAAACCAGGTACATAATTATCCATTATCCTTCTGCCGCATTTTTAGTTTCAAAAGGGCAGTGGCCTTCTTACAGTCCAGCTCTACCATGTTATTTTCACCTACAACATTGGTTTCAATACCCTCTTCACTTTTATTAATATCAATAATTCCATCCAAATAATTATTTGTAACCACAAATTGAGCAACTGTACCACTGAAATTCAATCCAGTAACCGGAATTCCACGGACTCCCAGCTGTTCACATGTATTCGTAAAATCCACATCCGAGTTTCCCCATCCATCAGAGGATATAATAACCCCATCCGCACGCATGCATTCAGCCCAAACTGCCGTTCTTGTGCCAACAAGCATTTTCTCTTCATTTCCGTCTGGAGTTCCCACTATAATGATTCCCATTAAATCCAATTCCTCATCTTTTGAAACCACATCCAACAAGGGATCTCTGAAATGATGCAGGGACGTCTCTTTTGTCGATGGCCCAATTCCCATATTTTTTCTCCTCCTACTGCATAGAACGTATAATTCCGTCACGGTACTCATTTGGCGTCAACACAACCGGCATATTTCCCAAATCAATAATTGAGTGACCGCCTTCTACTCCGCTGGGCTCTTTTGCAAACAAATGAGTGTCATACATAGCCCCTTGACCTGCCACCTGTTTTACAATCACCACTCGTTTTTTTCCCGGGCGAACCACGTCATGATATTCATGGCGCTCTCCTGCCAAATCACCTTTGAACTTTTTTAACTGCTCTCTGAAAATCTGTATTACCTTATCACATGCCCTATGGGCTGCCGTAGGCCCTGGTCTTTCCTGTCCCATTCCAGCCTTTAACACAACATCAAAGGATATAATAAAATCATCCTCACTCGGCGTTCCAGCCCGGTTCAAATAGAGCCGTTCCTTTAAATTCCCTTCCGATGAGCCAAATTCATGAGTCTGTTTCCCCTCTGTATCCACTCCCGTCAGCATAAAGTACACTCCGGTTAAAGTGTGGGTGATTCCTTCTCCTATTTTCCCCAAAACCTTTGTAGAAACAGGGATAATATCCATAATTGTATTGGTAAATCTATCGTGCTCTCCTGGCTTTATAATCTGAATGTCTATTGATTCGATATACTCCTCTTCTCTGGTAATCTCTTCTAAAATCCCCTTATCAAGAACCAGTTTCCCATCGGTAGTAACTCTGTTTTCTTCACCAAACTCTACTTGATCAATATGAAACGCTTTAATCACAAGTCTTCTTAAGTCTATCGCTTTCTGACTCAACTTCCACTCCTCCTATATAAAAAAACGGGCAGATGCATTTATCAACATCTGCCCTAAAAGTAATTAAACTTTTGCTACGTACTCGAAAGGCAATGGCACAATCTTTCCTGGTGTTTCAATTGTTTCCAATAACTCAAGAGTTGCTTTCACAATCTCTGTCTGTTGCTGAACATTGTTTGGTTCTCCCGCATTCGCTCCCATAGGAACAAGTGGAGCGGAAGCACGTGGGGTACCTGTCTGACGTACAACAGGTGGAAGAGCTGCTATAATAATTGTTGGAATACCAGCTTCTTCAATCGCTCTCTGCACCAAAACTGCAGAGCGGTGGCAGGTACCTCAGCCAGCCGTTAGAAGAACTGCATCCACATCTTCTTCTTTGAACATTTGCGCAATGGCAGGTCCAGTTTCATGCTTAAACTTCTCCTGATTTCCACCGCCACCCATAAATCCTGCATGAACAGGTGCGCAAGCTCTGATAAAACCAGCTGCTGCTAATTCATGAATTCGATCAATCGGGAACATACAGTTGATGTCCTTATTAACATCACCATTATCATACCCACCATGAGATACCATCAACTCACTGGAAGGTGTAGTGTTCTCAATTTTTCTCCAAGTAAAGTCACCAGCAAGATTAAATCTCTCCTGACTCTTCTTATGCACTCCGGCTGCTGTCGCTAAAGCAATCGACATATCTTTTAGCTCTTTCGTCACGGGAGTCCAAACAGAAGGCGGAGTAATAGGAACAAATATTTCCGATTGCATCCCTTTAACTACTGTTAAACTCATTTATGATTCCTCCTTACTATTCTTTTCGCGCATTTCTTCTTGGCGCTTTTTATATGTATCCAGATTACTAATATACTTTTCGTTGACATCAGGACCAATTTGTTCCACAAAACTCATATTCCATGCAACCTCTTGTCCCACCTTAAGAGGATAATCCGTAATCAGCATGCGCATCGGAACTTTTAAATAGCCCAGACGACCTTTTAAATCAATTGCAACTGCTCCGTCTGTCACTTCTACAATTACACCTTCCATCTTAATTATCTTGTCACCGTATTTCATAGTATCTCCTAGTCGTACTTTTCTTTTCTCTTCTGACTCATTGGTAAGGACTGTTCATTTTCTACCAATTCAATCGGTTGTCCCGTTACGTTTGATACAAGTTCAATGTTTGTAGATTTAACGTTTGGATTCCATTTCTTCTCAGCACCTTTAATATCTGCCTCTGCAATTGCAGCCTTTAGCATTGCAAGTGCGCGAAGAGCATCTTCGTGACAAAGAGTATTACAACCCAGAACCTCATTCTCAATACCTGATTCGGACTTGTTATTATCAACCATAGCTGTCATGTATTTATTTCCAACAACCAACGCACCTTGAACTGCGCAGAAGGATAAACCTACAACAGGAATTCCTCTCTTGCCAATCTCTTCATGATGTGCCGCAAAGTCAATATGGTTATTACCAAATCCTTCTGTCGTAACAAAAGCACCATCAACATCTAACGCTTCTACCATCATACCAACTCTTCTTGATACATAGAACTTCTCTGCATTAATCTGTGGACTTCCTACAAAAATCACACCACACAAGTCTACTTCCGGATCATGAAGTGCTTCTAAAACAAGAGGCTCTCTCCAGTAATGTCTACTCATCTCTTTTGAAGCCGGTCCAATACAGGTAAGTGCATGTACACAGCCGTCCAGTACTTCCAGTGGAGACACAGCAACTGGTACATTTCCTAAATCAACGTTTGGCTTTCCGCCTAAGATACCAACTGGCTCAACCGGCAGAAGCAGGTTGTCATGCATCGCGCCTTGTCCCATGATTTCTTTTACAATAACAATTTTTTTCTTTCCAGGTCTTCTGATTTGTTTAAACTCTTCTGTTTCAACTACCAAAGACTCTTCCAGCTTCTTCATTACTTCTCTAATTTCCTGAGTAATAATATCCGTTGCAGTATGAGCAGCCAAAGGACCTGGTCTTTCCATATTGGTTCCTTCTTTTATGGTTACCTGAGTTTTAATAAAGATTTCTCCCTTTTCAGGACAACCTGGACGTCCCCACATGATATTCTCATCTAAATATCCTTCTGATGAACCAAACTCACCTATTTGAACACCATTTGCATCAGTACCTGTTACCATCATAATTACTCCATCAAGTACTCTGGTAACACCACTGCCAACTTCACTTTCCTCTTCTTTGGTCGCAATTGGCTGAACATCCATAATTGTTTCAGAATAAGTATGATAATCAGCAGGTGTAATAATCTCTAATTTAAGATCCGTTACCAATTTTTGATTTTCAACACATTCTGCTTCAATTCCTTCACGGATGTAAAGAGTCGTTCCTTCTATTTTCGTTTCCGGTCCTCTTTTAACTTCTGTAATATTGAAGTGTTTTCTTGTTAAGGTTCTTACAACCTTCTCTTCTCCTGCCACTTCTGGTGCACTTATGGCAGCTTCTGCCGAACCCACCATGTCAGCGCTTTGTGGCAACGCCGCTGGGACACCATTTCCTAATCCACCTACTGGAATCTCAAGATTAATATCTTTTCCCTCTCCAATATGGATTTTAAGCACTCCACCTGGCCCTGCCATTGTAGGAATAGGCGCCTGAGGTGCAGCTGTTGGTGTTCCCTCTCCTGCTGGTATATCCGCTGGCTCATCTTCAGCTTCCGCTACCACCTTCGCTCCTTCTACAACATCTGCTGTAATCGGATTGAGAGAGTCTCTTGTTTCTGTAAGTTTCGCTCCTATAACCTGTTCAATAGTAAGCGCTCCATCCAGATTCAATAGTCCTGAATCCACAAGATCATCAAAAATTGCAGGATCTTCCAGGTCCGAAGCCGAAATCACCGTTCCCGCTTCTCTTCTACAGCAAAGTACCGCAGGATCTTTTGCGTGTTCTTTTGCTGTTTCAGCTGTGATTGACATATTGTTTCCCTCCTTAATTTGATTCAATGCATACTAAAAGTGTTTTGTATATAACAGTTATCAATGGCAGCGGACAAACCTCTCAGATTATAAGTTTTCGTCCCAGTAAATCAATCGGGGTAGTTTACTTCGCCATCATAACAGTAATACCGGTTCTATTTACCATTTGGCAATTGGTCGGCCTTTTTGGATATGGTAAGATGTCTGTATAACGGATGTCCAATTGTTCGCATTACATGATCCGTCTGGTGAACTACCTTTAATCCCAGCTTCGGAGCAGAACCCATAACCGTATTCGAACAATCCGAACAATTTCCTATAATTGTATAAAGGGCACCATCTTTTTTCATTTTAATACATTTTTCTGCTTGTCCCGGACAGTTTCCAGGATCCTCACATTTCAATGCGCCATTTTTCATTTCTACTGCTTGCTTACATCTCACAACAGAAACAACTTTTCCATTATATTTATCTGCAAGCTCTCTCATTCTCCCTTCATTTCCTCCACAGGCGCATACCAAAAGACCTACATTCGCTCCGTGGAAATCCATGAATTCCATTGTGGGGATTACACCACCTGTTGTTTTCGTAATCGGAACATCCAAGGTTGTGGATTTTCCTGTAAAAGGTCCGCCAAGGATAATCTCTCCCAGCTTCTCATCTTCCGCTATACCGCCAGCCATTTCAATCAAAGTTCCCACAGACGTTCCTACTGGAACATCAAAGAATACGTGGGGCTTATGTCCATCTTTCAAAAGACCGTTGACCGTAAGGTTTTTGCTGAAACAAGGTTTTTTCTCTTCAACTGCTTCGGTAATACGAAGCAATGTTTCTACATTAATTACAACGGAGTTTGCTGCACTTGGAAGTTTATCAACTCCTAATAAGATATCAAGGCACTCTCTTACCACTGCACGTTCCTCACCCATAGGGTAGATGTCTGCCAATAGATGAATGAATATATTTTCTTCATCTTTAATTGCTTCTCTTAATATTTTTATTGCTTTATCATTCTTTTCTTTGATTGCAAAAATCCCTTTTTTCGCTGTCGTGATTTCCATGCAATACTTTAAGCCTCTCACTGTTGCTTCCACATTTTCTTCAATCTGACGTATGTTATGGTATAATCCCGGCTCACATTCCGCCGCATTAACCAAGACATAGCCCCCTTCCAGCTGTGTACTCAGCTTAACACCTGTGGGAAATCCTGCACCACCCATACCAACAATGCCAGCTTCTTTAATCATCTCAAGCTTATCACCCTCTTTGATTGGCTCAAACTCTTCTGGCTGCTCTTCGTCAGGTTTAATGACAATGCGGTCTTCTTTTATTTCTTCCACCACTCCATAAACACTGGAAAAAATATTGGCCCCAAGACCCGTAGGAGTTGCAATCAGCGTACCCTTTTTTACTGAGTCTCCCACTTGTACAATCGGTGCACACGGTGCGCCGACATGCTGACATAGCAAAATCTGTACATTTTCCATAACCCTTCTCCTTTTCTTAATAATTTATATGAATCATTTATAGAAAACCCCTATATATATTTGTTATTAATTTCACTTCTTTTTTTGGCGAGGGCATGTGGGAATCGAACCCACCCGGGACGCTCCTAACGCCCCACACTAGTTTTGAAGACTAGGAGGCACACCAGTCACCCATCTACCCCCTCGCTATGTTGCTTTCGCACTTTTAACATAGCATACTTTATTTCTTTTTTCAACCATATTATACTTATTTTATAATTGTGAAAAAACGTTGACATTCCGTCGTTTTTGAAGGATAATAAAACCATAAAAGTGAACTACGTCCTAGACTGCGGTCTATTCGTTAATTTTCTGACGAGAAAGGGCTGGGTTCCGAGAGAATCATGAGGGGATTTTAGAGGTTAATCTCTTCGAAACAAATCAATCTATAGATTTTTTCTATAGAGAAATCTTAATTTCATTGAAGGAGGTATTGTCACATGGAAATCAATCCCAAATTAAACCTTGACAAGTACGAAGCTAGCTTTAAGGCTATCGACACTCACACAGTTGGTGAATTCACCAGAATTATTACTTCCGGTTTTCCCGAATTAATTGGGAACACTCCAATCGAGAAAAAACATTACTTGGCCAAAAACTATGACAAATATCGTCAAGCTTTAATGTTTGAACCAAGAGGTCATCACGATATGTTTGGGGCATATTTAACTGAGCCAATTAATAAGGAAGCAGATTTTGCTGTATTCTTTATGGATACTGGCGAATACTTAAACATGTGCGGACACGGAACGATCGGATCTGTTACAGCAATCATTGAAAGTGGGCTAGTTGAGGCAAAAGAGCCTTTTACAGAAGTCACTTTAGAAGCACCTGCCGGAATTATTAAAACAAAAGCAGAAGTTAAGAACGGTAAAGTCTTAAACGTTACCCTTACTAATGTTCCCGCCTTCCTATACAAGGAAAACTTAACAACCATTATTGACGGAAAAGAAATCACTTATGATATCGCTTTTGGCGGAAGCTTTTTTGCATTGGTAGATGCAGATAAGCTTGGATGGACCATCGATGCAAAAAATATCCCTGCATTGACAGACTTTGGCATGAAAATGATTGAACAGGTTAACAAGGAAGTAGAAATGAAACACCCTACTCTTGATATTACCTCAGTGGATTTGTGTGAAATCTACACAAGTACTGATACCCCAGGTGCTGACAAGCGAAATGTCGTTATCTTCGGAGACCGTATGGCAGACCGCTCACCTTGCGGTACTGGAACCAGTGCAAAGCTTGCTACTCTCTATGCAAGAGGAGAAATCGGTATTGGAGAGCCTTTTGTCTACGAAAGCTTCATCGGCTCACAATTTAAAGGTGTTATTTTAGAAGAAACTACAGTAGGAGACTTTAAAGCAGTGATTCCACAAATTACAGGAAGTGCTTATGTAACAGGAGAAGCCACTTACGTAATCGACGGTGACGATCCTTTGGAATACGGCTTCGTAGTGGGATAAAAAGAAAGGATAATTAAAATGCCCAGGAAAAGACAGTCAACCAAAAGCAGAATTGTAAAGGCTGCATGGAATTTATTTTATAAAAATGGCTATGATAATACCACGGTAGATGAAATTATCTCTGCCTCAAAAACTTCCAAGGGCACTTTCTATCATTATTTCAAGGGGAAAGAGTCCCTTCTAAACTCTTTGTCTTATTTGTTTGACCAGCATTACGAAGAGCTACGTGAAGTGATTGATCCAAATTTATCTGCTTATGATAAACTTTTGTTCCTAAATCACGAGTTGTTTTATATGATAGAGAAAAGTGTAAATATCGAACTGCTTGCCTATCTCTACTCATCACAACTCATCACAAAAGATAAACGTTCTCTTTCCGATCAAAAACGAATTTACTTTCGGTGGGTAACCGAGATCATGGAGGAGGGATTGTCAAAAAAGGAGTTCCACCATTCTAGCAGTGCCGAAGAACTCATGCACTATTATGCTATGTTTGAACGGGCGCTTTTGTATGATTACTCCCTTTACAAAGGAAAGTTTTCATTAACTGAATACAGTGATCGATTACTCCCTCATCTATTAGATACATTTATCACCGGAGTATAAAAAAAGAAGCTGGCAACAGCTTCTTTTTTTTAGATTAGTACTTCATGGAGTTCTTCCACGTCAATTCCTGCTTTTTCCATAACCGCTAATACTTGCTCTTTTTCCAACAAATCAGAGGTCCAGGACATTCCACATCCAGAGGAAATCACTCTTGGAACAGGAATAATTCTTCCTTTTAAACCAAAGTCCTTCGCCGCCTTTTCCATGGCCATAGCATCTGCAGTTGTATGAAATGTCACAACAAGTTTCAACTCTTTTTTTCTCATTCTTACCTACTCAATTATCAATTCAAAATATCCGTTTTTTTCTGTGAAGCTGGTTTTCTTCCCTTGATCCTTGGCATACTTCTCTACGTTCATCCTTTGATGTACCTCATCAACCAGGACCTTTACCTGGTTCTCGGTTTTCAAAGCCTTGGCAGTAAGAAGTATTGGTTCAGGACACCCCAAGCCTCTTGCATCTACTTCTTTCATCTATTATACCTCCTTTCGCTTATTTGTAAAGGCTATTACAAATAAAACCACAATACAAATAATGCCCGCCACTTTTCCATTTGCAGTAACTGCACCTTTTACAACTTCCTGTGTCTCCGGGTTGAGTGCCGTTCCACTGGATGCCAATCCAAAGTTATGACAGATTGCAGATCCAATTAACATTCCCAATACCGTTATAGCCGAATCCGAAGAACCTTGTCCCGCTAAGATTAGCTGTCTTAATGGGCACCCTCCCAGAAGTACTGCCGCAAACCCTACAATATACATGCCAAGTATATTCCACAAATGATCCGAGTGTGCAATAATTCCAGGTGTATCAAATCCTATTGTAAATTTGCCCATCACAACATTGTAAATAAGCATTACGATGAATAAACCTAATACACCAAAAAACAAATCAAAATTCTTAAGCATTACCACATCACGAATACTTCCCGCAAAACACATTCTGGATTTCTGTGCAATAGCGCCAAACAGTAATCCACCTATTAATGACAGAATAATTGGGGCGTGCATACTTCCAGGTCCCGCCTGACTTACCTTTAATAAGCTTGTAAAAGTTGCCAGTATCAAAATCCCCAAAGCCAAGATTGAAATAACACTTCCACTCATCTTCTGTGTTTCATATGCTCTTCCCAGAGTGAATCCTTTTTTCAGGAAGAAAACTCCTGTAACAATTCCAAGAACAAATCCTATCAAAGCAACCCATGCATTCAAGTCTCCTGCGGACATGCGTAGAATCATCCGAAGGGGGCAGCCAAGAAAAATCAACGCTCCAACCATCATACAAATCCCAAGAACGAATCTTGTCATCGGTGAAGAACCACCTGTGGATTTATACTCTTTTGTTCCGATGGCAATTAAAAATGCTCCTATCACGAGTCCAATTGTCTCAGGTCGTGCGTATTGAACCACCTCTGCCTGATGAAGCCCTAAAGCCCCTGCTGTATCCCTAATAAAACACGCAATACAAAATGCCATATTGGCTGGATTTCCAAAATACGCCAAAGCTGCTGCTATCACACCGCAAATCGCTCCCAGTCCCAATAATTTTCCTTTTGAATTCATAAAATTCATTTGTTAATACCTCCTCATTCAGTTGTCATTTCTTTCAGTCCTTGTATCACTTTATCCACTTCTTCTATTTCATTCATATGAGAAAAACTAAAACGCAATGCCCCTTGTTCCACCGTTCCGAAAGACTCATGCATAAGCGGGGCACAATGGCCACCGGCACGAAGCACAACTCCATACCGTTCCAACAATTCATCTGCCACTTCTCCTGAATCATAATCCTTATAATTGAACGTGACAATTGGACAGCGGATTTCCGTATCATAGTCCCCATAAAAGGTGATTCCTTCGATTTCCTTTATCCCTTCATAGAACCTCTTCATAAGAAGCATTTCTTTTTCTCGAATGAGAGACATCCCCTTTTTATTTATATATTCTACTCCAGCCAAAAGCCCTGCAATCCCATGGCCATTTAATGTTCCAGCCTCTAGATGTGTGGGCATTTCTGCCGGCTGTTCTTTCGAGAATGTCTGCACTCCCGTTCCTCCACTCAATAAAGGCTTCAGTCGAAGTCCACCTCTGACATACATTCCTCCTGTTCCCTGAGGACCTAAAAGCCCTTTATGTCCCGTAAAACAAAGAATGTCAATATTGGATGCCTTTACATCAATCGGATACACTCCTGCTGTCTGAGATGCATCTACAATATACGTAATTCCATATTCGCGGGCAATTCCTCCTATTCTATGAATATCTAACAGGTTTCCAGTCAAGTTTGATCCATGTGTGGTTACAATTGCCTTCGTGTTCTTTTTAATTTCTTTTGGGATTTCCTCGTACTCAATTCGACCCAAAGCATCACATGGCAGAATCGTCAGCTCAATTCCTTCTTGCTCCAATTCATAAAGGGGACGTAATACACTGTTATGTTCTAAAACAGTAGTAATCACGTGATCTCCTGTCCGTAACAATCCTTTCATAGCCATATTTAAGCTATGAGTCGAATTCATTGTAAACACAATCTGTCTGGGATCTTCTCCATTAAACAAATCACACAAAGCCTCTCTTGCCTGATAAATCACTCTCGATGCACTCAGAGATGCTTCGTTCACTCCCCGTCCTGCATTTCCACTACTTTTCATGGAAGTCAGAACCGCATCCATAACCTCTTGTGGCTTATAAAGCGTAGTTGCTGCATTATCAAAATAGATCATATGTGTTTCCCCCTGTCATTTTCAGTATACTCATTAGAACATTATAAAGCCAATCGAATAATCCAATAAAAGAAGCCAGCTATAGTTTTCATCTATAGCCAGCTCATTCCTTCTACTATATTAATAAGTCGTTGTACATTTTTTACAATCGGATAGTTTTTATTGTAAACTAAATTTATATCCCTGCCAGATCCAGCCTTTGGAATTGGAAAAACCAAAAGCTCCTTTCTTTTTTCCTCTTCTCTAACTGCCAGCTTAGACAAAATAGAAATCCCAGATCCAGATATAACGGATTTTTTTATTGTTTCTTGATTTTCGATAACCGCCACCACTTCCAGCTCATCCATAATAATTCCTATGTTCTTAAGCTGCTTATTTGCCTCTTTTCGAGTGCCGGAACCTTCTTCGCGCAAGATGAAGGGCTCTTTTTTTATCCAATCTATAAGCCTTTCTTCTTTCTGTTGAATGTCTAAATATTTTTCGTTGCGAGGCGTTACAATTACCAATTCGTCCTTGTAAAAAGGAATATACTTACAGTGTTTTGTTTCCAGCTTCGTTCCTGTGAACCCAAGATCCACCTCATGGTTTACAATTTTAGAAACCACTTGAGAAGAATCTGTTTCCTGTATTCGAATATGCTCATCCGGATATTTTACCCGGTAGTTCCTAAGAATTTGGGGTAACAAATACTGGGCTGGAATTGTCGAAGCCGCAATACAAAGCTCGTTTTTTTCCTCCTCTTCATTTTCCAGAAACTCTTCGTAAATCGCTTTCTCTATATCCACCATTTCTTTGGCGTATTTATAGAGTCTTTTTCCGTTGTCTGTCAAATAAACTTCTTTGGTGTTCCTTATAAACAGTCTGACATTGAGTTCCTTTTCCAACGCGAAAATATGGGCACTGACCGTTGGCTGTGTCAGGTACATTTTCTTGGCTGCTTTGGAGTATCCTCCTAATTCTGCCACACATATAAACGCCTCTAGCTGTTTAAGATTCATGATAGATTGTCCTCTCGCTTTCCCCTCCGGTCTTTTTCGTTACCTTGATACTATCCATATACTCCAGGATTGGTTTTGCACTTTTTCTGGAGGTATGGAACATATCCCGCACCTGAGATATGGTAATAACAGGATTCTTTGCCAGCTCCTTTTTCACCATTTCTGTCCCTTGATCCATTAACGTCTTTAAAGTGTACATATCTTCACTAACCTTTACCACTTCTTTTTCCTCTAGTAATAGATTAAATATATCATCTCTTTTTTCTATATCTGAAACAGGCAGTTCTAATTCCTTATAGCGCAGAAAATCATAGCCTGCCTTTTTGAAATCAGACAGTACTTTTTTTCGTACTCCCTCGTAGACATCATCTTTCTTCGGCGCAAACCCAACGGTGTGTATAAATTCTCCTCTCCGTTCCATTTCTCCGTCTTCCACAGCCTTCTCAATAAACTGATCGAAAGCAGCTTGCTTTAAGCCCTTAAACATAGAAGTATAGGACTGAGCCTTACTAAATCCAAATCGATAAGGATGTTTTTCCTCATACTCTTTCAGCAATTTTTGCAGGTTTTCTAAAGCATGAATATAGGCCTCTTTTGGCCAAACATACTTTTCTTTTCTTGTTTCAAATACTACAATTTCATCTTCTCTTTGGAGCTCTTCTATATCTTTTTCAATTTCTTCCAGGCTTCTTGCAGAAAGCTTAGCAAGAGTGACCGTATTAATCATCTCTGCTTTGTGTTCCTTGATTCTAAGAAGAGTGACGTCCTTCGAAGAGCCTTTTTCCTTTTGACGCAACTCCTCAATTACCTCTTCCCGAAAACGTTTTTTAATCTTTGGGTTTGGGTCTAAAACCACCCCACCACCTATTGTCTCCATAGGAGAATAAAAACGAACAATAAAGGGGTCTCCTTTTCGAAGTGCAATTTCTTCATCCAATCTTAGCTGCACATACCCTTCTTCTTTCGGTCCTATATTTTCTTTGTCCAGTAAAATTGCTCTGCAAAGCACCTCTGTGGTTCCTGTATATAGGTGGAGACGCATTCCATTGGTTAAAATCCGGAGTGATGAGGGCAAGATTTCCATTTTCACATCTAAAAGGTCTGTATTTCTCATGCTGTTTGGAACGGCTAACACATTTCCTCTTTTTAACTCGCTCTTTTTAACATTCGAAAGATTAATTGCAACACGTTGTCCAGCGTAACAAACCGGTACATCCTCACCATGAACTTGGATGCTTCGGATTTTGCATTCCTTGTTCAGAGGATACATCTCTAATTTATCTTCTTTTTTAATCTTGCCTGAAATCAACGTTCCAGTAACCACTGTACCAAATCCAGACAAACTAAAAACCCGGTCAATTGGCAATCTCGGAATTGTTCCCATTTCCTTTTCCTGCTCTTCTTCGACAGTCATTTCATCTAGGGTTTGAATCAAAGTTTCAATTCCTTGGCCTGTTTTCGAAGAAAGAGGAATAATCGGTGCATTTTCCAAAAAGCTTCCGCTAAGTTCCTCACGAGTTTCTTCTGTTACCAACTCCAACCACTCTTCATCGACTAAGTCGCACTTGTTTAAAACAACAATACACTTTTTAATTCCCAACAGATGTAGAATATCCATATGTTCTCTGGTCTGAGGCATAATCCCTTCATCTGCAGCAATTACCAGGAGAACGACATCCATGCCTACAACTCCGGCAGTCATATTATTGACAAACTTCTCGTGTCCCGGTACATCAATAATCCCCACTCGGTTTCCACTCGGAAGATCAAAATATGTAAAGCCTAAGTCTATGGTAATTCCTCTTCGCTTTTCTTCTTCCCACCGATCTGTGTTGTTACCTGTTAACGCTTTTATTAAAGATGTTTTTCCATGATCAATATGACCGGCTGTCCCTACAATAATATGATTCATTGCTCTCTCCCCTTAACTAACTGATTCAAAAACTCTATTTTCTTTTAACATTTTTGCAATCATCTGCATATTCTTTTCTTCAATACATCTTACATCAATTAAAATCTCATCATTTACAATGCGTACTATTATTGGAATTGGAAGCTTTCTTAAACGGGTTTCTATTTCTGCTGCCGAAATTCCTTCTGAAGCAATAGAGACACCTGCGCTTTTTAATCTCTCAAGAGGAAGAGATCCCCCACCAATCTGAGACTCACATCCACATAATTTATAATCCCCCGGCATATTTTGCTTTTTCAATTCCCTTAACAATTTCTTTGCCTTTTTCTCCACAACCTCATAAGGCATTGTTATCATTTCCAAAACCGGAATATTTTTTACCACATTTTCCTCCGACAAATATTCAAGGAGTGTAAGCTCTAAAGCTGTTGCTGTAAACTTATCAATTCGAAGCGCCCTTGTAAGCTGATTTTTTTTCATTTGATCAATGTATTTCTTTTTCCCAATAATAATACCAGCCTGAGGGCCTCCTAAAAGCTTATCTCCACTGAAGCAAACCACATCTGCACCCTTCTCAATGGAATCCTGCACTCTTGGTTCATAAGTTAAGCCATATTTACTTAAATCAATTAGAACCCCACTTCCCAAATCTTCAACAAGAGGAATGTCCCGTTCATTTGAAATAGCACTCAGTTCCTCCATAGATACTGACTCTGTAAAACCAACCACTTGGTAATTACTGGTGTGAACCTTTAGGATTGCTTTCGTTTCTTCCGTAATTGCTTTCTCATAATCTTCCAAATGGGTCTTATTCGTTGTTCCCACTTCTACCATAACAGCTCCACTGGCTTCCATCACATCTGGAATACGAAATTTCCCTCCGATTTCAATCAGTTCACCTCTCGATACAATTGCTTCACCACCTTTTGCCAAGGTGTTGAGAATTAATAATACGGAGGAGGCGTTATTATTTACAGCCATTGCCGCCTCAGCTCCAGTTATCTCACATAAAAGCTCTTCGAAATGAGAGTATCTTTCCCCTCTTCTTCCTTCCTTCAGATTATATTCCAGATTCCCATAACCTGAAGCAATCAACGCAAGACGCTCCATATGCTTTTTCGAGATAGGTGCCCGTCCCAGGTTTGTATGTAATACTGTACCTGTTCCATTGATAACGAGTTCCATATTGGGGGTGTGTTTCTTTTCTACCCCTTCCTGTATTTTATCAACCAGCTCTTCAATCCTTTGAATTGCATCCTCTTCTGTCTCACACTGGGAAATCTGTTTTCGCAGAATATCCATTTCTTCACGAATGCCCGACAGAACACTGGTCCTTCCATAACTTTCAATCAAATTTTCTATTTCTTCTGTTTCCAAAAGAATATCCACTTTCGGAATCCTTTTAAACCACTCATTCTTATTCATACCGTCTCCATTAAATAAAAGTAATTACTTTTCCTCTGTTTTCTGTGACCTCACCAATAATTTTACAGGTTGTTTCAAGTTCTGCATTTTTAAGCTCTTCTAAGATTTTATCTTTGTCCTCTTGTTTTACGCTAAACAAGAGTCCGCCAGATGTTTGAGGATCACACAATAAGTCCACTATATGCTCCTCTAACTTATCAAACTCCACTTTGCCCATAGAATAGCCTTTGTTTTTATACGCACCTGCTGGAATTAATCCCATTTTACTATAGCGAGCCGCCTCCCTCATGAAAGGAATCTCAGCAGGATTCAATTCAAATCCCACCTTCGATGCTTCTGCCATCTCAAGGCAATGGCCAATCAAACCAAAACCTGTGATATCGGTACAAGCATGTACCTCATATTTTTCAATCACTCTTTTTGCCTTCATATTCAGTGACGCCATTACTCTTTGGGTCTCCTCTATGGCTTCCTTCGATGCCATGTCTGCTTTAATGGCAGTATTAATAATTCCACTTCCGATCTGTTTCGTCAGAATCAGAACGTCTCCCACCTGGCATCCGTAGTTTTTGTAAATCTTGTTCGGATGCACAAATCCAGATACAGATAAACCATACTTTGGCTCATCATCCTGAATCGTATGGCCGCCAACTAAAACCGCTCCAGCCTCTTTTACCTTATCTGCGCCCCCTCTTAAAATTTCTCCTAAAATTTCCGGATCCAGGCAACTTGGAAATGCCACAATATTAAGTGCAACCTTTGGTTCTCCACCCATTGCCCATACATCACTTAAGGAATTTGCAGCAGCAATTTGTCCAAACATGTAGGGATCATCCACAATTGGTGTAAAGAAATCCAGTGTTTGAATCATTGCTATTTCATCATTTATTTTATAAATCGCAGCATCATCTGATGTCTCAATTCCCACCAGAAGATCTGGATTTTCAAACTTTGGCAGCTTGCTCAAAACTTGAGCAAGGGTCTCCGGACCAAATTTCGCACCTCAGCCCGCAGTTTTACTTAACGATGTTAATTTAATCTCGTCCAATTTAAAGTCTCCTTACTAAGGCGTTACAATTTTATCCGCCTGATTCATTGCCTCAACAATAGCATACATGTTTGTTACATTTCCTACCTCTAGCTTATCCTTTAAACCATAAAAATCCAGACAAGTCCCACATGTTAATATCTCCACGCCTTGAGATTCCAAATATTTAATATCTTCCAAGCTTTCTGATTCACTGGTTGTCAAGTAGGCTCCACTGTTGTAGAAGAGGATTTTCTTTGGTAAACCTTCCACCTGAGTTAGTGCATAAAAAAAGCCCTTTAACAGCGTTTTCCCCAATGCCTCATCTCCCACACCCATGGCGTTACTTCGAATCACATAGATACAGTTTGTTTCCTGCTTCTTTAGCTCATCCTCTTTCTCTTTTCCCTCAATTACAATGTGATATTCCTGCTCAGATTTTTTCTCTGCACTTAAAATATTTCCAACTTCATTTCCATATTTCTGCACATTCTGAAATGCTATATCGTTGTCCACCAGCACCTCAACTCGTTCTCTTTCACTTGCTTCTTCCAATGCTTTTTTTGTCTTAATAACCGGTACAGGACATACGTCCCCACGTGCATCCACTACAATCATGTTCGTCCTCCTTCTACTTATAGACACATTCTATCATTGTTGGTGAGAAAGGTAAATGGTAATTTTCTTCCCGAAAATATACCGGCATTACTTTCTCCTTTTTAAAAACGTCAACCATCTCATTTACATCCTTTACGTCATAGGGAAAATAAGTAGCATACACCCCTATCTTTTCCTCTACGTGACAATCACTCGCACCTGTAGCTTGAACCTCCAAGTATCTTGCATAATTTCTTGCTTTGCGGCATGCTTCAATGGATGTGCTCCCATTCAACACCTCAATCCCGTCCAGACCTCTTACCCTTAAAAGATTCTCTTCCAAACCCCTGTTATTATTTCGAAAGGGGTGCGCAGCAATGGTAATACCTCCCTGCTCTTTCACACAGTCAATAAACTCCTGAGCAGATTTCCTTTCCTTGGGGTATTCCTCAATCCCAAAGGCTAAAATGTCCCCTTCCAAAGAATAATATTCTATGCCCACAAATATTGGAAAATCAACCTTTTCACTATACTTTTTAGCATACTCTTTCAGTCCCATGCTATCATGATCTGTAATACAGATACCGTCTAACCCTTTTTTCTTTCCAATCTCCACCATTCTGTTTAATTCCAGAAAACTATCGGAGGAATACGTTCTTTCGTGCATATGCATATCAATAAGCATATCATTACTCCTTTACTAATGCTTGTCATTCGTTCCTATACTATTATTATATTTCCCTCATGAATGCACTTCAAATAGGGTTTTTGTATATCTTTCCCTATTTATAGTTTTTATCTATCTCTTTTGTCTGAACCTCCTTTGTGATATACTAAGATGAAATTTACAAAGAACGAGGATGATTATATGTGGATAGCTAAAAATTGGAAAGACTATGAGATAATTGATACAAGCACTGGCGAAAAACTAGAACGTTTCGGAAAATATTTATTGGTACGACCCGACCCTCAGGTCATCTGGTCTACTAAAAAGGAACACCGTGGCTGGAAGCAAAAAAATGCTCACTATCATCGCAGCAAGCAAGGTGGTGGTAACTGGGAATTTATAGATCTTCCCAAGCAATGGGATATTCATTATGGAGATCTGACATTTTGTCTGAAACCTTTCAATTTTAAACACACTGGGATTTTCCCTGAGCAAGCCACAAACTGGGACTGGTTTTCTGCTAAAATCAAAAAGGCCAATCGTCCCATCAAGGTACTAAACCTTTTCGCTTATACTGGTGGTGCCACCTTAGCTGCTGCCAGCGCCGGTGCAAGTGTGACTCATGTGGATGCCAGCAAAGGCATGGTAAACTGGGCAAAGGAAAACGCTGCTGCCTCTGGTTTATCTGATCGTCCCATTCGCTGGCTTGTAGATGATTGTATGAAGTTCGTTGAACGAGAACTCCGAAGAGGAAATACTTATGACGCAATTATTATGGATCCTCCTTCTTACGGACGTGGACCCAAAGGAGAAATTTGGAAAATTGAAGATGCGATTTATCCTCTTGTTCAGCAATGCTCCAAACTGCTAAGCAAAAATCCTCTTTTCTTTTTAATTAATTCTTATACTACCGGGCTCGCTCCATCCGTTTTAACTTACATGTTGTCACTGGAACTCAAGAGATACGACGGCATCATAACAGCGGACGAAATCGGGCTGCCCGTTACCAACACGAATCTCGTGCTCCCTTGTGGCGCATCTTGTCGTTTTTCAATAGACTAATTTAAATGGGCAGTTCACCTTAATGAAGAGGTAAACTGCCCGTTCTTTATATTGATTTTCTTCGTATTTTCTTTTTACTTCTCTCCTCTGAAAGTCTGTAGATACTTTTTATCTTCGAAATCAGCAGCGTCAAATACCGAAGCATTGGCTCCGTTGCGATGGAGAATATCACAAATAGCATGATACACTCTCTGGACATCTCTGTAATTGCAAAGAGATCCGGCAGAAAATAACTGCTGAATAACAATCCCACAATAGATCCTGCAAATATTCCCAAACGTATCTTGTTCATTGGCTTACAGATGGAGAACAGAATCATAAACCCGACAATGGAAAGAAGCATGGTGGAGGCCGTTCCAATGTCCGATGGACTTACACCAAAGGTTTTTCCAAACACTACCATCGCCGCAACAATAAGTACGTCTGTGAGCCCTCCTGGCAAAGCCTTTAATAATACATTTGGTAAAAACTGTCCCTTTATAATCTCCTTGTTTGGCAAAAGCGCCAGGAAAAATGCCGGCAATCCAATGGTAAAGGTACTAATCAAAGAAATTTGTGAAGGTTCCAGGGGATAGGTAAATGCGGATGCCATAGAAAACAACGCCAACAGCAGCGAAAAAATATTCTTTACCAGGAACAAGCTGGCAGATCTTTGAATATTATTAACCACCCGTCTACCTTCTAATACGACTTCCGGCATCCTTGAAAAATCCGACTCTAACAAAACAAGCTGAGATGCTTGAGCTGCTGCATCGCTTCCCGATGCCATTGCCACACTACAATCGGCATCCTTAAGAGCCAAAACATCATTCACTCCATCTCCTGTCATTGCAACGGTTCTTCCGTTGGCCTTTAGCGCCTGAACAAATTGTCTCTTTTGTGCTGGAGTCACATGACCAAACACGGTGTTTTTCAGAATTGCATCTTCAATTTCCTCATAGGTATGAAGATTTTTTGCATCTACCACCTTGTCTGCATGTCGAATACATGCTTTCCTTGCTACCTCAGATACCGTTTTAGGATTATCTCCCGAAATAACCTTAATTTCAACTCCCTGTTCCTCAAAGTAGCGGAAAGTTTCCGGCGCTGCCTTTCGAACTGGGTTGGCCAATAAAATAAATGCCAATGGAATCACTTTATCCACTAATGCTTTTCCATCCAAAGTCCCCTCATAGGTTCCAAAAACCAGAACACGATATCCCATTCCTGCATACTTTTCAATGGTTTCCTTATACTCCTTATAATCTCCCCGAAGAGTAAACTCTGGTGCTCCCAATACGTATGCCGCATCGGAAAACGTTGCTCCGCTATATTTTACAGAAGAGGAAAAGGGAGTCGTGGAAACCGGAGTCTTTCCAGTCCCTTTAGAGAATTTCTCCTTCAGTGCATGCATCGTAATATTTTCATCCCCCATGGCAAGGGCAAAATCACCAATCACTTCCACAATGTTTCCCATTGTTTTCGCCTTAAAATTCTTCGTCACAACTACTTTCTGTACTTTCATAACATTTTCAGTAATTGTTCCCGTCTTGTCCACACACAACACATCGACCCGTGCCAGTGTCTCAATACTTTTCATATCATGAAGCAACACCTTCTTTGAAGCCAAACGAATGGAGCTGACAGCCAGTGCCACACTTGTCAGCAAATAGAGTCCTTCCGGTATCATCCCAATTAGTGCTGCTACCATTGAAGTCACATTATCCCGCACACTTTCGTGATTCACAAAAAATCCTTGCAGCAATAGTATCAGTCCAATTGGAATAATCAAGATACCAACAATTTTTAATAGCTTATTTAGAGAACGCATCATTTCAGATTGCTCTCCTTTAGGCATTGCCTTTGCTTCTAAGGTAAGCTTCGAGATATAGGAATCTCTTCCTACGTTTTCCAAAATCCCCTTACACTCACCTGAAGTAACAAAACTTCCCGAAAGTAGTTTATCACCTGGCTTTTTCACAATTTCGTCGGCTTCACCAGTTAAAAGAGATTCGTTAACCTGTACCTCGCCTTCTACTACTTTCCCATCTGCACTAATTTGATTTCCTGCCTGAAATACTACTATTTCATCAATTACCAGCTGTTCTGACGGGATTTTTTTACGCTCTCCCTCCCGAATAACTGTTGTCGTTGGTGCATTAAGCATTGATAACTCATCAAGAGTTTTCTTTGCTTTTAATTCCTGAATAATTCCTATGAGCGTGTTGGTAATGATAATAGGCAAAAAGGTTAAATTCCGAAAAGAGCCTACCAAAATAAGAAGAATTGCCAATACCAGAAAAATCAGATTAAAGTAAGTAAAGGTATTACTCTTTATAATCTCCTTTGTTGTGGGAGAAGGCGGTTCTACACTGGTATTCTCCCAACCATTTTCTTTTCGAACTTGTACTTCTTCATAGCAGAGTCCCACCGATGTATCTGGCGTCGTTCTTTGAATGTCTCTTCGCCGAATTAGATTGGTCTCTACTACTTTTCTTTTTGCTTTTTTCATTGAATCTCCTCTTTGCTTTTAAGATAGTTGTGTATTCCAATTTCATCTTCCACTTCTAAATCACGGTATCCTGCCAGGGACTCCAAGTGATGGGTTAATTCATGTAAAAGTGTGTGTTTAACCTCTTTGTATAACACCTCATAAGACGCATCTCTATAAACTGCTTTAAAAGAGCCATAATAGATATAAATCAATCGCCCCATCGTATGGCTTCTTACGTATTCTCCCATAATCTTGAGTTCATCACCCTTGCTTTTGGGGTGAATCTTTTCATTTTCCATCAGAAGAATTCCCCCGTTTAACTCTCTAAAGAACTCTTCTGGAATCTCTTCTTCAATGGAATCCAACATATCCCTGAATTCTTCCAGTATGATCATAACTATCTCCTATATTGAATGCAGTATTTATCGGAAAGAAAATAGTAACGAATTCGACCAATAATACGCTGATTACTATCATAGGCCACCTGCTCCATATAAAGAACACAAGAATCTTTTCCTGGATTTAACAGATGTGCACTATCCTTTGTAGGTTTTCTCGCTTCAATCGTAAAATCTGACTCATTTATTCTATAATATAGATTTCTTGTGATAAAGGTATCGATTTCATCCTTACTCTCTATATCCACCCCAGACATGCTTAATATGGATACTGGTACCTGCACACACGCCATTCCAATTGCCTTGTCATAATTCCAGCATACCACCTGACTCTCAATTAACTTTTCCTCTTCCTTTAGTCCTAGGATAAATCTGGATTGCTTGTCCCCTCGTATAATCTTTGGATTTGATTCTACATCTGTAATCTCCTCAAGAACATCCTCAAAAAGGTAATTATAAAATTTGCCTTTTTCTTTCGTCTCTTGATTATATACTACGTAAGTTCCTTTTCCTTGCTTCTTTTCAATATATCCGTCCTGATTCAATACAGTCAAGGCTTGACGCACTGTATTTCTACTGACATTATATTTGTCTGACAGAATATTTTCCGAAGGTAACCGGCTGCCTGTTTGATACTGACCTGATACAATATCTTCCCGCAGCCAATTATAAATCGAGAGATAGGATGCCTTCTCGTTCACACGCTTTTCATAAATAAGTGCCGCCCATGAGTCCTCTTCCTCAGATACTTTTGATTCATTATGCTCTTCAATAAATCTAAAAATTGCTCTACGAGTACTTTTGCAGTCAGACATTAGCAGCTTTGTTTTCGTGAGAGGATAAATACTGTCTGTAAAAAGAGTATATTCCTTGTATTCTTCTCCAATCTTTACCATTGTTTTTGTTTTTCCCCAAATCAAATCAAAACGGGTTTCTACAAAAAGGTCTTTTAGAAATTCTTGGTTTACTGTGTTGTCTTTACTATATACCATTAGATTTTTATAATAACAAAGATATACACCTTTAATAATTCCTGTATCATCATCAATATACACCTTTTGCATCGAACTATCCAACCCATTTTCTTCCATATTTGCTACGAGAAATCTCTTATAGGCCTCCTCCTCTTCAAGATATTTCATCAGCTTATCTACGTCTTTATTTGTACATCTTCTAATCATTTCCACTTACGCTTTCTTAATTATGTTAAATAAAATGGCAAAACAGCAAATGGCAGGTCAATTTTTCGTATAATCGAAAATCCGACCTGCCATTTACTGTAATCACACCAAGAATAACTTGTTCAACAAGTTACAATCAGTATAACTTGTTCCTCTTTCTTTGTCAAGCCCCCCTATGCCAGGAAGTTAAAATACCACTCGATATTTGTTACATTTCCTTGATTATACAAAGAGATTCCACCGTCTTTTTTTTCTTTTGATTTATACATGGCCATATCCGCCCATTTAAGAACTTCCTCAGGAGTATCCTCCTTATCTTCCGGAGATGCAATCCCAATACTAAAACTACAGTCTAAACACAACTCCCCTGTTGCCAAAGGCTCCCTGCCTCTTTTTTCAATTGTTTTTGCTGTTTTAATCGCTTGCAGTTTCGAAGAACCTTTGCAGAGAATCACAAATTCATCTCCTCCAAATCGATAACAGGTTTGCCCTTTTGCCAAATTCTTCGATATGAAATCTGCCGTTATACTTAATACCATATCTCCGACTCTATGTCCATGTTCATCATTTATGGATTTAAATTTGTTAATATCCAAAAACATAATAAAGTAAGAAGTCCCATTTTCACTCTTTAATTTCTCTAAGTCTGCATTCAGCTTCCTCTTATTGGGGATCTGAGTCAGCTGATCATAATCCGCCACTTGCCTTAGGGATTCTTCTACTTTTTTACTATCTGTAATATCAATACTACTGACAATATGTGCAACACGCTGATCTACCCAGCGAAATGCCGCACTTAACACACGAAACCAAGTTCCATCAAAAGGTCTGCGATAATCCCACGAATAAATCTTTGTTGGTTTTCCATTATCATCCACCAATTTTTTTTGCGGACAGTATTCACACTCCTCAACCTTATCATCATAAAGAGCGCGGTAACATTTTTCACCTGTAATTGCCTTCACTCCACCATAGGGTTTTGCCATTGATTTGTTTACAAAAAGAATCTCGTGGGTAAAGAAATCATTCACATATATATCCACACCCATATTATCCACAATGCTTTGTAGGGCAAGCTGCGTACTCTCTATTTTGGTAAGATTTTCTTTCAGCCGAAAGTAATTCGCAATCAGCACAAAAACAGAGTACAACATGCTTTTATCTAACTCAGCAGTTCTTCTTTCTTTTCTTCTGTCACCCATTCCCAATATTCCTATCATTTGCTGATTGTCACCTATGATTGGGAAAAGCACGAGAGTATTGGTCCCAAAAATTTCCAAAAATCCATTTTCCTCATCACTGTGTTTACGTCCTTCTTGAATATAAAGCAACCGCCCTCTCAAAAGATAGGATTCTTGCAGTTCTCCAAATGCCGGGACAAGATAGGGCAATCCTTTATCGCTAGAGTCAACATAATAAATTCTGTCCTGTATAAAATTCATTTCGTGATTCTGACGATAGATAAAGCTAAATTCAAAATCGAAGTTCTCACACAATCTCTTTTGAACTTCCTTGATTTTAGCACCATTTCCCACTTCTTCGTCCAACAAATCCATAATTTCTGTCCACAAATTTGAGATTTCATCACTGTTAAATAGTTTCATTGATACTTCCTCTTTTTCTCTTGATACATTGCTAAATCAGCCACATTAATCAAATCTGAAGTTGTTTTCGCATCTTTTGGATAAGATGTTATTCCAACACTCACACTGCAAAAGAAGCTTTTTCCATCAATATTCCACATACCGTCAAATTTCTTGATAATCTCTTCACGAATCTTTATTGCTTCTTCTTCGGTTTCTTCAAAACATAGAACGACAAATTCATCTCCGCCATAGCGGTAAGTACGATCTTTTGTCTTTTCATTACTGCCTAAATAGCGTCCTACTTCCTCTAATAATCGATCTCCTATGTCATGGCCGTATTCGTCATTTATAATCTTAAATTTATTAAAATCACAAAATAGTATGTATCCTTCCCGCCCTTCCTTCTTCAAACGCTCCAGTCCATCATCACAGTCTAACAGAAGCATATGTCGATTTTTTAGATTGGTTAAAGTGTCATACCTGGAGTATCTCTCTAGCTTTTCTTTGTTGCGAACATGATCGGTGATATCAACACTGCTAATGGATTGAGCAAGTCGTCCATCAATCCAATAAAAGGTCGTGCTCATATATCTTCTCCATGTTCCATCTGACTGAGCCATATCCCAAATCTTTGTTTTCCCTGGCTTGAAATCCTTTGTCACAATTTCTTTTTTGGGACAATAATCACACACATCATTCTTATCATCAAACAAAATTTTATAACACAACTCACCAACTATATTCCCTTTGTGAACCATTTGCTTCATTGCTGATTGGTTCGCATATAGAATTTCATTACTATGATAGTCTACCACATAAACATCCACACCGGTATTATTAATCACACTATTGAGCACATTCAATGTACCTTTTGCTTCTTCCTCTGACAAATGTACTTTTAAGTAATTTCCTAATACTTTTAATATGTAGTATGCAAAAGTTGCATCTTGATCTCCTTCACGGCTTTCTACTCTTCGGTCAGCCATACCAATAAGAGCAATCAATTCATTGTTACTCCCACGAATTGGAACAGCAATCAAATTTTTGGCATTAAAAAGTGTTGAAAATTTTTCCGCTAAATTTGTCACTTCATTGTTTCGGTTATACATAATTCGTTTTGATCGGTTAAACTCACGATACTCTTCTTTTGAGAGCTCTTCCTTTAAACAAATTGTTGTTTTTAAATGCTCGAAATTCAGATAAGCTCGATAGGAACTAAACAAGGTGATTTCTTTTTTGAAGTCTCCTGTATAAACAAAGCTGCATCCAAAGTTAAAGTAACGGCAGACATCTTTGATTACATCTGTTATCACCTCCATTCGATTCACATTATTGTTTAGTTTTTCCATGGTACTGACCCAAAATGCAGACATCAGATCCGTAAATCCACTTTGATCCATAGTTACAATCCTTTCGTCGTATTATACGATTTATTTGGTTATTTTTTTCTTGACTATCCCATTTTCCAGTTGTAAGGTATCCCTAGGCATAAAATTGGAGGTAAAAAATGGGGAACACTGCTATTACCCTTGATGAAAAACAAGGGCTTCGAAAAAAAATTATTGATACTTCTGTAGCGTTGATTACACAAGATGGTTATGAGAACTTCTCTTTAAGAAAAGTTGCTCAGACTCTTGACTTACAACTTCCCACACTTCGTTTGTTTTATAAAACCAAGAAAGATGTTATCGCAGATATGGCCGACACCTTATATTACAAGATAATGCTTGATGCAATAACTTTATCTAAAGGGTATCCAAAAACCACTCACGAGGATCAGATCCGGGCCCAAATGCAAATGTTTATTTACAACTTCATCCGCGAACCTGAGATGACAAAAGCGATTATGTACAGTGGTGTAAACGAAATGTTCGCCGCAAGAAATCAGAATTCAATGCCACACATGTCTGGGATGGAAATCTTTGACGAGCAACTTAAACAAGGATCTCACTCTATGGAGTTTAAACCTTATGTCGCCGGAACCACTTGGATGATTTTAAGTTCCATGACTGGCTTCATTGTATCTTGCTTAGAAAATAAGCTCTATGAATCAGAACAGTTTGATTCCATCGTTTTAAACTATATCAATTTATTAATTGGCGGCATTAAGGCGTAGCCTCAGCCAACTTAATATATCCTGGTATACAATGTGTTTGGAACGATCCATTATAATCTCATGCCTGACTTTTGGATAGAGTATCATTCGGACATCCTTTAAGCCAGCCTTTTGATAAAGGCGGCTTATTTTTTTTACACCTTTTCCAAAATTTCCCACAGCATCCATTTTACCGGATACCAAGAGAAGAGGAAATGTATTTCGTATGTGCTTGCGTGCCCTTCTTCGATTCATGCGAATCATTCCTGCAAACATTTGATCATATCCATTTACCGTAAAAACAAAATTACAATAAGGATCATTTTTATACTTTACCCTTTGTATCCTCTCGGATGTGACCCAGTCTACTTTGGAAGTGTTCGGCTTAAAGTGTCGATTATAGCTGCCCATAGCCAGCTGGTTAATAAATCGACTTCTAAAGTAACTCCCTTTCAGCTTTATAAGAATTTGACAAAGCATTCTGCCAGCAAGTAATAGGGGTGTTGGATAAAATCCTGTTCCCATTAAAATCACCCCCGAAAGGTCTTCACTATAAGTTCCCATATACTGTCTAACCAAGAAGGAACCCATGCTATGTCCCATGAAAAAACATGGGATATGAGGATATTTTTTTTGCACCATCCTTTGAAGAAAGCGTAAATCATCCACCAATATTTGATTTCCGTCACCTTCACTAAAATAGCCCAAATACTTCTTTTCTCTTACCGACTTTCCATGTCCCAATAAGTCTTGTCCTACCACAAGAATATTGTACGCGGCAAGATAAGAGGCAAACTCATCATAACGTGCTATGTGTTCAACCATTCCATGGCAAACCATTAATATTCCCTGAATTTCTCCAGATGGAATCCACTCAATAGCATGAATTTTAGTTCTTCGATCTCTTGACAAATACGTAAATCTTTTCTTCATATTTTCACCCTAACGCCATTTGTTAATTACACCATATACCTCTTCAACCTCTACCGGTTTTGTAATCACATCCTGCATGTGGTTATTTTTCACTTCTTCTATTTCTTCTTCACTCGGGTTTAACAAAAGAGCAATAATGGGCACATCTTTGTAGCGGGAGTCTTCCTTTATCTTCGTTGCAGCTGTCAATCCATCCATTCCCGGCATATCCCGATCCATCAAAATCAAATCAAAGGACTCTTTTGCTGCTGCCTTCAAAGCATCTAATCCATTCCCGGCAATTATAACTTCTCCACCAGCACTTTCAATAATTTCTCTTAAAATCATCTGGTTCATCCTATTATCTTCCACAGCCAAAATACGCAGCCCCGAAAAATCCGCCTCTACATTTCCCTGAGTGGGTTCTTTTTGATATTGCTCTGGCACTTCTAACATAGCTGATATTGAAAAAGTACTTCCCTTTCCAGGTTCACTCACCAAATCAATATCTCCATTCATCAAAATCGCAATGCTTCTTGCAATTGCTATGCCCATCCCAAGACCTCCCCGGTCCCGTCTGTGAGTCATCCCTTTTGATGACAACGGCAGAAAAAGTTCTTTTTGATGATCCGGGTCAATTCCTACGCCGGTATCTTCAATCTCAAAAATAAACATTTTCCGATTTTCTAACTCCACATCATAAGTACTGATACGTAGCGTGATTCCACCTTCTCTTGTATACTGAATCGCATTCGCCACTAGATTAAAGATGGCTTGCTGGAGGCGCACATCATCACCGTAAGCAAATTCTGGAGTACCGGCACTTGCAAGAACTTTAAAGTAAAGACCTTTACTCTTTGCTTCCTCTTCCCATAGCTTTTGAATTCCATATATCACATCTTTGATAGAAAAGAGCTTATCCTCTAATTCGATTTTTCCCGTTTCTAAATTCGAATAATCCATAATACTGTTAATTGTAGTAAGCAGTAATTCCACTGACTGTGCCCCTAAATGAAAGACGCTTTTGTGTCGTTCTGGAATATCCATTGTACTTGCAATTCTTGTCATCTCCACAATTCCATTCATTGGAGTACGAACCTCTTTACTAATGGAAGTGAGAAATTCATTTTTGATTCGGGCATTTTCCTCTGCCAGATCCTTGGATCTTTGCAGTTCTTCAATTGCTGCATGTTGATTTCTGAGATCCTGGATATATCCAGCAATTGTGTATCCATCACCCTTTGGCACACGCACCGTTGTTACTTCTGCCGGAATACGATCTCCTCTATTATTCCGGAAAGTCCATTCGTATTTCATACCACCTTGGAAAAAGGCGTTCAGCACATATTCCCTGGAGGCATCTTTCGAAAGTCTTCCATCCTTTTGAAATTTCGGAGAAAAAAACTCAATATTATCAATTACCTCTTCTTTTTGACTGACAGCAAACAACCTCAAGGCTGCTTCATTACAATCTGTTAAATGCCCGTTTTCATCCCAAAAAAGACAAGGTATTGGCATACTATCTAACATAACTCTTGCTCGTTCTTCTGCTGATTCGAGACTTTGATTTGTAATAACTGCTGCCAAAAGAGCACCTATCGACTGAATGGTCTCTGCCTCACCATTTCCCAGCCTTCTGTAGAAAGGCTCTTGCTCTATGGTTCTCCCTGTAATAAGTATTGCTACCAACTTATTCTGACTGATGATTGGTATGGATATAAAATAGGGCATTTTCAAGGTCTCACGGATGTTTGCGAACTTCTTCGGGTCACTTGCACCTGTTATTATGATTGGGGTCTTTGCCTGCTGAATTTCTGCATCAATAGAAATCAGCTGTCCTGCCATCTGAACTTTTTCATCTGTCGTAAATCCTTGTAGTACGTTCGTCACAAAAAGACCTGTTTTTCCTTTCGGTATCAAAACTGCCGTCTTTTCCATGTTAAGGGCGGCATTGATTTGTTTTGCAACCGGTACAAACACACTGTTGTAGCTGGATTTGCCTTGAAGAAATACAGAAAGCTCTGAAAGAAGCTGGAAGCCTCTACGCTTTAATTCCAGCTCATGGCGAATCCCCATAAACTGCTTGTCCAGCTCTAATATCTTCGTAAGGTTCTTTTCACTCATCAGAAGAGCATCTTCTGTACTGGGACTGTAGTCCTCATCCCGATATTTCTTTTCAGACCAAGCTTTTTCATCCCCTATATTCTCACTGCCATCTTCATTGACGGAAAACAGACAAAAAACTCCTGTCCAATCCAAACCTCTTGGTTCTCCGCCTAAGGGAGCAACTTCTACTCCTGTATACATTCCCAGAAGTGGAACTCTCTCGCCGATAATCTTTTGAAGTACATCTGCATCCTCTAGCTCCGTACCACCATATCCGGCACACCGTCCCGCACAATCAATGTACATAGCAAATACTGGCTTATTATTTCCCAGCTTGTGAAACACCTCATCAATTTTAGGCTTCATATAGTCCAGATTGAGGGATCGGTACATAATCTGAAACTTCGTACCCTCCACCATATCTGGTTCAAACATCACAATGCCGCCACGTTCTTTGTCAATGTCCAGACAAAGACGGCTGGCATAGTTTTCTTCTACATATTCTTCCCATTTATCCCCATGATTGATTCCTAAAATCAAGAAAAACGGAAAATCCTTTCCTTCTATTTTGTTGTCAAATAACTTCTCCATAAAGGGGAGTGCTTTTTGTCCATTGATTTCCAGAATTACGGGTCCATCTGCTTTCGTTACAGTGTAATACCTACTGGCAGGTTTACATCCATGCATAATTACCCGATCAATTTGAAGATTCTTAGAAAATTTCAGAATCATCGCCTGATTTTCTACTAATTCATTTTTATAAAATTGAGGATATGAGGCCCCGGAATGATTCCCTTGTAATCCAGCTCCCATAATTCTGGGTAAAAAACCCAGCTCTTTCTCTATTCCCTTTAGCAAGTGTGTTGCCATCGTAAGACGTGAATCTTTACCGGCTTCATTGACTGCATCATAGAATAAAATTAATGGCGTAATCTTTTCCACATCCAAATCACTTAATTGTCGTCCCAAGCCACGTCCTACTTCTTCCTCACCCAAGGTTAAGTCACCCTTTGTTACAACCGTTGACTGAACTTCTTCTAGCCATATACAAGCAACACCAACTTGACCTCCTGCATAACCGTAGAAATCATTTGTTATAATTCCTGCCGCACCACCGCCATAAATAGGAATTTCTCTTCCCACCACACTCAGTACGGCTTCTTTAAGGATAATAGCTTCATGCATTGCCGTGCTAAACAGCAACACAAAATCACAGCTCTTATCCGTGCCCACTTTTGACAGCGCCATAAGAGCCGCTTCTGTTCCGGCTTTTGTCGTTTCCGGACTGTCACTATATCCTACGCCCACCTGCATATTCGCTCCTCCTTGCTCACTATTACTACTATTATATATCAGATTTTAAGAAAACTCCATATCTCTTTTTCGATATCCAATAGAACTAATTGCCAGCAATCCAACACCAAGCAATGTCATAATAACTAAGGGGAGAACTTTTATCTCTTCCACCGGATAGCGGCTAACGTGTCCAAATGGAGTTAATTTCTTCATCCATTCCGGTAACTTAATCAGTTCTCCAAAATAAACTGCAAAGAAAGAATATCCTAAATAAAGGTAGGAAAGGGATGTTTTTCCCGGTAGAAAAGCAATTAACATTCCGGCAACTCCGATGATTACGAAAAAAGCCGGAAGATATGCAAGACTTGCCTGCACAAACTGTTTAAGGCTTGGTATTTCATCGCTTACCGCGCTTCCTGCCACATAGAACCCAAGAGCTGTTAACAGTTGAAAAACCACACTTACAGCCAATGTCGGGATTAAATATGCAAAAAATTGAGCTCCTCTTGACACAGACTTTGTCAGAATCTGTTCTGCATATCCATGCCTTTCCTCACTGGAAATACGATTCATAAAAGAAATTACTGGAATTGCAGCTATCATGCTCATCACCGCAACCAACAAAGTAATAAACTGGTCAATCAAGCTAAAATCCGTTCCAGCAAAAATCCCCATTAGGAGTGCATTATTTGCAAGAAATTCGTCCAAATCTCCAAATATAGACCCATACATAGCTGCAAAGATAAAAACTACAAGCATCCAAATGATAATGGCTGTGCTCATTAGCTTTAAGGACAATCCCATAGGCGAGGAGAGTAGCCCTCCTCCATGGCTCTTTCCTTCTTTCTCTGCAATCAGTCCACTTCCAAGATCTCTTCTCATTGCCAACAGCAAAGCAACTAAAGAGAGTATGATTGACATTCCCAAAATAATCACAATTGGCCACCAGTTATTTTCCACAAAAGTTTTCGTGCGCAGCACCAGACCCAGTGGAGAAATCAAAGATAGCTCTTCTATCTTTACGTCTCCTATTGCCCTCAGAATATAGAAAAGAAAAAGGCTTAGGAAGGAAAATCCCATAACTTTTCGGTTATTGGATGAAATCTGTGCAAATACTGCTGTCAAAGCACCAAAAAACATACCTACACTTCCGATACCGGCTCCAAAAAGCATGCATCCACCCAAGTCCATCCCTGCCTCCCGAAAACAGTTCAGTGCATATCCTGTTGTCACACCTAATATTCCATTGATGCAAAGTGCTGTCCACAAACAGGATGCCAGATTACATAATCTGCCTACGGGAAGTGCGCGAATGATTTCCAATCTCCCTAATTCTTCATCCTGTCTCGTATGCCGTGCAATAAGAAAAATGTTCATTATAGCGCCTATGATGACAGAAAACAATAACATCATATTGGCATGGGCCGCCCCAGTCGTATAATGCTCTGCTCCATATACTGGTCCAATAATAGCAATCATTGCCGGGTTTTGCATCATTTCAAGCATCACCCTTACTTCGTCTCCTTCCGCAAAAAACTCTTTAATTACTGGTACCAGAGCTGCCACAAATCCTGCAATTCCAAAAATCCAGATTACCAGTCGTATGCGGTCTCGTCTCATAATCAGCTTTGTCAGTATACTGCCTCCGGCAAACAAGTCTTTATACATAGCTACACCTCCTTATAATGACTCATAAAGAGCTCTTCCAATGTTGGCGGCATACATTTCAAATCTGTAATCTGCCGGCTTCCTAAGTATTGTATCACCTCACCTAACATTTCACTTTCTACACTAAAATGAAGGCTTCCCTTTTCATCCTCCTGAAGCTCATAAATACCCTGAATACCTTTCATCTCTGTCAGGTCTTCTTTTGTCTTCACAACAATTGAGGTTCGTGTAAGATGTCTCAGTTCTTCCAAGCTGCCCGATTCAATTATTTTCCCTTGCTTTATAATCGTCACTTTATCGCAGAGTTCTTCTACTTCGGAGAGTATATGGCTCGATAATAAGACGGTCTTTCCTGCCTTTTTAACCTCTCGCATGGTCTCTTGAAATACACTTTCCATAAGCGGATCCAGTCCTGATGTTGGCTCATCTAAAATATAAAGGTCTGCCTCTGCTGAAAGAGCTGCAACTAGTGCCACTTTTTGCCTGTTTCCCTTTGAATACGTACGGCATTTCTTTCGGGGATTAAAGTCAAACCTATCAATAAGCTCTTCCTGATACTTTTTATTCTTTCCTTTTCGCAAGCGCAAGAATAAGTCAATCACTTCTCCACCCGTTAAATTGGGCCAAAGATTAACATCTCCCGGCACAAAGGCAATACGCTTATGAAGTTCCACTGCATCCTTCCATGCATCTTTTCCAAATATTTCAGCCCTTCCTTCACTGGCATTAATCATCCCCATAAGAATACGGATGGTCGTTGTTTTCCCTGCGCCATTTGGTCCAATAAACCCACATATCTCTCCTTGCTCCAGTGTCATATTAATTCCATCCAATGCCTTGAATTTCCCAAACCTCTTTGTTACATCTTTTACTTCTACAATTGAATTATTCATCTACTCTACTCCCTTCCTTTGCCAGATATAAAAAGCTTTTCATATCATCTAATATCTCATCAAATTCTGTCCAATACGGCTCCAAATTGATCTCTGCCAGTGGCTTGCTCTTTACAACCTCAATAACCTCTCTGGAGAATCCATCTATGATGTACTGAATGTATTTTTTCGCTTTCACTGCATCGCTATCACTTTGATAAATAATCTTCATTTTCTCTTCTCGAAAATCCATTAACTCCTGATATTGCATTGCCACCTTATCTGATACCTTCAAATTCTCCGGATGCATATAAAGCATTGTATAAAATTCCAGTATATAGGGATACCGAATGTACAAATCCATTTTCAGCTTCGTCGCATTTCGAAGCCGCTCTATAAAATCTGTTTTCAGTACTTTGTCATCTATCTTTTCAAAATACCAGATCATGGTTCGATTTCCTTCCTCCACCAAATATTCAAATAGCATTACTTTATTCGAGAAATAGTGGAATATCATCCCTTTAGATACACCTGCACTCTTTGCGATCTGCTCAATCGAGGTTTTTCGGTATCCATAGATTCCAAACTCTTTATATGCTGCCTTTAACACCTCTTCCTGTTTCTCTTTTTGAGCCTTTAAAAAATTCTCATACATGTCTACTGTCCTTTCATTATCCCCTTGCCTTCTATCTTTGTTATACCACTATTGACCGATTCGGTCAATGCACTTCTAAAAAAAGTCCGGAGCTTTTTCTCCAGACTTTCCACTCTTATTTACCGTATAAAATTCGTCATTGTCCTTGGCTTTGTCTCAGGCTTTGGTATCTTTGTATCCTTTAGGACTTTAACCATCCATGAAATATTACGTCCAAGCTTCTCGATTACTTCCACGCCCTCTGTGTCCTCATGAATTTCTCCTGGATTCGCACCATGAACCGCATTCCAGTAGTCGGAAGTCACCAATACCATTTCCATTGCATTCATTGTTCCAAGCAATTGTTGATAAGTCTCCATTCCTCCTGAACGCCGCAGAGTCACAAGAGCCGCTCCAACCTTATGATGGAATTGATTATCCACGCATCCACCTGCTAAAAACAGGCGATCTAAAACGCATTTCATGTTTCCTGCAATGCCTCCATGATAGACTGGTGATGCCAAAACGATTGCGTCAGCTTTACTACAGGCCTCAATAATCTCATTCACACCATCATTATCCTGCACACATCTTGTCTTATGATTATTCACGCAGTGATAACAGGCCAGACAAGGCTTCACCTTTGTTCCAGGATGAAACACTTCAAAGTTGATTCCTTCTTTCGCAAAAACTTTTCCTAATATCTGTAAGCTTTGTTCACAGTTTCCTTCTTTTCTTGGTGATCCATTAATCGCAACTACCTTCATCTCCACAGTTCTCCTTTCCATCGTTCAACATAATATGTATAATCTCCTGGTTTGTTATCTGCATACCCTTTTTCCCGAGGCGTCCAATGTTAACAATCGTATTCTCAATCCCTTTTGATATAATACCGTCACCACCTTTAAACTCCTCGCCACAAATAAACATGTGATAACCCAAAAGTCCTGACTGTATTGACATGGCTATTTTTGCTGCACATGAAGCTTTTGCCCCGTCACAAACCATTCCAGATACAATGGCAAGACCATTGACAACTGTATGAAATACTTCGTCCTTTTTCCCACCTTTTAGATAAGCAATGCCACCGCCTGCTGCCACACCTGCACAGACTGCTCCACAAAATGCTGAGAGTCTTCCAATTCCTGTCTTCTGATGAATTGCTGTTAGATTCGATAATAGAAGCGCCCGATAAATGCTCTCCTCCGATGCATTCGTTTCCCGCCCATACACAATTACTGGCACCGAGCATGTAATTCCTTGATTTCCTGAACCAGAATTAATTACAACCGGCATTTCGCACCCATTCATACGGGCATCTGAACCTGCAGAAGCATATGCCACCGCTTTATTTTCGATTCCATTGCCATAAGCACCCAACAAAACGGAGCCAATATTCGCACCATAAGAGCCATCTATTCCCTCTTGTGCAATTGCCATGTTGTATTGAATTTGACGATCCAACAACCCCGTTATTTCATCTGTTAATTCACAAGTCGTAGCAAACTCATAAATTCCTGTCATATTGAGAATGCTTCGGTCTGTTAGTCCCTCTTCACTTTCTCCAATAAAGGGTTTCGTAAATAAAACCTCTCCATTCTTTTCGATATAGACTACATTCGTGTGATAGTTTGCAATCCGAATTGCTGCTTCATCCTTCTTTCCAAAACCTTTGATCTGAATATCAAAGTTCAAATCCGTATCCAGATAGTTCACAGAAATTGGAGTTTTATCTAAATAGTTCTTGAGTTCAACTTTTTGTTCTTTGGATACTTTCTGGATGACCTCTAATTCCTTACTGGCATTTCCTGCAATTATCCCAACTGCAATCGCTGCTTCAATCCCTTTTAAGTGCCCTGTATTCGGTACGATTACAGATTTTACATTTTTAATGATACTTCCACTGGCTCCTACTTCAATTCGTTCCGGTATTTCCCCCAGAGCCTCTCGGAGCTTAGCTGCGCCATAGGCCAATGCAATTGGCTCCGTACATCCCATCGCAGGCACCAATTCTTCTTTTAAAATTGTAATATACGCTTCCATCACTTCATTCCCCCAACAACTTGTAAAATGACTATTTACGTTTATTTGAAATTTCTACATTTAATTTTCTGCCATTGTAACGAAGGCCTTTTAAGGTATGCAGAATCTCTTGAGCCTTTGATGACGGCACATTTACAAAAGAAAACTTGTCCATTACAGCTACATCACCAATCATTTTTTCTTTTACATTACATTTCTCACTGATCAGCAAAACAATGTGTTTCTTCTTGATTTTATCCAATTTACCAATATTGATAAAGAGACGCACACTCTTTTTGTTGCCGCCACGATCCCGATCTCTTTTCTTACCAGGTCCTTCTATTTCACGAAGCTGCTCTGCACCTACTTCCCTGGAAAGAAATGCTGACGCCAAATCCAAAATGGTATAATCCTGATTTTCTTCTTCACTTAAGAATTCCTCTATGGATTTCGCATAACGGTCAAGCTTTGCCTTCTTCATTACTTTTCGGATATCCGCTAGTGCTCTTTGCGTACGAACATCGGCAATCTCTGATACCTTAGGCGCTGTAACAAATACAATCTTCGCTTTGGTATAATTCATAATTTCCTTTAAACGATACATGTCACGTCTTGTAGCGAAAGAGTAAGAAACGCCTTCTTCCTTTGCTCTTCCTGTTCGCCCGATTCGATGCACATAATACTCTACATCATCAGGAATATCATAGTTAAAGACTGCTTCCACACCCTTAACATCAATTCCTCTGGCTGCAACATCAGTTGCAATAAGTATATCAGCTCTTCCCTCTTTAAAATTTCTCATTACCCGGTCTCTTTGCGCCTGATTCATATCACCATGGATTCCCTCAGAAAGATAGCCTCGTGCAGTCATTTCGTGGGAGAGCTCATCTACCATTCTCTTCGTATTACAGAAAACCATAGATAATTTAAAATCATTTACATCAATTAATCGTGCCAGTAAATCCATCTTATCATCTGGGCTGACTTCCAGATAATATTGTTTAATCGAAGGTACTGTTATCTCCGATTTTGTAATTTGTATTTTTACTGGATCTGTAAGGTAACGATTGGATATTCTTAAGATATCTTGTGACATTGTAGCGGAAAACAATACTGTCTGACGCTCTTTTGGCACGGACTCTAATATCTCATCAATATCCTCCCGGAATCCCATATTAAGCATTTCATCTGCTTCATCCAGGATAAGCTGCTCTAAACGGTCTAATCGTATGGTTTTTCTTCTCATATGATCCATTAACCGACCTGGAGTTGCCACAATAATCTGTGGTTTTTTTCTCAATGCCATAATCTGTCTGTCAATGCTTTGTCCCCCGTAAACAGCCAGTATTCTGATGGAAGACATATATTTATTAAGCTTCATCAGTTCATTCGTTATCTGTACCGCCAATTCTCTTGTAGGGCTCAGGATTAAGGCTTTTACAAAAGAATCCTCTTCCTTCATTGCTTCCATAATTGGAATCCCAAAGGCACAAGTCTTTCCTGTTCCTGTAGGCGCCTGCACTACCATATCTCTACCTTCTAACATTGGCGCAATGCTTTTTGACTGAACTGGAGTCGCTTCTACAAACCCCATATCCTTTACCGCTCTTTTTAACTCTTCTTTTACATTTAATGATTCAAATAATAATTCTTGCATATTTCTCACTTTCTACTATTGCTTCGTTTCAAGACACATTAAGTCATCATAGCATAGAAAACCAAAGTAATCAAAGGATATTTATTCAAACGTCAAAAGATCGAAGGTATATATTCTTATGATATTCTTATACTTACCATACCTACTATCACAAAAAAAATGGAAACAAGCAATATAACGATGTATACCGGATCTATTATTTTCACAACGAACCGATTAATCATATATGAAATAACAAATATTAAAATACCTATTACCAAAAAAATATTTTTATTTTTCATGTTAAGAACCTCCCAATTAAAATTAGTAACCCCTTATCTTTACGCTGTATCACCTTAGTTACTATCCACAACATACACTATCTGCTTCTTTTTAAGATTATCATATGTCATTTATAATATCAATTCTATCTTTTAATATTTTTTCTTTTGTTTTCGGAAATGTTTTTTTGCCACGCTATCACGGCTTAGTAATCGCTTTTTTAAAGCTCTATATTGTCACTTCACCTTTCAGAAATAAACTCTTTATTGCCACAAGCATCTCCTCCTCGTTCAAAAAAGTGTGATGGATTTCTCCTGCCTCTATTGTGGAAAATATCAGGGTAAACTTTGAATTTTCTTCTTGTATAATCTCTCTTAAAGAAAACGTCTCTTCCCCCTTCCACAATGTCACTTTAAAATAGCTGATTTCCTCTGCTCCTATTCTCCAGCTTTTCTCATTTAAAAATGGATACGCTTCCCCAAGTCGAATTGGATGTCTCTCATCCTCCTTTCTCATTATACCGCCAAGCTCCTCAATTACTTCTGCAGGCAAATAATCTTCCCCTAGCAAATACATCTGACGAAATGTTCCTTTGATTTTTCTTAGCTTTTCCATCAAGATTTGGTACTTGTCCAATACCTCTTGCATCTCTTCTGCCAATTCCTCATCTCTTAGAAGACTTTGAAAGGGCAGATTCTCTCTTTCAATGTATACCTCTTTACTCATGGAACCACCTCCCATTCTTTGTACTCATTATAAATGTTCTTCTGTCCATTTACAAATCGAATAACTTTGTCTAAACTATAGACTAGAACAAACAAGAAGGGATAAAACATGAAACCAATTACACTCGGAATCCTTGCCCACGTAGATGCTGGAAAAACCACACTTTCAGAAAGTATACTTTACACCTGTGGCGCTCTCGCACAAAAGGGCAGGGTGGACCATAAAAATACATTTTTAGATACCAATTCGATTGAACGCAAAAGAGGCATTACCGTCTTTTCCAAACAAGCAGTTTTCCCTTTGGGAGATTATCAAATTACTCTTTTAGATACTCCTGGACATGTGGATTTTTCAACTGAAACAGAGCGTACCCTTATGGTATTAGACTATGCTCTTTTGGTAATAAACGGAAATGAAGGCGTCCAAAGCCATACGAAAACTTTGTGGGAGCTTTTGAAAAAGCATCAAATACCTACTTTTCTCTTTTTAAATAAAATGGATTTGACTGCGCAATCTAAAACGGCTCTTTTAGCCGATCTTCGCGAAAATCTGGATGAGGGATGTATTTATTTTGATGGAGATCATGACGAAGTCTTTTATGAAAGTCTCGCCCTTTCTGACGAGGCATACTTGGATTCCTTTTTACAAACCGGAAAGCTAAACACCAGAATCATTCAGGAAGGTATTCAAAAGCGGAAATTCTTCCCTGTATACAGTGGCTCTGCCTTAAAAGATTCCGGCATCCAAGAGCTCCTTCTGGGGCTAAAGGATTTCCTCTTTTTTCCTTCCTATGGCTCAACGGCTCAAATGGTGGTTTACAAAATATCAAGAGACGAAAAAGGAACCCGCCTTACCCATGCAAAAATTACAGGAGGGGAATTCTCTGTGAAATCTTTTATCGAGAATGAAAAAATCGATCAGATTCGCCTCTACTCTGGTGATAAATACGAATTAATGCCTGTCGCCTATAGCGGAATGATTGTTGCCTTTACTGGTTTGAAAGAAACCCATCCCCCTTCTGATTTCCAAAGCCTGAAACCCCTTCTTACCTACAAAGTTATCCATTCACCAGATGTAGATCCGTTTAAAATATATGAGAAATTTTCCCTATTAGAAGAAGAGGAACCTACTCTGAAATTGCAGTGGCAAGAAGAGAAAAAAGAAATTCTTGTACACGTAATGGGCGAAATTCAAACCGAAATTTTAAAAGCACTGCTGCAAGAACGGTTTCAAATCGATATAGACTTTTCCGAAGGTTCTATTCTTTACAAAGAAACCATTACAGATACCGTAATTGGTTCCGGACACTTTGAGCCTCTCCGTCATTACGCTGAAGTTCATCTTTTAATGGAACCTGCCCCAGCTGGAGAAGGAATGTCATTTTCATCCAAGGTAAACGAAGATGAATTAGATAAAAACTGGCAAAACCTCATCCTGACCCACTTAAAAGAAAAGGAACACGCCGGAGTTTTAGCTGGTTATCCTATTACAGATATAAAAATCACCTTAATTGCCGGACGGGCTCATATCAAACACACCTCCGGCGGAGATTTTAGAGAGGCCACCTATCGGGCTCTCCGACAGGGCCTGCGGAAATCCCAGGCTCTCCTTCTAGAACCTTTTTTACGTTTTCAGATTTCTTTACCTCTTTCTTATTTAGGAAGAGCCTTATCGGATATTGATGGGATGAGCGGAACATATCCCCCCCCAATAACCGAGCAAGATCGCGCTGTCATTGAAGGAAAAGCACCTCTTGCTACCATCCACCACTATGGAATTACTCTTTCTTCCTACACTGGTGGAGAAGGAAAGCTTTTTCTCTCCTTTCTTGGATATTTCCCCTGCCATAATGAAAAGGAGGTCTTGGAGAATGCAGACTATGATATTGAAAAAGACTCTCCGTCTTCATCTGTATTTACCCATCACGGTGCCGGCAGAACGATTCCCTGGGATAAAGCAGACGCTTCCATGCATATCCAGATAAAGGAGGACTCCAAACCAATCGATACCCCTAATCAAAAAGCTTCTATGACGCCTCCTGTGCACCGAAGCACCCAGGAAGAGGATGCCGAGTTAGAAGAAATCTTTATTCGTACCTATGGGGAACCTAAAAAGCCCAGCAGAGAATCTCTCCGTCTTTCTCCTCCCAAAGAGCCCGTTTATCAAGAGCCAAAAAAGCTGGAGGAATATCTCCTGATTGACGGCTATAATATCATCTACGCCTGGGACAGCCTAAAAGAACTTGCCGAAGAAAATCTGGATGCTGCCAGAGAAAAGCTCATTGATATCATCAGCAATTATCAAGGGTATAAAGGAATAACCACCATCGTTGTTTTTGATGCTTATAAGCTTGCTGGCCATCCTGAGGAAATCCTGGAATATAAAAACCTTTATATTGTTTACACGAAAGAAGCGGAAACTGCTGACCAATACATTGAAAAAACCGTTCACAAAATTGGAAGAAAGCATAAAGTAACGGTTGCCACCTCCGATTACCTGGAACAGATTATTACAAGGGGCAAAGGAAGTTATCTCTTTTCTGCTTCTGAACTATACGAAGAGATCGAAAACACAAGAAAAGAGATTCAAAAAAAGACAGACTCCTTCTCCTCTGGAACGAAAAACTATCTGTTGGATCACGCTCCAAAGGAATTAAATGCAGAGCTGGAAAACATTCGTTTAGGGAAATAACTTCAAGGGATCCGTATTGCTTGATAAAGCAGTACCGATCCCTTGTTATTTTTTCAGAAGAAATTCAAACTGTGCGACTGCACGATTGCGAATGCATTTCTTACAGGATATAAGAAGTTGGATATGTCCTTCCAAAGTATATAGAGAAAGTCTTTTTCATTCATCCTCAATTTGTCTACTCCTCAGATATACTCTCCTATTTTTGTATGAATTCTACTCAACAACAAATTGACTGTTGTAAAGCTTTGCATAAAATCCATCTTTACGAAGCAGTTCGTTGTGTCTTCCCGTCTCCACAATGTTTCCCTTGTTCATGACCAAAATTTTGTCTGCATTCTCAATCGTCGAAAGGCGGTGCGCAACAACGATACTGGTTCTTCCCTTCATCAACTCCTCCAGAGCCCTCTGAACACGTATTTCTGTTAATGTATCAATGGAAGACGTAGCTTCATCTAAAATAAGCATTGGAGGCTTGGCCAGAAAAACACGGGCAATTGACAACAGTTGCTTTTGTCCCTGGGAAAGATTTTCTTCATTCATGGAAATAAGAGTGTCGTATTTTCTTGGCATTTTCTGAATAAAGCTATGGGCTCTTGCCAGCTTTGCTGCATTTATTATTTCTTCTTCTGTAGCACCTTCCTTCCCATATCCAATATTTTCAGCAATGGTTCCGCTCTTTAGCCATGTATCTTGCAAAACCATACCAAAGCTCTCACGTAGTGCCCCACGCTTTATTTCCTTCGTGTCTTGCTGATCAATGTAAATCTTTCCTTCATCGATCTCGTAGAAGCGCATTAACAAATTAATCAAGGTGGTTTTTCCGCACCCGGTCGGTCCCACCAAGGCAATACGTTCACCTGGCTCTGCCAGGAAATCCAAATCCTTTATGAATTCCTTTTCCTTTACATAAGAAAAAGCCACTTTTTCAAATTCAATTTCCCCTTCTATATTTGTAAGTATCTTCGCCTCTGATCCGTCTGGCTTTACCACGTCCTCATCGAGAAAATCAAATACTCTTCCTATGCAGGCCAATGCATTCTGAAACTCTGTTACCACTCCGGAGATTTCATTAAAGGGTTTTGTGTATTGGTTGGCATAATTCATAAAGCTCACCAGCTCACCTACACTAATCCCGCCCCTCATAACCACAAAGGCTCCGTATATGCAAACTCCTGTAAATACCAAACCATTCACAAAGCGAGTTCCTGGATTTACTACCGAAGAGAAAAAGGTTCCTGATACACTCACCTTTCTCAACTTCTCATTGATCTGGTTAAAGATCGTTTCATTCTTCTCTTCTCTTGAAAACGCCTTCACAACATGCTGGTTACCAATCATTTCTTCTGTAAAAGCCGTCAGTTCTCCGCGGCTTTTCGACTGATCCTTGAATAAAAAATAAGTCTTTCTGGCAACAAGTCCTGCAAATAAAAATGACACCGGTGTAATCATTACTACCAGAAGAGTAATCTTAGGATTTAAAAGCAGCATAAACAACAGCGTGCCTACAATTGTCAGGATTCCTGTAAACAACTGGGTGAATCCCATAAGCAGGCCATCTCCAAACTGCTCTACGTCTGTCACAATACGACTGATTATTTCACCTGGTTGATGCTGGTCTAAGTATTCCATTGGCAACTTTTCCATGTGTGCAAAAGCATCGTTTCGCAGGTTTTTTGTTATGTTATATGTGATATGATTCGTCAAAAGACCAATAAACCACTGACTAAGTGCTGCTACTCCAATCGTCACCAAATAGAGGATTACAATTTTAGACAGCCCCGGAAAATCCACCTGCCCAGGACCAAAAATATGATCCACTCCTTTTCCAATCAATATAGGTGTGTAAAGAGTAGTCCCTACAAAAATACAGGAAAATAAAATCATTAAGCATATTGGAATACGAAAAGGCTTTAGCAGAGACTGTATTCTTTTTCCTCTCATAAGGCTTCCCCCTTTCCTAATTGCGTCCGACACAATTCCTGATATATTTCACTTGTCCTTCGTAACTCTTCGTGATTTCCAATGTCCTGAATTCTTCCTTCATCCATTACAAAAATCACATCTCCATGCTTGATTGATGCAACCCTTTGTGACACAATAATGGTTGTTAATTCTTTCCCTACTCTCCGCAACGCTTTTCGAAGGGCTGCATCTGTAGCATAATCCAACGCTGATGCACTATCATCTAAAATCAAAATATCTGGTTTCCCTATCAATGCTCTTGCAATACATAACCTCTGTCTTTGTCCCCCCGAGAAATTCCTGCCTCCTCCCTGTACAATTCCATCCAAGCCTTCCTGCTTTTCCATAACAAACTCTTTTGCCTGAGCGATTTCTAATGCCTCCCATATTTCTTCATCTGAAGCACTCTCTTTTCTCCACTGCATATTCTCCCGAATTGTACCAGAAAACAAAACTGATCTTTGAGGTACGATTGACACCCTTGCCCTTAATCGTTTATACGTATACTCTTGAACCTTTCGCCCATCTAATAGAACCTCTCCCTTGGTCGCATCATATAACCTTGGAATTAAATTAATCAATGTGGTTTTACCAGCGCCTGTTCCACCTATTATACCTATTGTTTCTCCCCTAGGGATGGAAAACTCTACATTCTCAATAGCGGTTTCATCCGAATTTGGATAAGAAAAACTTACTCCCTTAAAAGAAATCCCTTCTGCCTTTCCCAGTCCTGTCGTCTCTTTGCCTTCCTGCATCCTTGGCTGTAATGCCAGAACCTCTGCTACCCTTTTCCCACTTGCCAAGGCTTTTGTGATTGAAACAACAAGATTCACCAGAATTAAAAGAGCCAGAAGGATTTGTGACATGTAGTTGATAAGAGCAACCACTTCACCTTGGCTCAAGGCACCGCGATAAACCTCTTTTCCTCCTAAAATCAAAAGACTGATGATACCAATATTCGTAATACTGGTCGTCAAAGGATTCAGAAGAGCCGATATTCTTCCCGATTGAATTTGAAACCTGTTTAAAAGCTCTCCCTCTTCCTTAAAAGCTTCCTGCTCCTTCCTTTCCTTGTGAAAAGCTCTAATCACTCTCGCTCCACTGTAGCTTTCTCTTGTATGAAGAACAATTGCGTCAAAATGCTCCTGGACTTTCGTATACAGCTTTACTGTTATTTTCACAATTAAAAAAATAGATGTCCCAATTAAAATCATCGCCAACAGAAAGATGCCCGTTAGACGAAGGCTAATTGTACTTGCCATAAAGATTGCTCCAATCACAATAAACGGAGCACGCATAAAGAGACGCAAAAAGAGATTCACCCCATTTTGCACTTGATTCACGTCTCCCGTGATACGATTAATCAGAGTCGATGGCTTTATCAAATCTAACTCTTCATAAGAAAAAGTATTCACATGATGATACATCGCTTTTCGAATATTTGCACCCATCCCCATAGAAGATTTTGCTGCAAAATATTGTGCAGTCAAGGAACAGATCAGACCCACAACCCCTAGTAAAACCAGTATTATGCACTGGTGTAAGATAAAGCTTTTATCCCGGTCTGCAATTCCAATATCTATAATTCTTGCCGTAATCAATGGCACAATTAATTCAAAACTTGCTTCTAACATTTTAAAGAGTGGGGCAATAACACTTTCAACCTTATACCCCTTCAAATATTTTAACAAAGACCTCATTTTCACATACGTCCTTTCTTCTGGGTCATTATATCATAATCTAAAATTTTATTCGAATTCATAATTTTTGTGGCGAAACTTTATCTACTGTGATAAGTTAAGTACAAATACTTTAAAAGGAGAATCAATATGGCAGTCATTAAACCCTTTAAGGCTCTAAGACCCACTACCGAATATACAGATAAAATTGCGGCTCTTCCTTACGATGTATATAGCAGGGAAGAAGCTTATTCCTACACCAAAGAGCATCCTCTTTCCTTTCTAAATATTGACCGACCAGAAACTCAGTTTGATAGGAACGTGGATATGTATAGTGAGAAAGTCTATCAGGAAGGTGGAAGACTTTTGAAGGAAATGGAAGAAAAAAAATTCTTCCAAATGGAACAAGAAGAATGCTTTTACATCTACGAACAAACTTTTAACGAAAGAACTCAAACCGGTCTTGCTGTTTGTTCTTCTGTAGATGACTACCTAAATAATGTAATTAAGAAACATGAAAAAACGGTCTCCTCAAAAGAAAAGGATCGAATAAACCACGTAAACACTTGCAACGCCCAGAGCGGACCAATCTTTTTGGCTTATCCTCCGAATCAGAGAATCAAAGAGATCGTCACAAAGGCAAAGATGAATACTCCTCTCTATGATTTTGTGTCAGAGGACCAGGTAACCCAGCGTATGTGGAAAATATCAGATACCTCCACAATTCAACTTCTTGTTGATTTGTTTGGAGAAATCCCTTCCACCTACATTGCAGATGGACATCACCGGGCAGCTTCGGCAGTTGCTGTCTCTAAAATGCGCAGAGAAAAATATCCCCACTATACTGGAACAGAGGAATTTAACTACTTCCTGTCTGTTTTATTCCCTGCAGATGAGCTTTATATCATGGATTACAACCGTGTCCTGAAAAAGCAACCCTATTATATGGCATCCTCGATTTTAGAGGGTATCAAAAAAGTGTGCGATGTACTCCAGATGGACACAAAAAAAATTGCTCCAAGCAAGCCTGGAACTTTTTCAATGCTCCTAGACAACACCTGGTATTTATTGCAGGAAAAAGAGTCCTTTCAAAAGAGTGATGCTGTTGAAGCCCTGGACGTAGCATTTTTACAACGGGAAATTCTTGCCCCTCTCTTTGGGATTGAAGATCCAAAAACAGACGAACGAATCGCATTTATCGGCGGAATCCGCGGATTGAAAGAGCTTGAGATGCGGGTAAATACAGACTGCGTATGTGCCTTTGCCATGTATCCCACCTCAATCTATGATCTGTTTGCCGTGGCAGATGCCAATAAGCTAATGCCCCCCAAATCCACTTGGTTTGAACCAAAGCTGTTAAGCGGACTACTGATACACAAAATCGAATCCTAAATTAGGATTCGATTTTTAATGCGTCGATTATTCTTTTAATATGCTTCGTCCCCTCTAAAATAGGTTCTTCTCCATTGGGAATAAATAGATAAAGTGTCTTTTCCTTCAAATAGGCTCCAATGGGTGTTTTCACATAATTTCGGATCCTCTGGATTCCTTTCAAAATGGGGGCTTGAATTTTTCCTTCTTTTTGAAAAATCAAGGTATTAATATCTGTAAGGGGCGTTCCAACGTATTTCCAAACTTCATCTCCTATATCCACTTGTGGAAATGGCTTAGCTGGCACCTTTTTGTAATCAATAAAACGTGTATTCTGTAAATGGGCACTTAACAGATAAGCTTCCTCGTAGCTATCCATAAGTTCTATTTTATAAACCTCACCTTCATATCCCGGAAAACTAATATCCCCTCTTTCAAAAAGAATTCCTTTGTATTTTCCTCTTACATAAGAGGTTTCCTTAATCCTGGTTGTTGACTCAATTAAGTAAAGATAAATATTTTGCAAATCCGATTCAAAAAAGCTTCCTTTTCCCTGAAAAGTAACTTCTTCAAACTCTTTTTCTAACTCTTCCTTTGTCGTGATAAACCGACTCTTTTTTCCAAAAATTTTTTCAATAATTTCTTTTAACACAAATCTCTCCTCTTTTACAGATGAAATTTCTTTTGTAGCTCTTCCTTAAAATCTTTCCAACGGAAAATCATCAAGACGATAACAACTAAGAATCCAATGCTTGATGAAACCACCGAAAATTGTAATTTCTTTATGATTCCCACTGCCATTAGTACGATAGAAACAACTACACTATAGCTTGCCGCCATTAGAAAATAAATCATATATTCCTTTGCGGAGTGAGCCTGTATTTTTGAAACAATTAACATTCCGATTAAAACCACAATACTAATTGCAGGAAATACATAGTCCACGGACCATCCCAAAAATCCATAGTATACATCCCATACAATACTTCCACAAGTAATCAATATATAAAGCCACATAATATCCTTTAAAAGATTATGCCGTTTATAATATCCGATTGATAAAGCCATCCAAAAGCTTCCCGTTCCTGCAATTACAATGACTGACCACCAGCTGTTCTTTGTAACTAAAACGTTAATTCCAAGACAGATAACGCAGGCTAAAATACAGAAAAAGGAAAACCACTTATAAATCATAAGCCCTTTTAGCTCTGGTGTATCGCTCTCCGGAAACTCACTTTCTTTTTCTTCCGCTGATATGGATAGGGAGTCTAAAATCCGATAAAAATTACGCTTTATATTGGTTGTATCAAAACGAGAAGTAAAACTCAAGGTAACTTCATCTTGAAAGGAACACATCGTAAGTTCTACCTTAGGTGTATTGGTGTAGACTCCGAAGCTCTCTATATAGGCACAGTATTCTTCCGGCATCACCACTGCCCCCATATTTGAAAAAATAGCCGTTACATCATCTTTACTTTTTCTTGCACCAATATAGATTCCCCAGTTTTTAATTAGCAATGGAAAGAAACGTAATATTGGATGCTTTTCCAGAGAAAAATATTTATTAATATGAGTCAGCATCTTTTCTTCTGTCAAGTTTTCCTTATAGTACCTTTTCACTGCCTCCAAAATTTCCATGAAATCATCACTGTTTTCACTAAAATTATATTCTGGTTCAATAAAAGCAAAGAAATTCAGCATAGATGCCGATGCGAAAAATTTTCTTAAGTTTACCGGCACCATTATAACAAGGGGTTTCTTTTCTTGTAGTTTCGGCATCTCTTCGTGAATGGCACAGATATAGATTGTCGTTAACAGCACGCTTAATGAACAACCCAATTCTCTTGATTTTTCCAGTAAATCCTTTAGAGACAATACATGTTCCGTGATTTGCAATTTCTTATAAGATGGTGCATTTCTTTGGACCTGATATGCTTTTTTCTTTTTTTGCCCACTCTTTTTATAGGTCTTCGTATAATACCTTGAAAAAGCATCATCTTCCTGATCTTGGATTGTTACTTTTTCTTTTGTCAGCATAATATCCTGCAATCCCTCTTTTTCATGACACAGGAGCAGGTATTGCTTGATTAACTCTCTCAAAAACTCCATTGCTCCTGTCCCATCAGTCAGAGCATGAAACACTTCAAAATTAATTCGTTTTTTATAATAAGTGACCTCAAAAAGAAGGTTAAATTTATCCTTAATATAGAGAGGTGCACAGGGGTCTTTGTATTCTTCCACTACCTTCGGATGTAAGTCACTTTCTTCCAGATAATGCCAAAAAAGCCCCCTCCTTAATGTGGTTAAAAACAACGGATATATTTCGATTATCTTATCCAATGCCTGTTGTAGTTTGTCTGGTCGGATATCTTCCTTAAGGTCGCAGTAAAAACGAAATACCTTTGTATCCTTTTTACTGTTATTAGCAACAAATAACAGTGCATTATTATCCAGTTTTCTCCATGGTTTTGGTTTTCTGATTTTCATATTTATTTCAAACGGGTCCTTTGCAAAAATTCATTTATAATTTCAAAACTTTCTTTCACATGGAAAGCCTTAATTCCTAAAGCAAAAAATCCATGTGGTGCGTCTTTTATACGATGTACCTCCACTTTGTTTCCAGCTTCTTTTAACTTTTTACCATAGTCCTCTCCCTCATCTCTTAAAGGATCTAACTCTGCTGTAATAATCAATGTCTCAGGCTGATTTGTCAAATCTTTTTCCTTAATTGGGGCAAAGTAAGGATTCTCTTTATCTTCTTCTTTTCCTGCATATAAGTTTATGTAATCCCGTAGTCTTCCCCTTGTCAAGATATAATCCTTTCCATTTTCCTGAACCGATGGATAAGGCGATGTTTCTGAATAGTCGCTATTCACTGCTGGATAGATTAGAATTTGTCTTTTCACCTCAAACTCCTTCTTATCTCTTGCCATAAGAGACAGTGCTGCCGCCAGATTGCCTCCTGCACTATCCCCCATAAGCGTCACCTGCTCCGGATTGATATTGAGAAAAAAGCGCTTTTGGAAAATTGATTTTGCTACGTAATAGCAATCCATTAATCCGGCCGGAAATGGATGTTCCGGCGCCAGACTATATTCCACCGCTATAACAATCTGATTGATGTTTTTCGCAAGCCGGGCACAAATTCTTTCGTAATTATCAACACTATCTGTTACCCACCCTCCACCATGAAGGAAGAGAACTGCCGGAAAATCCGATACCCCATCCTCTTCCAAATGAATACTTTTATCTGGAAAGAAAATACGAATCGGAATTTGATGTCCTTCATTATGAATCCGTAAATCTACTTTTGTATGAAACAGCTTCATAGGATCAAGAGCTTTAATATTTGCAATACTTCTGGACTTTTCAAGCTCGACGTCGTTATAAGATAAGGCTTTTAACACCTTCTTTACTGTTTTATTAATCATCTCTTAGACCTCTCTGATTTTTCCTTATTTTTTAGTATACCACAGACTCCAAAAGATATGGTAAAATAAACCCATGAAACACGTGAAAGAAAAAAATAGATGCTGTCACAATATCCGCATTGCAAAGCGGTATGACAGCATTCCTAAGTTTATGCGGCGCCTTAGCCTTCGACCGTATTCAGATTCTGAAAGACATTCGTCTCGATGCGTGGCTCGTAATCATCTACCTCGCTCTCTTTTGTACCTGTTTGGCTTACTTTTTCCAAAACAAGGCTTTAACCCATCTTCCCTCCTCAGAGGTATCGATGCTCCAATGTACACAACCCATATTTACAGCAATCATATCCTTCTTGCTTGTGACATGCTCCCACCACTTGAATGCTATCATTCTGAAGTGGGGGCTTCCTGTTCAATATTCCCAATGGAATAAGTATCTGCAGGCTATCCCCGTATGCCCTACGGTTTGTGTTCTTTTATTTTCGTACAGTCACGCACTTAGCATTCTTTTTCCTTCTTCCCGGATATTGATTGCAGCATTTACATCTCTGTCTAACTGATTCCCACATTCACATCGATAGCTTCTCTCTGCTAAGGAAAGTTCCCTCTTTATTTTTCCGCATTTACTACAGGTTTTACTGGAAGGATAATAGCGATTGATTTTTAAGAGCTTCTTTCCCCTGTCTCTCAGTTTATATTCCAAGAGATTACAGAAGTTCCCAAATCCATTATCCATCACCCCTTTTCCCAGATGGAGGCTCCTACTCATGCTTTTCATGTTTAAGTCTTCTACACAGACTACATCATATTCCCTTGCCAGTTCCAGACTCAACTTATGTTGATAGTCTTTTCTTTGATTCTTTGT
>NZ_JAMXOD010000014.1 GCF_024721305.1 Aequitasia blattaphilus | reverse complement strand
AGTCCGTGCAATTTTCACCATTTACCTCTTCATTAAATACTTTTAGTTGATAGTCACCAACTTCCATATCTGCTGGAATTGTGAATTCTGCCGTTCCCGAAGTATCTCCGCCACTCAAATCTACTGGACGTCCATAAAATAAGATATTTCCACTTGTCTTATCACAAATTATCAGGGAAACACTTCTGGTCCCTCCACCTCTGGCACCATTGTATTGAAAACTCACTGTATCACCAGGATAAGCGGCAATATTGGTCGTAGTTGTCGAAAGTGACAGATTCGTATTATCCTCTACCGTCATCTTAATAGCACTCGATGGTGTTTGTGCCGTCTCCAAAGATGCTCTCCCTGCCGCCAAAGATTTCATGCCCTCTCCCTTGGCATCAGATGTGAAGAGAACAGATTGCAGATTTAAATAGAAAGCAGGGCGCATGGCGTAATTGTGGTCGACATAAGTGAAGTCCATTAAAACACCGCCGGAAATGCCGACGTAGGCATTAGACGTAAGTGTAGAATGGGGCGAACGCAGCCAATAATGGTCGCCATATGAACGCACGGTACTGTTTCCAACAGTCGTCCATTCATCCAGTGAAAGTGCCCAAAATTTCTGGTTAGTTGGGGTCGCTCCGTTTATTCCGTCCAGTGTTGCTCTTGTTTGAATCATGCCAGGTTCAAGACCTGTTCCAATGGGTAAGGCATTCATTGTGCTCTGTAAAGTACTACCCTCATATGTATTCACCATGTTCATTGGGTTAAACTCACTAAAACCAAAATCATAGTTCTTACTCCATAAGGTAAGCTGTGCTGCCCCATCCGACTTTACACCATTGCTGCTGTCTCCAATCACCCACCACTCATGTCCACCAAAGCCGATTACCGTTTCGTTGATGGTATAGGAAAACCCTCTGCTTGTCACTGGTTCTATTCCTACTGCTGCTTGTGTTGTTTCTGCAAAAGTATCGCTCATACATACTCCCGCAATCATTGTCGTTGCCATTAACAATGTCAACACTCTTTTTTTGACTGTTCTTATCATTCCTGTTCCTCCATTTCTATACGTGCTCTAGACTTAATAAGTATAGTAAGAATCCCCCATCAAAAACAAGTAACTTGCACGAATGACCACTTTTTCTGCACGAAATGACAAAAATCCCTTCTAAAGACATAATTTCCGTAAGACACTGCGGAAATAGTTTAAAAGCGATTTCCCATAAAATTTGAGTATAGAAAAACCCCGTAAGCTACATAGCTCCGGGGTTTTCGGTATATTTGATAAAAAATTATCGCTTGGAGAACTGAGGTGCTCTACGAGCTGCCTTAAGTCCGTATTTCTTACGTTCTTTCATACGTGGATCACGAGTTAAGTATCCCGCTTTCTTAAGAACTGGTCTGAATTCAGAATCAGCTTGAAGTAACGCTCTTGCAATACCATGACGGATTGCTCCAGCCTGTCCTGTATATCCACCACCTTTTACATTAACCAAAACATCAAACTTACCTTCTGTGTCAGTTGCTGCTAATGGTTGGCGAACTACTACCTTCAATGTCTCTAATCCTAAATACTCATCAATATCTCTTTTATTAATTGTAATCTTTCCGCTTCCTGGTGTTAAATAAACACGTGCGATAGATTTTTTTCTTCTTCCTGTACCATAATACTTTGTATTAGCCACTTTAATTTCCTCCTTTCAAACCTTTCTTAGAATGTCAACTCTTCTGGTTTTTGAGCTTGTTGCTTGTGCTCTGGTCCAGCATAAACAAATAGTTTCTTGTACATTGATCTTCCCAAAGGTCCTTTTGGAAGCATACCTGTTACTGCGAGCTCTATAACTCTTTCAGGTTTTTTATCCATCATCTCTTTTAATGTAGTTTCTCTCATACCACCTACATACTCAGAGTGATTGTAATAGATCTTTTGATCCATTTTCTTACCTGTTACTTTAATCTTCTCTGCATTTACGACAATCACATAATCACCTGTGTCAATATGTGGTGTAAATTCAGGCTTATTCTTACCTCTTAAAACCTTAGCAACTTCTGAAGCCAAACGTCCTAATGTAAGTCCTGTAGCATCTACTACAAACCATTTTCTTTCAATCTTATCTGGATTCGCCATATAAGTTTTCATGGAATTACCTCCTGTATATCATCAACTAACATTTTTATTTTTCATTGGAAATCAGCAAATTCCGGGGCAATGGCCTTTGCTTTTTCTTTCGCAATCATGCTTAAACATTATATTACAAGGAACAATCCCTGTCAATCACTTTCTCTATTCTTTCACGAGAACTTTTACAATTTCCGCCATGTACATAAAGTGATAGTCCTTTTGAGGATACCATTTTTCTGGTTCCACATGGGATTCAAAGCAATCTTCCAGCATTTCCTGACGGTAAAGCTTTTTGCACACAAAAATCATATTTGCTTCCTCAACCCCAACGGTTCCATCTGTTACCAAGGGCGTCAGGCTTGCACTTTCCCATTTATTCTCTACATCTCTTCCCGATGTAGAGCCACAAAAGCTCAGCTCTTTACGAAAATCTTCACTTAGAAAAGACATGGTGAATAATTCCTCTTTATCTACAAACTCTTTCGTATAACGCTGTGGTCGAATATAAACACTTGCTACATTTTTTCCCCACATGATTCCAACTCCACCCCAGCTCGCTGTCATCATATTGCTTTTTTCTTCATTTCCTGCTGTAATTAAGAGCCATTCCTTTCCAATTTTGGTAAATGGATTAAACTGCAGTTCTTCAATATTTACTTCTTTAAATCCCATTTGCATTTCCTCCTACTCCATTGTGATTTTCCGGAAATTCTTTTTCCCCTTCTTTACCACAATCCCATCACCTTCCAGCTCTTCCTTGGTGTATGTTTTATAAGTGTCCGTTACCTTCTCTCCATCTACGGAAACACCACCTTGTGTCACTGCTCGTCTTGCTTCTGATTTTGAAGGAACCAGCTCTCCTTTTAGCAGAATTGTCAAAATGTCGATTTGTCCTTCTGTTAAATCTTCCTCAGTCAATACGGTAGAGGGCATGTTCTCTGCTGCTCCTGTCGTAAAGATTGCTTTTGCACTGGTTTCTGCCTTTTTCGCTTCATCCTCTCCATGTACAAGGCCTGTTAGCTCATACGCTAAAATTTCTTTTGCTCTGTTTAACTCGCTGCCTTCCCATTTGTCCATTTCATCAATCTGCTCCAAAGGAAGAAATGTAAGCATTCTCAGGCATTTTAATACGTCTGCATCCCCAATGTTTCTCCAGTACTGGTAAAATTCAAAGGGTGATGTTTTGTTTGGATCAAGCCATACTGCACCGTTTTGGGTTTTCCCCATTTTGTTACCTTCTGAGTTTAACAGCAAGGTAATGGTCATTGCGTATGCATTTTTTCCCTGCTTTCTTCTGATTAATTCCGTTCCTGCAAGCATGTTGCTCCATTGGTCATCTCCACCAAATTGCATGTTGCAGCCGTAGTCATTGTACAATTTATAGAAGTCAAAAGCCTGCATAATCATGTAGTTGAATTCAAAGAAGGTAAGCCCTTTTTCATATCTTTGCTTATAGCATTCTGCTGCCAGCATGCGATTTACGCTAAAGTGGGAGCCAATTTCTCTAAGCATATCCACATAGTTTAGCTCCAGAAGCCAGTCTGCATTATTAACCATCTGTGCTTTTCCTTCTGAAAAGTCAATAAAACGGCTCATCTGCTTTACAAAGCAATCAATATTGTGATTGATTGTTTCCACTGTCATCATCTGTCTCATATCGCTTCGTCCAGAAGGATCTCCAATCATACCCGTTCCCCCACCTAGAAGTGCAATTGGTTTATTCCCTGCTTCCTGTAATCTTTTCATTAAACATAGTGCCATGAAATGCCCTACGTGAAGACTATCTGCAGTGGGGTCAAAGCCAATATAAAAGGTTGCATTACCATTGTTGATAAGGTCTCTTATCTCCGGTTCATCTGTTACTTGAGCAATTAGCCCTCTTGCTTGTAGTTCTTCATAAATCTTCATCTTTTTTCTCCTTTTCATTTTGTAAATAAAAAACTCGCCCTTACTTAAAAGTAAGGACGAGAATATCTCGTGGTACCACCTTGGTTCGTCATCTGCTTACACAAATAACCTCTATAAGCGACAGTAATCGCTTTGACAAATAACGTATGTCCTACGTCGTAGCCTACTTATGACTTTCGGTACGCTGCTCCAAGATGTATTCATAAGAATTCCTTCCCGCACCTCTCATCAACCGGTAACTTTCTGTTGGGGTATTCTCTTACTACTCTTTCTTTTCAAAGCATTTCTCGTATATGTGAGTCATAGTACAGCATCTTGTAACCTTTGTCAATAGCTATCTCAAATAAACAACCTCATCTTTTGCAGGCTTGGCTGATTTGATCTTAATCAACTCCAATAAAGGCCTCTCTTCTCCTTGGGGTGTGACAAATCCAAACCCAAATCTTGCCGTAACTTTCACCCAATCTCCAGGATTAAATGACAACTTATCCTTCGACTTACAAGGATATCCATAGAAACGAATGTCATCTGCACAGCAGGTCATAATCAATCTTCCCGGTACAAACATATGGGCATCCATGCCCTTTGGACGATAGGCTTGTGCAAGATATGTAATTTCTTTATTTTCATAACGCTGAGGATTATCAAAAGCATCTACGTACCATGCTCCAAAGTCCTCATCACCTAAAACCACCTTATTTCCTTCAAAATCAAAAGGCAGCTCTTCTTCATCTGGCGGGATAATGGATCCGTCCGGTTTTTCAAAAAGAACCTGTGTCGTAGGATTCTGCACCTTTAGCGCTCTTCGGAATGCACCTCTGTCTACATCCTCACCGCAACGGTTAACAACGATAAATTCTGAATCTGATAGCTGTTCCATTACCATGTTACGCATATTTTTCAAATACATTTCCAAAGTTTCTCCGTTAATCGTAGAATAAACTCCTCCAATTGCCCACTCCTTTGGATAATCCGTATTGGCAAAATTTTCAAAGTTCCACATTCCATTAAATTCAATGATTACCTGATCCGGGTTGCAGCCATCTTCAATTTCTTGTAAAAAAGCTTCGTTGTAATCATCCTCATCTTCTATATCAACTAATTCAATTTCATTCTCTTCTAAAAAGAGGGGATCGAACTCTTCATCTCCTGCTTCACAACGGATTAAAACAGTTACTCCCTCTTCTATCCAGTCTTGCTTCAAGAGAGTATCTTTGATAAACGTTGTTTTTCCACTATCTAATAATCCCGTTACAATATATACTGGCACCATAATTCTCTCATCCTCTTCTACGCGTGAAATACTTTCTTTAATTCATCTTCTTTTAAATCTGTTCCAATGATACAGATTCTTCCTGTATAATCCGGAGATCCTTCCCGGATTTCCCATTCCCCTGGCACTAAGTCAAATTGCTTCCAGTCACCTTCTTGAGACTGGACGATACCCTTTCCTCGAAGAACTGTACCATACAGTGTGGAATCTGCCAAAGTCTTAATTACTGCTTCCAATTCTTCCACATTATACTTCGCGGGAGTCTCTACTCCCCAGCTTGTAAACACTTCATCTGCATCATGATTATGATGATGGTGATGCTCATGATGTCCACAGCACTCGCCTTCTCCATGGTGATGATGGTGCTCTTCATGATCATGATGTCCACAGCAGCATCCTTCGTGGTGATGTTCATGATTATGGTGCTCATCTTCTAAAAGACTTTCCTGGTTTGTGTCTTCCTCAAAAGCATGTAGTATGCTTTCTTTTTTTAGTTCTTCCCAAGGTGTTGTAATAATAGAAGCATCACCATTCTTTTCTCTTAATAATTCAATACACTCTTTTAGCTTCTCTTCCGAAAGTTCCTGACTTCTGCTTACAACGATAGTATCCGCCGTTTCTACTTGATTGATAAAGAACTCACCAAAGTTCTTGATGTAAAGTTTCGCCTTCTTTCCATCCACAACAGCAACCTTACTCTCGATTACCATATCTTCCTCTACATCCTGAATCGCTTTTACAACATCGGAGAGTTTTCCAACTCCTGATGGTTCAATGATTACTCTGTCTGGATGGTAGGTGTCCAGTACTTCTTTTAAAGATTTCGCAAAATCTCCAACTAAAGTACAACAGATGCAGCCGGAATTCATTTCGGTAATCTCCACACCGGAATCTTTTAGAAATCCGCTGTCAATTCCGATTTCTCCAAATTCGTTTTCAATGAGAACTAACTTCTCTCCTTTATAAACTTCATCAATTAATTTCTTAATAAACGTGGTTTTTCCCGCTCCGAGAAACCCTGATATAATGTCAATTTTCGTCATTTTAAATCATCCTTTCATAAATAGCTTTCTAATAGTAAATACTAGCACAAATGAAAATGAATTTCAAATAGCCTCAAAACGCTTACGGATCAAATCCTTCATTTCTTTGATAGACTCCCTCGGAAGATAAGATTCATCACATTGCTTCAGATATTCCTCTTTTAACCTAATAAACTTTGCCAAAATTTTTTCAGCGGCCAAGTCTGTCATATCACAACCTTTGGCAAATGTAAGAAAATCTTTCTTACGCAGATTCCGCTTTTTTCCATTCAAAGTCAAGGCTAATTGTTCATTATCTTCTGGCATAATAATATTTACTGGTAAAATATCATAGGCTCTTGACAGGATAAAGTCTCTCTTTCCTGGATGGCGTTCAATTAGCGAGAAATTTTTTAGGTGCATATCAGAATTCCCAATAATAAATGACTGTACTACCCTTATAAACAATTCCGATAAATCAATCCCCGGAAAAGTTGAATACTTCTTAATCACACGGCTACACCCTTCATAAGAACCTCGATACTTATCCTGTGTTAATCGATTGGACAGCTGGCAAAAGTCTTCCATTGCATAGAATGAAATCTTTCTTTTGGAAATCCTGCGGTCAATTCTGCGTGTAATATATGCATAATCATTTTTTAACTTAACTAAACCATGAGGAACTGTTTTGATACCAGCACTTTCTGCCAGCTTCATAGCCAAATTCTCAAATTCAGGTAAGAACCGAAACTCCGCTGTTTGCGGTTTAAGAATATAACCGGTTGGGTAATCTACCATTGTCAGTCTTGTGCTCATGCTTTCTTCCAGGTGAAGAGATATTTTTTTCTGGACTCCCGGTATTGTTAAACCTTTCTGCACTGTATCATTTGCTATTTGAGTGAACTGTTCCTCTGATATATCCAATGAAGGAACCCGCTCTGTACCAAAAAATTTCTTTGCACATTTACTATGCCAACAAGCTTCTCGTTCTTCCTGGGTTACATCTTCATTCATTATTTTCCCACAGTACAAACATTTCATCATCATTTTTCTCCCCGAACAGACACATCTCCAATACAATCACGACAAGCAATGAGTAACAAACCAAACCGATCATCTTGGCGGACTTTCCAGTTCCTGCTTACAACTTTAAGCAACCATCCTTCTGGTATTAGACCATCAAAAAATGGGAACAGAGTTTTGGAAAAATATTCTTTTTTTTCTAATGGAAGAGTTACACTTACTGCAACTGCAGCCTCAGATGACTGATACTCTTCATCATAGGTAAACAGGTATCCTTCATCCGTCTCTTCTATAATACCGGCAAAAATATTCTGCACATAAACAAAACCTCTACGGTATTCATTTGCCATATACTACTCCTCTCTGTCAAGCTTCCCCGGAACAGCCACCATTCCAAACATTGCCAGTGCCTGATTCACTTTATCAAGTCGAACCGTCTCCTTTCCCTGTTCTAAATCTCTGACAAAACGAAGTCCCAATCCCGCACGCATCGCAAACTCTTCTTGAGTCAAGCCTACACTTTTTCGTTTTTCTTTAATATACTTTCCTATTTTATTCATACTGCATATATTATACCCTATCGGGTATTGTGTCAATCATTTTTCATCCTTTTATACCTGTAAGGGTATAAATTTTTATGTTTCGCCTCGTTTTATACCTTATCGGGTATGATTTTATAGAGCAAATATAAAATAAGCAACCTATTGCACTTATTATACGCGGGTCTTTGACACCTTATTTGCATTCCACCCTCGTAAAAGCCTTAAGTGGCTTTATTTTTTTGTCAATTACAATTTTCTTCTTTACCCGTTGCACTGCGTTGTGTTATAATAGATATATACGAAATACGGAGGTGTTACCATGAGACTAGGCTATTCACGTTCTAAATATTCTATTTCTTATTACGCTCAGAAAACAATTTATGTTGATGGGAAAAACAAGTCATTAATAGTGACCCGTTTTGGGTCCGAAAAATATATTTGTGAAACTTATGGGGTCAAAGATGCAAAGGCCTGGGCTCAGCATCAAGTCGATCTTATGAATCAAGCAGAAAAAGAAGAATCCGGGGAAATACTGATTGATCTGTCGCCTTCGAAAGACCTCGCCCTTAACCAACAACGACTTTACAACGGCGGATATCTTTTCCTTCAAGATGTCTACTACAGTCTTGGACTTGATAAAATCTGTCGTGCAATCTCTAAAAAGCATAATTTCGAGTTTAACCTTAATTCTATTTTCTCTAGGTTAATTTATACTCGTATTCTGTACCCTTCATCAAAACAGGGAACCTATAGAGATTCTGCAAAGTTCATAGAGCAACCAGACTTTGATCTCCATCAAGTATATCGTGCACTCTCTGTCATTGCTGAGGAATCCGACTATATTCAAAGTACATTATATAAAAACACCCTTAAACTATCCCCGCGTAAGACGGGAATTATATACTATGACTGTACCAATTTTTATTTCGAAACAGAACAAGCTGAAGATGACAAACAATATGGTCTTAGCAAAGAAGGTCGCGCTCTTCCTATCGTTGGTATGGGGCTTTTTATGGATGCCGAAGGGATTCCGCTTTCTTTCAGTATTTATCCCGGTAATCACAACGAACAACCTACGATGATTCCTCTTGAAGAAAAGTTACTCACTGATTTTGGAATGTCTAAATTTGTTGTTTGCACAGACGCTGGACTCTCCTCCCTTAGCAACCGCAAGTTTAATGATTATAGTGGGGAAGATGGCTCTCGTTCTTTTGTTACAACTCAATCCATTAAAAAGCTAAAAGGTTTTCTAAAAGAATGGGCCTTGGATTCTAAGGGATGGTACTTATCAGGCCAGGGCGTACACATAACCTATAATATTTCCGAACTAGATGAGGTAAATGATAAAGATAAGGTCTTCTATAAGAGTCGATGGATAAAAGAGAACGGATTGGAACAACAACTGATTGTGTCCTACTCTATCAAATATAAGAATTATCAAAGAAAGATTCGCAACAATCAGATAGAGCGAGCACTCAAAGCTATTGAAAAGGGAGCTTCAGGTATTGACCATAAACGACCAACAGACTGCAAGCGTTTCATAAAAGTTGATAGAGCCACAAAAAACGGAGAGATAGCCGATCAATCCACCTATTATCTTGATAAAGAGGCTATCAGAAATGAAGAGCTGTATGACGGCTTCTATGCGGTTTGCACCAACCTTGAGGAAAAAGCTGGAGCCGTTGTAAAGATTAACCAGAGGAGATGGGAAATCGAAGAATGCTTTCGTATTATGAAAAGTGAGTTTGAAGCTCGCCCAGTTTATCTACAACGGAAAGAAAGAATCACAGCGCACTTTATTACTTGTTTTATTGCTCTCATCGTCTATCGTTACACTGAGAAACGGCTTGGCGAGTCATTTACTTGCAAAAGAATAATAGAGTGCTTGAAGGATATGGATTTTGTGAAACACGAAGGAAAAGGATATGAACCAGTATATACACGAACCGAATTAACCGATGAACTACACAAAGAGTTCGGCTTCACTACCTCAAAAGAGATCATTCCTATTATGAAAATGAAAAACATTTGTGCTCAGACAAAAAAGTAAAAGTGCAACGTGTAATTTTGAATTCCAAAAAGCTCAACAACCCCAGCTATATCAAGGGTTGTTGAGCTTGAATGTTATTTTAGGTGTCAAAGACGAGATTCATACTGCATATATTATACCCTATCGGGTATTGTGTCAATCATTTTTCATCCTTTTATACCTGTAAGGGTATAAATTTTTATGTTTCGCCTCGTTTTATACCTTATCGGGTATGATTTTATAGAGCAAATATAAAATAAGCAACCTATTGCACTTATTATACGCAGCAGGTTGCTTATTTCTCAATTTCATTTTTTAAATCAAACCACCTATAGATAAAAACAGTGGTGCAAACACTAAGGACACGATTGTCATAAGCTTAATTAGTATATTAATAGCAGGTCCCGAGGTATCTTTAAAAGGATCTCCTACTGTATCTCCTACTACTGCTGCCTTATGAGTTTCACTTCCTTTTCCACCATAATGACCATCTTCGATATATTTTTTAGCATTATCCCATGCTCCACCAGCATTCGACATAAATATGGCAAGAAGAACTCCTGTCACCAGGGTTCCTGCAAGCAAGCCACCCAAGGCTTCTGTTCCAAGTACAATTCCTACTACTAAAGGTGAAGCCACTGCCAAAACACCTGGTATAATCATTTCTTTTAATGCTGCATTTGTTGAGATTCGCACACAAGATGCATAGTCTGGTTTCGTAGTTCCTTCCATAATTCCCGGCATGCTTTTAAATTGTCTTCTAACTTCTTCAATCATTTGATAAGCTGCTTTTGACACAGAATCCATGGTAAGAGCTGAAAATAGGAAGGGTAACATTCCTCCAAGGAAAAGCCCAATGACTACCTTTGCATTCAAAATATCAATGGTATCAATCTGTACAGCCTGAGCATAAGATACGAAAAGTGCAAGGGCTGTAAGCGCTGCTGAACCAATCGCAAATCCTTTTCCGATTGCTGCTGTGGTATTTCCTACCGCATCCAGCTTGTCTGTAATCTCTCGGACGCTTTTATCAAGCCCAGCCATCTCTGCAATTCCTCCTGCATTATCCGCAATCGGTCCATAGGTATCTACTGCGATGGTCATTGCGGCAGTAGACAACATTCCAACAGCCGCCAAGGCAATTCCATACAATCCATATACCATATATGCAACAAATATTCCGCCACAAATCAAAAGAATGGGGAACGCTGTAGAACGCATTCCTACTGCCAACCCGCTGATAATGGTGGTTGCTGCACCTGTCTGGGATTGTTCTCCAATTCTTTTGACTGACCGGTATTCTGCAGAAGTATAAATTTCAGTTACGGCTCCAATTAAAATACCCACGGCCAATCCTGCAACAATTGCAATGGCACCCTTAAAGTTTCCAAACAAAACCTTACTGAATACACATGCAACTATGATTACCAATACACTGGAAATATAAGAACCCATTTTTAATGCGCTGTGGGGATTTGCATTTTCATTTCCCTTCACAAAAAATGTTGCAATCATAGATGCCAAAAGACCAAATCCTGCAATCACAAGCGGAAACAATACTCCACTTTCCTGATAGAAGATTAGTCCTAAAGTAACGGCTGAAACAATCGCTCCAACATAGGATTCAAATAAGTCTGCCCCCATACCAGCGACATCTCCCACATTATCTCCTACATTATCTGCAATTACCGCTGGATTTCTTGGATCGTCTTCCGGAATTCCAGCTTCAACCTTTCCTACCAAGTCTGCACCTACATCTGCCGCCTTGGTATAAATTCCTCCTCCTACTCTTGCAAAAAGAGCAATGGAAGATGCACCTAAGCTAAAGCCTGACAGCACCTCCGTGTTTTTCGTAATAATGTAAATCAAACTGACACCCAAAACACCTAAGCCTGAGACACACATCCCCATGACTGCACCGCCATTAAAGGCGATGGATAGTGCCTTGTTCATTCCAGACACTCTTGCCGCATTCGCAGTCCGTACATTTGCCCGTACTGCCATATTCATGCCAAAATTTCCTGAAAAAGTAGAAAAAGCGGCTCCCACTAAAAAACACACCGCTGTCACAACACTTCCAATCCCCAACCAAATCACAAAAAACAACACTACAACAAAGATAATCAGAATTTTGTATTCTGCATTCAAGAAGGCTGATGCCCCCTCGCGGATAGCTCTTGCTATCACTTTCATTTTTTCTGTTCCTGGGTCTTCCCGTCTCACCTTGATTGCTAAATAGACAGCAAACAAAAGGGCAAGCGCTCCCAACAAAGGAACAATTGTCCATAATACTTTCATTTTTTCAAACCTCCCAAAGTTTTCTATTAATTTGAATATATCATACTTTGTTCTCTGAATAAACCCACGTATGTAAAAAAATACACAAATTTCTTCGAAAAAATCGGTGTGTTTTTAAAATTTTTCAGTTTAGCTTTTGATTGCCCATCTCATTTTTGTAGAGCGGGCTCTGCTATTACGGTTACATTCTTCCCCAGAAGGCCGTATAACATTTTCAGAAATTTCACTATATATTCTTTCTCTTTTCAAACGTTTAAAAGACTTTTTAACGAGCCTGTCTTCTCCTGAATGAAAAGTAAGAACTGCAATGCGTCCTCCGTGATTCATTACTTTCGGAAGTTTTTCCAAAAACTGATACAGCACTTCCAATTCACTGTTCACATCAATTCGAAGTGCCTGAAAGCTTCTCTGAGAGGATTTTTTTACTGCTTCTTTTCTTTCCATCTCTGGCAGAAAAGAAAGTGCATCCTCAATAATCTGCCGAAGCTTCTGTGTCGTATCTACAGAATTCCCCTTTTTTATTTCTCTTGTAACAGCTTCTGCAATTTCCTCTGCATAAGGTTCATCTGAATTTTCCCACAACATTCCCTGGAGCTCATCTTTTGTTAACTCTTTTAATCGGTCAGCTGCGGAGGTTCCTCTTTCCGAATCCAGTCTCAAGTCCAAAGGACCTTCCGTTTTATAGGAAAAGCCTCGCTTAGGATTATCAATCTGCATAGAGGAAACTCCAAGATCCACTAACGCAAAATCAAACAAACCGGATTCTTCAATAATCTGATCCACTTCGGCAAAATTCAAGTGATTCACCTGAAGTATATTTTCTCCGTATCCTGCATCTTCAAGACGTTTTTTCGTTTTTTCCAGCTCGATGCCGTCCACATCAAAGGCATAGATTTTTCCTTCGCCTTTTAGCTGTTCAAGCATTTCCTTGGTATGTCCCCCATAACCTAAGGTACCGTCGAAGCCAGTCTGCCCCGGTTGTATTGACAAAAAATCCAATATCTCATTTACCATGATTGAGCGATGCATTCCCACAGGTGTAATCCCTTTTTGCATAACATGCTCTATGGTATCTGGATATTTTTCAGGCTGAAGTTCCTTATATTTTTCCTCAAATTTTTTTGGGTGAGTTCCTTTATATCGTTTCCGTCTCTTATAGGTTTTTTCCTGTTCTTCCATATCTTTCTCTCCGTTCTTTCCCTGTTCTAATCCTGATTTTATCACGATGGCTCTCCAATGTAAAAGAAAAACCTCCTATCCGAATAATGATAAGAGGTTTTTGCCACTTTACTATCTTGAATTCTTTTTTGACTCGACATCGAAAATAACTGCACCTAGCAAAACAAGACCCTTTACCACCTTTTGCCAGTTTGCATCAATTCCCATAATGGACATTCCTAGGTTGATAACACCCATCAAGGTTGCACCCACAATTACGCCAGGAATGGTTCCACTTCCTCCGTATGCTGATGCGCCGCCAATAAAGCAGGAACCAATTGCATCCATTTCATAGCTGTCACCTGCCGTAGGATTCGCAGAGTTTAATCTTGCAATTGTTACCATTGCAGCTACTGCTGCCAGCAATCCCATGTTAGCATATGCAATAAAATATACCCGATTCGTATTAATACCTGATAGTTTTGCTGCCTTTTCGTTTCCACCCACTGCATAAAAATGCCTTCCAATCGTGGTTTTTGATGTAACATATCCATAGATTATTACAATGACTAAAATCCATAACAGGATGTTGGGGATTCCTTTATACATTCCCAACCGCCACATTAGTACAATCATAACTAAACTTATCAAGGCACACTTAATAATATCGTTTGTGATACTTCCTACCTCGTATCCTTTTTTAACTCTTTGCATCCTTTGTCTGAATTGAAGTAGTACAAAGATAACCGCTGCTACAATTCCAACAACCAAGCTGGTAATATTAAAATTCTCACCATGGAAAAAATCAATAATATAGCTGTTAAACAGATTTAAATAATTCTGAGGCATCGGTGCTACCGTGTAACCTTGAAGCACAATATTTGATAACCCTCTAAACATCAGCATCCCTGCCAGTGTTACAATAAATGGCGGAATTCTTCTGTATGCAATCCAAAATCCCTGCCAGATTCCGATTGCTAATCCTACCGCCAACATAATGATAATACAAAGAATCATGTTCATTCCTTTTTTTACCATTAAGGTGGCTCCTACTGCACCTACAAAACATACGACAGAACCTACACTAAGATCGATATTTCCTCCTGTTAAAATACATAGAAGCATACCCGTTGCCAGAATAAATACGTATGCATTTTGCGATATCAAGTTATTAATATTCTGTGGATAAATCAGACGCCCCTGTGTCTGCCATGTAAAAAACAATGCAACAATTACCAGCACAATAATCATTGTATATTTTTTTAAAAACGTCCCTACACTCTTCTCCTTCATTCGTTCTTCTCCTTTCCAGATTTTATAATATGTGACATGATTTTCTCTTGAGTTGCTTCCTTTGCATCTAGTTCTCCAGCAATCTGCCCACTATTCATAATGTAAATGCGATCCGACATTCCGAGAACCTCCGGAAGCTCTGAGGAGATCATAATCACCGATTTCCCTGCTGCTACTAAATCATTGATAATGCAGTAAATCTCGTACTTTGCACCTACATCGATTCCTCTTGTAGGTTCATCCAATATTAGAATATCTGGCTCAGCAAACATCCATTTGGAGAGAAGGACCTTTTGCTGATTTCCTCCGCTTAAATTCCCAACATTTTGCTCCACACTCGGTGTTTTTGTCCGAAGCTTGTCCTTGAATTCATTCGCCACTGCAATTTCTTTATCTGCATCAATAACCCCTCTTTTGCTCACCCCCTTCAGGTTTGCAAGAGTTGTATTAATACGTATTGGATTGCTTAGGATTAGACCATTGTCTTTTCGGTCCTCAGTAACGTAAGCAATTTTATGATCAATTGCTTCTCTCTCTGTATTTAAGCTTACCTCTTTATTATTAATCAGTAATTGTCCGGAAATTTTCTTTCCATAGCTTTTACCGAATATACTCATTGCCAGTTCTGTTCTTCCTGCCCCCATTAATCCTGAGATTCCAAGAACCTCTCCTTTTTTCACATAGAGGGATACGTCATCAACCACCTTCCTCTCTGAATACAGAGGATGATAAACCGTCCAATTCTTTACTTCAAGGGCTTTTTCAATAAGGTTCTGAGCCTCTCTCTTTGGGTAACGGTCTGTTAATTCACGGCCTACCATGCCTTGAATGATTCTTGCCTCTGTTACATTGTCCCCTTGTTTATCCAAGGTCTCGATTGTAGCTCCATCACGGATTACCGTGATTTTATCTGCAATGTATTCAATTTCATTTAACTTATGGGAGATGATTATTGATGTCATCCCTTGCTTTTTAAACTCTAATAATAAATCTAACAATGCTTTCGAATCTTCCTCATTTAGCGAGGAAGTAGGTTCATCTAAGATTAGCAGTTTTGCTCTTTTTGCAAGTGCCTTTGCAATTTCAACCAATTGCTGCTTTCCAGTACCTATATCCTTGATTTGCGTTCTTGAAGACTCCTTTAAGCCTACCTGTTTTAAATATTTATCTGCTTCTCCATAGGTTTGATTCCAATCAATGCTATAGGATTTCCCCTGTTCATTCCCTAAATACATATTCTCACCGATTGTCATTTCCGGAACCAAGGCCAGCTCCTGGTGAATGATTACAATACCAACGGACTCACTGTCTTTTATCTTTCCAAACTTACAAACTTCACCCTCATAAAAAATATCACCTTCATAACTCCCAAAAGGATAAATACCACTTAAGACATTCATTAAAGTAGATTTTCCGGCACCATTTTCTCCTACCAAAGCATGTATTTCACCTTCTTCTACTTTCAAATTTACATTATCCAAGGCCTTGACTCCAGGGAAGGTTTTTGTAATGTTTTTCATTTCCAATAATGTCTTGCTCAAAAGTCTGCCTCCTTTCCTTTTCTGTAACAAAGGCGGGGGATACCCCGCCTCTATCTGTTTATTTCAATTCATCTGCTGTATAGTATCCTGAATCAATCAACATTTCTTCGTAGTTCTCTGTTGTTACAACGGTTGGGTCACAAAGATAAGTTGGAATAATACCAGTTCCATTATCATAAGATTCTGTATCATTTGTTTCTGCTTCTTCTCCACTCATAATTGCATCAACCATTTTAACTGTTTGCTCTGCTAATTTACGAGTATCCTTAAATACTGACATAGATTGTTTGTCGATTAACATATTTTTCATGTTTGCAACATCACAGTCCTGACCTGTAATAATTGGCCATTCCCCTGTATAATTGCCTTCCAAGGAATTGGTTACCCCAAGTGCTGTTGAATCATTAGAGCAAAGAACTGCATCTAATTTTTTATCTGCATAGTTGGAGCTCAAAATCGCATCCATTCTAGCCTGAGCTTTTTCTGTTGACCAATCGGCTGTTGCACACTCTTCTTTCTTTACTTGTCCTGATTGTACAACGAGCTTTCCTGAATCAATGTATTCCTGAATTACATCCATTGCTCCACCAAAGAAGAAGTTTACATTATTATCTCCTGGATCTCCGGTAAATATTTCAATGTTAAATGGACCATCTGCATTTTTAAGGTCTAAGTTTTCTACTAGGTATTCGCCCTGCTTTTGCCCTACCAAATAGTTGTCAAAAGTAGCGTAGTACTCAACTGCTGTAGAATTCATAATCAAACGATCATAAGAGATGACTGGAATTCCCTGCTCCTCCGCAGTTGCCAATGGAGTTCCTAAAGATTCTCCATCGATGGAAGCAATCACAAGCAGCTCACAACCTCCTGATATCATGTTCTCAATTTGTGATACCTGAGTTGCTACATCATTACTTGCATACTGAAGATCCACCTCATACCCTGCTGCCTCCAGTTGCTTTTTCATGTTTTCCCCATCTTGGTTCCAACGCTGTAAGTCCTTTGTTGGCATGGCCACACCGACTTTTCCAGTTCCCGCTTCTGTCTTCTTTTCAGCCTTATCTTCTTTGTTATCTGCTCCACCACTACCGGTGCTTGAACACGCTGCTAAGGATACCAGCATTACAGCAGACAATGCAACAACTACGAGTTTCTTCCATTTGTTTTTCATACTTACTTTACCTCCATTTTTTCCTTCATTAATTTGTTAAATTCACTTTATCATCTTGGAATTAGGACATGTTTGCAATTACCTGTACATTTTTACAAAAGTGCAAACAAAAAATAAAAGTACTAGCACTTTTTTGTGCTAATACTTTTATTTTTATTGCTACTGTGCCTCAACGTTTAAATATACTTCTTCCCGCAAATGAAATCCTGAATCAATAATAATCTCATCCATGCTTTCTTTTGTTACTGCTATCGGAAGTAATCCGCGGTATTCAACAGCTGCACCATTTTCAATCGTTTTCATCTGAGAAATATCACCAATGGTTCCAATATCCTCTTTATTAATCAGCTTTATCGTGCATTCCGCAGCTACCTTGGCCAATTCTTCTATTGGTTTATATACGGTCATTGACTGGGTTCCCTCTACCACTCGCTGGCAAGCCTCCAGATCTGCATCCTGTCCCACAACAATAACCTCTCCTGCTTTTTGCATCTCACTTAAGGCTCTTATAGCGTAACCCGCCAGCCCATCATTTCCACACATAACTGCATCAATCTTAGTATTTCCCACACTTTCAAAAGCCTCTGTAACAGCCAAAAATCCATTTTCTGGCGTCCATGCCTTCACATTGTTTTTATAAATGATTTTCCATTTATCATCTGTTATCTTTCGTTCAAAACCACTTGCCACATCGATACTGTTTGTATCCATTTCCGGGCCACAAATCATCACAATATTGCCTCCGTCCGGAAGCTTATCCATAATCATCTCCGCCATTTTTTGTCCTACAATTTCATTATCTACTGTCAAATACAAATCTGTCTTTGCACTTTGTATCAAACGGTCATAGGACACTACCACAATGCCAGCATTTCTGGCCTCTCTTACCACGTCTGAAAGCTGATAGCAGTTTACTGCCACAATAACAATTGCGTCCATTTTTTCTTCAATAAACTTTTTAATTTGTTCCCGCTGCTTATCCTCATCCCCATTTGCATTTTGGACGTCTACCTTTGCACCCAGCTTTTGGGCAGTTGATAAAAACACATCTCGATCCCGAATCCACCGATCCAGCACAAAGGTATCAAAGGTAATTCCTATTTTGGCCTTTTCCTTCTCAGATTTTTTTTCTTCTTTCACACTTTCTGTATTTGCACAGGACATACTCATGGTTAAGAGAAGTAGAACCACTACAATGCTTATATACCTTTTTTTCTTATTCATCAGCCCTCTTCTCCCTGTAATCTGTCGGTGTTTTTCCTGTCCATTTTTTAAAAATCCTACTAAAATAATTTGGGTCGCTGTATCCAGAATCGTGACAAATTTCTTTAATACTCTTATCACTGTTCTGCAATGCATCCTTTGCATAGTCCATTCGCAGTTCGGTTACATATTCTATGTAATTCACTCCTTCACACTCTTTAAAGAGTTTGCTCAAATAGTAAGGGCTGATGCCAATCTCTTTTGCAATATAATCAAGTGATAATTCCTCTGCGAAGTGATTTCTAATGTGTTCTTTTGCTTTTTCCACAACATTTCCGGTTTTCTCCTGTTGCTTCATAGCAATATGCCCCGCCGCATCTCCCATCTTATTGGTAAACCACAAAGTAATTTCCTGATAAGTATAAAAAGAAAGTAATTTTTCCATATAACCTTCGCGGTTATCCAGACGATACACCATACTTCCCTGCATATATGCCAGACGTTCTGCCCATAAAATAAACTCAATTACTTTTAGACGAACCGTATGATTTAAATTGGGCATCTTACTCTCTATCCAATACATATACTTCTCACTCAACTCTCTCGTATCCTCTGCATTTCCTCTTTCAATCGCCTGAAAAAGCTCTTTTTCCAAATCAATCGGATAATCCTCCTCATACAAACAGCTCACTGGCAAATCCTTTGCATGCGTGACCTTTCCAACTCCCTGATGCAGAGTTTGCGTTGCTTCACTATAGGATTCCTGCATATGATTCCGCTTACATACTGTGCCAATCCCTGCCTTAAACCGCAGGTTACTTTGCTTTTCCATTTTACGGAGAAGGGCTCTTATGTTATCAATAATCTTAATGCGGTTCTCGTAGGCCTCCTCTTTTTTCTCACAAGGCACAAAGACAATAATTTTATTTGCCATCACTTCGCTGACAAGTCCATTTGTGGACTCTTTGATCAATTCTCTCATTTTGAGATACTGCTTTTTCAGATCAATACCCGCTCCAATGCTATTCGTAAGCTGGCCCTTGTGAAAGTCACTTCCACACATGATTACAATGGCGTATCCATAGTCTTCCTCAATTTCCAACAACTCATAGTATCCCAACCCATCTTGATAGATAGCATCTGCATCCATAATCATACTGTAGATTGCTCCTCCCTCGATCAGAGGAAGCACCGCTTCCAGCTTTTCTTTAATCAGTAAATCCGATTTGATTTTTCTTTTCCTCTCGTCAACTTTTTTCTTTGCTTTTCTGAGAATTTCACATAATACATCTCTATTAATCGGTTTTGTAAGATAAGAAAAGACTCCAATATCAATAGCTGCCTGACTATATTCAAATTTGTCATAGGCTGTTAAGACAATAAAAAGCACATTTTTATTATCTTTTCGGATTTCCTCCATAGCCTCAATTCCATTAATACCCGGCATCTGGATATCCATCATAATAATATCCGGTCGAAAACTTTCTGCAAGCTCAATGGCTAACCTCCCGTTTTTTGCCGTCTCAATCTCCCATTCATCGGAAAAATTTTTCTTCAATATAAATTGTATGGACTCTCTTACAATTCCCTCATCATCACATATTAATACTTTCACAGCTCTCTGCTTCCTTTCGGTAAATATATCACAACCTTGGTTCCTTCGTCCAAAGACTGAATGTCCATAATATCTTTCTCATTATAATAACTTCTCAAACGGTTAATAACATTATTTAATCCAATCCCTGTAGAGTCCTTTTCGTTTTCCCCTGCATCTGGAACTCCCGTCAAAATTTTTTCGATTGTCTCCTTCTTTATTCCCACTCCGTTATCTGTAATGCTTATACATACTTTTTCCTGATCACTATAGATTCCTAAATCAATTCTGCCTTCCCTCTCAATTTCTTTGATTCCATGATTAACGGCATTTTCTACAATTGGTTGGAGAATCATTCCTGGCATTTCGATATCTAAAAACCTCTCATCAACTTGCTTATTATAAATAATCTCACCAGAAAAACGCACATTTAAAATATAAATATAATGGTCAATCAAATTCACTTCTTCTAAGAGAGTAGTGCTCTTTCCCATTTTTCGCACATTATACCGGAAGAAATCCGCCATATGTTCAATAAAAAGACATGCCTTTTCGGCTCCTTCCATCATAGCTAACTGGGCTCCTGCATTTAAACTATTAAATAAAAAGTGAGGGTTTATTTGAGCTTGTAAATACCTCAGCTGAGCCTCTTTCAAATCATTTTTAATCAGAAGTTCATTCTCCTTAAGTTCGCTTTCCCGCCTTAAATTTTCTTTTGTTTCCTCAATATGGGAGCGGATACTATCCATCATCTTGTTGCAAGCCTTTGCAACTGCAGTAATTTCATCACCGGTTTCCACAATAGGAAAGTCTACTTCCATGTTCCCTTTCGCAATCTCTGTTGCCACATTTGCCAGTTCGACTAATGGCTTTGTAATATTTCGTGTCATCGAAGCGGTCCAAATAATTCCCAAAAGAAAAACAATACCCAGAACAATAATACTAAAAATCATTGTGTAGCCTAGTATCGCCCTCAACACCTCATAATTGTGTGCATTTTGCAGGAAAACAGTGGTATTAATGCTGTTGATATTCGATTGAATATAATCATAAATCCTATTACTTTCCTCGTAGGCCTCCCGGTATTTTGTAACATCCCGCCCTCTTTTTGCACTGATGGCCTCACTCGTAAGCTCCAAGTAGGATAAGGACATGTTATAAACATTTTTTTCTGCAAGGGTGTTGGCATTAGCAGTTGCTTCTTTCGTCAACAGCTTTAGCTGTTCCCGATACTCCTGTTCATTTGCATAATAGCTTTCTAAAGAATCCGATCCCTTGGTATTTAAATATTGATAAAGCTGGCCCTTGGTATCCTTTAAACATTCTGACAAATCATTTAATTGAATATTACTGCTATAAACTGTGTCAATCTGACCGATTGCCTTATTTAAATTCAAGTAGATAAAAGCATTAATCAAAAACACCATCACAAATACTACCAAAAAAACGCGAATTAGCTTTCCACCTATTGAATTAGTTTTCTTTTTGTTTTTCATAATCCTTCACATTCTTCTGCGTTATTAACTGAGATTCTACGGGTATGTAGTCACTTACATATTCTTTGGTCAAATAGTCGTACATAGCCCCAACTCCATATTCGCCCATTTCATCTGCATTGATTGCAATCGTTGAATCAATAATTCCTTTCAGAATATTTTCTTCAATCTTATCTGAAATATAGCTGCCAATAATACGAACTTCCCCTACCAGATTGTAATCCACCAAACATTGACTGGCACTCATCGTATCGACTGCACTGAGACAAATTAATATATCTGGTCTTTCCTCTTGAGGCAGGAGAATATCTCTCACAATTTCCTCTGATTCAAACTCTCCCTTCCCGCCAGTAATTCGTGAGGAAAGAGAAAAAAACTGTTCACTCTTCTCCACCACATCCGCTATTGCTGAATAGGTCAGGTTAGAAGGACTGTTCCCATTATCTGAGGGCAGCAAAACAACTACCTTTTGGTTCTTTTGATTGGTCGTACCAACAATTTGATGTCCAAAGCTCTCACCTAATGTATATTCATTGACGCCTATAAAGCTTTTTCTTTTACTTCCTGCAGCATCACTTCCAACAGTTATAACAGGTATCTCATGCTCATCTGCCTTCTGTATCAAGTCCTTCGTTTCCTGTCTTTGATCCCCTTTTAAGATAATTCCGTCTACACGGGCAGCAATTGCCATATCCATTAGCTCATCTTTCGTATAATTTTCTCTCAGTTCTCCACCGAAATTTTCTACCAATATCCCTTTTTCTTTTCCGGCCTTCTTTGCATACTCAATTACTGATTTCCAAAAAATGTCTTCTTTGTTTTCCACAATCATTGCGATGTGATATTTATATTCTTCCTTTGTATCGGATGAACTGCTATTACCTTTGAGTAATCTGGACTGAAAAAAACGAAACCCGACCATAATCCCAATAAGTATCGCTACAATTAGGATCATACTCAGTATCATCTTATTCTTTTTATAATTCATAGCTTCCGCTTCCTATTGTTCTTATTGTCGTGCTAAAAAATGCTTTCATCCCTTTAATCATATATTCAATATCTTTGGCACCGGCACATTCATAAGGGGAATGCATTGCAAGTTGTGCCAACCCAATATCCACTGTGTTGACAGAGGTTTTTGTGTTTGCAATATTTCCAAGGGTCGAGCCACCAACAACATTCGATGGATTCACAAAATCCTGCACTGGCACCCCTGCTTTTTTACATATATCTACAAAGATTCCTCTGGATACACCATCTGTCGTGTATTTTTGATTCGCACTATGCTTAATGACGATCCCCTCATTCATATAAACCCGATTTACCTCATCGCTTTTTTCTGGAATATTAGGATGTACACCGTGGGCATTGTCTGCTGAAACCATAAAACTGTTGGCTAATGCAGTAAAATACTCTTCCTTCTCTCGTCCCAAGCTAAGATTGATTCTACAAAGAACGTCTTCTAAGAAAGAGGAACCCGCTCCTTGCTTGGTCTGACTTCCGACTTCTTCATTATCAAATACACAGTATACATTGACATTTTCTTTTCCTCTTCCCTGTAAAAAGCCCTGAAGACTTCCATAAGCACACATCAGATTATCAATTCTTGGTGCTCCAATATATTCTTTTTCCAGTCCCCAAACCGTACCTGGCTGCCTATTGTAGACAAATAAGTCTTTCCCCAGAATATTTTCTGCTTCTACTCCAGCTTTTTTTGCTACTCTTTCCATGAGTTTACCTTCCTGGCTTCCATCTCCCATAAGGGGAATCAAATCCTTCTGCACATTATAAGCATACCCATTGTTGGCTTCTCGGTTCATGTGGATTGCCAGATTGGGAATCATAAGTAAGTCCTCTTCAATATTCACCAAAAGGCTTCTAATCTTATTTCCATCTTTCACCATGATTCGACCTGCCACAGACAGCGGTCGGTCAAACCAAGGAGCCATTAGCATTCCACCATAGCCTTCCACGTTTAGTGAAGTGTATCTTTTTCCTCTCAAAAGCTCTGGTTTTTCTTTGATTTTAAAGCAAGGCGAGTCGCTATGACTTGCCACAATCTGATATCCTCCAAAACTCTTTTTCGGAATCTTAAATGCAATTACAGATGAATCATTCCTTGTGACAAAGTATCCTTTTTGAGGTTCTAGCTTCCACTTTTCCCCCTCTTCTAACTTCTGATATCCCTTGTCTTCTAATGTAAAACATATGTTTTGAACTCCATGAAAGGCGGTAGGACTTTTTTCCAAAAAATTCAATAACTCCTTATTATAATCTTTGCTCATTGTAAATTCTCCCTATTATTTTCTTTCCGCGCTACTACTGGCATAATCAGCCCTAATAGAATAAACACAACAGGTGTTGCAATATTTAAAATTAATTCAAAAGGATTCTCCGAATAAATTCCACCAATACACGCGGCTGCAGTAATTAGAAAGCACCATCCACCAAAGAAAATTCCCAATCCCTTCCCTTTTACGAAATGATACTCCGTTGGAAATTTGTCTGCCTGCTTTTTCAATGCAATGTAGGCCACAAATACCCACAAATACCGGAGTGGCATGCAGACTGCATTGACACGAATCAACCAACGCACTAATTGATCCACACTTCCGATTCCGAAAGCCGGGATAATAATTAATAATCCTACAATAATAAAGACTAAAATATGTCCGTTAACATAGGCGCCATATTGATTTCGTTTAAAGAAAAATTTCGGTATATATTCTTCGTCAGCACTGTCTAAAAGCATCAGCAATGGTGCATCAATAGACATAATCAAAACCGCAAACTGGCAGGTTAGATTGGTAAGGGCATAGAGTATAACAAAGAACTTGCCAACATGATAGTAAGAGCCCAATTTTTCAAATGCATAGTAAGCACCATTTGTCATTAGGTCTCCCGGAATATTATTAGAATCAAACATCATCCCCATGGCAACCGTACCTAGAATTGCACAAATACTAATCATCACTGTCATCGCAATCATACCTTTTGCAAAATCCTTCGAAGGGTCCTTCATTTTATTTACATAAGGGGAAATTTTTTCACATCCTCCTACAGAGAAAACAAGGATCGAAAAACTTGTAAAGAATGCCACATCAAACTTCGGCATAAACGTTTTTAGGGACCAGTCAATTGCAATTGTCTGATCTCCTGCTATTGCTGGCGCTGCCATCATTAAGACAATATACAAAATGGACATTACAAACATTGCCATTCCTGCAACTGATGCCAGTTTTTTCAAGATACTGATTCCCCTTCTTGCAAGAACAAGAGCTAAAATGAAAATACCGAAACATATAAGTTGCATAGTTAATGTATTCATTTCACTAATGCGAGAATCCTGAAAAACCACCCAGCTTAGAGCAATCAAAACAGAATTCGGTTTTTGAGATATATAAGGCATATGAACAATCCAATAGGTCCATCCTGCGTAATAAGCCATCCTTGCACCTATCGTGCTTTGAATCCAGGAACTCACCCCGCCTCCTGCATCTTTAAAGGCAGAGCCAAGCTCTCCTACCATCAATGCATAGGGTACAAAATAAAGGGCAAAAATAATCAGCCATGGAAGAATTGCTTTCAGTCCTCCATATTCCGAAAATCCATTTATCACATTTCCGAATCCCCAAACTCCGGTAAATGCCATAAAAGCCAAGGTATACCAATTCATTCTTTTTTGAGATGCAACTTGCTCCTTTTTCACTATCCATTACCTCTCTTTCTTTTTTCTTCTATTTTTCTTATTATACTCTTTATGAAAAAGGAATCCAACTACTTCCCATAGTGAATTCCTTCTAAAATCAATCCTTTTGCCGGAGCCGTAATCCCCTCCTGGGTACGTTCCTTTTTTTCCAGTATTTCTTTCACCTTTTCTGGTGTATAAAATCCTCGTCCCACGCGAATAAGCACTCCTGCAATAATACGAACCATGTTGTATAGAAAACCATTTCCTTCAACTGTAATTTGAATATCTGTACCATTTCTTTCTACTTGGAGCCTATAAATAGTACGTACCGTGTTTTCCACCTGAGACTTGATATTGCAAAAACTTGCAAAATCCTGTTCTCCCAGTAAATACTCTGCACCTTTCTGCATTTTCTCCACATCCAAGTCAAAGGAAACATGAGCCGCATAGAGACGTTTTAATGGATCTTCTCTTTTTTCATTGTGAATATTGTAAATATAAGTTTTCCGTATTTCATTTTGATATCTTGGGTGCCAAGCTGCATCTACTTCTTCCGAGGTCAGAATCACAATATCCTCAGGTAATTTCTGATTGATAGCATAGGAGAATCGCTCTCCAGGAATTGTGCTTTCCGTATCAAATACACCAACCTGTCCATGGGCATGTACGCCTGAATCCGTTCGGCTGGCACCTATAATGTGAATATCTTCACCTGTAAGCTTACCGATTGTCTTGTTTAGAATTTCCTCTACTGTAATTCCATTTTTTTGAATCTGCCAACCACAGTAATTCGTCCCATCATAGGCAATTATTAGTTTTATGCGTCTCATAGAGCCTCCTAGAATATCCAGATTCTCAGGGGATAATAGCGTCCAATCACAAAGATTACCACCACATAGAAAAGCATAATGAGATAAGCGTAATAGTCTCTCTTTTTGTATGCAAGGGGTTTCATCTTTGTTCTTCCTTCTCCACCGTGATAACCTCTTGATTCCATTGCCATGGCAAGATCCGTTGCCCTTCGAAAAGCCGAAATAAAAAGAGGAACCAATATTGGAATCATTGCCTTTGCTTTCTGGAATAAATTTCCACTTTCCAAATCTGCACCTCTGGCAATCTGGGCTTTCATGATTTTATCCGTTTCATCCAATAAAATTGGAATGAAGCGCAGCGCAATGGCCATAATCATTGCCACCTCATGTACTGGCACCTTGATTTTCTGCAAGGGTTTAAATAGCTTTTCAATACCATCCGTCAACTCATTTGGGGTCGTCGTAAAGGTCATAAGAGAAGAGCCAATAATTAAATAAATTAGTCGGATTCCCATATAGACAGCCGATCTGAGACCGCCTTCTGTAATCTTAACAAATCCAATTGAGAAGAGAACACTTCCTGTTCTCGTCAAAAAAAGATTAAAACATATTGTAACAAGAAGTAGTATCAGAATCGGTTTTAGTCCACGCATAATATAGGATAGGGGCACCTTTGACAAAGATACAACTACTCCCAGAAAAATTGTTACAATTATGTATCCCGATATGCTTTGGAAAATAAATAGAGAAATCAAATACAAAAAAGTAGACACAAGCTTTACTCTTGGGTCTAACCTATGCAATATACTTCTGGCTGGATAATATTGTCCGATGGTAATATCTCTAATCATGATTTTCGCTTCAGTCCTTTTATAATTTCTTTTGCTGCATCTTCTACTGTTCTTGCGTCTGTTTGAACCGGGAGTCCTTTCCCTTTCAATTCGTTCATGACATAGGTAATTTGAGGTGCTCCAAGTCCTACCTTCTCAAGCTCCTTATAGTGCGAGAAAACCTTCCCGGGTTCATCATCATAAAGCACTTTTCCCCGGTTCATCACAATAATACGTCCTGCGTATTTTGCAATATCCTCCATACTATGAGAAACCAAAATAACAGCAAGTTCTTTTCTCTGATGAAGATAAAATATCTGATCCAGGATTTCATCTCTTCCACGGGGATCCAGGCCTGCTGTTGGTTCATCTAATACCAAGAAGTCTGGCTCCATTGCCAAAACACCTGCAATGGCAACTCTGCGCTTTTGTCCTCCTGAAAGCTCGAAGGGAGATCTGATATAAAGCTCTTCTGCAATTCCAACCAACTCCAAGGCTTCTTTTGCTCTTTTTTCACATTCTTCTTCCGTTAGACCTTGATTTTTGGGACCAAAACATACGTCCTTTAAGACGGTTTCCTCAAATAACTGATGTTCTGGATATTGAAACACAAGGCCTACCTTGTTGCGCAGATTTTTCAGATTATAACCGCTCTGATAAATGCTTTCATCATTGAAATAGATGTTTCCCGAGGTTGCCTTGGTCAAACCGTTTAAGTGCTGGATTAATGTAGATTTCCCACTTCCTGTATGTCCAATAATCCCTAGAAATTCACCGTCATTTATTTGTAGATTAATGTCTCTTAACGCCTGCTTTTCATAGGCGGTTCCCTGGCTGTATACGTATTGTATGTTCTCTAATCTAATCGACATATTGCCTCTACCAACTCCTCTTCCCTTAAAATCCCAAGGGGAATATCCAATCCGTTCTTTCTTAACTCCCATGCCAAAAGAGTGACCTGGGGCACATCCAGCCGGTAATGCTTTAAGGTATCCACCTGTGAGAAAATCTCTTTGGGCTTTCCTTCCATTACCACTTGTCCGTGATCCATCACAAATACTTTGTCGGCATCAATTACTTCCTCCATAAAATGAGTAATTAAGATTACGGTTACATTTTTTCTTTTTTGCAAATCTCGAACAGCTTCCAGCACTTCTTTTCTTCCATTTGGATCCAACATTGCTGTTGGCTCATCTAAAACAATGCATTTCGGCTCCATTGCAACAACTCCGGCAATGGCAACTCTTTGTTTTTGCCCGCCAGAAAGTTTATTCGGTGATTGGTTTCGATATTCAAGCATTCCCACCGAGCGGAGGCTTTCTTCTACACGCTTCCAAATCTCCTCTGTAGGTACTCCTAAATTCTCAGGCCCAAACCCCACATCCTCTTCGACTACCGTTCCAATTATTTGATTATCTGGATTTTGAAATACCATACCGGCCGTTTTACGCACTTCCCAAAAAGTATCTGGATTCTTCGTATCCTTCTGATCCACCCACACAGTTCCTTCAGAAGGAAGAAGCAAGGCATTAATATGCTTTGCAAACGTAGATTTACCGGAACCGTTATGCCCTAAAATCGCAATAAACTGTCCCGGTTCAACCTCTATATTTACATGGTCAATTGCTTTGTATGTGCCGGCTATTTCACCGTTTTCATCTATTTGCTCATATTCGTAAGATACTTCTTCTGCTCGAATTATGCTCATTTTATCTAATACTTCCTTATGCTTTTACAGGTTCTTCGTAAGTTACACCCTTTGTATCCACTGTCATCGTCTTGATTCTCTGTTCATCCACTGGACGATCCTGAAAATTTGTTTCACAAGTAGCAATCTTGTCTACATTTTCCAAACCTTCAATAACTTTTCCAAAAGCTGCATAGGCTCCATCTAAATGTGGTGAATCCTTATGCATAATAAAGAACTGTGAACCTGCTGAATCTGGATGCATTGATCTTGCCATTGATAAAACACCAGCTGTATGAGCCAGATTATTTTCCACACCATTTTGTGAAAACTCACCTTTAATCCCATATCCTGGTCCACCTGTACCGATTCCATCCGGATCTCCTCCCTGAATCATAAATCCATTAATGACTCTGTGAAAGATTAATCCGTCATAGAAACCTTTGTTGATTAATGACACAAAATTATTTACTGTATTTGGTGCAATTTCTGGATAGAGCTCTGCTTTGATTATATCTCCGTTTTTCATCTCGATTGTTACGATTGGATTTTCCATTTATATACCTTCTTTCTTTATTTTTAATGTTCTAACCTATTGTAGAATAAAACGATTCATCCGTCAAATTAAGAATAAAATTCGTGCCTGGGAAATCATTCTCCCAGGCACTACCCTCCCATTCCATCATCAAATGCTTGTTTTTACTGCTTCCTCTACAAAACCTTTGATATTGGATACATTTGTTATCTTGTTAACCTTGTCTTTATCCACTACAACCAATGTAGGGGCAGACATTATTTTGTACTCTCTGCTTAAATCTTTTCTTTCCTCCGCATCAATCACTTCATAATCAATCTTTGCGTCATCCAGAATGTTCTTCGCCATAATACAATTCGGACAAGTCTTCGTTGTGAAAAGATAAGTCTTCGTCTTTTCTTTTTTCGGTACTTGTACCTTCACCTTCATAATAGTAGAAGAAACATCGTATTCTTTACGGTCTTTATACTCTTGGGTTTTTCCATCATTCCAATTTTGAATCGGTCTATAGTATCCAGTAATACGGCTATATACCTCCGTAGTTTCATTACAGTGAGGACATGAAAAATGTTCACCGGATAAATAACCATGGTTTTTACAAATTGAATACGTTGGAGACATGGTATAGTATGGAAGCTTATAATTTTCCGCAATCTTCTTTACTAAAAGTGCCGCAGATTTCCATGATGGGAGCTTTTCTCCTAAAAATGCATGGAATACCGTTCCAGATGTATACAGGGTTTGCAATTCATCCTGGACATCCAGTGCTTCAAACACATCTTCCGTATATCCTACCGGAAGGTGGGAGCTGTTTGTATAATAAGGAGTTTCCCCCTTATTCTCTGCAGATATGATTTCAGGAAATCTCTTTTTATCATGCTTTGCAAAGCGATACGTAGTAGACTCTGCCGGAGTTGCCTCCAGGTTGTATAAATCTCCATATTCTTCCTGATAATTGGAGAGTCTCTCTCTCATATGGTTCAACACATCTTTTGCAAACTCCTGGGTCTCTTTATGAGTCAGGTCTTTTCGAAGCCAGCTTGCATTTAGTCCCACTTCATTCATACCAATCAGGCCAATGGTAGAAAAATGGTTTTCAAAGCTTCCCAGATAGCGGTTTGTATAAGGATAGAGTCCTTCCTTTAAAAGCTTTGTAATAACAGTACGTTTAACGTGTAAGCTTCTTGCCGCAATATCCATCAAACGATCCAAACGGTGGTAAAAGTTCTCTTTATTGGATGCTTGATATGCAATCCTTGGTAAGTTGATTGTTACAACACCTACAGAACCTGTACTCTCACCACTTCCAAAGAAGCCACCCGATTTTTTCCTGAGTTCACGTAAATCCAAACGAAGTCTGCAGCACATGCTTCGTACATCACTTGGCTCCATATCACTATTAATGTAGTTTGAAAAATATGGGGTTCCATATTTTGCTGTCATTTCAAATAAAAGCTGGTTGTTCTGTGTGTCAGACCAGTCAAAATCTTTTGTAATGGAATAGGTTGGGATTGGATATTGGAATCCACGTCCTTGTGCATCTCCCTCAATCATAGTCTCAATAAAGGCACGGTTGATTAAGTCCATTTCCTCCTTACAATCACCATAAGTGAAGTCCATCTCCTTGCCTCCAACAATTGCTGGAAGATTGGCTAAATCATTTGGTACCGTCCAGTCCAAAGTGATGTTCGAAAAAGGTGCTTGTGTTCCCCATCTGGATGGCATATTCACGCCGTATATAAAGGTTTCAACACATTTTTTCACCTCTCTGTAGGATAAATTGTCTGTTCGAACAAAAGGTGCCAAATACGTATCAAATGATGAAAAGGCTTGTGCGCCTGCCCATTCATTTTGCATAATTCCAAGGAAATTTACCATCTGATTGCATAGTACACTTAAATGCTTTGCCGGAGCTGATGTAATCTTTCCTGATATTCCTCCAAGGCCCTCCTGAATCAATTGTTTCAAAGACCAGCCAGCACAATATCCTGTCAGCATTGACAAATCATGAATATGAATGTCTGCATCCCTATGAGCCTGGCCAATTTCATCATCATAAATTTCAGAAAGCCAATAATTAGCCGTAATTGCTCCCGAATTACTAAGAACAAGACCCCCTACTGAGTAAGTGACTGTCGAATTTTCTTTTACCCGCCAATCCATAACATTTACGTAACTATTAACAATTTCTTTATAGTCCAGCAGACTGGTATTTAGATTACGTACCTTTTCCCGCTGCTTACGGTAAAGAATATAACCTTTTGCCACATCTGCATATCCTGCTTTAATCAAAACATTTTCGACACTATCTTGTATGTCCTCCACTTGAACGAGTGAATCCTTTATTTTGGGTTCAAAATCTGCCGTTACCTTTAAGGCCAACATATCAATTACATCCTGATTGTATTCTTTGTCCTGAGCGACAAAAGCTTTTGCGATTGCTGAGCCAATTTTCACAAGATTAAAATCCGAAATTTTACCATCTCTTTTTATAACCTGATACATGTAATTCCCCCTTTACTTTTTTGTCGGTTACTGATACAATTCTATCACTGTCTTATGGAAAGGTCAACAGAAAAAATACAACATATTGTGCACAAAAAACTTTGTTCGTCAATATGTTGTATTTTTGTATAATTCTTTATGAAACCCCTCTAATCTGGGCATTTTCCACTTCTTCACGTGCCACTTCCAAGGCCTGTTTCATGATTTCTTCGTTGTATCCATGAAGGCCTGTCACAATCATTTCGTCAGATTCCACAAATTGTTGTAAAAAATATTTTTCTGCACCTTTTATCCATCTCGCCATATCCCCTATGTCACTTTTTCGATGAAATTCTTTAACCAGTGTTGTCCGAAACTCATATGGAACCGTACCCTTCAATAAAATACGCATACTTTTTTCGATAGAAGAAAGATCAAATTCTTTAACTCCAATTGTTTCCTGATATTTTAATCTGGAGTTTTTCAAGTCCATTGCCACATAATCAACTAATTTGTTTTCCACGAGACGTTTCAGTTTCTCCGGATAGCTTCCATTGGTATCTAATTTTACCAGATATCCCATCTCTTTTATTTTTTTAATAAACTCTTCGATATCATGCTGAAGCAAAGGTTCTCCCCCGGAAATACATACTCCTTCCAAAATTCCTTTTCTTTTTTTTAGAAAGGAAAGTACTTCCTGTTCCGATATCTTGTCATATTTATCTGTTTCAACTACTAATGATGCATTGTGACAAAAGGGACACCTGAAATTGCACCCTGAAGTAAAAATCGTTGCTGCAATTTTTTCCGGATAATCCAATAAAGTCAATTTCTGTAACCCTTGAATAATCATTGTATACCTCCTTATTCCGGGAAATTTTTCTCAATCAGCATGCTATATTCTTTAAAAGCCTCCGTTTCAGAAAAAGCAGTCCTTAGAGCATCTCGAATTCCTTTATAATACCACCCAATGGTGTTCTTATCCTTCATGCGAAAACGGTTCCACAATTCATCTTTTACCGTCTGATAGTCCCGGTCAATATCTCTCATGTTTGACAACTTGTCTGCAAGACCAATCATCTGCACCTCTTTAGGTGCCTTTTTAATATGAGAAATCGTCGTCCCCTTTCTTTCCATCCAGCTTTTCGATTTGTCTTCTGATTCCTGTGCCACAATATGGGCAATTCGTTCTGTAAACTCTGTCGCAATTACTTCTTCCGTTACGCCCTTACAGTCCTCAATCGTATCGTGTAAAATGGCCGCACTAATCACCTCTGGATCACTGGTCATCGTTGCTACTATATCCCCTACTTCCAAAGGATGGACAATGAAAGGCCGCTTTGTCCCCTTCCGATACTGTCCTTCATGAGCCTTTGTTGCAAATTCCACTGCCTTGTCCACCATTTTCGAAAACTCCTCCATATCCGTTCTAACTCTCCTCTCTTAACCTTGCCTTTTCTTTCTTCTTAAATAAACCGTATATACACGGTACAACGATTAAGGTTAATAAAGTACCATATATCAATCCGCCTATCGTCACAATCGCCATAGGCTGAATCAAGTCTGCCCCCATACCAACACCAACTGCCATAGTAGATAATCCTAAGATGGTAGTTAATGCGGTCATTAGAATCGGACGAAGTCTTGTCTTTCCTGCCAGAATAAGTGCTTCTTTCGTTTCCATCCCTTCGGCTACCAATTGATTGGTGTAATCGATATAGACAATTCCGTTGTTCACAATAATTCCAGCCAGCATGACAAAACCAATCATCGCGATTACACTAATCGGCTTATTGGTAAGCCATAGTGCAAATAACCCGCCTGTGAAGGCTAGCGGAACAGTAAACATAACAATAAAAGGAGAACGGAGAGATTGAAACTGGGCAACCATAATTAAATACATAAATACAATTGCAAGAGCCAGCATTTTAAACAAATCTTCCATGGCATTATTAATGGTCTCATCTTCACCAACCATCTTAATTTCGTATCCCTTTGGGCTTTCATATTTGCTTAAAACCTTTTCGACTTCTCGGCTAACCAACCCAATATTATATCCATTTTTCACCTCGGCATTTACACGCATTACCCGACTGTGTTCTGTTCGGCTAATTGCATTCAGCCCTTCTCCCTCTTCAAATTGTGCAATATCCTTTAAGGGAACTTTTTCTTTGCTTCCGTCTAGTGCCTCTGCCGTTATACTCATTTTTTGAATATCATCTCTTGTCAGCTTTTCTTTTACTTCATCTATAACAAATACATTATACTCTTCTTCATTTGTGGAAAGTGTCGTTGCAGCACGGTTAGCTGCCAACTCTTTATTAACCTCCTGAAAAACTTGGGCAACAGTTAGATTTTTTTTCAACGCTTTTTCTTTATCTACAACAACACGAAGCTCTTTCTTACTTTCCTCTGTGCCATCCGTTACATTTGCGGTTCCCTCAACTGCTTCAACTTTCCCTTTGATTGTCTTTGCAATACGAAGAAGTTCATCTAAATCTCTTCCTTTAATTTGTACCTCAATGCCTGAGCTGCCCAGAGCCGACATATCCATATTGCTGGTGGATACGGTGATTTCCCCCTTAATATCCTTTTCAAAATCTTTTATTTTCTCTGCTATTTGGTCATTGGAAAGTTTTGCGTTGTCTTTTATAATGGCATAATACTCGACAGGTTCATTCGATGAGCTGCTGGAGACAAATCCCAGCATGGAAGAGGAGGCTCCAATCATCCCACCTACACTTTCAATATCCGAAAGAGAGCTTAGTTTTTCCATAAGCTTGTCTCCTTCTTCTGTCTGCTCCTTAAAACTCATTCCATTCTCTGTTTCCAAGGTAACACTGATTTCATTGGTTTCCATTGGCGGAATAAATTCCGTTCCTTTACTATAGGCCAAAAATATACTACCTGCAAAAAGAACAATACTAATCAGAAAGACCAATCCCTTTTTATCATAAACCTTTCCTAATATTTTACCATAGATGGTTTTGATTTTCTCAAGAAGTTTACTTTCTTTTTCCGTTGTTTTCTTTAGAACCGTAGCAGAAATCATAGGCACCAAAGTAAGAGCAACAATCAAACTTGCTAAGAGTGAGTAGGCAACCGTTAATCCCATATCTACAAAGAGCTGCCTTGTAATTCCCGTTGTAAAGACAATCGGCAGGAATACGCAAACTGTCGTAAGGGTAGATGCAATAATTGCGCTTCCTACCTCTGTAGCTCCTTTAATCGCAGCTTCTTTTGCCGGTATTCCTTCATTTCGCATCCGATAAATATTTTCAATTACTACAATGGAATTATCCACCAGCATCCCCACACCAAGAGCCAAGCCTGAAAGAGATATGACATTCAGTGTAACGCCCGAAAAATACATCAGAACCAACGCCGTCATAATACTGATTGGGATGGAACACGCTATCACAAAGGTCGGCCTTATATTCTTTAAGAAAACAAGTAAGATGAGAACCGCCAGAAGCCCACCATAAATCAGGTTCTGAAATACAGAGTTAATGGTTAAGTCAATATAAACTCCCTGATCCATAAGGGTCAAGTATTCAAGATTTTCATCCTCTTCTCCCAGCTCAACCATTTTATTTAAGACTTTGTCACTAATATCTCCGGTAGAATACCCCGTCTGCTTTTGTACCACCAGCATCAATCCATTTTTATCGTTGATTTTTGCATAAGTATCTTCACTGTTATTGACTCTTTCAACCTTTGCAACATCTATTAAAGAGACCTTTTGAATTCCTTCCACGTTTAAAATGGGAAGACTTTCCAATTCCTTGGCACTTTTGTACGCTTCTCCAATTCGAACCAGATAATCCACTTCGTCCTCTGTAACATATCCTGCCGGCATGCTGAAGTTCTCTGCCATCAAAAGTGCTTTTATCATCTCCCCATTAATCGCAATTGAGGAAGTGTCACCCATTCCGGCTATCGCTGATTCTGCCTGTGCCTCTTGCGCCTGAATTAACGCTTCTCCTGATGCTATTTGTGCTGCTCCCTGACTCAATCCAGCACTTGCCTGAATCTGTCCTGAGGCAAGACTCCCTCTTGCCTGTGCCAACGTAAGAGCCCCTTCATTTACCTGGCTTTGTATGTTTTCAATTTCTGCCAGTCCATCTGCGAGAAGCTGGCTCTGCCCTGCCAGGGTTTCCTCCTGTGCTCCAATTTGCGTAAGCACTTCCACATATCCAGCTTTTACGCTGTCATAATTCGAAAGAGTTTCCAGTTGAACTCCCAATTCCACTAAAAGCAGCATTTGCTCCTGACTTTGCTCCTCTATGGGAATCCCACTGATTTCATCATATTGAGCCTGAATTTCACCTTCTCTGGCTTTTAACTCTTCCAAAGAATTCAGACTGCCCTGGGTGGCATCTTTTGTCGCTGTAATAATAGCCATACCCTGATTAATCTGTGTTTCCAATACACTTAACTCTGCTTTTTTTTCTGTTATTTCAAGCTGTGCCTGTTTAAGTTCCTCTGCCTTTACTGAAATTTCGGATTCTGCACTCCCTAAAGTACTTGCTGCTAAAGCAGTGGCATTTTCCAGTTCACTCTTGCCTTGTTCAACCTGGGTTTTTGCATCTGCAAGAGCTTTTTTTCCTTTTTCAATTTCTTCATCCATTTTCTTTTGGATAGAAGCATTGACATCACGAATCTTTTGATCATCCAACGTGATTTCTATACTCTCTTCGACACTTCCCAGTGTACTGACCGATGCAACTCCCTCAATGCTTTCAATATTGGGCAAAACCTTTTCTTCTATATATTTGGATGCACCAACTTCATCTTCACCCTCTACACTCACTGCCATGATAATAATGGGAAGCATATTGGGATTTAACTTTAGAATCATAGGATTGCCGATTCCCTCCGGCCAGTATCCGTAAATTTGATCCAGGCTCTCCCGCATTTCCACAGAAGCGGCATCCATATTCGCCGTTTGCTCAAATTCCATAAACACGACAGAGGAGCCTTCCGACGAAGTAGAGTCAATGCTCTTTATATTACTAATCGTAGCCATACTTTGTTCAATTGGTTTTGTCACGATTGTCTCAACTGCCTCCGGACTTGCACCTTCATAGCTTGTAAAAACAAGCACATAAGGCAAACTCATTTTAGGCAATAAATCCACTGTCATATTCAACAATGAAACAACTCCTAATAAAATCACTAAAATAACGGCCACTACAACAGTATATGGTTTTTTAACGCTGAATTTTGATAGCATAATATCCCCTTTTTTTATGATTGTTTTATCACACGTATACTAATCATATCATTTAGGCACTTGCTTCGCAATCTTCATCGTGTATAATATTAAGAGAATTTATCATTATGAGGAGGCAAAACACATGAAACAAAAAAATGCCTTTGTTACAGGCTCATCCAGAGGCATTGGCCGCTCTATCGCCATTGCATTGGCTCAAAAAGATTATCATGTTTTTATAAATTGTAAGAGTTCTGTTACAGAACTGAAAAATGTATGGAGAGAAATTAACACATTAACCCCTGGGAAAGCAACTATGGTAATAGGCGATGTCGGTAATCCTTCCGATGTAGAAAAAATATTTTCTACCATTTATGAAACCTGCTGCTCTTTGGATGTGTTGATTAATAATGCCGGAACTTCCCATATTGGTCTTTTGTCCGACTTATCTGTTGACGAATGGAATCAGGTGCTGCATACCAATCTATCTTCGGTTTTTTACTGCTGCAAAAAAACCATCCCTTTCATGGTATCTCAAAAGTCTGGTAAAATTTTAAACATTTCTTCTATTTGGGGAAATTGCGGTGCCTCTTGTGAGGTTGCTTACTCTGCTTCAAAAGCTGGGATTGAGGGCTTTACGAAGGCTCTTGGAAAGGAGCTTGCACCTTCAAACATCCAGGTGAATGCTTTATCTTTAGGAGTGATGGACACCGCTATGAATTCTTGTTTTGACACTGCTGAAGTAGCCCAACTAAAAGAGGAGATTCCAAGCGGGCGCTTTGGAAGCCCTGAGGAGGCTGCCGAAATGGCCCTTCATATCTTGGAATCCCCTGCTTATTTAACAGGACAGATTATTCGAATGGATGGTGGTTTTATTTAAGAATCAGTTCTACCGGGCAATGATCCGAGCCCATAACCTGGGTTAGAATACTCGCGTCAGCAAGTCTCTCCTTTAGAGCATCACTCACTACAAAATAGTCGATTCTCCATCCCGCATTTTTTTCACGTGCCTTAAAACGATAAGACCACCAAGAATAAACACCTTCCTTGTCAGGATAAAAATAGCGATAAGTATCAATGAAGCCACTATTTAACAGCGTTGTAAACTTTTCTCTTTCTTCCAGGGTAAATCCTGCATTCTTCTGATTTGTTTTCGGATTCTTCAAGTCAATCTCGGTGTGAGCAACATTTAAATCTCCACAGAATATAACAGGCTTCTTTTCTTCTAGTTTCTTTAAATAAGCAAGAAAATCTTCTTCCCATGTCATGCGGTAAGAAAGTCTTTTTAACTCCGTTTGAGAGTTTGGTGTATATACCGTTATGAAATAAAAATCTTCAAATTCTAAGGTGATGACCCTGCCTTCTTTATCATGTTCTTCAATTCCAATTCCATAAGCAACAGTTAAGGGCTCTTTTTTCGTAAAAATCGCTGTACCAGAATACCCTTTCTTCTCAGCATAGTTCCAAAACTGATGGTAACCTGGTGTCTCAAGATCTAACTGCCCTTCCTGCATCTTTGTCTCCTGTATACAAAATATATCTGCATCAACTTCCTCAAAGAAATCTGGAAATCCTTTTTGTACTGCTGCTCTTATTCCGTTTACATTCCATGATATAAGCTTCATTGATATACCTCCCTTAATAGTAAACCTTTCTTAAAAACAAACCTCTTGCCGGTGCTAAAAAACCAGCCAAGCTTCTATCTTCTGCTGCAATTACGACAGGTAATTTTTTTAAATCCCGCTTTCCGGAACCAACTTCTAATAAAGTTCCAACCAAGATTCGCACCATGTGGTATAAAAAACCTGTCCCATAGAAAGTAATACGCACTTTTTCACCATTACTAATAATCTTAATGTTTGTAATCTTACGAATAGGGTCTTTGCAGTCCTTATCATCTGTAAAGCTCACAAAATTCTTCAGTCCAATCAAGTATTTTGTTGCCGCCTTCATTGCCTCCACATCCAATTTTTCTGGATAGTGATAACAGTATCTTCGGGAAAATACATCGGGCTTTTCCCGACAATCAATGTAATATTCATATTTTTTTCCCTTGGCACTTTTTCTTGCATGAAAGCCATTCTTTACAAGTTCAACATCCACAATTCTTATATCTTCCGGTAAGTAGCGGTTAATGGAATCCTTTAGCTCATCCACATCATAAAGTTTTGACAATTGTACAGAAGCCACTTGTCCTCTGGCGTGAACACCTGCATCAGTTCTACCGGAACCGTCTACCTTCACTCGATATCCAACCAGCTTCCCGATACTGTATTCCAGGATAAACTGTATTGTATTATCGGTATTTGCCTGACGCTGCCAGCCTTGATATCGACTACCATCATATGAAATCGTCAATTTATATGTTCGCATTTACTCACCTCATATCGAATACTAATTTCTGTTAATCAGTTTTTTAAGGGGAGCACATACCCCTCCACATATCAAAATAGCTGCAACTGTTTCCAGAATTCCATTAATTCCTACTACTGTTAAAAACACATTTTTTACTACTGCTGAAAAATCCATATCTGTAAAAAAGAAAAAGTAAAGGCATCCCAAAACCATAATGGTATGTAAGATTGTGCCAATTCCGGCACTGATTGCCATACTTACAAAATCTTTCTTTATCATTTTCGAAAAAACCTTGTAGATCAAAAAAGGTAGTATACCAAGTAATACTCTTGGCACAATACACATAATAATTGCCTGAATTGGCATCCCATGTCCGCCTGCCGGAGTAAACATCATATCTACTGGCGTTACTCCTCTAAAGGTTGCATTCAACATTGATATGCACCCGAAGGCAAATCCAAGGATTCCTCCGTAAAAAGGTCCCATGGTTAATGACCCTACAATCACCGGGATATGCAACAGCGTAATAGATACTACTCCTGTCGTAATAAATCCCAAGTTCGTTACAGTCAGTACAATTAAAATTGCGACTAAAACTGCCAATTGTACCATACTTTTTGTCTTACTGTTTGTGTTATTCATTTTTTTCCTCCTAGTTTCTGTTCTTCACAAGCGAAGATACATTACAGTTCCGTCGTAATTGTATTACAAAACAAAAAGAATAGCAAGGCGTAACCTTGCTATTTGTCTAATATCTTCTTTAGTTCTTTCATAAAAGTGTTGACATCTTTAAACTCTCTATACACAGAGGCGAATCGAACATATGCCACTTCGTCAAGTCCTCTTAGCTCCTCCATAACAATCTCACCTATGCGATTACTTGGAATTTCTTTCTCTTCAAGATTGAAAATTTTACTTTCAATAGAATTCACAGTTTTCGCAATCGCATCCGCCGAAACAGGACGTTTGTAACAAGCGCTTAAGACCCCAGCTTCAATCTTTCCCCGATTGTACTGCTCTCTCGTATTATCTTTTTTAATGATAATAAGAGGAATTGTCTCTACCTTTTCATACGTTGTAAATCTCTTTAGACATTCATCACAAGACCTTCTCCTACGAATAGAACTTCCATCTTCTGCAGGCCTGGAATCAATAACCCGGGTATCCGGATGATTACAATAGGGACATTTCATTTTCCTTTGCCTTCCTTTCTCCTCTATACCAACTGTTGTATGTAGTATATCGATTCCTATTTTGAAAGTCAAACTATTTTCTTTCCTAAGTACTCATAATCTTTTCGCTTTGGAAAGCTTTTACAATTAGTCCTATACAAACGCCTCCAAGAATTAATGTTCCACCCAGAGTCACACCATATTGCAGAGGAGAAATTTCCTGCGTTAAAATCCCTTGTATTGCCAAAGTATTATTATAAACCGGGATAAAATACGACTTGTTTCCTGGTGTTCCTGTTGTAAACATACTCATTAATCCCACAATTAAAACAATCATATATGCTGGCATGATATAACTACTTGCTTCTTTTATTGAACGGGCAAAAACGGAGATTAATACGATGATGCTGGAATAAAGGAAGGCAATTGCGATTAACAATAACAAGAGCATTATAATCTGACTGGGCAGAAGCATAAACTGCATTTCTGTACTGCTTCCTCCTCTCATGCCGCCAAACATCATAGGCGATAATACAATCATAGCAAAAACATACACCAAGGAAGAGACTCCCGAAATAATCATCAAGGAAAAGATTTTTCCCAATGCAATGGATTTTCGCTTAATTGGCGCGACTAAGAGACTTGCCATAGTACCTCTTTCTTTTTCCCCCGCTACCATGTCAATGCCCAGACTCATGGCACCTGCAAAGAGCAAAATGGTTACAAAGTAAGGCAACATCATTCCAACTGCCTTTCCACTTGCCTTTTGTTCATCCTGAATAACCATTTCTTCATTATCTGAGTTCACGGTAAAAACGGTAAGACTTGCAACATCATCAATACGATTTCCCAATAGCATGGTCCGATACTCTGCTAACCCTTCATTTGACAGTTTCTCAAATGCAGCACTGGAGTAATCTTCTGAGGGATTATAATAAGTCTTAATCTGAGGGATTTCATCTCCTTTTTGATAGTTCTCAATTTGCTGATCAAAATCTTCTGGAAATTCTATTATTAAGTCTACATCACCACTTAAAATCTTCTTTTTGGCAGCTTCCATCTCTTCGCCGCTCTCTATATCTGTTGTTTCAATAAAATAGTCCTTTGATTCAAGATATGATTTATAGGAGTTTGGTCCATGAACCAAAAAAACTTTTGAAGTATGGCTGTCAATATCATTGGCCATATTTTTTGCAAGAGAGCTTACAATGCTCATAATGACAAACATAATTAGAACCGGTAAAATGAAGGTAGAGAAAATCATTTTTTTATCACCAAATACTCTTGTCAATTCTTTTCTTAGAATCTCTCTCATGTCTTACTCCCCCTTTCTCGCATCTTTATAAAGCTCAAAGAATGCGTCTTCCAAATCTTTTGAGCCTGTTGCCCTAAGCAGTTCCTCCAGTGTACCCTCTGCAACCTTTTGTCCATCAATCACGATTCCAATGCGGTCACAAAGCTTTTCTGCCTCCGACATAATATGAGTTGATATAATAATAAGCTTTCCCTTTTCTTTAAGACCTTTTAAATAGTCTGTTACATTTCTCGCGGTAATAATGTCCAACCCGTTTGTCGGCTCATCAAATATAATAATATCCGGATCATGAACGAGGCTCACTGCAATCGCTGCTTTTTGCTTCATCCCTGTTGATAGCTCTTTAATCTTCTTTCTGGAAAACTCATCAATTCCAAAATAAGGAAAAAGTTCTCTTTTTCTCACTTCAATTTGCTCTTCTGAAAGCTTGTGAAGTCTTCCAAAAAAACGAAACATGTAGTCTACATCAAACTGCTCATCCATCTTGATTTCATTCGTCAAAAAGCCAATAGAGCTTCTTACTTCTTCTGGATTTTTCTGCACTTCATAATCGTTAACATATATTTCTCCCTCTGTAGGCTTAATCAGTGTTGCGAGACAGCGCAGCGTGGTTGTTTTCCCTGCTCCATTCGGTCCCAATAAGCCGTAGATTTCTCCTGGTTTTGCTTGAAATGATAAATGATTTACTGCAACTTTAATCGGATCTTTTGTTTTCATTTCCAGCATTTGCTTTTTATTCAGCTTAAATTTTTTTGTCAAATTTTCAACTCGAATCATTGTGCCCATCCCTCCTTGTATTGTTTCGATAATACAATACTACATTCCTTAGCTTTCTCTGTCAAGAAAAAAAGAGTGTCTCTCAACACTCTTTCTTTACTCGGTAACTTCGATTACACCTGCCGGACAACCATCTCTGGCTGCCTTGACTGCTTCTTCGTATTCTTCTGGCACTTCTGGCAAAACAACTTCTGCTACGTCATTTTCATTCATTTGAAAAACCTCTGAACAGACTGTAGCACATACGCCACAAGAAATGCAGCCATCATTCACAACAGCATTCACCTCAATCCACCTCCCAATTTATTTAATGCGGGTTCCTGTCTTGCCTTTTAACCCATCCCCCAGTTTGTCAAAAGATGTAATGAGAGCCTCTCTTCCCTCTTTGCCTTCGATAAAAGATACGGAGGCAGAAAACTTCGGAAGCATATTATAAATCCCAAAATGACCCTCACTCATGTATTGTTTTGCTTCAGCAACAGTAATCGTTCCCAAGGCTTCTTCATTTTCCTTGCCGTTATTCAGGCAAACCTTTTCTACACTTGTCAGAATAATCAATTGATCGGCATCAATATCTTCTGCCATCTTCCCAGCCACAAGATCCTTTTCAATGACAGCACTGGCACCTTTTAGGTGGTTTCCTTGAGAGAGTACAGGAATTCCTCCTCCTCCGCAAGCAATGACAACCTGATCTGCATCTAATAACGCTTTTACTGCCTCTATTTCAACAATCTTCACTGGATTCGGAGCCGATACCACTCTCCGGTATCCTTTTCCCTCTTCTTCTCTTACGTAATTTCCTTTTCTGATTTCTTCATCCGCTTCTTCTTTACTCATATATCTTCCCAAGACTTTTGTCGGAGTATAAAAAGCTTCGTCATAAGGGTCTATAACCACTTGCGTAAGTACCGTACTTACCGTTCGATAAATACCTCTGTTTAAAAGCTCCTCCCGAATTGCATTCTGCAAATCGTAACCAATGTATCCCTGGCTCATAGCAGAACAAACAGACATTGGTGCTGCTGTGTATTCATCGTACTTCTTTCCAAATTCATTCATTGCCGCATGAATCATGCCTACTTGCGGAGCATTACTATGGGTAATAGCAACCTGATACCCTTGTTCAATCAAATCTGCAATGGTTTTTGAGGAATGCTTTACTGCCTCCATCTGCTCCGGTAAATTTGTTCCAAGTGCTCTATGTCCTAGAGCGACAACTGCTCTCTTCTTCATTCGCTTTTTCCTTTCTAATCCAGAATGTAACCTGTGGTGTTTTCTTTTAGTCTTTCAATCATCTGTCTTACCGTTAATTTCGTCACAGGATGTCTATGGTAATCTGCTAATTCCGATAACGGAACAAGAACAAAATCTCGATTTTGCAAATCTGGATGAGGAATCTGTAATTCTTTTGAATCCAATACCAAATCATCGTAAAAGATAATATCTAAATCCAAGGTTCTTGGACCCCAGCGCACCGTATGTCCTTTTCCTGCCTTTTCCTCTATCTTCTTGAGCTCTTTTAAAAGCTCCGTTGGGGAAAGAATGGTTCGCATTGTAAATGCTCCATTCAAAAAATCATCCTGCTCTACCATGCCGTATGGCTTGCTCTTGAAAACCGAAGAAACTTCCAATACCTCACAGCCTTTTAACTCATTGATTTTTTTAATTCCCTCTTCTATATTTTTATTCTTATCTCCGATATTCGATCCTATAGCAATAAATACATCATGCCATTTCCGTTTTGCTTTTATTGATACGTTACCAAATGGCAAGCCTATGGGAGCTTCTGGTTTTTTTATTTCCACTTCAATCTCTTGAATTGCAGGAAAATTCAAAATCGTTTCTTCAGCCAGACTGTATGCCGCAGTTTCAATTAGCTTATATGTCCTTGTTGAAAAATATGCATGCATAAAATGGCACACTTTTCCGTAATCAATTGCATAATTCAAATCGTCTGTCTTAGCTGCCATTTCCATATCTGCCATCATTTTGATACTGATCAAAAAGTTCTGTCCGTTCTTTGTTTCTCTTTCATAAACTCCATGATGTGCAAACACCTCAAGATTCTCAATTCTCAGTTCGTCCATAGCTCTCCTCCTCCTTGTACCTTTTCGCTTAGGCTCTTAAAATAGCCTGGGTCATAAGTACTGCTCTCTTGTTTTCCTTTACATCATGTACTCGTATAAAGGTTGCGTGATTTATTACACCAAATACTGTTGTGGCGATTGTACCTTCCAATCGTTCATTTAACGGCACATCTAAAGTAAGCCCTATCACTGATTTTTTGGACACTCCTAAAAGAACAGGATATCCCATGTCTTTCAAAAGATTTAGATTTTTCATTATTTTCAAATTTTCCTCCCTGGTCTTTGCAAATCCAACACCGGGGTCTAAAATAATTTTTTCTTTTTTAATTCCTGCTAAAGATGCAAGCTCAATACTTTCTTCTAAGTCCTTCTTAACATCTTGGAGAAAATCAGTATAGCTCTGCTCCTCTATATTTCGATTATGCATGAGACAACAAGGCAGATCACAGTCTGCAATGACCTTTGCCATCTGTGCATCGTACTTTAATCCCCATATGTCATTAATCAGGTCAGCCCCGGCTAAAGCCGCGGCATGAGCCACCTTGCTTTTATAAGTGTCAACTGAAATAGGAATGTCGAACCGCTTTTTTACTGCTTCGATTACCGGTGCAATACGGCTGATTTCTTCATCATCCGAAATCTTTACATAGCCCGGTTTTGTAGATTCACCACCGATATCAACAATGTCCATGCCATCTTTTATCATTTCTTCTACATGAAAGAGGGCTGAGTCCTGCTGATTGTATTTCCCGCCATCCGAAAAAGAATTCGGAGTCACGTTTAATATTCCCATAATATATGTGTCATCTGTCTTAAAATCATGTTTTCCTATTTGCATTTTGTCCACTCCCTAAGCTGCTTATTTTTTTTGGTTTCACTCCAGTTGCATTGCTGCTCTGCCTCACAAGCAAAGCAAGCTCTGCTTAGTTTATCACTTCGGTATATTAATCCCGCTAAGCTCTTATCCCCTTTCATTCTTTCATTGCCATGATTAAGAATTCCCTCCTTTATTTGCTCTTTTTCATTGTCGGTATAAGAAAGATCATTTAATATCTCCTCTGCAATTCCTGCACTTGCTTCCTCATGAGGAATTTGATGCAAATATTCCTTATGTCTGCCAATGTCATGGAGTAATGCTGTTGCATAAATCAGCTCCACATCAAGGTCTAATTCTTCTTTTAAATTTTGGATTTCTCCAAGTCTTGCCACATCTAAAAAATGTGATATATTATGCTTACAAAAAATGCGGTCTTTTTCAAGGGTCTGAATTTCCTTTAATGCTTCCCGATATAAAGGATGGTTTAAAATTTGATTGACTCTATCCATGATTCCCTACCATATGAAAAAAAGTAGTCTCCAGTTTATCATTTTCACTAAATTCTCCCCGTTTCGCCACACTCACGGTACGGCTTCCCGGTTTCTTAACGCCTCGCATCGTCATACACATATGCTCCGCTTCTATCATTACCATAACACCCTTGGGCTTTAAATGTTCCATTAAAGAATCTGCAATCTGTGCTGTCATCTGCTCCTGGATTTGAGGACGCTTTGCATATACTTCAACGGTTCTTGCAAGCTTACTTAATCCAACTACTTGCCCATCTGGAATATACGCAATATGTGCTTTGCCATAAAAGGGCATAAAATGATGCTCACACATGGAATAAAATACAATATCCTTTTCCACTACCATATCCGACCCTTCACTGGGAAAGGTTTTGCTTAAATGCTTTTGCGCTGATTGTCCCATACCAGAAAAAATCTCTTCATACATATTTGCAATTCTTTTCGGTGTATCCTTTAGGCCTTCCCGGTCTAAGTCCTCTCCTATACCCTCTAACATAAGGCATACTGCTTCTTCTATTTTTTTCTTATCAATCATCATTATACTCTTTCTACTTTTTCATTCTAAAAAACTCAACTATCTCACCTAGATAGGACAGAGATCCAAACGCTACAATAACATCTTGGCTATTCCCATGGTTCAAACTAATATTTACTGCATCAATTCCTGATTCCGCCATATAAATTGGTAAATCATGTCGTATCTCCTCTGCTGCTCTTTTTAAAATGTCCTTGTCTAATCCTCGTGAATTCGCTGGCGTTAGCAGTATAAGTTCTGAAGCAAGAGGAAGTGTATGTTTTAAGATTTTTTTGTATTCTTTATCTTCTAATACACCCATTATATAAATAATTCGTTTATTTGTAAAATATAAGTTCAGAGACTTCGCCAGCTTTTTCGCTCCGTCTGGATTATGTGCACCATCTACTATAAATATCGGCTCTTTTTGTAAGATGCTAAATCTGCCAATCCACTGTGCCTTCCTTAGTCCACTTCTTATGGCCTCTTCTGACACCTTATATCCCAGCTCTTGAAGTGCTTTAATTCCCTCAATTGCCAACAGAGCGTTCTCAACTTGATAAACTCCACCCATTGCAATCTTCAGGTTCTGATATTCCCCATAAGAAAATACTTGCTCATCCACATCTTGTCTTAAAATATCGACTGCCTTTTCATTTACAAAGGTGACATGCTTTCCCTTTTTTCGTCCTTCTTCGATTAATATGGATTTAACTTCATCCCTTTGAGGGGCACTTACAATCAAAGATTTTTCTTTGATAATACCAGCCTTTACTTTTCCTATTTCTTCTAATGTATTCCCTAATATAGACATATGATCAAAGCTAATGGATGTAAAAACAGCTAATAGAGTATTCTCCACAATATTAGTTGCATCCGATGCACCACCTAGTCCTGTCTCCAATAAGACCAAATCACATGCATTTTCCATGAAATAAAGAAAGGAAACCGCGGTTTCCACTTCAAATACAGTAGGCTCTTCCTCATTTCTGTTTCGGATACGATGGACTGCATCCTCAATCTGCCTCAGGTATTTTTCTCTTTCCTTTTCCGTAATCCACTCACCATTAATCTGGAAGCTTTCACACTCACCAAATACAACTGGCGAAATATAACGTCCTACTTTATACCCGGCATCTCGCAAAATTTGATCCATAAAGGCAAATACGGATCCTTTTCCGTTGGTTCCTGCTCCATGAACAATCTGAAGCCTCTCTTGCGGGTTTCCCAACTCTTCCAGGAGCCTCCGAATTCCTTCCAGCCCTAAGATACTTCCTTTCTTTGCAAGTCTATCCATAAATTCCATCATACTATCTCTCTCATCTTTTCCACACGTTTTAAGGAACGCTTTATTTTATCAAGCTCAGCTCCTTTAGTGATTTCCACTCCTGAATTAAAGTATATTACCTTACTCTCCATGTTTTGAGGTTTTCCTTGATATCCGCTTTCCCGAATGAGCTGATTAACCGTTCCCTCATTCCCATCTACAAAGCACATGTCCTCTGGAATCACATCACGAAAGCTTTCTTTGAAATAGTTAAAATGGGTGCACCCCAAAACTAATGCTTTATATTCTCCTAAGTCTCTCTCTTTAAACTTATCCTTGATGTACTCCTTTACCTCAAAAGAATCATAATTTTCATTCTCTGCAAACTCAACTAATTTAGGCATTGGAATAACATCTACCAGATGATTTTTATCCACTACTTCAATCAAGCTTTTAAGTTTACCACCTTTTACCGTATTCGGTGTCGCTATTGTCAAAACTTTTTCTTGTGGATGTTGGTTTACCGCTGGTTTTACTGCTGGCTCCATCCCAACGATTGGTATTCTGTATTTTTCTCTTAAATATTGAATCGAAATACTGGTTGCCGTGTTACAGGCAATCACAATTGCAGAAACGCCTTTCTGAAGAAAAAACTGTACAGCCTCATCCACATATTGGTTCACTTCTTCTTTGGATTTCGATCCATAAGGAACGTTTTCCCAATCTCCGTAATATATAAATTCTTCTCCCGGCATCTTTTTCATCGCTTCATTTAGTACCGAAAGTCCACCGATGCCGGAATCAAATACTCCGATTTTCATTCTTTTTATCTCCTCATACAATAAACTGTCATAAGGGTATCATTTTATAGAATAGATTGCAATGGTTTACATTGCAATCACATCCTTAATTGTATAGAATCCTGCCTTTTTTCCTTTTAGAAATACACCACAATCGCAGGCTCCTTTTCCGAAACATTCAAAGTCATAGGCATGATGCGTTATTTCCAGGCGTTCTCCTATGCCGCCAAACAATACCCTATGGCTGCTGGATATATTTCCCGCTCTTACAGAATGAATCTCAACCGGCACCTCTTCCTGGGCCGCTTCTTGAATAATCTCCCTCATTTCCTTCGATGTTCCACTGGGAGCATCCTTCTTTAATCGATCATGCATCTCTATAATTTCAATATCCACCTCATCTTTTAATACTTTCACTACACTTTCTAAAAGCCGGTTCATGATATTCACCATTTTGGAGGTATTTGCTGCATACAAAAGGGGAATCTCTTTCGACGCCTCTGCAATTCGATCTTTTTCCTCTTCGGAAAAGCCTGTCGTTCCACATACGTATGCTTTCTTATATTTCACTGCCTGCTCCAGCACTTCCATAGATGCATCTCTGTCTGAAAAATCAATAATGACTTCTCCTTTTTCAATCACATCCTCAAGATCATCAACAACAAGAGCTCCTGTCATCTCCCCTAAAAGTGCAACCTCACCAACATCTTTCCCTATATAGTCTCTTCCTTTTGGAGCAACACCGGCTACAATCTCTAGTTCTTCCATATGATGTGCCCATTTCACTATATATTTCCCCATCTTTCCACGAGGGCCAATTATAATCGTTTTCATATTGTAACTCCTCTCTTCATCATTAAATATATATTACCATAGATGTTTTAAAAAAACACTTGCACTTATCCTTCAAATTACATATAATATCTTCTAGCGGGGTATGGCTCAGTTTGGTTAGAGCGCACGGCTGGGGGCCGTGAGGTCGCAGGTTCGAATCCTGTTACCCCGATGTTGAAAGCACCTGAGAATCGGTGTTTTTTTTATGCAACGAAAAAACCATCTCCGTCTCCAGAGATGGCCAATCACTTACTCTTCCTTTCGCCTGCGCATTTCTAAGCGGCGGTTCATTTTTTTCGTGTTATCCCGATCTATCAAGAAAAGTAGGACTTGTGTCACAACAAAAAACACGAAAGTGCTCCCTCCAAACAGAATGATATCCTTATAATCTGCCGTTCCCTCAAATAGATACAAATTTATTCCGTATCCACCAATTAAAATGACCCAATATAGGACGCATCTTTTCATCCAATCAATTTCAGGAATCAAGTTTATCACCACCCCGTAAATCACACTAAAATACAAATAATTTGTAAGCCTGTCAGAGCTAAGCTCTTTTTGTGTGAAAAGACCAAATAAATTTAGAAAGGTAAAGAGGATTGAAGATGCCATTAAACAATTTCTAATTTGTTTCACTCCACCCATAATCACCGCTCCAATCCCAGCTTTGCTTTAATGTCCATTACGTAGGATCTTGAAATCCATAATCGCTCACCGTTATAAAGCTCCACTTCAAACCTTCCGCTTAATGCGGGATAAATAGCTTCAATCTTATTAATATTAACAATCACTGACTTTGACACTCTTAGAAAGTCCAGGCTCTCATACTTCTCTTCTATTTGATACAGTTTATCTTTCACCTCATAAATATGTTCTTTGGTATACACAAAAACCTTTTTTTCCACTGCTTCGAAATAGTATATGTTTTTAAGATAGATACGATAGTTCTTTTCCCCTCTCTGTGCAAACAAAAAACTATCTTTTAGCTTCAACATGTTAATCAGCTGCATAAGCGAATCATCAAGCTGCTGAATTTTCAAATGTATGCTTTCTTCTTCCAGATTATCAACAAATTCTATATTAACCTTAATGATTTTCACCTTCCTTACGCTTTTTTAGGATTTCATTAATCCTTTTTGCCTCAGTATAATCTATGCTAAAGATAATTAACTTCACAATTCCATATGCAATGACACTGAATATAGTGTTTAAAATATATCCTCTCACACTAAAAAACCAACCTGTTATTGGTGCCGTTCCAATATAAACTGCATTCAACATAACCACATAGAATATCTCAATTGGGAGATAACCTACGGCCTCAATTAATTTTTTCCAGAAGAACACCAGTGCCATAACAGCATAAATCCCTAAAAGCAAAAGTACCTTTAGAACCATGGCAGCAGTGTATTCCACGCCCATGAACAAAGTAAATGAAACTGTCAAAGTAAAACCCACTGAAAAAATCAAGCTAATATTCCGTAATACTCTTAATGCCCGCATCTATTGTTCCCCTTTCTTATCTTCTGTAAAATTATACCATTCCAATTTCTATTTGACTACATATTATGCCTAAGGTGCATTTAAACGAACCAAGATGCAAAATATCCAATCTAAGAGCGTTGCAAAAATCACTTATCTATAATATAATGTACCAGTGCATGGGGAATACATATAGAAAGGGGAACTACCTATGGTCAAAAAATATGAAATGGACACACAAGTGCATGTTTGGAGAGCCATACATCGTATGACACAACAAGAACTTGCAGATCGTGCAGGAGTGTCTAGACAAACAATTATGCAGATTGAAAAGAATCGCTATAATCCTTCTTTGATGTTGGCAAAGACCATTGCAGATGTGTTAAAGGCCGATATTCATGATTTGTTTATTTTAACAGACAAAGAATAATTGTATTTATAAATCAAAAAAAGACTGGTCAAAGGCTCTAAACTTAGGGCTTTTGATCTTTTTTTAATTCTTTTTTCTTCTGTTGTTCATTTGTTGTCATCCAAATTGTATGATGTGGTTACATTAAAAACAAACAAGGAGGATACAATTATGAAAAACAATAAAACCAAAAGATTTTTAGCCTCGTTACTGGTTGGAACATTAACCATTGGTATGATTTTACCGACTTCACTAAGATCACATGCGGAAGATGGTGATGTGAGAGCCGAAATCTTACAGAGTGATATTCGCAACACAGATTTTGATGAAAACACAAGTGAAGTAACATCCGATAATACAAAACCAAAAACAGTTACAAACTTTTTAAGCGACGGGTTGGCTCGACTTTCTACAGATGACTCAGCTTCGACACCAGATTTTGATCAAAAATCCTTATTAGATATGCTTGGTGGTATTGAAGACAGTCAATCTTTAGCCGATGTTTTAGCACAGGTTGATGATTTGGGAAATACGGTAAACGAAACCTTAAGTGCGAACCAGGATCAGCTAGGGGACAGTGCTGACACCATTTCTCTCTTTAATGAATCCAGAGAAGTTTCCGCTGATTTTTGGAATCGTCTGTCCGATGCTGAGGATGCAGATGCACGCAAAGATCTTCTCAATGAATATCTTGCAACAGAGCATGTTGCATATGCAGACAAACTAATTAGTAGTGATTTCTTTACAAAAGCCGATACGATTCTCGGTGATCAGGAACAACTGAAAAACGACTTGAGAACTGCATATATTGGAGAATTTATACGCACCTCTGTTTTAGAAAAGTTAGCATACTTAAATGTACTTCAAGAGGATGGAGAAAATGAAGAGGCTCGTGCTGGCCTACAGTCTATTGAGCAGAATACTTCTCAATTGAACGAATATGCTTCTATGAGCTATTTACAGACAGAAAGCGAAGACAACACTGAGGAAGCAAATACAGATGAGATGACTCCGGAAGAGCAGGCAGAATTAGATGCTGTTGCAGAAGCAAACTATGTAGAAGGTGGTCTGGGTGGTGCCTCCGCATCCAATGACTCTTATGAATTCTCTGATATTGATTATTACGGCAAAAGAAAACCAGATCCAAAACCAGATCCAAAAGCAGAAGAAGCCAAGAAAATCAATGAATACATCAAAGGCTTAAAATATGAACCAAAAGAAGCTCTTATTAGAAAAGGAGATCGGGTTGATACTTACCGTAAAAAAGATTGTGAAACAAAGGGCACTGAATGGGTTGTTATGAAGCGCGAAAAGAAATCTTTAGACCAGGGAACTGCTAAGATTGGTGCTCTTGCCATTAATAACAGCGATCTTTATCCTGGCGCAATGTTTAAGGCAAATAGCGAGATGGCAGACGGAAAAGGTACTCCAGTTGTTGTTTCTGAACGTGCTCCAATCAGAGTGCTGGTTAATCTTCCAGGATTAAATGCTGATGAAAATTCAAGACTGGTTAAGAACCCAAATGCCTCTTCCATCAACGGTGCTATGAATGAGATTTTAGCTACCTTCTTCAAGAAAAATTTGGAAGCTCCTGCTAACATGCACAAGCAATATTCAATGGCATATAGCAAAAGCCAGCTGGATGCTGCTCTCAGTATTAAAACAGATTTACTCAAAGACTTTAAACTGGACTTCAGTGCTACAATGAAAGGTGAAAAGCAAGTAATGCTGGTAAACTTCGAGCAAATATATTTTACCGCTCAAATCGTTTTAGAAAATCAGGCGAATCCTTCCGATTACTTCGGTGGTAAAACAACTGCCCAAGAAGTAAAAGAGAAAGTGGATGATAAAAATCCTCCTGTAGTAATTGGAACCATTGCTTACGGACGTAACATTGTTGTAAAAATGGAAACCTCCAGCTCTTCAAAGGATGTAAAGGCTGCCTTCGAAGCTTCTATAAACGGTGTTGACATTAGCTCAAATACTTCATACAAGGAAATCATGAAAAACACAAGCTTCAGCAGCTATGTATTTGGCGGCAGTGCTGGCAATGGACATTTTGCAACCCATAGTAGTTTAAAAGATGTTGATGAATTGATTAAAAAAGAGTCTAAATTTACAGCTCAGACTCCTGGTGTTCCTCTCTATTATCAACCACTCTTTATCAAAGACAATGTAAAAGGTGAGGTGGCTGGAACGACAGAATACGTAGAAACCACAACAGAATCCTTTAATGAAATCAAATTTGCAGCTTGCAATGATGGTGATTACTATCAAGTTAGCGATTTAAAATACACTCCTATTACTGGCTGTGATGAAAACGGTAATTTTATATACGGTAAAGAACACACTCTATGGGATGAAAAACATGTGAATGGACACTGGAAGGATAATCGTGTTACGATTCCTGCAAATGCCGGCAAAATATATTATGGCTTCGACATAACAATGGGAAGCGATTGGCCATGGCGTGGATTCATTCCTGTAGGACGTGATATTTCAGTTCAGACATATGGAAGTTGTCGCTACTCAAATATAAAAATTGATATTGACGGAAGAACCTGGATAGACAAAAGCTTGTAATCTATCAGGAAGGGAGTTGTTCAAGGACAACTCCCTTTTCTTATGGTATACTATCTCTATGAAAAAAACACTTCCTAACCTTAACACTGGATTTTTAAAATTAGTTGGTATCATAATGATGACTTTAGACCATGTGGGACAGCTCTTTTTTCCAACTGCAAATTGGATGCACATTCTTGGGAGGATTGCATTCCCGCTCTTTGCCTACTGCTTAGTCCTTGGTGCACTCTACACCCGGAATATAAAGAGATACCTTGGGCGGCTGTTTCTATTAGCTCTTATTTCCCAACCTCTTTATATGCTTTTGCTGGATAAAAATCTGAATACTGTGTTTACCTTATTTTGTGGCTTGCTGCTCCTCCAATGCATAGACAATTTTCAAAGCTACTGGTGGAGCATACCAGCTATTTTCACTCTTGAGTTCTTCATCGGCATGGATTATGGGTTTTATGGACTTCTGCTAATTTGTCTTTTCTATATTTTCAGGAATGATTCACTCCTGTCCTTCATTTTTATTGCCCTGGGTATGATTGTCGGCTCCTATGATGCTCACCTTCAGATTCAGTCTCAAATATTTGCCTTGCTTGCCCTGCCCTTCCTATACCTGCCTGTTAAAGGAGATGTAAAGATAAAATCAGTCCTATTTTATCTCTACTACCCTGGACATTTGTTCCTTCTTCTTATGACTTGCTTAATTCTTGGACATCCGATACACTAAACAAAACAGATCAAAAGGAGAGATGCCTTATGGTTTCAAAAGAAGATTTACAAAACTTTACGTTTTCTTCTGAGTTGTGGGAACGGTTAACGGAGTCAGAAAGAGACTATCTTTTGGCAAATGCAACTTCCTACACCTATCAAAAAGGAGAATTAGTCCATAGTAATCAGTATGAATGTGTGGGAATCATATTAGTTCAATCTGGTACATTAAGAGTCTACATTTTATCTGATGACGGAAGAGAGGTTACGTTATTTCGCATCAACGAAGGTGAAATGACAATTATGGGGGCAACCTGTGTGCTCCATGATATCTCAACCGATGTATTTATTGATGCTCAAAGTGATTGTCAGCTTATTCAAGTACCTAGCTCCATTTTCGAAAAAATCATGACCACCAATGTGTCTGTAGAAGCCCTGGCTTATCGAATGTCTACCGCCGCACTGTCCGATGCAATCTGGGCTCTTCAACAAATTTTATTCTTAAGCTTTGATAAACGACTTGCAATCTTTTTATTGGACGAATCTGCTTATGATGGAACGGATACCATCTATATGACTCATGAAGAAATTGCGAAACTAATGGGAAGTGCCCGGGAAGTTGTAAGCCGCATGCTCAAATATTTTTCGGCTGAGGGTTACGTAGAGCTCTCAAGAGGAAGTGTTCGTATTTTGGACAAAAAAAAGCTGACATCTCTTTTAGATGCCAGCCATTAATACCCTGGTTTTATTTAAGCATTTCTAATAAAACTGATTTCTCTTTTAGGCCCATTTCTCTTTTATGAATTTCTCCATCTTTAAAAACAATCAGAGTCGGAATTGACATTACCTTAAATTGTCTTGCAAGTTCCGGCTCTTCGTCTACATTGACCTTGCAAATTTTTGCATCCGTAACTTCACTTCCCAGCTCATCAATGATTGGTCCAAGCGCCTGACACGGTCCGCACCACGTTGCCCAAAAATCAACCAAAACTGGCACCTTGGATTTTAAAACCTCTTCTTCAAAATTATTTTTCGTAATATGCAATACTGACATAATGTATTCCCCTTTCTTTTTTGAACTTACTTACATTATACCCTATTATTTTATTTCATCTGTGATTTAGTCACAAAGACTAATTGAATCCGATAAAACGTCTTACAATACTATATGCCAGTGATGAAATCTTTCTTCCCGATTTTCCCGGTATATTCATTGTCTGCCCTAAGATTCCATAACGAATTTTCATAAAGGTTTTAAAGTCTTTTTTTCTTAAATAGAGCCAAAGGTCTTTTTTCTTTCTTAAATTCTCTTCTGATTTTGATCGAATTGCCAAAATTGAAGAAACCGTCATCATAATTGCCAAATAGTTTACCATATATTTACGCAGCTTCTTTGAGGGAATGTTCTTGAGCTCATACATCTTAACCATGCTCTTTGTAACAAAAATTTGCTGGTCAATTCTTGAAATCATCACTTTTTCATTCACACTTTGGTCTTCCCTTCCTATGTAGTACCTGTAAAAATCCACATTCATATAGTACATCGTATTCACAAATGGAAGGGGGTAATATACGTAAATATTGTCTACATAGAAGGTATGCTTGGGCAATCTCATTTGAATCAACCTTAACATTTGAGTACGGTAGATTACCGAATGCATCAATATGTATTGGTCGATGTGGAAATTTTTAATATCATTCCATCCGAAAATCTCATCTAAGGGAAGAACATTATCATACCGTACCACCTTTTTCTTGTCTGCACCTACTTTTTCATAAACATAGTTCGCAATGAACATATCAATTTCCTGATTCTCCATTTCAAATTTTTTGATTTGATTTAAGATCAGTAACAGCGCTTTCTCATCTACCCAATCATCACTGTCCACAACTTTAAAATATTTCCCTTTTGCCTTTGTAAGTCCTGTATTAACTGCTTCGCCATGTCCACCATTATCTTGATCAACCACCCGGATAATATCAGGGTATCTTTCAGCATATTCATGTCCTATTTTTGATGTATTATCCATAGAGCCATCATTTACAATAATTATTTCTATATCACTGCCACCTGGCAATAAACTTTTAATTGCACCTTCCATATAACTTTCCGAATTATAACAAGGTATGGCAAATGTAATATACTTCATCTCTGTTGTCTCCTTTTTGCTTTTCGTTTTCCGTATTTAGTATACTTGATTTTCAGTCGATTTCCAACCAAGTATTTTAAAAAGTGCTTATCTATGCTATATTTAGAGCAATAAAAACTAGTATTGGAGGAAATACGATTGAAAAACATGATTATCGGACAATCCGGGGGACCTACTGCTGTTATTAACGCAAGCCTTTATGGTGCTATTACGGAAGGACTTGACCAAACAAAGGAAATTGGAACAATTTTTGGAATGGTTAACGGAATTGAAGGCTTTTTAAGCGGCAAATACATTAACTTAACTGAGCTAAAAGGAACAAACGAATTGGAGCTGCTGCGCACGACTCCAGGCGCTTATCTCGGTTCCTGCCGCTACAAACTTCCAGAAGATTTATCGGACGAAGTATATCCAAAACTATTTGATATGCTGAACAAGAAAAATATTGGCTTCTTCTTCTACATTGGCGGAAATGATTCAATGGATACTGTGAGTAAACTCTCCCGATACGCAGAAACTATCGGCAGTCGTATCCGCTTTATCGGGATTCCTAAGACCATTGACAATGATCTTGTGTTAACGGATCATACACCTGGTTTTGGCAGTGCTGCCAAATATGTCGCTACTGTTGTAAGAGAAATCATTGTGGATGCATCTGTCTATGACAACAAAACCTCCGTAACTATTGTAGAGATTATGGGAAGACATGCAGGATGGCTTACTGCTGCCAGCGTATTAGCCCGTACCTTTAAGGGGGATAATCCTGTCCTGATCTATTTGCCTGAATCACCTTTTAATCAGGATGCATTTGTGGAGAAGGTTAAAAAATCACTGGAAACCACTCCCAACCTTGTTGTATGCATTTCCGAAGGCATCAACGATGGTGAAGGTACGTTCATCTGTGAATCCAGCGGAGAAGTCGGCTTAGACGTATTTGGACATAAAACATTGACCGGTGCTGGAAAACACTTGGAAAATCTTATTAAGGACCGTCTCGGTGTGAAAGTTCGCTCCATTGAGTTAAATGTAGCTCAGCGCTGTTCTTCATCCAATTTATCTGAGACCGATTTACGGGAGTCCTCAAATGCCGGTGTATTTGCCGTACAATCAGCTTTAAAGGGAGAAACTGGAAAAATGATCTCATTTCTTCGAAGAGATGATCATCCCTATGATATGAGTTACCAGTTAGAGGATGTGAATTTAATCTGCAACCAAGAAAAAACGGTGCCAAAAGAATGGATTTCCAATGAAGGTTCTGATTTAACGGATGATTTTATCCGCTATGTCCGACCTCTTATTCAAGGAAATGTAACCATTCCTCAAGAGAATGGTTTACCTTTGTTCGCATATCGTGAATAGAGGTAAATACCCTACTGATTTATGAAAAATGCCAGCATTTACCGTTTAAGCCTCCGAAACAATATCCATTGGAACCGGTCTTCGTATCGGATATAAGAGAAATATCTATCCTTGAATAAGTCTCCCAACTGCTACCAGTAACTCAAAATAGAGTTCTCCTAGTTGAAAGTTCACATTGTATGTGCTACAATATGAGTACAAAAAGAACAACCGTTAAAGCGGTTGACCTTAGAAATGGTTTTGAATCACCACCCTAGTCCGCCAAGACTTTTTAGAGGGTGGTTTTTCTATGCATTAATGACTTATCAAATAAATAAAGGTCAGTAATGCGATTATGAACATGCCAAACTGCATCAGATCCTTAAAATCAAATGGTTTCTTGTCCATAGGCATCACCTCCCATCTATCAAGATTGGAAGGCCATCCACCCTATACGGTTGTTCTATTGAGAATTATATCATGGTTCCGGACAAAAGAAAACTGACTATCAGATTTTGATAAAGTTAAAAATCTCTCAAACGCCGTAAATAAGCGCTCATAGGGTTTCTATAAAACACAATAATTTCTCTATTTGTTTACAATTTGTTCATTGGTTTAACATTGTTATGACACAGATATACATTAGAATGTACTCATAGCAACGAAGTAGCAGTTTATTTTTTTAAAAAACTTTTTCATATACGTGCCGGATACCCAGTGGTATCCGGCATCCTCCCTTTTATGGGACAAAATATCTTTTGCTCTATAGGAGCAGACATACTAAGAGCATGAATACCGCAGCGATTGCTAAAATTTCCCTCAAAATATTGGGTTCTTCCGGAGATGTGTGCTGTAAACCGGGATAGACGTTCTGATATTTTAGACATTTTCTAACGAGACGACTGATTTCCTTTTCTTCTTTCCTTGAGAGTTCCTCAACTTCTACCATCGATAAAATATATTGTATGGTTCTGCCCAGACTATAAAAATCTCTTTGCAATGGGGTATTGACCTTTTCTGATATAGGAAAAAAATTTCGAATGACTCTGGTCTGTGTAAGCCGTGCCTGAATTTCCTGGTTTTCTTTTGCTTCCAAATTTACAAGATGTGCTTCGCCGTTCTTGGAAATAAGAATACAGTATGGCGATACATAGGTATAAGCACTCTTTTTACTATACTTATGAAACAATACAATTTGCCGGATCAGTCCATTTACCCATTTATAAAGTTGCTCTTTACCAAGGATATCATTGTATTGCAGCCATAGCTCCAACGTTGATCCTTCAACATAGTCACTGATTTGATGAATGGATTGGTTATGAGAAATAAAACGTAACACTTCGTAACCTTTCATTTAGATGATCACCTCTATTCATTTTTTTAATGGATGTCTTTTCAAGAATTTGAATGAAGATATTATGAGATTACTCACATAGTACTAAATATAAGGGTATATTGCAAGATTTTTATATAAGAATAGCGAAGCAGTAACATACTGCCTCGCTATTTTCTACTATTTCTTTATTTTTTTCCGATTTCTGAGCTCCTCAGGCTGATAAAGATGTCTTGGAATACCATCTACCATAACTGGGGAAACATCTCCTTGAATCAAAGGTTTTACGTAGGATACGAATTCCTCTGTTACGTAATTCCCCTCCTTATTAACCCATTTTCTTGGAACCAATTTTTCATCATTTGCAATTTTATGCACATCTTTTACTTCTGTTCCACATTGATATGGATCGTCTGACAGACGGTTTAGCACGACCATTTTCCCCGTGTCCCCTTCATCTGCTGCCTTAACTGCCGCTCCGCCTACTTGATAAGCCTCTAAAATGTCCACACGGGATGCAGCATGAGATGCAGCTCGTTGTAAAGTACTCAGCTCTATTGCTCTTGTTTTACAGCCAAACTCTCCGGCTATATAGCTGGAAAGGAAGGATGCTGTTCCTGACAACTGCTTGTGTCCAAATGCATCTACAAAATCAATCTGGTTCCCCATTGAGCAAACGTATTCTCCATTCTCTAGGCGAATTCCTTCTGAAACAGCCACAACCACAGAATTTTTCTCTTCCAATAATTTTTTCACCTTCTCCGTAAAGATGTTTAAGTCAAAAGGAATTTCCGGAAGGTAAATCAAGTCCGGTCCTTCACAATCTTCTCCTTTAGACAATGCCACTGCACCGGTTAACCATCCTGCATTTCTTCCCATGATTTCAACAATTGTAACCAACCCTTTACTATATTCCAGACAAAAACTATCTCGAATAATTTCCTTCATAGAGGTTCCGATATACTTTGCTGCACTACCAAATCCTGGTGTATGATCTGTTAATGCAAGATCATTGTCAATAGTTTTCGGGCATCCGATAAATCTGGTAGGATGACCAGTTACAATAGCATAGTCTGATAATTTCTTAATGGTATCCATGGAATCATTTCCACCAATATAAATAAATGCTTCTATCTCTAACTCATCCATAATTTGAAATATTTTCTCATATACACTCTTGTCTTCAAAAATCTCCGGCAATTTATATCTGCAGGATCCCAAAAAAGCCGCTGGTGTACGCTTCAATAACTCTACATCCAGCTCTGTTTTAATATGATCTGCCAAATCAATATATCTTCCTTCCAAAAGCCCCTGCACTCCGTAGATCATTCCATATACTTTCTTTGCACCCCTGTCCTTTGCTGTACGATATACTCCTGCCAAACTGGAGTTAATCGCTGCTGTTGGTCCCCCTGATTGCCCGACAATTACGTTTTTCTTCATGTTTCTGTTCTCCTTTTCCTTAGTATTTATTTTATTTCGCCCAATCTCTCGAGCATTTTATTGCTTTCTTCCATCTTTTTATTTTATGAATGCGCTCATTTGTCTCCATCCCTGGTTCAAAAGAAGCTTCGATTTTCATATGAGTAAGGACATCTGTCTTATCCTTCCAATATCCTGTATACAGTCCTGCCAGATAAGCCGCTCCAAGCGCTGTTGTTTCCAGGCAAAAAGGCCGTTCTACCGGCGCATTTATAATATCCGATTGAAACTGCATCAAAAAATTATTGGCACTGGCACCGCCGTCTACCCGCAGGCTTTTCAGCTGGATTCCAGAATCCTCTTCCATTGCCCACAGCACATCATTGACCTGGTATCCTATTGACTCCAGGGTTGCCCGCACTACATGGAATCGATTCACTCCTCTTGTAAGACCTACAATGGTTCCTCTCGCATATTGATCCCAATGAGGTGCTCCCAGCCCAGTAAATGCTGGCACCACATAGCAATCATTCGTATCACTAACTTTTGAAGCCATTTCTTCAGAATCACTGGATTTTTCTATCAAGCCCATTTCATCCCTTAACCATTGTACCGCTGCACCACCTACAAAAATAGACCCTTCCAAAGCATAGTATACTTTGTTGTCAATTCCCCAGGCAATCGTTGTGACTAATCCGTTGGCTGATGATACTGGTTTTTCTCCCGTGTTCATTAATAAAAAACAGCCTGTACCGTATGTGTTTTTTGCTTCTCCCGCCTTCCAGCACGTCTGTCCAAAAAGAGCTGCTTGCTGATCACCTGCTGCCCCGGTAATGGGAATTCTTTTTCCAAAATACTGTGCATCTCCAAAATGATAGCTGGATGGCTTTACCTCCGGTAGAATCTCAAGAGGTATATCCAAAAGGCTTAAGATTTCATCATCCCATTTCAAATTGTGAATATTAAAAAGCATGGTTCTTGACGCATTGGAATAATCGGTTACATGGGCTTCTCCTTTTGTCAGCTTCCATATCAGCCACGTCTCTATAGTACCAAATAGTATTTCACCCTTTCTAGCTTTTTCCTTTGCACCATCTACATGTTCTAATATCCACTTGATTTTTGTGGCAGAGAAATAAGCGTCCAGCATTAAACCTGTCTTCTCTCTAAAAAACTCTGTATACCCTTGTTCCTTCAACTGATCACAGTAAGCCGAGGTGCGTCTGCACTGCCATACAACTGCTGGATAAATAGGTTCCCCAGTTTGTTTATCCCAGATTACTACTGTTTCTCTTTGATTCGTAATCCCGATACAGTTAATATCCTCTGCCGTTGCCTCAATCCGACTCATTGCCTCTGCCGCAACACCCACTTGAGTAGACCATATTTCATTTGCATCGTGCTCGACCCAGCCTGGCTGTGGAAAGGATTGATGAAATTCCTTTTGCGCAATACTAACCACTTCTCCCTTTTTATTGAAAATAATGCATCGGTTACTGGTTGTCCCTGCATCCAGTGCCATAACAAATTCTCCCATATAGCTCCCTCCTATTTGATTAACAAGGATAAATATTTTTCGAAATTCACACCATCATTTCTCGGTGTTCCCTCTCTTACAGAGTCCTCTATTGCCTTGGCAATAAAATTTCCAGCTTCTGTAATGATATCCTTTATTTCTTCTCCTCTTGCCACACCTCCTGCCAGACAGGATGCGAACAAGTCTCCTGTTCCTGAAAAACTTCCTCCTATATGAGGAAAAGCCTTAAAGAAATCCCCTTCTCTGCTTACATGGAGATTTCCCATATAAGACTGACCAAACTCGTCTCTTCCATGTATGCCTGTTACAATAATGTGCTTATCCTTATCTCCGCAAAGACTCCTTGCGATTTCGACGATTTCCCTTTTTCTATCATTTGGGTCTTTAATACTTTGCAGCCTGTCGAAACTTGTGTTTGCCAAAAGACATAATTCCGTCAGATTTGGCGTAACATAGTCTGCATGCTTTGTAAGCTTTATAAATTCCCTTCTTAACTCTTCGGAAAAGATGTCATAAGTTTTTCCATCATCTCCCATAATAGGATCCACAAGTAAAAAAGTCTCATCTTTATAAAATTTATCTAAAAAATTAAATATTTTATCAATCTGTTTCGTATTCGCAATAAAGCCTGTATAAATTCCGTCAAAGGATGCTCCCATCTTTTCCCATTCACCGGTGAATGCGTCCATTTTCTGTGTATAGTCATCACAATAGTAACTGGGATAACCTGTCTGAGCGCTTAGAACAGCTGTGGGCAAAGGACATACCGAGACTCCCATGGCAGACATTACAGAAATACTTGCTACTAAAGAACATCGTCCAAAACCAGACAAATCATTAATTACGGCGATTTTTTTTGTCATCTTCATCCTTCTTTCCTTCATATAACAACCTATATTTGATATTACACTATTTAAGAAAGTTTTGAAATATTTAATTTGTAAAAGAAGGCAAAACCCCTTAAAATTAGAGTATAGAAATGGGTAAAGGAGGATACAAGCAATGGAAAGAGAAGAACAAGCTTATCTTCGTGAAATTGGCACTATCCCTCTTCTTACTGCGGAAGAAGAAGTTGAATTAGCAAAGCGGATTGAGCAAGGTGATGGAGAAGCGAAAAGAATATTGGAAGAATCGAATCTCAAACTTGTTGTATCGATTGCAAAAAAATATAGAAACCGTGGGCTTTCCTTTATGGATTTAATACAAGAAGGAAACATTGGTCTGATGAGAGCTGCTGAGAAATTTGATTATAAGAAAGGATTTCGTTTTTCAACTTATGCAAACTGGTGGATAAAGCAAGCTATGACAAGAGCAATTCTGGATAAGGCTCGGACAATCCGTGTTCCAGTTCATATGGCTGAGGCTATTAATCGTGTTCTGAAAACTTCAAATGAATTAACGGTTGAGCTTGGTCGCGATCCCACTCCGAAAGAAATCTCGGAACACATGACAAATGTTTCAGAACAAGAAGTGATTGATATGCTCAAATATGCACAAGATCCCCTCTCCTTAGAAACACCTTTGGGAGACGATGATGATGGCAACCTTGGAAGCTTTATTGAGGACAAGCAAAGTGATAGCCCTGACAGCGGACTTATGCGGGAAGCCATGCAGCAGGAAGTAAACGAAATCATCAACAAACTTCCTGAAAGAGAGCAAAAAGTCATACGAATGCGTTTTGGCTTTAATCCTGAAAACAGAATCTATACCCTTGAAGAGGTTGGAAAAGATATCGGATTAACCCGAGAACGTATACGTCAAATTGAGGCTCGCGCCCTTCACCAGTTAAAGGCTTATGCATTACATCAAGAAAGTGAATAAAACCAGTTGACACCGGCAAGCATCTAGGATATAATAGTCTTTGCTGTGAGAAATCGTAGCATTGTGTGGGTGTAGCTCAGCTGGATAGAGCGTTTGGCTACGGACCAAAAGGTCGGGAGTTCGAATCTTCTCACCCACGTATAAAAAGAAGCATTGCATTTTATTATGCCCTGCTTCTTTTTTTGTTTTTATACATTTCTTTGTCTGCTTGTTGAAAGTGGTTCTCCCAGTCCTCCTCTTCATTTTCTATAACTGAAATCCCCATGGCGATCGATAAATTATATGGATATTTATTTTCCAAATGTTTTAGATTTTTAGCAATCTCTTTTATAACCTCTTTTCCTTCTTTTCTCCCGGCATTTTGTAGGACTATAACAAATTCATCTCCGCCGGTTCTTGAAACCAAAGCATTCGGCGGGCAGTTTCTCTTTAGAACCTCTGCCATTAACCGTAATAAAACATCCCCTTGCTCATGACCATAGGTATCATTCGTCTTCTTAAGCCCATTCACATCGCCAACTAATATACAGACTGGATAACACGTCTTCTCTCGTAACAGATTACATTCCATTGTCAGCTGTCTTCGATTTAAAAGTCCGGTTAACGCATCCATACCGGAGAACTTGTCCAGTTCTTCAATCAACTTTCTGTTTTCCGTCTCGTCGGTAACAATAATAAAGCTTGCAATTTCCTTGCCACTAGAATCAAATATTTCTCTTCGCCGTATGTTCATCACCCCATGGTTTTGATCATAATAGTCTACACCACTTTCTTCATCTTGTAATTTTTCCATATACTGATACTTTCCTTGAAGCTGCTGTAAGATATCCGAAAGTTTTTTTCCCATATAATCGATTTTTCTTTCTTCCATCCATTCCCTTAGCATTCGATTGCTGGTGATAACATTATTCTCATCATCCACAATCAAAACTGCATTATCAATGTATTGAAAGGCTTCTTTTCTTGATTCAATAAAAAAACTTAATTCCTCATAATTTTTCATAGAAAAGTACATCGCCAATAAAGAGATGTAACAACTCACCAGGGTAATATCTACCGGCATTGAAAACCGTAATACCACGACATTTACACTCATGACGATAATAACACTCCAAAGAAGAACAAAGGACGGCTGCTTATACTCTTTTTTTACCTTTCTATGCTGCACAATTGTCACAATCAGACCTGCAAGCATTAATAAATAACAGTAAACCGAATGAAACCAAAACCACAGTCCTCTATTGGCAACCACCAAATGCCGGGGATAAGTTTCCAAAAGCTCAAAACTGCTCCGAATCAAAGTATGATCCGAGGTAGTAAGTACTAACACAAATGTGAAAACAGGTATGATTGCCAATGCTGCAATCATTGTCTTTGAAAGGTAACTATCAAGTCCATAAAACCGCATAATGTATGAAAACCATCCCAAGGCAGTCAGTGCCACAAAGGGAAGGTCTAAATCATACAAAAATTTCGAAACACCAAAATCAATTGAAACAAAGAACAACACTCTGGTTGATGCCCAAAGGGTAAGCATTATCCCCACAAAAATAAAATGACCATCCAACTTGCTTCTTGACCTTTTTAATGCATTTAAGAGCAAAATCATAAAAATCAAAAAAACCATAATCATATAAAAAATAATTCCTGTTATATTTGTCATCTTTTAATGTCCTCTCAGCCTCTTATTACTATACATTCGGTCGTCAGCCTTTTTGAGAAGAATGTTAATATTCTCGTCGGGATGTTCTTTCGTAGCCACTCCAAAAGCAACTGATATCTTATACTCTGCTTTTTCTTTGCTGCTTATTTTTTTCATGATTTTTTCCACTTGCTCCTTGGCATTTTCTTTCGTACAATTTGCAAGTAATACCACAAACTCGTCTCCTCCTATTCTGGAAACAACGGCATCATTAGACACACTACATTTGATGATTTCTGCCACTTCGATTAACAGACGATCTCCAATTGTGTGTCCCCAGAAATCATTGACCTTTTTCAAACCATTCACGTCTCCAAAGATAACAGAAAGAGGTAAATTCTCTTTACAATCTATTTTCTTCAAAGTCTTTTCATATCCATGCCGATTCATCAGCTTCGTTAATGGGTCTATTCCTGCTAAATCTTTCAAACGCTCAATAAACAAACGGTTTCTGGTTACCTCAGAAAAGACAATGTAGGAGCCTTTTCTCCCTCCTTTATCAAACTCATGCTCTTTGATTTCATAAACAATTGGAAACTTACCCTTTATCAAGTACAAATCTCTACTAACAACTTTATTATCTTCATTCTTTAATGTGCGAATCTCTGCATTCTGGCATTTATATATATCCCTTCGTATATCCCTTGATTCCCTATTTGTTATAGGGATATTTATTTTATCAAATAGGTTGATTGCTGCCTGATTCGCTTCAACAATAATTTCATCTTTATTGGAAATCAAAATAGGACTTTGGAAAAAATCAAAAGTCTCTCGTCTCCATATGCCCAAATAATCTGCTCTACCGCTGCTGTATATGAATATATTGAATAAAACATTGCACAAAAAAATTGTAATGATATTGACATCCATATCAATACCATTTTTTCCCAACACATTTATGCGAACAAGTATCCCCAACACATAAATCAGCAACGCACCATAGAGAATCCGTCCAATTCCTTTATATGACCGTTCCAGCCGTCTCGTATTTTTTATCGTAACAATTAAAATCACCAGTAATATAAGATCAATATACAGGTTCATTATTATGCTGCCTATTCCAGGGGTATACACGACCTCAAACATTTCCCCATCAATGGAAATCATCAGCTTCTTAAAAAACATGTGAAAAAATCTATCTGAAATTGCCAAAAAAGAAATACTTCCCGGAATAACCAGAAGTACTATCTTTATAAAGACTGGAATTCTATTTTGAATTCGAAAATATCCCATCACCAAATAGAAGGCTGCTGAAACAAGAAATGCAATAAAGCAATATTTAAACAGATACAAAAACTTAGCCCAAACAATATCCTCTACTGTGAAGACAAAATTTTCTGTTAAAAACCATCCAATACTTAACATACAGGCTGTTAAATAAGTTCGGTCCACGTATGTTTTTTTACTTTTGAAAATAACAGGAACTGCTAACATAAGCATCATAATTAGAATAGAACTATAAACCATTATGATAAAGGTTCTCTCTGCCATAAAACTACCTCGTCTTGATTTTCCATGATTATATCATAGATTTAGGCAGCTCGTCTAAAAACTAAAAAATTGTTTATAAGATTTTCACAATATGTTCATAGCTTTTTGTTATACTGACTTTGGTTTATAAATTAAAGAAAAACAAACTAGAGGCTGCACCCACGTGTATGACGCGTTACACGGGATGCAGCCTCGCCTATTCATTTAAAGTAAATTCATTGCCGCCATAGCAGCTCTTAACTTCTCTTTGTTTTCGTCTTCCATTTCCGTTAATGGAAGTTTTGGACTACCTACTTCTAATCCTTGCATATTCATTGCTGCTTTTACCGGTATTGGATTCACTTCACAGAAAAGTCCTTTACATAATGGTATCAAGTCCACTTGCATCTTTGCCGCTTTCGTTATATTTCCATCCAAAAATTCCATTACCATATCATGCATATATTTCGGTGCCACATTGGATACTACAGAAATAACTCCAGAACCTCCAATTGACAGTAGCGGAACCACAATATCATCATTTCCAGAATAGAGATCCAGCTTTCCATCTGTCAGCTGCATCATCTCTGCTGCCTGAGATACATTCCCTGATGCTTCCTTCATTCCAACAATATTCTCTACTTCATTGAATAAGGTAGCTACTGTTGATGGCAGCATATTCATTCCAGTTCTTCCTGGCACATTGTATAAAATAATCGGAATTTTAACCGCTTCTGCTATTGTCTTAAAATGAGCAATCAATCCTTTTTGTGTCGCTTTATTATAATAAGGTGTTACGATCAATAGGCCGTCTGCTCCTACTTCCTCAGCTTTCTTAGAGAGATAAACTGCTTCCTCCGTCGAGTTTGAACCAGTACCTGCAATAACCGGTATTCTCTTTGCTACCTTTTCAACACAGTACCGTATGGTTTCAATATGCTCTTCATGACTCAGTGTAGAAGACTCACCTGTTGTACCACAGATAATAATGGAATCGGTCTGTCCATTAATCTGATCCTCTAATATCTCGCCCAGCTTCTCAAAATTTACTTCTCCATTTCCTTTCATTGGTGTTACGATTGCGACTCCTGCGCCTTTAAATATTGCCATAATAGCCTCCTTCTTCAATAGATAATGTAAATATTATTAAAATCACAAAGGCAGGAACAAAAAATGTCCTGCCTCATAAAATACTATAGTTATACATATTAAATGATAGCACTCCATCTTATGATGACAGTCATAACATTCTTAATGCTATGCCCAGAAAAATCAGTACAGGTATCCTTCTTCTCCTTCGGCACCCTCCCCTTTTAACAATCTTCTTCTGTCCCTGACATCCAATTGTCTACTTATGAAAAGTGCGACCTCTATCTACATTTCTATTATTATTATTTCCTCAATGTTAGCACTGTACTTAGATACTGTCAAGCACTTTTACTAGCCATAATTGCCTTTTCTACTTCACAAGATAACCACCATCTACTGGAATAATGGCTCCTCCCAAATAATCACTGGCTCGAGAGGCAAGAAAAATACAGGTTCCCTTCATATCCTCACCTGTTCCCCAACGGTTTGCTGGGATACGGTCGGTAATCTGCTGATATCTTGGATTGCTTTCTTCCAAAAGAGCTGAATTCATTTCCGTTGCCATATATCCTGGAGCAATTGCATTTACATTTATGCCTCGGGCAATCCAATCGTTACTCATTTCTTTGGTAAGCTGTGTTACACCACCTTTGGCTGCTGTATATGCGGGAACGGTTTGACCGCCAAACCATGAGACCATAGAGGCTATATTAATGATTTTGCCATAGCCTTTCTTCAACATGATTTTTGCCGCCTCTTGGCATAGAATGAATACCGAATTCAAATTTACATTTAGCACTTCATCCCACTCATCTAATGGAAATTCTTCCGCACTATGCCGGCGCTGTATACCATGTGCATTAACAATAATATCTAAATCATTCCCTAGCTTTTTCACACATTCCTTGAATCCTTGGTAAACCTCTTCCCGAATAGAAAAGTCAGCCTTAACTCCGTGGCACAGATAGCCTTTTTCTATGTATTCTTTTGCAATCTCAAATACTTTATCGGATGTTCCTACGATTGCCACTTCACAACCAGCTTCCATAAGTCCTTCGGCCATTCCCAATCCTAATCCTCTGGTTCCACCTGTGACAATTGCTTTTTTTCCTTCTATGTTAAATAATTCCATACTTTTTCGCTCCTTTCCTCATTATTCATCAAATAATATCACCATTTTTTTAATATTTGAATCTGGGTTATCCATATAATAAAACACTTTTTCTATCTCACTAAATCTGATGTATGTAGCCCCAATCCCCTCTGTATCAAAGGCTTTTTTCTCCATCTGTTTAATTGTTGGTTCAAACTGATAGCAAGACATTCTGGTTCCGATAATATCAAGCTCTCTTTGATTAATCATCGCTTGTGTAATCTCTTCTGGTGCAGTACAAAATCCAAGAGGTACAATACGCCCTGCATTACATACAATTCCTGGTTGCATCACTGCTGCCAAAGAGCCTGGATAACAAGCAGCATCAAAGGCGATTGTCACTCCATGCCCCTTTGTAATTCTCTGCACTGCATCAACAAGATTTTCTTCTTTTGTATTAATTACATAATCTGCACCAAAATCCCTTGCTCTTTTTAATGTTCCCTCATTGATGTCACAACAAATTACTGTCTTACACCCTTTCGCTTTACAGGTTTGCAATATAATTGCACCAATTGTACCTGTTCCTAAAATCAAAACTACGTCCTCAGGCACAACTCTCCCTCTCGTCGTACAATGTGCTCCAATTGCATAAGGTTCCACAAGAGCTGCATCTTTCCACGAAACACTTTCACTAATTTTATAAACTTCATCTTCTGGCGCTGTAAAATATTCTCTGAACCCACCATCCATGCCAGAGCCACGCACTTTTACTTTTTCACATACATTCTTTCTTCCAATACCACATTGATAACATTCTCCACACGTATGGATTAAATCCACAATAACGTGATCCCCAACCTTTACATTTTCAACATCTTCCCCTACCTTTGCAACAATTCCTGCGTTTTCGTGTCCAGGAATACGAGGATAGGTGGAACAAGGATTCGCTCCATGGTATATGTGATGGTCGCTGCCACAAACACCTGCCGACTTCATTTGAATAAGTACTTCATTGCCTTTAGGCTCTGGAATTTCCACTTCTCTAACTGCAAATTCATGGGGCTTTATTACCACTACTTCTTTCATCATATTACTCATATCATTATCCTTTCTGTACTAGTAAATTTAAGAAACCAAATTCGGCAAAAATGTGGAGAGTGCAGGTACAAATGCAAAGATAATCGCACATACAACTTCAACGCATACAAAAGGTATTAATTGCTTTGCAACCTTACTCACTGGTTCTTCTGAAATTCCACATGCAACAAACATCGTTGTTCCAAATGGTGGCGTTGCCTGACCTAATGCAAGTAAGAAAACAAATACCATACCAAAGTGAACCGGATCAATTCCAAATGCAACGGCAATAGGTGCTAAAATAGGTCCTAAAATTAAATTTGTCGCTCCAACTTCAAGGAACATACCACAAACCAATAAAAGAATAATAATTAGCCCCATAAACATATATTTATTACTTGCCACCGCCATAAACGCATTCGTTACATATACCGGTATTTTATAATAGGTAATCAGATACCCGAACATCTGAGCTGTTACAACGAGAAACATAAGATTCGCTGTACTAACTGCCGTTCCCTTTAAAATGTTCCAAATATCTTTTCCTGTTATTTCACGATATATTGCAATACATACGATAAATCCATAGAATACCGCTACCACTGCCGATTCGGTTGGTGTGAATATACCCGCGTATATTCCGCCTAAAATTACAATTGGCATAATCAATGCCCAAATTGCATTTTTGAAAGAAACTAAAAATCTTTTAAATGAAAATCCCTCCTCTTTTGGGAAATTGCATTTTTTCGCTTTGAAATATGCATACAAGCATAACAATACACCACAAATCAGTCCTGGAAGTACTCCTGCCATCAATAATTTTGCAACAGATACACCGGTAATATTTCCATAGATTACAAATACTGTAGATGGAGGAATAACAATTCCCAATGTTCCGCCAATTGCTTGAACTGCTGCTGAATAATCTTTGGGATACCCTCTTTTTACCATTTCCGGATACATAAGTCCACCAATTGCTGCTGTTGTTGCAACTGAAGAACCGGAAATTGCTGCGAAAAAGGTGCATGCTACAATTGAAACAAGGGATATTCCACCGGAAATCCATCCAACAAATGAATCTGCAAAAGAGACTAAACGTTTTGAGAGTCCACCTTTTGACATTATGTCACCTGCCAAGAAAAATGCAGGTAATGCCAACATTGAGAAATTGTCACAACCAGTAAATATTTTTTGTGTAATCATTGCAAAGGAAAGAACCGGATCAAAGAGTATTGCACAAATACAAGCCCCTCCAAGAGCCCAAGTGATTGGAACACCCAATAACATTAGTACTAATAATATAACAATTAATAAAATCGCTGAAGTCGACATTATGCCTTTCCCCCTTTCTCAATTTGTTCCGGTTTAGTTTTTATTACATCCACCAATTTAATAATTCCTGAAACCATCGCGAGTCCAAATCCCAAACATATTATCCCGTACATTATGCTCATAGGAATGCGCAGCGCAGGGCTTAACTGATACCCTCCAATTCTTAACATCCCAAAGGTACTATAAAAGAAAATAGCCGAAATAATCAATGCGATTACTTGTCTCCCAATTTCAAAAGCTTTTTTTGCTTTATCTGACAAAAAGTTATCTATAATGTCAATACACACCAGCATGTCTTGTGAAATCCCTATGTTAATTCCAAGTAAAATCATGGCAACAAATAAGTATCTTGATGCTTCTTCTGACCAAGGTATGCTATAAAAAATTACATACCGCGTAAATGTTTGTACAAAAATAATGATCATAATTGCAATCAATATAATCGCAATAATTGCATTTACTACATTCTGTAGCTTTGAAAAAATCTGTTTAACTTTCTCCATTCCCGCTCTCCTTTTCTATTTTGCCTCTGCTATTCTATCCAAGGTTTCTTTATAATCTACACCGTAACTGTCACGAACATTTTGCGTTTCTTTAATAAAGTCTGTTTTGTCTGGATACGTCACAGTCATTCCCTTGCTCTCCAGTGTAGTAATTGCTTCCTTATCCATTGTCCTGCTTAATTCTCTTTCTGCTCTATTTGCTTCTTCCATACACTCTGTAATAATTTTCTGATCCCCCTCATTTAATGCTTCCCATGTTTTGGGAGCCATCAAAATGAAAACTGTAGAATATACGTGTTCAGTAATTGCCATTTCTTTATTTACTTCAACAACATTGTTTTTGTCAATAACTGTTGCCGGATTTTCCTGTCCATCAATTGCACCCTGCTGCATTGCTGTATACGCTTCACTCCATGCCATTGGAACTGGGTCTGCACCTAATGATTTCCATAGCTTCTGATGAATCTCATTTTCCATAACACGAATTCTTAGACCTTTTGTATCCTCTGGTGTATTTATCTCCTTTTTTGAATTTGTAAGATTACGAAATCCAGATTCCCAAATTCCCAAACCCTTCAATTCTACCTTCGACAGACTATCTAAAAAATCCTGACCGATATCCCCTAAAAACACTTTATCGGCATGCTCCGTACCCTCAATTACATAAGGCAAATCAAAGGCCGCAATTTCTGGAATAAAATTTGCGAGTACACTTTGATTCACTACTGCTATATCCAAATTTCCTAATTCACAGGCCTCTATATTGTCTCTTTCTGATCCTAACTGCCCATTATGAAATACGGTGATTTCTATTCTTCCCTCCGATTTATCTTTTACATTTTCAGCAAATTCTTCCATCGAAATACCAATTGCTCCATCCGCTGCTGAGGCTTGAGCCATACGAAGCTGTACATTATTATTCTCATCATATATACTACTCTTTTTCCCGCATCCGACTGCAGCTAATGACACTAATAATGCAATGGATACAAGCACTGCTAATCCTCTTTTCCTCATTTCATTTTCTCCTCTATGGTGTTTGTAACGAGCCGTCTCGTAGTCTCGTTTGTGTCCACGTAGTCACTGTATTTTTACAAGGATATTTTGCTGCTTCCTCCTCGTTTAAGTCGACTCCTAGTCCTGGTCTGTCATTCGGATAGACATAACCTTCTTCAAATTCCGGAAGACCTGGAAATACCTCAAGCAAAGCTCCCCTTGGTCCTTCCAAATCTTGAATCACATGATTGGGAGGCTCAATTCCTGACCACTCCTGTACTCCAAAATTAGGTGCTGCTAAATCAATATGAATATTGGCCGCGTGGGCAATTGGAGACATATCACCTGGCCCATGCCACGCTGTACGCACGCCGAATTGCTCTGCAAATATTTGAAGCTTTCGCGCCGGTGTAATTCCGCCAATTTGACTAATATGAACACGAATAAAATCTATCAACTGCTCTGCAATTAGCGTTTTCCATTCTGCTCGATTATTAAACAACTCACCTTGTGCAATCGGAATACTGGAATGCTGTCTTAATTTTCTTAACCAATCTATATTTTCTAAAGAAACTGAATCCTCTAAAAAAAACAAATCAAACGCTTCCAATTCTTTTGCTAATTTTATCGCCTCTATTGGTGCAATTCTTTCATGTACATCATGAATCAATTCCATATCATAACCAATACGATTACGAATCTGTTCAAATAATTTTACTGTATTTCTTATATACTTTCTACTGTCTAAATATATCCCTTTATAAGCACCTGATGGCGCTGTATCAGGAGTAATACCATAATGCTCTCCACCATATCCACCGTTTTGGCATCTTAAATGCGTAATTCCCATTTCTTGAAATTTATGTATGTTTTCACAAATCTCCTCAATATCTTGACCATCTACATGGCGATATACGGGGATTCCTTTTCTTACCTTTCCACCAAACAATTGGTACACTGGCATCCCTGCCATCTTTCCTTTGATATCCCATAAAGCCATATCAATCCCAGATATTGCATTGTTTTCAACGGGTCCATTTCTCCAATATCCATTCTGATGCATCAACTGCCACAATTCTTCAATATCCTCAACATTCCTGCCCATTAGTAGTGGCCGAAGATATTCTTCTACTAAATTTTTTACCGTAAGATGACGATAGGCAAAGGTTGCACATCCCAGTCCATATAATCCTGGCTGATTTGTGTCCACTTTAACGGTGATTAAATTAATTCCCTCTGGTGCAGTACAGATTACACGAATATCTTTAATTTTTACTGCCATTCATTTTCCTCCTATACTTGTTACTCGTCTGACAAGTTTTCTTAAAAAAAACAAATCTACATATCTTATTCTCATTCTTGTCCGACAAGTTATTTTTGATTATATGCTTGACCCATGTCAAAGTCAAGCATTCATCCTTTTTTCGTGAATAGTGATATATTTCACTTTAATTTTTTGGTAAATCTGCTTGCAAACGTTGAATACCATTTTGCATATGCTCAAACATACATTCTCGTGCTTTGTCTGCATCACCTTCCTGAATTGCATTTAAGATAATTGTATGATAGTAAATTCCATCTCTATATCCAAATATATCATTCATCTGCTGATGATTTTTACGGTTCTCTTCAAAAATTTTATTCATACTTTTATAAAGTAAGAGATTATTTGAAGCTTGGCATATTGTCTGATGGAAGGAAATATCCGCTAATACAAACTGCTCTTTTTCTCCTTTATTCTTAATCATATAGTCAAGATGAGATCTCAGTGCTTCGATTAATTCTGGGGTTTGATTCTTTGTTGCCATATAACAAGCTTCACTTTCCACAATTCGTCGAAACTCTAAGACCTTCTCAATATCTTTACAGTCTTCTGCAGTGATTCTATTTTCTCCACTCTCACCATCTACCTGGTCATCAATCAGAAATGTGCCTTTTCCATGCACACTCTCTAAGACACCAATTCCAACCATTTGCTGAATAGCAGTTCGCACGCTGGCTCTGCTTACTCCAAGCTTTTGGGTTAATTGATTTTCGGATGGTATCTTCTCTCCAACTTTCCATTCACCAGCCTCTATGTTCTTTTTAAAATATTGGACAATTTGTCCTGTTATATCTGAATGTGTAATAATCATTATTTCTTCTCCAATCTCGTCTGACAAGCTATAATGATATTATAGATTATTCTAAGGTTTTGTCAAATATTTCAAGGGGAGTGTCAATTTGCTCAAATTATCTTCCTTTGCTTTTGCCTCATGGGTTTTCTCATCAACTGCTTTTTCGCTTCATTTAATTTGTCGAAGAGGAATCAAAATGCGTAAAGTAAACCAGTCCTTATCCGCATTTAAAGTCATAGCTCCTCCATATTTCTCTGCTGATGCCTTGATACTTTTTAACCCATACCCATGCATGGCACCCTCTTTCTTCGTTGTTTCCGGCAGCTCATTTCCCAATTGAATTGGTTTTTCCGTAGAATTTTCACATTGAATCAAAAGGAATTGCCTTTGACGACTCACTTTTAAAGATACAATGTGTTTTTCCTTATCCTCTATCTGAGAAACCGATTCAATCGCATTATCAATCGCATTTCCAAAGATTGAACAAATATCCTTTACATGCATAAAATCCAAAAGCTTCCCATCGGTCATACATTGAAAAACGATTCCTTTTTGTGCACAGTACATACTTTTTGTTGTCAGCACCACATCAAGCACCCTGTTTCCTGTATTAATAAATGCCTCCTGCGTTGCAATTGCTTCTCGCATTTCTTCCAGATATAGATTCCTTTTTTCCGCATCTGTCTCTGCGGAAATTGCAGCAATATAATGCTTTAGATCATGGAACTCTCGTCGCAGGATTTCTGTATTTTCAAGGGCAATCCGATATTGATCATACTGCCGTTGAAGAACTGTATTCATTGAATCATTTTCATTCTTTAGCCGGGATTCTTCTCTTCTTTCCTGTTGACTATAAAGCATAACCAATCCTCCAAAGTCAACCAGGGTACGGATATACAGAATAGAGCTTGTGGCACTGGAAAATGGTGTGTCCGGCATAATAAAGCTAAGATTACTCATCACAAAGACACCAAGAGCTGTTACCCCTGACGCAAACAATTCTCTTCCATTTGCCCCCAGTATACCTTCATTGGTTATATGATTTTTTTCCATAAGATAGTAAACTGAAAATATAACTAAATAGGCAAGAAACATAAATACAATTTGCCATGTTTTCATTGTACTCTTTGTGTACAGAAGCCACCATACATAAAGCTGCCAATAGATTGATGCCGTAAATTCTGCCAGCACAAAGGCTCTTATTCCACAATAAGCAATATCATTTAACCATAAATTGCAATTCAAAAAAAGAAACCCTAGCATTAGAGCAATTGCTCCTATCATACAAGGAATCCACGTATACAAAGGTAATTTGCCTGCAATTTGATGATAGCAAATAAAAATCGGAAGAGGTAAAAGTAAAGCCAAAGCTCCCTTTACTCCTTGGTACCTCCTACGAAGCATTAATATATATACTACACAGGCTGCCCATTCCGCTATTGCGGTATATAATCTGGGGGTATTCATCAGTTCCTGTACATCCATTAATTGTCTCCTCCAATATAATCTGCTAAGGCCAGAAGAAATGCCTTCCTTTTCCCACGGCTCAATGATACTTCTCTTTCTCCCGTCAGCAAAACCGTATTCTGCTGCACTTCCAAAACATGAAACAAATTTACTAAAAAGGCATTGTGGCAACGTACAAACCCCTTCTCCTTGAGCTCTTCTTCTATTACTTTAAGGGATCCCCGAACAACCAGCTCTTCTTGTGCCGTAGCAATCGAAAGAAAATGCCGTTGACTCTCCACATAAAGAATGTCCCGAATACTGATCCTCCTTGTACCACCTTCAACTTTAACGGTTAGATAAGCTTCTTCCCTATGCTTTTCACAAATCTTAACAACTTTATCCATTGTACGGGAAAAGGCGGGATAAGCCAAAGGCTTCACAATATATCCAAGGGCATTGACTTGATAGCCTTGAACTGCGTATTGGACCGTAGAAGTAATAAAGACAATCTGTACTTCTTCATCAAATTCTCTAATTCGCTCAGCGGCCTCCATTCCATTTAAATGTTTCATTTGAATATCTAAAAAGATAATTTCATATTCCGGCTTATACTCTTCGGCAATGTCTAATCCATCCTTAAATACCGTAATCTTAAAAAATTGATTCTGCTCTTCCTCATACCTTTTCAGATAACTGCAAATTAAGTCTCTATATTCTTTTTCATCCTCAACAATTGCTACTCTAATCATATTTACCCCTTGTGATAAAATTAAAATCTACAAAGATATTATAACACAGAAACAGGAGACTGTTTCCACCAGCCTCCTGTCCCCTCTTTTATTTTTCTTTAAATATTACTTTAAATATCGGGAAAAATACCCAGAAGGAAATTGCACTATTTATAATCATTGTTACAACGTCTGCAACTGTTTCACCTGTTTTCCCCCATCCCCAGGTATTCATTAGCAGATTATAGATAGGGGCTTTGTAAATCCCCTGTAATGCTGCTGCACCAACGGATATGATAATATATGCGATAAAATACCACATCGCCGCTTTTAAAATACTGCTATTAGACTTAAAGGTAACATTTCTTTGTAGAAAGAAATTAATAATCTGTGCGATTAGAAGCGTGATTTGTACGGCCAGAAAATAGGCCAAACCTCCGCCTCCTCCACTTCCTAATGCACCTGCAGCATAATCAAAAACGAAGTATTGTGAACCATTCAAATTACTTCCTACCGGAAAAACCTGAAAAGCTGTATGAACCAAGGATGTCATACCAAATATATATTTGAATAGCGGCATTAAAATAAGTTGTAAAACTGTTACTCCGTTTGAAACAATAAAGAAAACAAGAAACTGCGCTATCGTAGGATGTTTTTCCTTATAATCACTCCATAGTCCTTTTACTTTTTCCATCTTTGCAACTCCTTTATTTCTTTGTACTTAGTGTGTCTTCATAACGCTTATTCCCTCTTCGATTCGTAAAAAAGCCTCCAATAATCCTCTTTATTCCTTTAAAAAAGTGACCATTTACTACCGTAACCATACCATTCACCATATCTGAGCTAACCGCTCCACCAGTCATCTTTGCGATTGCACGCAGCGGCATATTGTAAATAAATAAAATATTTAAGTCTGGCTTTCCTTTTTCCATACTTTTATTCTTCATAGCGGTCAATCGTTTGTAAATGAATCTTGCAATCCCACTCTTTGCGTAATAAAGCTGACATATGGCATCATTGGATCCAATTTTTCCTTCCCATTTTCCATTTGGAATATCTTTTCCTAACAATGCTTTATATTCTTCATCCGATACTTCATTTACAATCGCCGAAAAATAATGCTCCATTTCCTCTTTTATATAAGGAGCTTCTGCACCGGTACCCGTCTGTACCAGTTCTCCTGTCAGCTTGATATCCATGGAACTGGCGCCAATATAAATGTGATACTCTCCAGCTTCAATTTCCCAACGATTTGTCTTCACATTCCAGTATCGGAAACTTTTATCATCAAACAGAATTTGAACTTCCTGGCTCTCCCCTGCTTTAATAAATACCTTTTGATACCCCTTCAGTTCCTTTTCTGGTCGAAATACCTTTTCACTATCCTTTCCAATATAGAGCTGCACTACTTCTGCACCATCTATCTGGCTGGTGTTCTTTACCACACAACTGACACCTTGCTCTGTTATCTTTAAATCGGTATATTCAAAGGATGAATAGGATAATCCATATCCGAATGGATACAATACCCGCACTTTTGCACTGTCATAATAGCGGTAACCTACAAAGAGGCTTTCTCTGTACTGAGAATCCCTTTGATGAGCCGGGAAATAGCAAAAACCAGGCGTGTCTTCATAGTGAATCGGATAACTCTCCGCAAGCCTCCCGGAAGGATTTTCTTTCCCCGTTACAATATCAAGTACGGCCCTTGCCCCAGCTTGTCCTCCCAGGTAAGTATGAAGAATACCTTTGAGACAATGCTGCCAAGGCATCTCGATTGCAGAACCTGCACTTAAGACTCCTACAATATTGGGGTTCACCTTTCCCAAATCTTCCAATAACTCGATTTGATTTTGCGGGATACGCATGTGGCTGCGATCAATTCCTTCTGACTCACTTAACTCATCCAAACCAAAGCAAAATAGAACCACATCTGCCTTTTCTGCTAAATCAATGGCTGCTTTTCTCATTGCTGCATCGGCTTTGCCTGAACGTTCATAGCCTTTCACACATCCTAAAATTGTCAACTCTGAATCCTTTATCACTTCTTCCATTGTCTCAAGTCGTGTCGGATTAACCATAGAAGAGCCGGCTCCCTGATATCTTGGCTCTATTGCAAAATCTCCTATCAAGGCGACTCTGGCTTTACTTCTAAGGGGCAATATATCTTCCTGGTTTTTGAGAAGTACGATACTCTCTGCCGCTGCCTTTTGTGCTAATTTATGGTGTGCCTCTTGGTCAAACCCCTGTCCTGTATTTGTATTGGACCATTTGAGAATTCCATTTAAGAGGTCTTCAGTACACTGATCCAGCTCTTTCTGACTTAACCTTCCCTCTTCAAGAGCTTTCAGCAGTTGTCTCGCGCTATCCAATCCAGGTGCTGGCATCTCAAGATTGGAGCGAACCTTTACGCCTTCTACGTGGTCGTTGCTTCCACCCCAATCAGTGATTACCATGCCTTCAAATCCCCATTCATCACGTAGAATGTCCTGTAATAAATGTTTGTTTTCATTGGCATACTGGCCATTCACCTGATTATAGCTGGTCATCAATGCACCGGCTTTTCCTTCTTCCACCGCTATCTCAAATCCGGTGAGATAGATTTCCCTCAATGTACGCTCGTCAATAACCGCATTCATCGCCATACGTCTCTCTTCTTGAGAATTTACAGCGAAATGCTTCGGGCAGGCACATACTCCCTGCCCCTGAATTCCTTTGATATACGCTGCCGCCATTTTTCCCGATAAATAAGGGTCTTCAGAAAAATACTCAAAATTACGTCCGCATAAAGGACTTCTCTTTATGTTCAGTCCTGGTCCTAACAAAACATTTACACCTTGAGAGGCCGCTTCTTCTCCGAGGGCTTTTCCGATTTCTTCACCTAGCTTATCATTCCAGCTATTGGCAATTGTCGCTGCTGTTGGAAAGCAGGTTGCAGGAAGAGACGCATTTAATCCTAAATGGTCTCCTTCTCCTGCCTGCTTCCGAATACCGTGAGGGCCGTCTGCACAAAAAATCGAAGGTATATCAAGTCGATCAATTTCTCTGGTCTGCCAAACTGTTTTCCCGCTCAGCATCGCCGCCTTTTCTTCATTTGTAAGCTTATTGATTATCTCTTTTTGCTTCATTATTTGCTCTTCCCTTATATTTTTTCACGGTTAAAACTGCCAACAAAATCATGAGGGCACCAAGAATCACATCAATTACAATAGCGGCTATCTGCCAGCTCATTAATCCAGTGCTTAGATTCCCATCTTCATATGCTCTACTATTTACAACCGTATACATAATATTTTTACAAGACTGTCTCATTGCATTTACAGAGGTTGCACTCTTCGTATCCTTTACATGGTTCGTTTCTGTGTCGTAAGCAACCAACATTGCATCATTTCCATTACGGATTCCCTGATCTGCATTCATGTATCCATAGACACCAAAGTAGTCTGTTAAAACAAAACCTTTGAATCCCCATTCATTACGAAGCGTCTGGTTTAAGAGTGCATCAGAGCCTCCTGCCCATTCTGTACCAATATAATTAAATGCTGACATGATCGCTTGTGCTTCACCTTTTTTAACTGCTTCTTCAAAAGGTTTTAGATAAATTTCGCGAATAGACTGCTCATTTGCCCATGTTACAAGCATATTGTTACGGTCTGTTTCCTGATCATTAAGAGCATAATGCTTCAGATAAGCATAAACCCCTTTACTCTTTGCACCTTGAACAGCTTTTGCTGCTATCTCACCGGCTAATACGCCATCTTCAGAGTAGTACTCAAAATTACGTCCTGCAAAAGCGCTGCGATGTGTATTCATCGCTGGAGCATACCAGCCTGAAACTCCCATATCATCTGCCATTGTTCCAATACTTTCTCCAAATCGTTCTGCAATTTCTTTATTCCACGTGCTTGCAATCATAACTGCAGATGGAAATCCAATCGAACCGGTTCCGGTAAAGTTGTTGTTAATAGATGCTGGACCATCACAATCAATTGTTCCAACCTTTCCAACGCTATCTGCTGCCGAGGTTTGATATCCTGCAATTGCAATCATGGTATCCATTTCTTTAATCGTAAGGTTGTCCAGAAGAGTTTCCCATCTCTCATCCTCATAATCTGCACCACGTAATTCAGCCAATGTGATATCATTTCCTGCTCCTGTTGTGGGCATTGCGTCTTCTTCATTGTTGTAATCTTCCGGATTGTAGTTTGCATTATTGATAAAGGTTGCTTTTGCCTCCTCTGTTATTGAAAAGCTTTCTGGCGCTGCCGTTGCTTCCTCATAATTTGCAAACTTATCTGCTCTTGATAAGTAAGTAACATCTCCTGCCACGTGATCAAATGCATTTGTTGCTACTACTTCATCGGTAGATCGCTTATTGTCCTCATCATAAACAATTGTCTCTTTTTCTGAAACTGTCTTCTCATCTAAGATCCTATGGGAATCTCCTCTTACAGATATCTTATAATCTCCCTCTTCCAATACGTATGCTTTTGCATCTTCACTATCATAAGAAGCTAAATCCTCTTTATTAATGGTAATGCTGATGGTTTCTGAATCTCCTGGTTCTAACTCATTTGTCTTTTCAAATGCAACCAGGTTCGCTGTAGATTTTTCAATTCCCCCATTTGTATAAGGAGGATTACTGTACACTTCCACAACATCTTTTCCGGAAACATCTCCAGTATTTTTTACCGTTACATCAAAGCTTAATTCATCTCCACTTACAGTGATTTCACTCATTTCCTGCTCAAAAGTTGTATAGGACAGCCCGTATCCAAAAGGATACTGTACATGGTCATCATAATTAATAAATCCTTCATCTGATGCTGTCTCGTAGAAACGGTATCCCACGTAAATACCTTCCACATAATTAATGAAGTTTGGATATACGTCGTATTCCTCCTGCGTTACAAAATCCTTGTTTGTTACCTTGAATTCTTCCATATTGTCATAGGCGAAATGACCAAAGTTATTGCTTGTTGGTGTATTAAATAAATCCTTTACAAAGATATCACTTGTCTTTCCAGAAGGATTTACTTCCCCACTTAAAATATTTCCAAGAGCTCTAAATCCGGATTGTCCTGCACCTGGACACCAGATTGCACTTTTAATTTGTTCATATTCATCTACAAAGCCTAGCTCCATTGCGTTTGCACCATTGTAAACAAGAGTTACATTATCAAAATTTGCACAAACAAGTTCAATCATATCCTTTTCACTTTGTGTCAGTTCAAGAAAGTGACTGCCTTCTGGAAAATCTTCGTAGTCCGATGAGTTACTTTCAAAAGTCACTTGACTTAAATCTGTCGGTAAGTCTGCGCCCTCTCCACCTACACGTGTGATTACAACCATTGCATCTTCTGAAAAGCCTTTTGCATTTTCAATCAGTTCATCAGAATATTGGTCTTGCGGTGGTTCTGGCAATGTCCAATCCTGTGCCCACATACCTACTTCCGGGCGGTCCGCTCTGTAATCCACATAAAAATCACTTAATTCTTGATTGGTTTCAATGCCTGCTTCTTTTAATCCATCCAGCAGAGATGTTGTTTCATAAGCATCTGATAAGGATCCTGATCCGGTACCACCATAGCAAGGATTTGTGGATGCCCATCCAAATACATTAAGTGCGGCAGAATCTGCAAGAGGTAAATTCTTGTTTTCATTCTTCAGTAAAACAATTCCCTCATTTCCAATTTCTTCACCTAATGCTGTCGCCTCGTCGGATGCTTCCTGTGTAATCGTTCCATTACCCGTTGACAAAGAAATCAAACTTGACATTGGACCAAAGCATATTAAATTCACTGTCGTTACAAATGCTAACAGAATAGCAATTCCTGCACTTGATCTAATTGCTTTTCTCTTTACTACTGCCACTTTTCTACACACAATTATTACAATGAGTGCCAGTACTAATACGATACCAAAACCGATGAGGTAAGGTATACAAGTTTTTACAACTTTTAAAACGTCTTCCATGTTAATTGCTAACATTTTTCTCTTCCTCCCTGTTGAATCATTATTTTATTTATTCTAAAATATCACATCAAAATAGAATGTGATTCTCTTTTGCATAACCGGTCATTTTTTTGACACAACTGGAGTGCAATCTGCTATAATACATAAATTACTAAAACTAATTTTATTATAAGGAAAATTTAAAATGCAAAATACAAATGACTTAAACTCCCTTGAGGATGCCCTCAATCATTTACCTGATGAGACCAAGGATTCAACCCTTGAAACAGAGTTTGATCTTGATGATGCACTGGCTGAACTCCCCCGAGAACATTTCCAGCCTGCCGACCTAACACCTGTTAAAAGGGCGCCTGTCAGAAAATCGAGTCCGAAACCGAATCACCAATCAAAACCAAGAGGTAAAATGTTGATTTCAAAAATCCTAACCATTGCCAGTGGGCTGTTTATTATTGCCTTACTTATTTTAAATATTATCCCCTATAAGTTCTTAATACCTCTTATTCTGATCATTATTCTTTACCCAGTGTATGTCCATGTCAGCTGTCGGAAATACCGAAGAAAGGGAGGCTTAAAAGCCTTTAGCCTTCTTTTAGCTTGCCTGTACTTAGTTGGAGCTTTCTACGCCATAAAGTTTTTCATGGTAATCGGGGATATTACAAAAGATAATATTGCTCCCGACATCAATGTCGCAAGCGAAAGCTATACCATGTACATTAGCGGAATCGATACCTATGGTGAAATATCTGCTTCCAGTCGTAGTGACGTAAACATGCTGATGGTCATGAATCCTAATTCACATCATATGCTTTTAGTCAATACTCCCAGAGATTACTATGTTGATTTACCCGGTATCTCAGGAGGTCAATACGATAAGCTGACTCATGCTGGAAACTATGGAGTGGAAGCTTCCATGGCTGCCTTATCACAGCTTTATGATGAACCTGTTGAGTTTTATACCCGCCTTAATTTTTCTTCTCTCATTGATATCGTGGATGCCCTTGGAGGAATTACTGTGGAATCAGAGCTAAGCTTTACCACTGGTGAGGATTCTGGTGCCATAGTGGATATTATAGAAGGAAAAAATCATTTAGATGGAATTGAAGCTCTTGCCTTTTCACGAGAAAGACAGGCTTTTGAGGATGGAGATAATCAGAGGGGCAAAAATCAGCAATTAGTCATCAATGGTATTTTCAAAAGAGTACTCTCTCCCCGGGTAATTCTAGGGGCGAACCAGATTTTAAATACCATTGGTCAAAATACAGAAATAAATATGAGCCGTAGTCAAGTACAGGGATTTATAAGATCTTACTTAGATGGTGCCTTCCAATGGAATACAGACTCTGTTTCTGCCACTGGTTACGGTTCTACAGAATACTGCTTTTCAGCACCAGATCAACCTTTATCTGTTGTAATCCCTGATCCTGACTCCGTAACAGGGATTACTCAGCTGATTAATTCCACCAAAGAAGTTTTGTAGAATTATTCTTGTTTCATCTCTATTAGTGAGTAAAAGAGAACCCCTGCAAGAGTTATAATGCCTCCCACGATTTGCATAAATGTCGGTATTTCCCCAAAAAGAGGATAGGCCAGAATTGCTACAATAATAGGCTGACACAATTTCGAAGCTGACACAAATGCCGGCGAAAAAAATTTCAGGCAATAATTAAACATAGAGTGCCCCAGCAGTGTAGCAAAGACTGCCAGCCCAAGAGTCAGCATAATAGTATCTACTCCATAACCAATCAGGGGAAATCCTCCCAATAAGGCAAGCACAATTAAAACAATGGCACAAGCTAAATAAACCAAATACGTATACGCTGCAGTTGTCATTGTTTTCCTTGCTTCCCGACCGAGTAGAGTATATGCTCCAACTAAAATAGCTGCTGCCAGTGCCAAAAAATCACCGTATAAATGGCTTCCACCTTTCGAAAAATCTGAAAAAGCAATCAACAAGCTTCCAAATATCGTAACAGCAATACAAAGAATTGCACTTCCTTTCATCTTTCCCTTCATGAATAATGTGTAACCAAGGGCAACCCATATAACTTCTGTACTAACAATGGCTGTCGAGCTTGCTACAGAAGTCTGCTTCAAGGACTCAAACCAACAAATGAAATGAATGGCCAAAAATGCACCACTTGCTGTACACAGAAGAATAAGCCGGGGCTGCAGTTTTTTCAACTCCCTCCGAAGCTCCTTACTGCCCAGAACAAATGGAGTCATTAATACAACCGTCCAACTCAGGCGATAGACCGCAATAATTACCGCTGGTGCATTGGAGAACTTCACTAATATTGAGGACGATGCAATGCCTATGAGCCCAATAATAATCATAATAATGGGGTATTTTTCCAGTTTTTTCATGTAACCTATTTCCTTTCAAGTCCTATTGGTTCTCAATCCGTTCAGCCAGGTCATTTAAGTATACCCAGCGTTCCATCTTCTCTTCTAGCTGCTCTTCCAACTCAGATTTACGAGAACTAAGCTTAGCAAGCTCGGTATAATCATAAGCGAACTCTTCTATTTGATTGGACACTTCTAAAATATTTTTTTCAAGCTCCGCCACATCTTCATCGATTCTATCGTATTCACGCTGCTCCGCAAAAGTGAATTTAAGCTTTTGAGGCGCTTTTTGCTTTCCGTTTTTTATCCTTTGGATTTCGACTTTTGGAGCAGGTTGATGAATTGCTGTCTTTTTTTGACTTTCTACATAGTCACTATAGTCTCCCATATACTCCACGATTTCCCCGCCCTCTTCAAAGGCAAGGATGCGTTCAACCACATTATCCAGAAAATAGCGATCATGGGATACTGTAATTACAATTCCTGAAAATGTTTCTAAGAATTCCTCCAGTATAATTAAAGTCGGTATATCTAAGTCATTGGTTATCTCATCTAAAATTAAGACATTTGGCGCCTCCATCAAAACCATTAAGAGTGCCAACCGCTTCTTCTCCCCCCCAGAAAGCTTATCCACTGGTGCATATTGCTGATCGTCATCAAACAGGAAACGGGTCAGCATTTGTGATGCACTAATGGTACCATCTTTGGTTTCAATAAACTCTCCAATTTCACGGATACTCTCAATGACTCGTATACTTCCCTTTAACTCTTCTTGATTTTGGGAAAAGTAACCGATTTTAATTGTCTCTCCAATTTCCATTTTCCCAGAGTCGGGGGCTTCAATTCCAGCTATAATCTTAACCAAGGTGGATTTTCCACAACCGTTTTTCCCAATAATTCCAATTCGACTATTTTTCAGGAAAATGTAGTCAAACTCCTTAATCAGATGTTTTTCTCCATAGCTTTTCACTATATGATTGCAGGCAATCGTTTTCTTTCCCATCCGCTGGCCTATAGAGTCTAAGCTAAGCTCACTTTTTTCCTTTGGTCCAGAACTCTCCTTTAGCTCTTCTAACCGCATCAGCCTTGCTTTTTGCTTGGTGCTTCTTGCCCTGGCACCCCGAGCTGCCCATGCATTTTCTACACGAAGAGTGCTTTGTCTTTTTCTCTCTGTTGCCCTGGCTATCTCTTCTCTTTCAGACTTACGGAGCAAAAATTCTTCATAATTCCCTGGATAGGAGTATAGCTTAGCCTGATCAATTTCGATGATACGGTTTGATACCCGTTCCAGAAAATACCGATCGTGGGTCACCATTATCAGCGTCCCTTTAAATCCCTGCAAATATTCCTCCAACCACACAGCCATCTCATTATCAATATGATTCGTAGGCTCATCCAGAATCAGGATGTCTGTCGGATGCAGCAAGGTCTTTGCCAAAGCCACACGTTTCCTCTGTCCGCCTGAAAGAGTCTGTATCATCTCATCATGATTCGTAATTCCCAATCGGTTTAAAATACTCTTTGCTTCACTTGCTACTGCCCAGTCTTCTTCCTTTTCATCTCCAAGTACGTAATCTAAAACACTGAGATTCTTTGGCATCTCTGGATCCTGTGACAAATATGCCAGGGTTTTATTATTCTGCTTAATAATCTGCCCTTCATCACAGCTTTCTACTCCCGCCAGCAAACGCAGAATCGTTGTTTTCCCTGATCCGTTAAGCCCAATCAGACCTATTTTATCTCCTTCCTGGACTCCCAATGAAACGTCATCTAGTATCTTTTTGTCACCAAAGCTTTTGCTCACTTGTTCAACCGTACAAATATTCATATCTTGCTATAACTTCCTTTCATCTATCCCTAGTATCCCTTATTTTTCAAATCTTTTATCAAATCAACATAGAAGTTTCTTACCTCAAATCCGTCAATGTTCTCTCTGAACAAATCAATCATATCCCCGTGTGAAATCCCTCGTCGTCCTCTCACCGACACATCTCCCAGATAATCCCCCCATTTTCCAGAAGTAATCGGAACCAGTCCGTCATTCTCTTCTTTTTGAAGTCTGTTAATGATTCGATAGGTCAGGTTAAGGGGAAATCCTGCACTTTTAGGACTGTTCATCTTAGACATGACACTTTGGTAAAGTACTTCTGGCTGATTCTCAACCTCTTGATTAAAGGATACCATCCTCGCTTCCGTCAAATCACAAACTGCACCCATAAAATCAGGATGGGAATCTCCTAATCTCTTAAACATGCGATTGTAGGTTTTGGCTACCTGATTCACAATCCCTGGGGGTAATTTTTTAAGCAAAATATCTGCCCATTTACAGCCTAAGTGAGGTGTGTTTATCGTTGTTAGAGATGCCACTTTGGGATACATTTTCAACTGACTGATTGCATAACGAGAGTCGAGACCTCCCTTGGAATGAGCAATAATATTCAGCTTTTCTGCACCTGTCTCTGCTAATATTTGATCGATTTGAATACTGAGTTCCTTCCCACTTTCCTCTATCGCTAAGGCGCTTTCTTGCTTACCGTAATACACATGCGCTCCATTTTTAACCAGCTCTTTCGGAATCCTTCCCCAATAATTAAAAAACTGCCAGTCCCGGAAGAATACACCATGTACCATTAAAATCGGATATTTCGTTTGACAAATATGATTTTCCACCCGTGCTGCATCCATTTGTGCAATGTGAGATTCTACCTCACATTCCACCCTGGCGACTCTGGTTATTTTACGAATAAAGTAGATGTTAAAGAGGGGAATCCACCAAAAGAGCATGAGAATGAGCTTGCGTCCAATCTTTATCTGTTTTGACAAGAGGAGTAAGCGTATCACTCCTTGTATTTCCAAAAACAGAAATAGAACTAAGAAGACCAAAAAATTTCCGACTAGCACTTTCCAAGATATTTTTCCTACAAAGAATAAAATAACGTATAATACTACTTCTAGCATAAAGCCATAACCAAAAACAGTTAATAGCTCACATCCTCCATACAGTGCCTTCATACGTAGGGTCATATACTTTAGATTTCTCTCACTAAATCGCTCCGGTAAAATGCTGAAAGCGAAATAAACCAAGACACCAAAAATCAAGCATACTATTAGTACGCTTTTTTTAGGCTGTAATAAATGATTCCAAAGAATAAAATTGCATACTACTACTAAAAAAGATGTTGTTAATATTTTTCTCATTACCTTTTACCTGTTTTCTTAAAAGCTTCTTCCATGGCCTGATACAAAGCCTCCCCATCAATTGGCTTGGAAATATGTCCATTCATTTCTGCCTGCCTGCAAACTTCAATATCTTCTTTGTAGGCGTTGGCCGTTACCGCATAAATAGGAATCTCTTTTGCTCTTGGCAAACCGGAAGCACGAATACGTCGGGCTGTTTCTACACCGTCCATAACAGGCATTTGTAAATCCATTAAAATCATATCATACCGCTCAGGGGCACTTTTGAACATTTCCAATGCCTCTTGACCGTTTTCTGCACAATCTATTGTAACGTCAGTTTTCTTCATTAGAGCCATAGCTACCATCTGATTCACTGGCATATCTTCAACGAGTAACACTTTCTTGTCTGGCCACTTTAGTGTATCCTTTGGACGGTTTGCTTCATAGGTAAAGGGAAGCTTCACGAAAAAACGGCTCCCTTCTCCCAACTTGCTTTCTACGGTAATTGTACCACCCATTAAGTCAATAAGATTCTTCGTAATTGCAAGACCAAGCCCAATTCCAGCATGTGCCCGGGATCTGCCGCCATCCTCTTGCTCAAATAAATCAAATGCATGGGAGACAAAGTTTTCATCCATCCCAACCCCATTATCAACGACTTCTATCATCAGAACTCCACAATTTTCCTCTAAAATATCCTCGGATACAAGAAGCTTAATCTCTCCTTGCTCAGGAGTGAATTTAATTGCATTGGAAAGGAGATTCGAAAGGATTTTGACCGTCTTCTCTCGGTCACCAACGACTATACGTCCTGGCTCACACTTCAATGTATGCTGGAAATTTTGATGCTTTTTTTCAGCCCTCAAGCTAAATGTAGAGACAATATCATCTACCATTTTCCAAATACCATAAGGTTGATTCTTAACTGTAAGTTCATCCATATCGATATTAGACATGTCTAATATATCATTGAGCATAGTCAATAGTTGCTTTGCAGAATCAGATGCCATAGCCAGTGCATCTTTTATCTTATCCAAATCATCTTCCTGCCTGGCAACCTCTGTCATGTTGATAACCGCATTCATCGGCGTACGAAGCTCATGACTCATCCGTGCCATAAACTCATCTTTTGCACGAACGTTTGCCAAAGCGTCTTTCGTTGCTATTGCCAGCATTTTGTTCGTTTCATTTTGAATAATGGCTGAAACAAGCATATTCGCACTCGATCTCAATACAGAGATTTCAACATCGGTAGCAGGCGTCTCGTCTAAACAATTTTCAAAGCTAATAAATCCCCAAAATTTCTCTTGGATTACCAGCGGCAGCATAAGGGATGCCTTGATTCCTTTGTTCGCGAAAAATTCTCGTTCTACCGGCGGCATTTCCCGCACTAAATGATTCACTGGTTGATTCGAATATAGGGGGATCTTAATGGCTGGCAAGGAATCATATGCTAATTCCTTACCTAGAGATACGTTTCTTTTATGATTCTCACTCATCTTCCCCCACCAGAAAAGATGATGATAATACAGAGTCTCCTCTCGCATTACATTTTTCCAGATACAGACTCGATCTGCTCCCAAAGCTTCACCCAGTGCTTCAAGCTGTTGTACAATTAAGCTGTCAAAATTCTCAACAGAAGCGGCTAACAACTCTGCTGCAACATCATTCGCTAATCGAAGTAAGTTGTTATACTTTTCCACGGTAGCTTCTGCCTTTTTTATTTGTCGCAAATCCTGAGAATACGCAAGAATACGATATTCCCCATGCCAAGGCACGCGGATTAACGTGGTTTCCACTGGAAGTTCCTCACCGTTTCGTGTTTGATACTGCCAGAAAAAACATTGATATCCCGTTTGAAGGGTATTTTTTATATAGGTTTGTGCCAATTCCTCAGTAGGGATTCCATTTGGCTGAAATTCCGGATTCAGCTCCTGAAAACAATTAATATAAGTGGACTTATCTTCAATCTCAAAATAGTCTAATGCCGCCATATTGCAATCAATCATATTGCCGCTTTCATCCCAAATCGAGCATATTAATGGTGTTGAATCCAACATCAACTGTGCATAAGCTTCTGACTCTTGCTGAGCACGGTTTGCATTCTTTGTATCGGTAATATCTGTTCCTTGCTCAAAATGCACAAATCGCCCATCACCTATACTTACCAAACTACTTGTGTTTCGAAACCAACGATCTTTTGCAGGGTTCATTCGCTCCCACTCAATCGTCTCACCTTCATCCTGGCGTATCATATTCAGTGGGCAATCGGTGCATCTGCCTTCTTGACCTGTCTGATAAACCTCCCAACAACGCATTCCTTTCGGATTATAATCCACACCGTAAGCTTCGTTCATTTTATCGTTGGCATATAAAATAACATCTGTATCTAAATCTGATATCATAACTTGAATATCTACTTTACGAAAAAATTCTTCTATCTCGTCCGAGACCTGCAGAGGCACTTCCGTCTTCCCTCTCTCTCGTACACTCATAAATAACTCCTCCCCAATCTTTAAATGGTATACTTCATTGTACCATATTTTGTCTATTTGTAAGGGGAAAAATAGTGCTGATACATCTTTTACTCTCTACATGGCTTAATAATCTCCCATACTTCTTCATCAAATTCTCTATCTTTGTAATAGTACTTTCTGTCTGCCTCAGTAATCTCCTTGATAACACGACACGGATTTCCAACTGCAACTACCCATTCTGGAACATCCTTCGATACCACACTTCCGGCTCCAATTACAATGTTACTTCCGATTGTCACTCCTGGAAGAATTACAGTATTTCCACCAATCCACACATTATCACCAATTGTCACTTTATCACCGTATTCATAGAAGGAATTTCTGGAGTCCGGATGTATTGGGTGTCCCGCTGTGTAGATTGATACATTGGGAGCGAACTGACAATTATCACCAATTTTCACCTTTGCCACATCTATAATTGTACAGTTATAATTGGCAAAAAAATTCTTTCCAACTTCTATATGTTTTCCATAATCACAGAAGAAGGGGGGATTAATAAATGCTCCTTCTGACTTTCCAAGCAGCTCCTTTACAGTCTTTTCAATCAACTCAAAGTCAGAGCGATCCACAGTATTTAACTTCTGTAAAATTCTTCTGCATACTTTCTGTTCTTCCATTACTGCCTCATCCGATAGATAAGCCAGTCCCAAATCTCTTCTTTCAATATTGTTCATATATCACTTTCCTCCATCATGCTATTATCTGATAAAACCTCCAACTCTTATAATACTTGATAGTCCAGAGTAGTCCATAAATAGTTTCAAATTTCTTCATCTGAATTTACTTGAGCGTCTGTTTTTTTTGAATCTTGTGCTCGTCTTTGAAGTGCGGTCAAAATTGCATTTCCTGTCACAATCAAGCTTTCATGTTCTGTAGCTGTCACATCAAATTTCAATAGGCGGAATACTCCCTGCAGAATAAATCCAATCCCAAACACAGAAACGACTGTACCCAGACCAACTTTCGCTCCCAGAAGCCATCCCCAGATCAGTACAACTCCTTCTAAGCCCGTACGTACAGCACCAATTGGAACCTTCGGCATCCGCTTGCCCAGTGCTGTCATAAGTGAATCTCTTGGCCCACACCCTAACCCGGGGCTGATGTAAAAATAGCTTCCCAAACAAATGAATACCTGTCCCAACAGCAGCATCAGTATCCCTACCATAAAGTTGTTGCTTTTCGGCACCATATCCAGCCAATTCAAAAAGTTAACGAACAGGCCAATCAACAACGTATTCAGAATCGTTCCCATCCCAATTTTTTCCTTGAGCAGCAACACAAGAATCAAGATTCCTACTCCTGACAAGATAATCATCGTTCCGAATGGAATACCAGTAATATTCGTCAAGCCCTGGGAAAACGCATCCCACGGTGCCAGCCCAATATTAGCCTGAACTGTAAAATAAATTCCCAGTGCATAAAGAAATAATCCGATTAACACCTTTAAGATTCGAATACCGTATTGTTTCATTCCGTATACTCCTTAAATTCTTCTTTGTAAAACTTCAAAGATAACGTATGTATGTACCACCATCCGAAACAAATCTTTTTCTGTCATCAATTATCTGCACATCAACACTAAAAAGAAACAACATATAAATAACAAAAATATTTTTTATAAGCTCTCCTATCAATATCTACTATATGACATGTCGTATGATTTTTCATTATGCCTTAAACCTAGAGCATGTCTCAATTCGTGCGTTATAACTCTTTGAATTTGTGAACGTGAGCAATCCTCAAGTTTAATACAGTATTTTTCCTAATAACACCTGGTTTGTACGAATTCCATTTATTAACGCTACCGGTAATATACGATGTATACTGGGAAGTTGTATAATTTAATCTTCCATCACTATTTACATGATACCATACTCTGCATCGTATTATGTTTTTATTTCCTCTCACTTTCCATAGTTTTAATCACTCCTCTGGACACATATGCTTCTACTCCATTAACAGAAGCAAAAGGTATGACAAGAGCAGAAGAAACACAATGGTATTATCGAACATATAACGGAAAATGTACTATCTGAGAAATGTATCAAGGGACGAAAATGATACACTTGCCTTTAATAATTTGGGGCTTGGTATAAAAAATACTTAGTGTAATCAAGAGTGTTCAAAGGTGTTCAATATTTTTCTGCAAAAAAAATGACGAGACGTCCTATAAATCAAGGTTTCTCATCATTTTCAACCAATGCCGCAGACCGGAATCGAACCGGTACGGGAAGTTAATCCCACAGGATTTTAAGTCCTGGGCGTCTGCCAGTTCCGCCACTGCGGCATTTTACAACTTTAAAAGTTGTAAATGGGACCAATAGGGCTCGAACCTATGACCCCCTGCTTGTAAGGCAGGTGCTCT
>NZ_JAMXOD010000013.1 GCF_024721305.1 Aequitasia blattaphilus | reverse complement strand
AAAGTATTGACATAGGTCCATGACGATCTCAAGGTGGGAAACAGCTATTTACTGTCCGAATATCAACCAGATCGCCGAGCTTTCGAGTCTTTTTCATGTCACCAGTGATTATTTGCTGGGTTTAGATAATGATAGACAAACTGATAATTTGCATAATTGTAATGCGGCCTTTTCGGGTAATATAATTGAGAAAGATAAAAATATCGGAGGTGCCGGAATGGATGAGAACAATAAATTTGAAACCTTTGTGGATATGTACAATGACGTATTTAAAGAATATCTGAGTTCAGTAGGGACAAAGCTGGCAAAGGATAATCCAGAATATCAGGCGGCTAATGTAAGGATCAAGGAGCTTTATGACCGGTTTCCAAAGGTTTTAGGGGTTCTGGATAGTGAAGAATCGTGTGATCTTAATGAGCAGGAATGTAATGCTTTGATTGAAGTATTGAGATTAAGGAACAAGATTTCAGCTATGGAAGTCGAAGCGGTTTATTTTAGAGGTTGTTATGACGGTGTGGGGTATCTTAGAAAAACAGGTAAATAGCATGTTATTAAATAATGCGGTATTAGCATATGCTGATGCCGCATTTATACACTTTTAAATAGAGAATTTTGCCAAATCATGATATAATGGAAAAACCAATTAGTACCAACAGATTAATACGTGATTGAAATATGTTGAAATGATTTAATATAAAGTGATGTTAATACTGGTTTGTTTTAGTGGTGAGTGGGTTAACATACAAAATGTTGTCAAGAGGGGGGAGAACTGAATGCCTGGATATCTTCCTGAAATAGGCGAAAAATGTTATTTCATGCAAAGAGAAGTAGTGGTCATAGGTATTTGGGATTGCTTTCATCTTGTTAAAATAAAGGATTTGTTTGATGAACATTCATATCTTGTTGACAGATGTACATTATCTCTAAGGCCTAATTTCACAAATTCAATATCATTAAATTATTTTGGAGGCAGAGAAATATGAATGTACTACAGTTTATTGATGGATATTTGAACGGAAATGCTTGGGAAGAACTGTGTGTAATGTGTTACCGTATGCGTTACCAAAATGAACATTATACTCCTATATCAGCAGCACAAGGAGGAGATGGTGGAATTGAAGGATTCACTCAAAATGGGGTTGTCCATCAATGTTACTGTCCTGAGAAAGATTACTCTGATGAAGAAAATTACGAACATCTGCGCGATAAAATGACTAAAGATATTGGTAAACTTCTGAAAGCAAATTATAAGATTAGACTAATAGATTGGGGTGTTCCTCCGATTGTAGAATGGCATTTTGTTATACCTGAGCAAAAGGATTCTCGAATAGTAAAGCATGCTGAAAATAAAAGAAAAGAAGTAGAGGCAGCAAAGAGGGCGAATCCATCCGATTTTCCACATATTAGTGATGATTTTAAAGTGTATATTAAGTGTGCTGATGACTTTTTATTAGAAATCAGCAAAATTGTTCTTTCGCCACATAAAGATTATTTGTTAAATTTAGCGATAAAAGATAAATCCACTCTTGATTACTCACAATGTGATTCTGAAAAGGTGGAGAATATACGGCGTAAAATAAAGGCTATTAAGAATACAGATGATGATTCAGATCCAGATGTGGTCTTTCTGGTTGATCATTTTATAAAATCTTACCTTAGTGGAGTGGCAATTCTCAATGAGTTAAGATTAAGTTTCCCAGAAATTCATCAAGCATTGATTGAATTAGAAGGAAGTTGTAAAGAAGATGTTTCTGTTAAAACGCGACTTACATCAGATACTTCCGTAAATGCACAATTATTTAATAGTTTACTTGATGATTTTGAAAAGAAACTAAAAGAGCAATTTTCTACAAGTGTTGATCTAGCCTCAATTGGAGAACTTAAACAGGATTTGGTAGCGAGCTGGTTAGCGGATTGCTCTATGGAATTTAGAATGTAGGAGAAAATTTTGGATAAGAGATTTATTGAAGAACAGGATGTTATTTTTAATGCTAAACCAGATGCAGTGCCCTATAATTATCGCATTAGTTATAAGGTGGCTCAGGTTTGCCTCATCTTAGCCAAATCATGTTGGGGAAAATCTGGTTGTTTACCAATAAAGTTACACATGATATCTTTTGCGCTTTGTTCAAAAGAAGCAATGGATAAACTTTTGATCTTTACGCAAAGTGAATATGCTGAGGTGCCAATTGTTCGCTTCGACCCGGCAGTAAACAGTGCAGTTACTTTTGGTATAGCAGATGGCTTGATTTTTCAGGGGCAAAATGGGAAATATGCACTGACAGACAAAGGTAGATTCTTTGTTTCTAAGATTGAAAAGGAATCAACGGTGCTTTCTGCTGAAAAAAAGGACTTGTCTTTATTATCGACAAAACTGACTGATGCAAAGATAAAACAACTATCAGATATCTGGAGGAATATATATGCTGAGGATTAATAGACTCCGTATTGAAATAAAAACAGCAAATGAATCTCAGGGAGGCGTATATGGATTTGATGAGCGATTTACGAATGGATTAAATTTAATTGCTAGTTACAGCAATACATCAGGAAAGAGTTCAGTCATTGAAGCAATTTTCTATTGTCTTGGTTTTGAAGAAATTATTGGTGGAAGAAATGAGAAAGTCTTAACCTCTGTATATAAAAGCATAATCAATGATGGTGAAAACGATTGGAGCGTTTTGGAGTCCGAGGTGTATTTGGAAATATCTAATGGTAATGAGATAGTTACTGTATTTAGAGCTGCAAAGTCAGATACAAGAGACGCACGTATGATAACATTGTATTATGGAGATTATGATTCAATAGGTAACCAGAAGACTCCACCAGAAGATATGTTTCTTCACGATGGTGGTGCTGCGACTAATGATAAAGGGTTTCATGCATTTTTAGAATCCTTTTTACATCTTCAATTACCATTAGTTCAAACTAATGGTAATGACCAAAAATTATATTTGCAGGTGATTTTTTCGTGTCTATTCATTGAACAAAAACATGGATGGGCGGATATTTTTTCTGGTATGCCGTTTTTCAGTATTAAAGATGCAAAAAAACGTGTTGTTGAGTTTTTATTAGGAATTGACACTTTTAAAAATCAAAAAGAAAGAGATAGGCTAAAGGTGGTTAAAGATTCTATCTCTACTTCATGGAAGGCTGTATTTGATGATATTAATAGGAGTGTTAATCGTGAATCTTGTTCTATGGCTGGTTTTCCGATAAGACCTAAGATCATGGGAGAGAAAGACTATGATATTATTGGTATTACTACGGTTGACGGGAAGGGACTGGAAGAGGCTATATTTGAATTGCAATCGGAACACGACTCGATAAAACGCCTTAAGCCTAAAAATGTTGATAATTTTGAAGCATTAAATAATGAGTTGGAAACAATAACTGAAACAATATCTTCTTTTGAACAAAAAGTATCCGAGTGTGAAAGCCAAATATTAATTTCTCGTAGCGCAATGATACAAGCAGAACGTAGTCTCGAAGTAGTAAAAAAGGATTTGAGAAACAATAAAGATGCAGCTAAATTACAAAGAATGGGATCAGCATCGGGGTGTAAATTCTCGGAAAATGTTTGTCCTACATGCAATCAGAGGATTGAAGATTCTCTTTTAAATGTAAATAAGGACATACCAATCATGAGTGTTGAAGAAAATATTCGGCATCTGGAAGGGCAAAAAAGTGTTCTTGAATTTACGCGTGATAGTCATAAGACAAATGTCGACAGACTTTCTCTTATAAAGAATGATCTGAGTTCACGATTAGTTACACTTCGCCGACTTGCACAAACAATACGTTCTGATATTTACTCAACTGAAACGGAGTGGTCTGAGTCCGTTGTTCAAAAACTTGTTGATATAGAATCAAGAATTAGGTGCTATCAACAATTACAGTCTCTTATGTCAGAGCAATTGCAAGAACTTAGTGAGTTATCTAAGAGGTGGAAGAGGTATAAAGAAGAGTATGCGAATCTTCCTAAAAATGTGAATACTGACTCGGATATCGAAATTATCAATTGTTTAAAAGAGAACTTTATTAAGAATTTACGCAAATACAAATATAAAAGTGCTCCCAACATTGATGCTATTGAAATTCCAATTGATACGTGCCTTCCGACAATTGATGGTTTTGACATGAAGTTTGATTCTTCTGCAAGTGATAATATTCGGATTATTTGGTCTTTTACAATGGCTTTACTACAAACGTCTATTAAGAAAAATGGAAATCATCCAGGTGTGATTATTTTTGATGAGCCAGCTCAACATAGTATTGTTACTTCTGATATGGAAAGTTTGATTCAAAGTATACTTGAACTGAAAACATCATCTCAAGTCATAATGGGAATAACTTTAAATAATGATGATTTAAAGACCTCTATTGAAAACTTACCAGAATCAGATGCCAATATAATTAATGTAGGCGTTCATTCCTTTAAATTGTTTGAAGACGATATAAAGGAAAAAGAATAAAATATTTTGAAATCTAATTTAAAAATAATATTACATAGCCGAGCGACTTTCACCCCAGAAAGCCACTCGGCTAATTTTATTTTCAGGAGGTGATTTTATTGAATGAAAACTAATAATTATGTACCGCTCGACCCAGATGTCATCGAGCAGGCACGAAGAATGGATTTGCTGACCTATTTGCAGCACTATGAACCGGGCAATCTGGTTCGCTTTTCCGGCAATGCCTATGGAACCAAAGAACACTCCAGTCTTAAAATTTCCAATGGAAAATGGTATTGGTGGGCAAAAGGAATCGGCGGTGTTTCCGCACTCGATTACCTGATCAAAGTCAAAGATTACAGCTTTGTCGAAGCCGTCGAGACCATTACCGGCAGATCAGCTGACTGGATACCACCGCCGCCGGTTCAGAAGAAAGAAGAGCCAAAGCAATTGCTCTTACCGCCAAAGAACCGGAATAATGACAGAGTGATTCGGTATCTTTTGGGCCGTGGTATTGACCGCCAGTTGATCGATGAGTGTATTGCTGCCGGAATAATCTATGAAAGTGCTGACTATCACAACACCGTATTTGTAGGCAAAGATGAACAGGGAACGCCTAAATATGCAGCCTGCCGTAGTACGATAGGCAGTAATTTCAAGGGGGATGCATCCGGCAGCGATAAACGCTATTCTTTTCGGCTGTTAGCAAAAGAGCCATCGACAAGCGTGCATCTATTTGAAGCAGCGATTGATCTGTTGTCATATGCCGCGTATCTAAAGTTTGGGGATAGAGAGTTGGGAACGCAAAATCTGCTGTCATTATCCGGGGTGTATCAGCCGAAGCAGGAGGTAAAGGACAGCAAGATCCCAATCGCTCTGGCAACTTTTTTGAAAGCCAATCCTAATATTAAAATCATCGTGCTGCACTTGGATAATGACAAAGCTGGCAGGGTAAGCACGAAAGTCTTATCTGAATTATTGAAAAACAACTATGAAATCATTGATGATCCACCACCTTATGGTAAGGATGTCAATGATTTTTTGTTGTCTTATCTGGGCCGTTCAGTGCCAAAGATTGGCCGTGAGAGGGGGAGGCGCGTTGATTGCCTGATGGTGTGAGTGAAGAAACGAGAGTAGCTATGGACCTATGTCAATACTTTGGACAAAAAAAGTTGAAAGACTATGCCACTTTTTTAACCTCTATATCCTCTTTTTGTTGTGGCGTCATGTAATCAATGGCACTGTGAATCCTTTTTCTGTTATACCAGGATTCTATATACTCAAAGATTGCCTTCCGGGCTTCTCTCGAATCTTGATAAGTATGCAGATAAATCTCTTCTTTCTTTAGTACAGAATGGAAAGATTCGATGCAGGCATTATCATATGGATTTCCCTTACGGCTAAAGGAATGCCGGATTTTTGCATTGAATAAATAGCTTTCAAAGAGGTGACTGGTGTACTGGCTTCCCAAATCACTGTGCAGAATAATGCCTTCTGTATTTTTTGTATTCAAACAGGCTTTTTCCACTGCTTCCAGCGCCAATTCCGCTGTCATAGAGGTTCCATAAGCATATCCGATAATCTTTCGGCTGCATAAATCCATAACAGAAGCAAGATAGGTCCAACCCTCTTTTAATACATGAATATAGGTGATATCTGTACACCATTTCTGGTTTATGGTATCTGCTTTGAAATCACGGTTCAAGATATTTTCCTTATCATTTGGTATGACCCCTTTATTGGTATGGTGATTATATTTTTTCACCATCTTGGAGCGCAGCTCCATTTTCATCATGTGACGTTGAACACGCTTTAAACTGCATGGTATGCCACTGTCATTCAAGGAACGACAGATTTTCACAGCTCCATATATCCCTTTCGATTCGTCGTAGACATGTTTTACTTCCCGGCTGAATTTGTCCTATTCCTTTTGTCTGTCTGAAGGTACACAAACCAGAGCTTTGTAATAAGTGCTTCTGGGAAATTTCAAGGTAGCACAAAGCTGGGTTAATGTATAATACCTTAAATGTTTCTGGATAAAAGTCACAATTTCGGCTATTGTTCTTTTGCGAATATGGCGGTCGCTTTTTTGGCTCTGCCCGCTTTCAGTGTAACATTTCATTCTCAATCTTAAGGCGCTGCATCTCCTTTTGCAAAGCCTTATACTCCTTAAGTGTCACAGTTTCTTCCTCTGATATTCTGATGGGAGAAAGCTGTTTTACCCATCCGCTGATAGTACTCCGACTTACGCCATATTCACGTTCCAGTTGTGGATACGAATACCCTCCTGTGTTATATAAATCAACAATCTGTTGTTTAAATTCTGGAGTATAAGATTTTTGGTTCTTAGCCATGTTGAACATCTCCTTTATTCTTTCATTTGTTATTATAGGTTGTTCAACTTTTTGTGTCCACACTTATATACTAACACCACCATCACCTCCCTCCCGAACTGCTCATAAGCTGCTGCGACCTTGCCTCCTTTGTCATAGGCAAAAATACTCTGCCCCTCAGCGCTGGCCTCTACTGCCCGGATGGAATGCGGTATCGCTGCATCAAATACTTTGATTTTCTGTCCGTATACACTTTTTACCGATGCTGTGATCTCTTTCGCCATATTGGTTCGTGACATGACCATCGTCATTAAGATTCCATCTATCCGCAGCTTTGGATTGATCTGCCGTTTAACCTTGGATATCGAGCGAAGCAGCAGCTCTAAACCTTTCGCCGAAAGATAGTGTGGCTGTGTTGGGATAACCACGCTGTCAGCCGCTGCTAGAGCATTGATCGTCATCATTCCAAGCGACGGCATACAATCAATCAGGATGTGATCGTAATTCTGCCGAACGGTACTAATATAGGACTTTAGAATGCGTTCCCGGCTGATTGCATTAATCAGCCTAACTTCGAGACCTGATAACTCAATGTTTGATGGCATCAGGTCAATGCTCTCATTATGATGCAGAATACCCGCATCTGCCGGAATCGTTTTATCATCCATGATGTTCTGCATGACATTAGCCAGAGTGAATGGCAGATCATCCGGCTTTCTATAGCCCAAAGCCATTGTTAAATTGGCTTGGGCATCCACGTCGATCAGTAAAACTTTTTTCCCTCGTCTTGCCAGATCGACCCCCAGGTTGAGCGTTGATGTGGTTTTCCCGACACCACCTTTCTGATTGGTCAGAGCAATTACTTTGCAATTTGACATGCTGTTAAATCCTCCTTTCGCATAAATTTAGCCACCTTGTCAGGGTGGCTATGTAAATGTTTCTGAACGCAAAAAAACCGCCTACTCTTGTTTATAAGAATAAGCGGCGTATGTCCGGTATAGATTTAACTGTATTTAATTTTAAGTTTCTTCGTTGGTGCTGTCAAAGTCTTATAGAGCAGTTCATCAATCGGGTCGGTGTATCTGCCTTGCTCTATTTGCTGATTTCTTAATTGATTCAGACTATGTATCAGAATCTGTCGTTCTTGGCTATCCAGGTAAACGTGATATGTTTCTGTTCTCATATGTTTGGCACCTCCTTGTGAGTTTATTATAGTTAAATTATTCAGAAACATCAACTGTATAAATCTATTTAAACTCCAGGACATTATTGCACAAAATCGCTAACGCAAACTTTCTTTTTCTCTAATATCGCAACTATTGTAACTTTCGCAGTTTTATAGTTCTCCGGATATATCACTTCACATAATTTCATAAAAGAGCGTATCACTAACTTTAACAATTCTTTATACTGTTCACCAAATCTTTCACTTTGATATGCTAGCCATAGATTAATACAAGCTTCAAGATCATGTTTAAAATGTTGAATCTCAGACTCAAAATCATTTTGCCATATATAGCGGAAAGCTGGCCATAGAATATACTTTGTATCTTGTTCTTTTGCAATGAATCGCTTCATAGTATCTGACAATTTATGATAGAATTGATCATCAATAAAAATTTTAGGGCCTTTTCCTTGTTGTTCTAATCCTACCGCCTGTACAACTCCTTTTCCTATAAGATTAGGAATCTGTAGTACCTCTGACTCCTTAATTATTGAACTATTACTAACTATGACTTCCTCATATGAAATTCCGCCTCTAAATAAGATTGGATACCATTTTTCTACTATATTATGCTGATCACTACCCACTACTATACTTTTCACTTCTTCAGGTTTTTTTTCATTTAACGGATTTCTATATTGTTCGCTATGATAGTAAAAACACTCTGCAACAAATGACGATAATTGCTTGAGAAATTCATCAACTTTAGGAGAAGTTATAAACAGGCTATCACTAAATGATAGCAAATTATCAAAGCTCGAAACACCATTTTTCTCCACTAATTCGCTCAATCGTTCATCACACTCAACACTTTTCATCTTTTTATAATCAGATATTTTTGTTCTAAGTATATGATTTACACTTATCAGCATGTTAGCTGCATAAGCACAATTTTTATTTCCTGTAACATAATTTGAAAAACCCAAAACATCTAAGTAAGCTATACTTTTCTTATTACACATTCCATCACTCCCTTTTCTAGGTAATTCTCACAGAAATCTCAAACTGCAAAAACAACGCTCTGCTTTTACCAAACAGAGCGTTGCTTAATCTTTAAATTATATAAACATCAACCATAAGGTCTGTCCATTGGTTCCGCCGCAGATAGTCGCCATTCGCCTTACGAAAGGCTCTTGCCTGCTCGAAATCTATCTTGAATGAGAAGTATAAATTACTTCCCCTCCCTATTATTGATAGCTGCCTGTGCTGCTGCAAGTCTTGCGATTGGTACTCTAAATGGTGATGCAGACACATAATCTAATCCGATCTCATGGCAGAATTCTACGGAAGAAGGATCTCCACCGTGCTCTCCACAGATACCGAAGTGTAAAGCATCGTTTACTGGACGACCTTTATCAAGTGCCATCTTCATAAGTGAACCTACACCTACTTGGTCTAACTTCGCAAATGGGTCATATTCGAAGATCTTAGCATCATAGTATGAATCCAAGAACTTACCTGCATCATCACGTGAGAAACCATAAGTCATTTGTGTTAAATCGTTCGTACCGAAGCAGAAGAAGTCAGCTTCTTTTGCAATAGCATCAGCTGTTAAACAAGCTCTTGGAATCTCAATCATTGTACCTACTTCATAATCAAGTTTCACACCAGCATTATTGATTTCTTCTTCAGCTGTTGCAATAACGATATCTTTTACAAATTTGAATTCTTTTACTTCACCTACAAGTGGAATCATAATTTCCGGTTTTACTTCCAGATTAGTATTCTTCTTCACATTGATTGCTGCACGAATGATTGCACGTGTTTGCATCTTAGCGATTTCTGGATAAGTTACTGTTAAACGGCAACCACGGTGTCCCATCATTGGGTTGAATTCATGTAAACCTTCAATAATTTCTTTGATTTGTTCAACTGTTTTTCCTTGAGCATCTGCCAATTTCTTGATGTCTGCTTCTTCTGTTGGAACAAATTCGTGAAGCGGTGGATCAAGGAAACGAATAGTAACTGGGTTACCTTCCAAAGCTTCGTATAATTTTTCGAAATCTCCCTGTTGTACAGGTAGGATTTTTTCAAGAGCTGCTTCTCTTTCTTCCACTGTATCTGAACAAATCATTTCACGGAAAGCGTCAATTCTGTCGCCTTCAAAGAACATATGCTCTGTACGGCAAAGACCAATACCTTCAGCTCCTAATTCGCGAGCACGCTTAGCATCCTCTGGAGTATCTGCATTCGTACGAACTTTTAATACTCTGAATTGATCTGCCCATCCCATGATGCGGCCAAAGTCTCCAGAAATCTCAGCTGGAATAGTAGCGATTGCTCCTGGGTATACAGCTCCTGTAGAACCATCTAAAGAAATTGCATCGCCTTCATTGAATACAGTATCACCTAATGTGAATTTCTTATTTGCTTCGTCCATCTTGATTTCAGACAAACCAGATACACAGCATGTACCCATACCACGAGCAACAACAGCTGCGTGAGAAGTCATACCACCACGAACAGTAAGGATACCTTGTGCAGCTTTCATACCTTCAATATCTTCTGGAGAAGTCTCAAGACGAACAAGGACTACCTTCTCACCTTTTGCATCCCAAGCTTTTGCATCAGCAGCAGTAAAGACAACTTTACCAGATGCAGCTCCTGGTGATGCAGCAAGACCACGGCCAAGTTCTTTTGCTTCTTTGATTGCTTTTGGATCAAATTGAGGATGAAGTAAAGTATCTAAGTTACGAGGATCAATCATCTCGACTGCTTTTTCTTCCTTAATCATTCCTTCATCTACTAAATCACAAGCGATTTTAAGAGCAGCCTTTGCTGTTCTCTTACCATTACGTGTTTGAAGCATGTAAAGTTTCTTATCTTCGATAGTAAACTCCATGTCCTGCATATCACGATAGTGATTTTCTAGCTTTTCTGTAATATCAACAAATTCTTTGTATACTTCTGGCATGATTTTTTCAAGTTCAGAAATTGGTTGTGGTGTACGCACACCTGCAACAACGTCTTCACCTTGTGCATTGATTAGGAATTCTCCCATCAATTTATTTTCTCCAGTAGCTGGATCACGAGTAAACGCAACACCAGTTCCTGATGTATCACCCATGTTACCAAATGCCATCATTTGTACGTTAACAGCAGTTCCCCAAGAATAAGGGATATCATTATCACGACGATATACATTTGCACGAGGGTTGTCCCAAGAACGGAATACTGCCTGAATTGCTCCAAGAAGTTGTTCTTTTGCATCTGTTGGGAATTCTTCTCCCAATTTATTCTTATATTCTGCTTTAAATTGTGCAGACAGTTCTTTCAAATCTTCAGCAGATAAATCAGTATCTTCTGTAACCCCTTTGTCCTCTTTCATTTTATCAATGAGTTCTTCAAAGTACTTTTTACCTACTTCCATTACTACATCAGAGTACATTTGGATAAATCTTCTGTAGCAATCCCAAGCCCAACGAGGATTTCCTGATTTCTCAGCAATTACACTAACTACATCTTCATTAAGACCTAGGTTAAGGATGGTATCCATCATACCTGGCATAGAAGCACGTGCACCTGAACGAACTGATACAAGCAGCGGATTCTCATTATCACCAAATTTCTTTCCAGCGATTTCTTCCATTTTAGTAACAGAATCCATGATTTGAGCTAAAATCTCATCATTGATTTTCTTACCATCTTCATAATATTGTGTACAAGCTTCTGTTGTTACCGTAAATCCTTGAGGTACTGGTAAACCAAGTTTTGTCATTTCGGCAAGGTTACAACCTTTACCACCAAGAAGGTTTCTCATTGTAGCATCGCCTTCAGAAAACATATAAACCCATTTTGTCATCTCTGTATGACCTCCTAAAATACTATTTTTTTCTAATTAAAGTCGCACATAATATTGTATCGGTTTTCTATCATTCCGTCAAGGGGAATTATACGCTTTTACATGGTTTTTAAAAAGGCTTTATAGCCTTTATACGCTTCATAGACATCTGCCTTGGATGTTACCTCATAGGGGGCATGCATACTAAGAACTGCCACCCCACTATCAATCACATCCATTCCATAATTAGCCATGATGTAAGCGATTGTGCCACCACCGCCTTCGTCTACCTTCCCAAGCTCTGCAAACTGGTAGGTAACATTGTATTCGTCCATTGCCTTTCTGATTTCGGCAATATACTCTGCATTTGCATCATTCGAGCCACTTTTCCCTCTTGCTCCCGTAAATTTATTAAATACCAGTCCATGACCAAAGAAAGCTGCACTCCTTTTTTCAAAGGCTTCTCCAAACATTGGATCATAAGCTGCACTTACGTCAGAAGAGAGCATTTTTGAATTCATAATGGTTCGTCTCACTAACAAATCTGATTCTCCATACATACTAGACACAATTTCCGCAACTGTGTTTTCAAAAAATCTGGATTGCATTCCCGTGGCTCCAACGCTTCCGATTTCCTCTTTATCCACAAGAATTAAACATGTCGTTTTCTTTTGAATCTCCGTCTCTAAAAACGCCATCAACGATGTGAATGCACAAACCCGGTCATCTTGTCCGTACCCTAAAATCATGCTTCGGTCAAATCCTAAATCTCTTGCCTTTTCTGCTGGTATAATCTCCAACTCAGCCGATTGAAAATCCGCTTCATCTATTCCATATTTTTCATAAAGGATTTTCAGAACATTTCCCTTCACGCTCTTTTCTTTTACATCTGCACTTTCAAGTGGTCTGCTTCCCACTAAAACATCCAGCTTTTCTCCTTCAATTACCACTCTTGCCTTTTTCTCCAGCTGCTTCGCCGCCAAATGAACAAGCAAATCTGAAATCACAAAAACTGGATCATTTTCATCCTCTCCGATGTTAATATTCACAACCTCTCCGTCCTTTTTCACGACAACACCATGAAGAGACAACGGCATTGTAACCCATTGATATTTCTTGATTCCACCGTAATAGTGAGTATCCAAATAAGCCAGCTCCTCCGTTTCATACAAAGGGTTTTGCTTTACATCAATACGAGGAGAATCAATATGAGCTCCTAAAATGCTCATCCCTTTTTCCAACGCCTCTTCACCTATCTGAAACAGAATAAGGCTTTTTTTCATAATCGAAGTATAGATTTTGTCTCCTGCTTTTATCTTCTTTCCTTGACTAAGAATATCAATCAAGTCTATATATCCTGCTTCTTTCGCAAGCTTTATCGAAAGCGCCACACATTCCCTCTCTGTCTTTCCTTGATCCAACATTTGTTTATACCGGTTATTTATTTTGTCCAGTTCATTCAGGTCCTTTTTCTTGTATGTGTTCCACACATTTTCATTCATCATTTATGTTTGCCTCCTTCTTTTTTATCACAATATAACAAGTATACCACATTCTATAAAAAAGTCCTTTTTCTATTGATTAAATATTGTATAATAGTATGGTATCAAAGACGAAAAGTCGTAAATATAAGAGAGAGAGGTATTTTGTATGAAAAATCTAATAGGAAAATGGAATCACTTAAGTCTTGTGAAAAGAATTATCATTGGCCTAATCATTGGTTTGATCTTGGGGTTAATCTTTCCAAAAGCAGAACCCATTGCTATGCTTGGTTCACTCTTTGTTGGAGCACTAAAGGGGATTGCTCCTGTTCTGGTATTCTTCTTGGTTATGACTGCACTGGCTATGCATCGTGAAGGGCAAAAAACAAATATGCGAACGGTTATTTTTCTTTATCTGTTAGGAACATTCTTAGCAGGTACAATAGCGGTTATCGTAAGCTTTACTTTTCCCCTCACATTAACACTTACCGAAAGCACCGAGGAGCTCGTTGCACCTGGGGGAATTGGCGAGGTTTTAACCACACTGCTTCTAAACATTGTAGCCAATCCCATACAGTCTCTTGCCGAGGCTAACTATATTGGAATTCTTGCCTGGGCCGTCATTCTTGGTCTGGCACTTCGAAAAGCATCTGACGGTGTTAAAAATGCCTTGGAAGCATTTTCAAATGCTGTTTCTCAAGTTGTCCGTTGGGTAATCAACTGTGCTCCCTTCGGTATTATGGGGCTAATGTACGGAACCATTGCCACCCAGGGTATCGAAGGACTTTTGAGTTATGGTCAATTAATCATCTTATTGGTTGGTACCATGCTTCTTGTTGCCCTTGTTATCAATCCAATCATTGTTTTTGCAATGACAAAAAGAAATCCTTATCCAATAGTATTCAAATGTTTAAAAGAAAGTGGAATTACTGCGTTCTTTACCAGAAGTTCTGCAGCCAACATTCCAGTCAACATGGAACTTTGTAAGCGCCTTGGGTTGAACAAGGATACTTATTCCATATCCATCCCTTTAGGTGCAACCATTAACATGGGTGGGGCTGCTGTCACAATCTCTGTATTAACTTTGGCAACCTGCCATACCCTTGGAATCCGCATAGATATCCCAACCGCACTTATTTTATGTATCCTTTCTGCAATCAGTGCATGTGGTGCCTCTGGCGTTGCTGGTGGTTCTCTGCTATTAGTCCCCCTTGCCTGCAGCTTATTTGGAATTTCTAATGATATCGCGATGCAAGTAGTTGGTGTTGGATTTATTGTAGGAGTCATTCAAGATTCCTGTGAAACTGCATTAAATTCCTCAACAGATGCCCTCTTCACCGCAACTGCTGAGTACCATAAACGAATTAAAGATGGAGAGGCTCTTCCCAAACTAGGTGTGGAAGTTCGTTGACATCATGGGTAAACACTTATAGAATGTAATTAAGAACGATACAAAACATTCCACCAAGAGAATAGGAGGGATAGAATGACTCAAAAAGAGAATCATCAAAAAAAGGGATTTACCCTTGTAGAGATGATTGTTGTACTAACAATAATCGGAATATTAGCTGCAATTCTTACTCCTTCTCTTGTGAAATACATACAAAAAGCTCAGCAGCAAAGCATTATACACAACGGTCGGCAAGCCTATTTATCCGCTCAGACACTTTCTGCCGAAAAATATGTTTCCTCCCTTTGGACGGAGCCAACAAAAACTGAAGTTCTAACATCTGCAAAGCTGGATGGAGAGATTCTCAATATGACCTTTACAGAGTATGGCTTTGTGGACTCCACAGAGGACAAGCCCTTTCGTTATCTGGAAAAAGGAATCATTGTCAAGTTTGCCGATGGCAAATGGACAATTGATGATGGAACCGGCTCTGATGGTACCGATGGTGGCGATAACTCTGGCGGCAACCCTCCTGAGACTGATGGTTCCGTTACACTGACCGATAGTTCAAATAATACTCATACCATTCGCCCATCTTCAAGCTGGGCTGATATTCAAGCTAAAATAATCAATGGCTGGAATATCACCCCTGGATTGGTTCTTTCCGATGAAACTGGCACCTACGTATGTAATACCTGGTCTAATGGATGGATACGCGATGAAGCTGCAAAAGATTGGACTTTGCAAGATTTCCTGGCTGCCAGACCTGACTATTTTATCAAGTTAAATGAAGACAGTAAGATTTGGACTACCGATGATTTAACGGAAGGACACTGGAAAGATGGAGAAACACCTAAAAAGGGAGATATCTATTTCAATTCAGGACAGTATTACGTAGCTCCAAATGATAAAGGAATGTGGTCTGCCGGAACCTCTGAATGGATTTCAATCAAGGGGCAGAACGAATAAAAGTAAAAAAAGTGCCAAAATATAGCTGAGCTCTTTCGCTATATTTTGGCACTTCAATTTTATAACTTTTTACCTATTTCTTACCAAGCAAACTTCTTTTCAAAGTATGCATCTAAATCTTCAATCTTGATTCGTTCTTGTTCCATCGTATCACGGTCACGAACCGTAACTGCTTGATCTTCTTCTGAATCAAAGTCATATGTTACACAGAATGGAGTTCCGATTTCATCCAATCGGCGATATCTCTTTCCAATATTTCCTCGATCATCAAATTCACAGTAGTATTTCTTGGATAACTTACTAAACACCTTTTCTGCACCTTCATTCAACTTCTTGGAAAGTGGTAAAACTCCAATTTTAACAGGCGCAAGAGCTGGATGGAAATGAAGAACCGTTCTCGTATCCCCACCTTCTAATTCCTCTTCGTCATATGCACTGCAAAGGAATGCTAAGAGCATACGGTCTACGCCCAAGGATGGCTCAATACAGTATGGTACATACTTTTCTTTTTTCTCATCATCAAAATACATCATATCCTGCTTCGAGTGATCCATATGCTGTGTTAAGTCGTAATTGGTACGATCCGCAATACCCCAAAGCTCTCCCCATCCAAATGGGAACATAAACTCAATATCTGTTGTTGCATTACTATAATGAGATAATTCTTCTGGGTCATGGTCTCTTGGACGAAGCTCCTCATCTGTAATTCCCAGAGATTTAAGCCAATTTAGGCAGAACTCTTTCCAGTATGCATGCCATTCTAAGTCTGTACCTGGTTCACAGAAGAATTCCAATTCCATTTGTTCAAATTCTCTGGTACGGAAAATAAAGTTTCCTGGCGTAATTTCATTTCGGAAAGATTTACCAATCTGACCGATTCCAAATGGAATTTTCTTTCTGGAAGTACGCTGCACATTTTTAAAGTTCACAAAGATACCTTGCGCAGTCTCTGGTCTTAAATAAACCGCATTTTTAGCATCCTCTGTAACTCCTTGAAAGGTTTTAAACATCAGATTAAACTCACGGATATCGGTAAAGTTATGGGATCCACAGGTTGGGCATGGCACTTGATTGTCATCAATGAATTTCTTCATTTTTTCATGAGACCAAGCATCTACAGCTTCCCCTAATTCCATTCCTTTTTCTTGTGCAAAATCTTCGATTATTTTATCTGCCCTGAATCGTTCCTTACATTCCTTACAATCCATTAAAGGATCACTAAAACCACCAACGTGACCAGAAGCCACCCACGTCTGAGGGTTCATAAGGATTGCACAGTCCACTCCTACATTATAAGGACTTTCCTGAATAAATTTCTGCCACCATGCTTTTTTTACATTATTTTTTAGCTCTACACCTAAGTTGCCGTAATCCCATGTATTCGCAAGGCCACCGTAAATCTCTGATCCAGGATAAACAAATCCTCTTGATTTTGCCAAAGCTACGATTTTTTCCATTGTTTTTTCTGCCATTTTTATTTCCACCCTTTCTTAAACTATGGATTGATTATAACTTTTTGCGCTATCCTTTGCAAGTCCAATAATGGCTTTCTGGTTGTATTTATCTCGTATGCAGCAATTTATGCTCTCTTCCATTAATCATATCATCATAAACCAGACGAACAAGTGGATTCTCATTTGATGTACGCACTTGAGAGGCAGTATCTACAGAATACAAACCTTTCATTCTCATTTGCTTTGTTCTTGGACCTGCTGGTACCGGTTGTCCACCACCCATAACACATCCCCTTTTACAAGCCATTACTTCTACAAAATCATAGTTTCTTTTTCCCGCCTTGATTTCTTCAATCAGCTTGGAGGCATTTCCAAGGCCATGAACTACGGCAATCTTTACTTCCCGGTCGCCTAGCATGATGCTGGTCTCTTTTACCCCTTCAATTCCACGAATTCCGCTGAATTTTATTTCACCTAACGCCTTATGATTGTGATCCTTATCATAGCTAATTTTACGAAGTACTGCTTCTGTCACACCGCCTGTAACTCCAAAGATTACACCACCACCAGATACAATACCAAATGGCATATCTACCGCTTCTTCTTCTATATCTTCAAACTTAATTGCTGCTCTTCGTATCATTCTCGCAGCCTCTGCTGTTGTTATAGAAGCATCTGTGTCTTGTACTCCGTCGGTCTTATAATCATCACGAATCGCTTCTCCCTTTTTCGCCGTACATGGCATAATAGAAACAACAAATGTTTTCATATCTACACCCTCTTTTTCATCTTGGGTACGATAATAATCTTTTAATAGAGCAGAAAACATTCCTTGAGGTGAACGACAAGTAGAAATATGATCCGTCAGTTCAGGAAACTTATTCTCACAGAACTTCACCCATCCTGGACAACAAGACGTAAAAAGTGGTAACTTCTCATTGTTTTGAATGCGTTCTACCAATTCTTTGGATTCTTCGTAAACAGTTAAATCCGCTCCAAAGGTGGTATCATACACTTTGTCAAATCCCATTCTTCTAAGAGCTCCTACTAGTTTCCCCATAGAATTGGTTCCTTTCGGAATTCCAAAAGAATCACCGATTGCCACACGTACTGCTGGTGCGATTTGAGCAACCACTCTTGTATTGGGATCATCCAAAGCCTCCCATACTCTTTCCTCATCTTTTTTGATGGTAATTGCTCCGGTAGGACAAACCACACGACACTGACCACATCCCACACAGTTCGTTTCTGCAAGAGGTTTATTAAAGGCTGGCATTACCTGCATCTCCGACCCTCTGAAAGCAAAGTCTAAAGCTCCAACACCTTGAACTTCATCACAGGTTCTGACACAATCACCGCAAAGAATACATTTGTTGGGATCCCTGACAATACTGGGTGAGCTTGTATCAAGAGGCAGAGTTTCTTTATTGTTTGTAAATCGTACTGCATCCACTCCAACCTTGTAAGCAAGCTTTTGCAATTCACAGATTCCATTTTTATGACATGTTGTACAGTCTCTGCAATGAGAGGACAGTAATAATTCCATAATTAACTTTCGGTATTTTTGAATTTTACTACTATTTGTTTTAATCACCATGCCTTTTCTTGGTTGTTCCGAGCAAGATGCAAAAACCCTTCCTCTATCGTCTTCTACCACACACATCCGACAGGCACCGTAAATGGAAAGTTCAGAGTGGTAACAAAAGGTAGGCAAATCAATTCCTGCTTTTCGAATAATAGAGAGAATATTTTTTTCTCCTTCAATTGGCACGCTTTGTGAATCTATCGTTATAAAGTCCATTTTCTTAACCTCCTAGTTTGCGATTGCGATTGCTTTGAAAGGACAACTATCAATACAAGCACCACATTTAATACATTTTTCCTGATTAATAACATAAGGGCTTTTAATCACACCCTCTATCGCCTCCACAGGACAGTTTCTCGCACATTTCGAACATCCCTTACAGGCTTCCGGATCAATCACATAGCTGCGCAATTTCTCACAACTTCCGGCAGGACACCGCTTGTTAATATGCTCCTCATACTCATCTCTAAATGTTTTCAACGTACTAAGAACAGGAAGAGCGGCACTCTTTCCAAGACCACAAAGAGCTGTATCCGTGATTGCTTGTCCTAATTCTTCCAACATATCCAAATCTTCCAGTTTTCCTTCTCCGTTTACAATACGCTCTAAAATCTCCAGCATCCTGTAGGTTCCTTCACGGCAAGGCACACACTTTCCACAGCTTTCATTTTGGGTAAAGTTCATAAAGAATCTTGCCACTTCAACCATACAAGTGTTTTCATCCATTACAACCAACCCACCGGAGCCAATCATAGCTCCTCTTTTCTTTAATGAATCAAAATCAAGAGGCAATTCCAAATCCGTATCCACCAAACAGCCGCCTGATGGTCCACCAATTTGTACTGCTTTAAACTTTGCATCATTTTTTACGCCACCGCCAATCGAGAAGATAACTTCCCCTAGCGTCGTTCCCATAGGCACTTCAATCAGTCCAGTATTATTTACACTTCCTGTTAATGCAAAGGCTTTCGTTCCAGGGCTTCCTTCCGTCCCAATTCCCAAGTACCATTTTGATCCATTTTCAATAATCATAGGCACGTTAGCATATGTTTCAACGTTGTTCAAAACCGTAGGTTTTCCAAAAAGCCCCTGTTCTACCGTTCTTGGGGGTTTCGTTCTTGGCATACCACGTTCCCCCTCAATAGACGCTGTCAGAGCACTTCCTTCGCCACAGACAAAAGCTCCTGCTCCTTTATTGATATGTAGTTTGAAGGAAAAATCCGTTCCTAATATATTATCTCCCAAAAGCTGATAAGCCTCTGCTTGTTCAATTGCCCCTTTTAATCTGCTGATTGCAAGAGGATACTCTGCGCGTACATAAACATAGCCTTCCTGAGCTCCTGTTGCATAGGCAGCCACCATCATACCTTCAATCATCTTGTGAGGGTCACCTTCCATAATACTTCGGTCCATAAAAGCACCCGGATCTCCCTCATCTCCATTACAGACCACGTAGCGGATTTTTTCTGGTTGTTTTGCAACTTGTCTCCATTTATACCCTGTTTGGAAGCCACCGCCTCCTCTGCCTCGCAGGTTCGATTCTTCTATCTCATTCACAACCTCACTCGGCTTCATATCAAAAAGGACCTTCTCAAGAGCGGAATACCCTCCAAAGGCTAAGTACTCTTCAATATTTTCCGCATCAATATGTCCGCAATTCTTTAGAACCAATCTGGTTTGCTTTGCATAAAATGGAATCTCCTCTTGACTTTCGTATCGTTTTCCATCTACTTCATATAAAAGTCTCTCAACAGGCTTCCCTTTAAGAATGGTTTCATTGAAAATTTCTTCACAATCTTCTGGTTTTACTTTTATATAAAGATAATTCATTGGCTCAATACGTACCAAAGGCCCCATTTCGCAAAACCCATGACAGCCACTTTTCTTCACCCCTACATGAGCAATTTCTCTTCCAAATTCGCAGGACACACTATCAATATCTTTCGTTAATTCTTCAAAACGATTGTAAATTTCCTGAGATCCTCCTGCAAGACAGCCTGTACCTGCACAAATCAAAATACGGCAATCATCAACCGCCATCTTATTCTGGCTTTCCACTCTTATCTGTTTTAAATCTTCTCTGCTTTTTAAGACCATCACGCTTCTCCTCTCAGTTCCTTTAATAACTCTCCCGCTTTTTCCGGATTCATTGCCGGATAAACCTTGTCATTTACCGTAAGCACCGGTGCAAGACCACAGGCTCCAAGACAGGAAACCGTCTCAACAGTAAAAAGCATATCATCCGAAGTGTTCTTTTCTTTCGACAGATTTAGTTCCTTGTATAGAAAATCCAGAATTGGTATGGATTTACGCACGTGACAGGCGGTACCATCGCAAACCTTAATAATGTATTTTCCTTTCGGGTCAAAAGAAAAGTTTTCATAAAATGTAGCCACACTGTACGCTTTAGCCTCATTAATCTTAAGCTCCTTGGCAACGTAAGTCAGTAGTTCCGGGGGCAAATAGCGATATTCATTTTGAATCTCTTGAATAATCGGAATTAGAGCACTCTGTTGTCTGCCATAATTACCAATAATTTGATCTGCCTTTTCATAGTAAGACTGGTCCAACATATCATTTCCTCCTAAATTACACATGGTTTGTTAATTTTTTATCTATATCATTGTAAAATATAACCAAGAATTATGCAAGACAAAAAAGAGTTTATCGAAAAATAGTACAACCATTTACGATAAACTCTCTAAAATTTCTCTGGAACGAAAATTTTTATCTAAATACTTTTCTAAATATGCCTCCAAAAGAGCGTCCAATTCTCTTTGCACCTCTTCTTTTACCACAAAGCTATACAGCTTTTCCACTGAGGAGCTAACAATATACTGAAGGGCGTATAACGTGGACTGACCGATTCGAAGAGCTGATGGATCATCACCCTTGCACGCACCTAATAACAGCCCACCTTTATCCACACTAAAGTAAACATCTTCATATTCTCTTGATCCACAAGACTGGCACTGAAATACTTGAGGACCTTCTCCATTAATCGTGATAAGCTTCAACTCAAAAACTCTGCGTATTAATGGATTTGGAATTTTGTCACTTTCCAGGGCTCTTAACGTTTGATAAATCAGCTTAAGGCTTTCCGATTCATTCGTGCCCTCCCGGGCATAATAATGAATTAAATCCAGAAAATAAATCCCATAATATGCCCCTTCCAGATCATGCCTCAGGGATTCAAAGTAATTTCCTGGCTTAGCCGAATTTAAAGTATAAGAGGTTCTCCCTTCATATAGAACAAACTCTCCAAATACAAAGGGAGTAGTGGCTGCAATCAACGAACTGTTTGGCTTTCTTGCCCCTCTTGCAAAAGCCGTTATCTTTCCTCTTTCTTTTGTCAAAAGAACAACCCGCCTGTCGTATTCTCCCGCAGGAGCATTGTAAATCACCATTCCTGTAACGCTGATTTGATTCATCTTTACTCTTCTTTCTGATATCCAAAATTCTTCAAAAGAAACTCACTGTCTCTCCAGTCCTTCTTTATCTTTACCCAAAGCTTTAGGTTTACCTGATACCCAAGAAGTTGTTCCAACTCATACCTTGCTGTACTTCCGATTTTCTTAAGCATTACCCCTTGCTTTCCAATAATAATTCCTTTATGTGACTCCTTTTCCGCAATAATTGTCGCCTCAATATGATAAATCTTTCCCTTCTTCTTCATACTTTCAATGGCAACCGCGATTCCATGAGGGATTTCTTCATTCAGACTATGAAGGGCCTTCTCTCTAATAATTTCTGCTACGATCTGTTTCATTGGCTGATCTGTCAACGTATCCTCTTCGTAGAACATAGGACCCTCTGGCAGATAACGGTATATCTCCGTTATCAACGCATCTATATTATCTCCGTTTCGTGCAGATACTGGAATAATCTCTGCAAAATCATACAAATCTTTGTATGCATCAATGGATTTTAATACTTCTTCTTTTTGTACAGAATCCACCTTATTAATAATCAAAAAGACAGGCTCCTTCGTTTTCTTTAATTGCTCTATTATAAATTGCTCACCTTTTCCAATAAAAGTGGTTGGCTCTACTAAAAACAGAACAACATCCACATCCTGAATGGTTCCAGTAGCCGTTTTCACCATGTAGTCCCCCAGACGATTCTTGGCCTTATGTATTCCTGGAGTGTCCAAAAAAATGATTTGCCCTTCTTCTCTGGTTAAAACTGCTTGTATTCTATTTCTGGTGGTCTGTGGCTTATTTGATGTAATTGCAATTTTTTGACCAATTAAATAGTTCATAAGAGTTGATTTCCCCACATTAGGTCTACCAATTAGCGTTACAAAACCTGACTTTTTATTTTCCGACATATTTCCTCCTAAAATCCCTTTACTTCATTAAACAACTCTTTGTTTTCAGTAATCTTCTCTTCACTTCCAATACAGCAAATCTGTTTTGCCGCCAACACCGCTTCTACAACTTTATACAGTTCCCGTATTTCTTCCACCGTAGCGCCTAACACATCTTCTCTTTCCTTTACAAGCATCTCATAGCTGATATTTGATAAGTAAAGGTTCTTGGAGCGCTCCCCTTTGGTAGCTGGTGTCATAGGCTGATCCAGATTACTCATTGTACCAATGATATACTTCGTTAGCTCTCTGTCTGAAGCTTGAAAATTCTTGATATAATCTACCGTATTTTGATAAACTTCATAGGTCTCTTTCAGATTCGGATCACGGTATGAGGTTAAAAATCCCTCCCCAATTCGGTTGAATCCACACATTGCACCGTAGGCACCGCCTTTCACACGGATATTTTGCCACAAATAATCATAGCCAAGTATCACTTTTAATATCTGTAAAGTACCTTTATAGCTCTCTCCCACCTTCATAAAATTCCCACATTGTGCAGCATACTGTACTTTGGTCGCAGATTTAAAGCCTTCATTTTTCTTTTCCAATACAGGCTGAAAAGCTTCCATCTTTCTTTCATCAACAAAAAGAAGATCTGTAAATTCAGGCAGCTTTTTATGAATCCCTTCCAAGCCTTCCCGTTCTGCTGTGAAGCTGATTAATAGATTTTCTTTTCGGAAAACGTGTACTAATATTTTCCTGAGCTTCGAAACCATCTCCTCTTTCCGATTATCATAATCCTCTAATAACGCTGCCAGGAATTGATAATAATCGATTCCAGAAGTTAATTCTTTATATTTACCTATTACAGACGAATACGAAGAAGCTCTGGAAACCGCTGTGGAATGTCCCGCCTGTTGAAACTTCATCAAAAGTCTTGATGTGGACATGGAGATAATCTCTTTAATCCGCTTTTCATCTTCCAGATTCGAATGGAGCAGAATCTCCTTCACCATATCGAAAGAGACCTCCAATTTATCATAAAGAGCCTTTGTTTTCACCTCAAAGGTAGCTTTAAATCCACTATTGACTGGATCATTCACATTGACATAGGTATCTAAATGAGTCCCTACCCCTCCTGTATGAACGTTAATTTCATTGGATAACTCTCCATAAGTATAATTTTTCGTATCAACAAGTCCTAAAATTCCCTGAAGCAAACCAAGATATGGCAAATCCTCTTCCCCAATTCCATTCGTATCAAAAATAAAATTCAAGTAACCAATTCCGTTTGTATTGATTTCGTGAAACAAAAGGGGAACTCCATTAAGCTCCATCTTTTCATTCGCAATTAGCTGAGGCTTTTTCGTCAAATCTTCTCTTTTGAGAAGTGGAATTTTTTCTATATCTTCTAAGGCTTCTTCTTCATTTTGATACTCTTCTAATCTTTTTGTCTTTAGCACCAGCTCTTCCAGCTCTTCTTTTCCAAGGCTTTCTTTATATAGTCTCAGACTCTCTTCCAGCTCTTTTTCTAAGATTGTTGTCCTTCCCTGCTCTGGGATCACTCTTACATTTACTCCATGAGTGTTATCAATGAGATACTTCTGAATCAGGTTTTCATAATAATCCGTACCTATTTTTTCTCTCAAAAAAGCAAAAGTGTCAAGGGCATCCAAATGTGTAAATACGGACTGATCATCATAAAGCCAGCTATCAAAAACCTCCAGTCCATAGATGAGTCCTTTCGGATATCCGCCAAAATCGGCTTCCCGATATTGGAATTCCTGATAATTGATTCCTGCCTCCAGGGCTTTCAACTCAATTTTGTTTTCTACCAACTCTGCCAGCGTATTCTCAATAACCTCTAAAAATCTCTTCTCGTCTTCTTTATTAGCTCCTTTGGCCACAACAGAAAAGAAGGGCTGCAGTACCCCATTGTCATATCCGCCTAAAATATCCTTTCCTATTCCAGCCTCAATAAGATTTTTCTTGAGAATCGCTCCCGGCGAGGAAAGAAGTACATAATCCAGCACCTGAAATGCCAGATACAGCTCTTTATCCAAATTCGTTCCCACAACTCTATTGTAAGACAGATAAGTGTTGTCCTTCATTGATTCCTCTTGTGAAATCGAATAAGGAAATTCTTTGTCCTGTATTTCCTTAAAAGGTTCCTGCATCTGTATTTCTGAATCAATTTTCTTATATTCAAAATCATTTAAGTATTCTTCATCAATAAATTTCAGCTTTTCTTCAATATCCAAATCCCCATACAAATAGATATAACTATTCGAGGGATGGTAATAGGCTCTGTGGAAATCCAGAAATTCTTCATACGTCAGATTTGGGATTTCCTCTGGATCTCCTCCCGATTCGTTGGCGTAGGTTGTGTCCGGAAACAATGCATTGACAATTCTGCGGTCCAGCACTCCCTCTGGTGACGAAAACGCTCCCTTCATTTCGTTATATACTACTCCATTATATTGAAGCGCATCCTCTTCCTTTTCCAGCTTATAGCTCCATCCCTCTTGTCTGAATATCTCCTCCCGCTCATAGATTTTAGGATAAAAAACTGCATCCAGATATACATTCATCAAATTCTGGAAATCCTTGTCATTTTGACTCGCAACAGGATACACCGTTTTATCCGGATATGTCATTGCGTTTAGGAAGGTATTCAGAGAACCTTTCACCAATTCCACAAAAGGGTCTTTCGCCGGATATTTCTTGGATCCACAAAGAACAGAATGCTCCAAAATATGGGGCAGGCCTGTGCTGTCCTTAGGGGGTGTTCGGAATCCAATTGTGAACACTTTATTGCTGTCATTGTTCTCTATATACAAAACACGAGCACCACTCTTTTTATGTCTGAAAACATAACCTGTTGAAGCGATGCCCTTGATTTCTTTTTCCTGTAATAATTCGTATGCTTCTATCTTCTCCAATACCATACCATCTTCCTCCTTTTTGTATATATGGTATTATAGCACAAAAAAGGAGATAAAGACCAATGTCTTTACCTCCCATTTTCTCAATTTAGCTTTCCTGTGTCTTCTTCCGAATAATCAAAAGAACAGCGAACAAAAGAACAATTCCTACAGGCAATGCAATAAACGCACTTCGTACAAATCCCGCCACAATATATGTTACAAACGAAACAGCCGCAACTGTAATCGCATAAGGAAGCTGAGTTGACACATGATTTACGTGATTACTCTGGGCTCCTGCTGATGCCATAATGGTAGTATCTGAAATCGGAGAACAATGATCTCCACAAACTGCTCCTGCCAGACATGCCGAAATCGAAATAATCATCATATTTTGATCATTTCCTGAAAATACTGCAACAACGATTGGAATTAAAATTCCAAAAGTCCCCCATGAGGTTCCCGTGGCAAATGCCAAGAAGCAGCCAATCAAGAAAATAATCGCAGGAAGGAAATTCATCAAATGTCCCGCGCTGCTCTCCATAGCTCCTGCTACGAACTCTGCCGCACCAAGACTATCTGTCATTGCCTTTAGTGTCCACGCAAGTGTCAGTATGAGAATTGCAGGTACCATAGCCTTAAATCCGTCTGGAATACACTCCATACATTCTCTAAACTTTAGCACTTTCCGAAGCCAGTAAAAGAAGATTGTAAAAACAAATCCAAAAAAGCTGCCATATACCAAACCAACAGAGGCATCGCTGTTTGAAAATGCTGTTACAAAATCGGCACCCTCAAAAAAACCACCCGTATAAATCATTCCAATTGTACATGCAACAATCAATACTATAATAGGAAATACCAGATCAATTACCTTCCCTTTGGAAGAAACCACTTCTTCCTTTGCATCTGCATAAGGTCTGTCTGGAGTTGTAAACAAGTCTCCATTTTTCGCATTTTTCTCGTGGAGTTTCATCGGGCCATAATCAAACTTCATCACCGTGATAGAAATCATCATAACAATGCTTAGCAATGCATAAAAGTTATAGGGTATTGCACGGATAAAAATAGAAAATCCATCCTCTCCTTCTACAAATCCTGTTACTGCGGCCGCCCAGGAAGAAATTGGGGCAATAATACAAACCGGTGCAGCTGTTGCATCAATTAAATACGCCAGTTTTGCTCTGGATACATTATGACTGTCCGTTACCGGTCTCATTACACTTCCAACCGTCAAACAATTGAAATAATCATCAATAAAAATCAATACTCCCAAGACCACTGTGGCTAGTTGTGCTCCTACCCGGCTTTTAATATGGATTTTCGCCCATTCTCCAAAAGCTGCAGATCCACCTGCCTTGTTCATCATAGCAACCATGATTCCAAGTATTACTAAAAACACAAGAATACCCACATTATAGCTATCTGAAATTACACTGATAATTCCTCGTTCAAAAACATGGTTAATTGTGTGCTCAAAATTAAAGTTTGAGGCAAAAACTCCTCCAATTAAGATTCCAATAAACAGGGAGCTGTATACCTCCTTCGTTACCAATGCCAAGATAATCGCAACAAGAGGCGGTACAAGCGCCCAAAAAGTCGCATACATATTTGAGACAGGTACATCTCCCTCCTCTGCAGCCATAGCCGTGACAGGCAAAACAAATACCATAAAAAGCATAAATGGAATTGCCCATAGTTTCATTTTTTTTCTCATCTTCTCATCCCTTCTCAATCACTTGTTCTCATAATAATTGATTTTACCTTATAAGTTTTTTCAGGTCAACTAAAAAGGACTAATATCCCATTTTTTTAAACTCAACCTTGCAATCACTTTTGCAGTATTGTATAATCATACTTGCAAAATTAATATTTATACACATCACATTTAGGAGGAAAAGAAATGTCATACATTGATAATGTTATTCAGTCAGTTATCGAGAAAAACCCTAGTGAACCCGAGTTTCATCAAGCTGTAAAAGAAGTACTTGAGTCTCTAAGACCTATCATTGAAAAGAATGAAGAAAAATATCAGAAAGAAGCCCTTCTTGAAAGAATGGTTAACCCAGAGCGTCAATTTAAGTTCCGCGTACCATGGGTAGATGATAACGGACAAGTTCAAGTAAATACCGGTTACCGTGTTCAATTTAACAGTGCAATCGGACCTTACAAAGGGGGATTACGTTTCCATCCATCTGTGAACTTAGGAATCATTAAGTTCCTTGGATTCGAACAAGTATTTAAAAACTCTCTCACAGGACTGCCTATCGGTGGCGGAAAAGGTGGAGCAGACTTCGATCCAAAAGGAAAATCTGACCGTGAAATCATGGCATTTTGCCAAAGTTTCATGACAGAGCTTTGTAAATATATTGGGGCAGACACAGATGTTCCTGCCGGTGATATTGGTGTCGGCGCAAGAGAGATCGGATTTATGTTCGGTCAATACAAGAGAATCCGCGGCGTCTTCGAAGGTGTTTTAACAGGCAAAGGCTTAACTTATGGCGGTTCTTTAGCACGTACAGAGGCTACTGGATACGGTTTACTTTACCTCACAAAAGAAATGTTAAAAATTAATGGAATGGATATTGCCGGAAAGACTTGTGCTGTATCTGGTTCTGGTAATGTAGCAATCTATGCGATTGAAAAAGCTCACGAAATGGGTGCAAAATGCGTTACTTGCTCTGATTCAACTGGCTGGATTTATGATCCGGAAGGAATTGACGTGGCTCTTTTAAAAGAAGTAAAGGAAGTCAAACGTGCCCGCCTGACAGAATACGCTGCTGCACGCCAAAGTGCCCAGTACCATGAAGGTCGTGGTGTATGGAGCGTTAAAGTTGATATTGCTCTTCCATGTGCAACTCAAAACGAGCTTTTAATCGACGATGCGAAAGCATTGGTTGCAAATGGATGCGCTGTTGTTGCAGAAGGAGCCAATATGCCAACTACATTGGATGCAACAGAATATCTTCAGAAAAATGGCGTTATCTTTGCACCTGGAAAAGCTGCAAATGCTGGTGGTGTAGCAACCTCCGCTTTAGAAATGTCACAAAACAGTGAACGGTTAAGCTGGACCTTTGAAGAAGTAGATAAGAAGCTTCAGGATATCATGATTAATATTACACATGCTATGGATGAAGCTGCAAAGCGCTACGGCCAAGATTGCAACTATGTATTAGGTGCAAATATTGCAGGATTCGAGAAAGTAGCTGAAGCAATGAGCTTCCAAGGTATTGTATAGATAAAATAGCAAAGCCAAAAATAAGGGTAGACATCACTTGATTCTGTGATGTCTATCTTTTTTTTATCTTTTCTCATAAAAAACCGGCATCACTCAACTGAGTGACACCGGTATCTTTTTTATCTTATTCTGCTTTATAAAGATCTACCAGTTTGATTAAATGCTGATATTTCTCTTTCGCTTCTTTTGCTGATTTTTCAAACAGTCTTTCTGCTCTTTCTGGATTTGCTCTCATAAGCGCATTGTAACGAACCTCTCCGTTCAAGAATTCAATATAGTCTTCTGTAGGTTCTTTACTATCTACTACAAGCTTATCTCCTTCTGCATCAGGATTAAAGCGGAAGTTATGCCAGTAACCTGCCTTAACTGCTCTTTCTTCCTCTGTCTGAGACATCGTCATACCACCATTCTTAATACCGTGATTAATACATGGTGCGTAAGCAATAACGATTGATGGTCCTGGATAAGCTTCTGCTTCTGCAATTGCCTTTACAGTCTGATTAAAGTCTGCACCCATAGCAATTTGAGCAACATATACATATCCATAACTCATAGCGATTTGAGCCAAATCTTTTTTCTTCACTTCTTTACCTGCAGCAGCAAACTGAGCAGTTGCTCCAGTTGGTGTAGATTTAGAAGATTGTCCACCTGTGTTAGAGTAAACCTCTGTGTCAAACACCATGATGTTGATATCTTGTCCACTGGCAAGTACGTGGTCTAATCCACCGAATCCGATGTCATATGCCCATCCGTCTCCACCAAAGATCCACTGTGATTTTTTCGCCAAGAAGTCTTTGTTCTTCACAACATCTTTGCATACATCACAATCAATTCCTGATAATACACTTACAAGCTTGTCAGTAGCATCACCATTGGTAGCTCCGTCATGGAAGCTATCCATGTATTCTTTACAAGCTGCTTTTACTTCGTCTGTAGATTCTGCTGCTTCTGCAATTGCTGCAACCTTTTCTCCTAATCTCTTACGAATAGCGATTTGTCCAAGAAGCATTCCATAACCAAATTCTGCGTTATCTTCAAATAAAGAGTTTGCCCATGCTGGACCTTTTCCTTCTGGTGTTACTGTGTAAGGTGTAGAAGGTGCTGAGTTCCCCCAGATTGAAGAACATCCTGTTGCATTTGCAATATACATTCTATCACCAAATAACTGTGTGATTAATTTAGCGTAAGGTGTTTCTCCACAACCTGCACAAGCTCCTGAGAACTCTAACAATGGTTGTTTAAACTGACTTCCCTTAACGGTATTTCCTTTGAATTTCGCTACTACTTCTGGTTTTACTGGAATCTCTGTACCAAAATCAAAGATTTCTTGCTCTGCCATGTTCTCTTCAAGGCTTTCCATAACAAGTGCTTTTTCACCCTTCTTACCTGGGCAAACGTTTGCACAAGATCCACATCCCTGACAGTCAAGCGCTGAAATTGTCATGGTAAACTTCATACCTGGCATACCAATCATATCGATTGTCTTCGTTCCTTCTGGCGCCTTTGCAAGTTCTTCTTCAGTAAGTGCTACCGGACGAATAACTCCATGAGGACACACATAAGCACAACGGTTACACTGAATACAGTTTTCAGACTTCCATACTGGAATATCCACTGCAATACCACGTTTTTCGAATGCAGCAGTACCAACCGGAGTTGTACCATCAATATAATCACCAAATGCTGAAACAGGAAGTGTATTTCCTTCTTGAGCATTTACTTTTCTTTGGATGTTTGTAACAAATGCTACTGCATCCTCTTTTCCACCCTTAATATCACGAACAAATAAGCCTTCATCAGCAGCATTCTTCCAAGATTCTGGAACCTCGATTCGAACTGCCTGTTCTGCTCCGGCATCGATTGCATCATAGTTCATTTTTACGATCTTATCACCTTTTCTACCATAAGTAGCTTTGGCTGCGTCCTTCATGAACTTAATTGCATCTTCTTCAGGTATAACATTTGCAAGTTTAAAGAATGCAGATTGAAGCACTGTGTTAATACGTCCTCCGAGTCCGATTTCTTTACCAATTTTAATACCATCAATTGTATAGAACTTAATATTGTGGTTTGCAATGTAAGCCTTTACCTGTCCTGGTAAATGTTCTTCCAAACCATCCATATCCCAAGAACAGTTTAGTAGGAATGTTCCTCCATCTACTAATTCTTGAACCATGTTGTATTTATTCACATAAGATGGATTATGACAGGCAACAAAGTTTGCTTTCTTAATCAGGTAAGTAGACTGAATTGGTTTCTTACCAAATCTCAAATGAGACATTGTAATACCACCTGATTTTTTAGAGTCATAATCAAAGTATGCTTGTGCATACATATCTGTATGATCACCAATAATTTTGATAGAGTTTTTATTTGCTCCAACAGTACCATCTGCTCCAAGTCCCCAGAACTTACAGTTAATTGTTCCTTCTGGTGTAGAATCGATTGATTCTCCGATTGGAAGAGATAAGTTTGTAACATCATCATTGATTCCTACAGTAAAGAGTTTCTTCTCTGTATTGTTAAATACTGCAACAACCTGCTCTGGTGTTGTATCCTTTGAGCTTAATCCATAGCGTCCGCAATTTACTGGAATCTGATCAAACTTCGTTCCCTTTAACGCTGCAACAACGTCTAAGTACAATGGTTCTCCTAAAGCTCCCGGTTCTTTTGTTCTGTCTAATACATTAATGTATTTTACAGAATCTGGAATTGCATCAAGCAATGCTTCGTTGCAGAATGGTCTGAACAAACGAACCTTAACAACTCCGACTTTTTCTCCAGCTTTCATTAAGTAATCAATTGTTTCATCAATCGTTTCGCAAACAGAACCCATTGCAATAATTACCTTGGTAGCATCTTCTGCACCGTAGTAGTTGAACAATTTGTAATCTGTACCGATTTTTTCATTAACTTTGTCCATATATTCCTGAACAATTCCTGGCAATGCATCATAATATACATTACTTGCTTCTCTTGCTTGGAAGAAAATGTCAGGATTCTGTGCAGAACCTCTTTGAACAGGATGATTTGGATTTAACGCATTTTCTCTAAACGCATCAATCGCATCCATATCCATCATGTCTGCTAAATCTTCATAGTCCCAAGCTTCGATTTTTTGAATTTCATGAGAAGTTCTAAATCCATCAAAGAAGTTAATGAATGGTAACTTACCTTTCATTGCTGCACAGTGAGCAACTGGAGCAAGATCCATTACTTCCTGCACACTGGATTCACAAAGCATTGCTGCTCCAGTCTGACGACAGGCGTAAACATCTGAATGATCTCCAAAGATAGAAAGTGCGTGACTTGCAAGCGCACGAGCTGACACATGGAACACCCCTGGCAGTAATTCTCCTGCTACCTTATAAATGTTTGGTACCATCAAAAGCAAACCTTGAGATGCAGTAAATGTAGTTGTCAAGGCTCCTGCTGCTAAGGATCCGTGAACTGCTCCTGCTGCTCCTGCTTCTGATTGCATTTCTGTTACTTGAACAGGCTGACCAAAAATATTTTTTTTGCCCTCTGCTGCCCATTCATCAATATGTTCAGGCATTACAGAAGATGGTGTAATAGGATAGATTGCTGCAACTTCAGTATAAGCATATGCCACATGTGCTGCCGCCTGATTCCCATCCATGGTTTTCATTTTTCTAGCCATTAAATTTTTCCTCCTTTGATTACGTATATAATATTTGACGTGTTCTTTTATTATAGCTCTCCCCACCCTAAAATACAAGGTGTTGGGGTGTTTTATATTGTTCCTTTTTACATACACTTGACACTTTTTCTCATCATGGTATGATTAATACATAAGAAAAGGAGAGAGTATATGGACGAAAAAAAGAAACAAGCTCAATGGGGCTCACGATTTGGTTACATCATGGTTGCCGCCGGCGCTGCAATAGGTCTTGGTAACATCTGGCGCTTTCCATACCTGGCGTACGGAGGCGGAGGTGGGATTTTCATCCTTGTCTACCTCATACTCATTTTTATCATGGGACACCCTATGGTTGAAATGGAAACAGCAATTGGACGTTACGGAAGAGGAAACGTAGCGGCAGCATTTGGGAAGTTTAAGAAAAAGTACAAATTCATTGGTATTGTTGCAATTCTTTGTACAACACTGATTGACATCTACTATATTGTAGTAGGAGGGTGGGTGTTAAAATATGCTGTATCATATGTTATTGGAACAGATTTTGGAGTAGATACTCAAATTTATTTTAACGAATTCACTTCCAGTACGGCATCTCCAATCATATATACAGGAATATTAATGATTATAGTTGCATTCCTACTGTTCTTTGGCATTACAAACCTTGTCGAAAAGGTCACAAAAATTATTATGCCTGCCTTATTTATTCTACTTATCATCTGTGGTGTCTGGGCAATCTTTGCTACTCCCGGTGCAGTCGAAGGTTTGAAGTATTACTTAATTCCAGATTTTAGCAAAATGTCTGTTAAGGTATTTGCTGATGCCGCTACCCAAGTTCTGTTTTCTGTTGGAATTGGATGGGGAATCTTTGTTACTCTGGGCGCCAGTCTTCCAGCAGAAAACAATATCAAGAAGGATTCCATGTGGGTAACCATCTGTGATACTGCAGTCGCAATTTTAGCTGGATTTGTAATCATCCCTTCCGCTTTTGGCGCTGGTGTAGATGTTGCAAGTGGTCCATCCCTTATCTTCGTTGTAATGACACAAATTTTCGACAAACTTCCTGGAGGACGAATCATTGGATTATTCTTCTTCCTCTCATTGATTTTTGCGGTACTATCCACCTTATTTACCATTATTGAAATACCTGTTAAGTGGTTTGAAGAAACAGTGAAAATTTCTCATAAAAAGGCAACGGTTATTGTATCACTAATTATCTTTGCAGGAGGCACCATTGTATCCCTTGGATTTGGTATTCTAAGTCATATTTCACTTCCTTGGCTGGATGTAAGCGGAATTGCCCATTACAATCTGTATGACTGGTTGGATACCTTCACTGCCTATGTGCTTCTTCCTCTTGGCTGTCTTCTGACCTGCTTTTATATTTGGCGCGTTTGGGGATTTGATAACTATGAGAAGGAACTAACAGCTGACGGCAGAGATGGCAAGCTTTCCGGTTACCAAAAAGTATTATCTGCTGTCGTCATTCCAGTATTAATGATTATCATTATTTTGAACTGCTTCGGATTTATTAAATAAGGAAAATTTAGAGGTATTGATTCTTATAATTTAGAATCAATACCTCTTTTTGTAATCTGTATTCGTTTGATAATAATTAGAACCAGAGCCACTAATGCAAAGACTGCCGCAAGCATCTGAGATACCGGTATCTGAGTTCCCGTAATAAATAGTTGATCTGTTCGGATTCCCTCAATCCAGAATCTTCCAATGCCATATCCCAGCATATATACCAAAAACACCTCACCGTTAAATTTTTTATGTTTATAAAAAATCAATAGGATAATCAATAAACCCAGACACCATAGAGACTCGTATAAAAAAGTAGGATGTACTTGTATATACTGAGCACCATCCACTGTCTCCATGTGTTGCCGCATTTTTTCCGATACATCCGAAGCCCTTACTTCGCTTAACGGAAGCCGCATCGCAAAAATATTATTTGTATATTCTCCAAACACTTCCCGGTTAAAAAAATTACCCCATCGTCCTATCATCTGACCGGTTACCAGTCCAACTGATACCGTATCCAGCAAAAGGAAAACAGATATCTTCTTTTTTCTCCCAAATAGAAACGCAACAATAATTGCAGCTATAATCCCGCCATAGATAGCAAGTCCCCCTTGTCTGACGTTGAGAATACTTAGAAGGTCATCTTTGTATTCCTCCCAGGAAAAGGCAACGTAGAAAAGCCTTGCACCTATAACAGATGTAATAACCCCAACAATTGCTAAATCTAAATATGTTTCTGGGTTTTGCTTTGATTTTTTTGCCATCTGCATAGCAATTGCAACACCTGCCAAAACACCTAGTCCAATTAAAATACCGTAATATGCAATTTCAAAACCAAAAACATCGAAATTCATCCCAACATTTTTTAGGTGAATCCCCAGATTCGGAAAATCAATTCTTTTATTCATGCTACCACTTCTTATACATTAAACCGGAAGAGAATAACGTCTCCATCCTTCACAATGTATTCCTTTCCTTCCAGACGAACCAAACCTTTTTCTTTTGCAGCCTGATAAGTTCCATTTCCCACTAAGTCATCATAATAGACTACTTCTGCCCGAATAAAACCTCTCTCAAAATCAGTATGAATCTTCCCAGCTGCCTGTGGTGCCTTCATCCCATCTGTAATTGTCCAGGCTCTTACTTCTTGCTCCCCTGCTGTCAAAAAACTGATAAGACCAAGAAGCTTGTAGCTTGCCCGAATTAATTTCTCCAATCCGGATTCGCTGAGCCCTAAATCCTCAAGGAATTCTTTCTTCTCTTCCTCGTCCAATTCTGCCAGTTCTTGTTCAATCTGGGCACACACAACGAATACTTCGCTGTTCTCTTTCGCTGCATATTCTCGAACTGCCTGTACTCCGGCGTTATCCGCTCCATCATTGGCAAGATCATCTTCCATAACATTTGCAGCATATATGACTGGTTTATAAGTCAAAAGATTATAACTTTCAATCCAGTTTTCTTCCTCTTCATCTGCTATATCTTCAAAGGTTTTTGCCAATCTATCGTCTTCTAAATGATTCTTTATTTTCTCAAGGAAAGCCAGCTCCTTCGCTGCACTTTTATCGTTGCGGGCAAGCTTTGTTGCTTTTGCTATTCGTCTTTCTAAAATTTCCAAATCCGAGAAAATAAGTTCCAGATTTATGGTCTCTATGTCACGCATCGGATTAATGCTTCCATCCACATGTACGATATTCGTATCCTCAAAGCAACGAACCACATGTACAATCGCATCTACTTCTCTGATGTTTGCCAAAAACTGGTTTCCAAGACCTTCTCCCTTTGAAGCTCCCTTTACAAGACCTGCGATATCGACAAATTCAATAGCCGCCGGAACAATTTTTTTCGTTGTGTACATATCTCCTAGCACTTGCAATCTTTTGTCTGGTACCGTTACAACTCCTACGTTGGGGTCAATTGTACAAAAAGGATAATTCGCTGATTCTGCCCCTGCTTTTGTTAAAGAGTTAAATAAAGTGCTCTTTCCTACATTTGGTAATCCTACAATTCCTAGCTTCATATTTGTTCATTCCTCTTTCTATTTATCTTTTGTTTCCATTAATATCATCGTCCCATTCCGAAACGAAACACTTACTTCATCCTCTACAAATTCATTGCTTACACACAGACTGTCATAAGGTGTTAATCTGTGATTATTCAATGGATATTTACAGCCCTCTATTGTAACCCCGTGAATTTCTCCGTCCAAAGAAAAGACCGAAAAATAATTTCCATAAGCCTCTTCCCTTTTCAATGTAAAATCCTGATCTTTTAGGGAAATCCTGTTGTATCCATCTAGAATTACAGCCTTTATATTCTTTTTCATCGGAATACTAAGACACTGCACATTAGCCCAAAGGTGGTCCAGACGCTTTCCTGTGGCTCCCAGAATAATAATGCTCTTTGCACCCAAAGTCATAGCAAGCCGAATCGCCATTTCCGTGTCGGATGCATCTTTTACCGGATTATATTCCTTTACAGCAACATTTTTTTCATCTCTGTAATAAGTGGCAATTTCCTTAGATGCGCTATCAAAATCTCCTACAATGTAGCTGGGAACGATATCATGCTTGTATAGAAATTCAATCCCCTTGTCTACACCAATCACGCAGCCAATATGCTCCTTTTTCAAAATTTTAAGGCCTATTTCATCCTCGAGCTTTCCGCCACTTACAATTACGAACTCACTACTCATCGTTAATACCTTTTCCTATTCTTAACTTCATTGTATATATCCACATAATTTCCATACCGGATCTTTGAAATCATTTCCTCATCCACTGCCTGTTTAACCCGGCATCCCGGTTCCATTATATGATCACAAGTAGAAAACTTGCATGTTCCATTATAGGACTCAAATTCCGGATAACAATACTTAAGCTCTTCCTTTTCCATCTCCATTACAAAAAGAGAGCTAAATCCGGGAGTATCCATGATAAATGTATCTTCTCCTAAGGAAAACAACTCAGAATGTCTTGTAGTGTGCTTACCTCTTTCAATTTTTTCACTAATCGCTCCCGTTTCCATATTTGCTTCTGGAAACAATACGTTTAAAAGGGAAGACTTTCCTACACCAGAGGGTCCGGCAATAACAGTGGTTTTTCCCTTTAATACTTTCATTAAGTCATCCATATGACGTTTTTCCTTTGCACTGGTAAACAGAACCGGATATCCACACTCTTCATACACTTCTTTTAATTCATCCAGGCGTCCTTCTTTGGCAATGTCTTCTTTATTAAAGCAAAGAATTGTGGGAATTTCTTTGTATTCCATCATAACCAGAAAACGGTCCAACAGATTGAAGTGTGGCTTAGGCCTTGCAACTGCAAAAACAACTAAAGCCTGGTCAATATTGGAAACATTAGGCCGAATCAATTCATTTTGTCTAGGCAGAATTTCGATAATGTTCCCTTCCTTGTTCTCTTCATCCAGAACTTGAATTTCAACATTATCTCCTATCAAGGGCTTGATATGATCTTTTCTGAAAATCCCTTTTGCCTTACACTCATAAACACCGGATTCTACCACGTGAACGTAGTAAAATCCGGCAATACCTTTTATTATTTTTCCTGTCATCTTTCCCCTTCAATATGCTTCTTATTCATTCCCTGTCGGGTTTGTTGGTTCCGGATCTGGTGTCGGCGTCGGTGTCGGTGTTTCTGGTCCGTCACTTATCACAATATTAACACTGCTTCCAGCTGGAGCACTTTCTCCACTTTCAGGACTACAAGAAATCACCATTCCTGCCGTCACGGTATCACTTTTCTCATATGTCACTTCCCAAGTCAACCCTACATTGGTAAGTGCAGACTTGGCAGCTTCCAAAGAATATCCAGCCAAACTTGGAACCGTTACATTTTCAGGTCCTGTACTTACTGTAATGGTAACAGTGGTCCCTGGATCTTTCTTCCCACTTGCAGGATCCTGGGAAATCACCAATCCACTTTCCACATCTCTGCTGTTTGCACGTTTAAGATTTACCTTAAGTCCTACATTTTCAATTGCAGCAATTGCACTTGCCTCATCCGTTCCTACAACGTTTGGAACCTCTACCTTATCCGGCTTTTTCGCCCCCAGACTTACCGTCATAGTAATTGTTGCATCCTTTGTAGCTTTGGCACCAGCAGTAGGATTTGTCGAAATAACATTACCGCTTTCTACAGAGTCACTATTGGCACTCTCTTTACTGATTTTCGTAAATCCAGCATTGCTTAAAGCCTGTTCTGCCGCTGACTCTGAGAGTCCTACAACATTTGGTATCTCTATCTCAACCCCTACAAGTCCGCTGCTGATTACAACCTCAACTTTGGAATTCTTTTTAACCTTTTCATCTTTTCCTGGAGTCTGGGCTGATATCAATCCTTCTTCATATTCTGTAGAGCCTTCCTTTTTCGTTATCTTTAGACCCAAATCCTTCTTCTTAAGAGCTGCTTTCGCTTCTTCCTCTGTCATCCCCAATATATTAGGCACTGTAACGTTTTCTGTGGAACTCTCTGTGGAAATGTCTGGTCCAAAATTGAAGAATCCCACCGCTCTGCCAATCACAAAAATTAAGACAATTAATATAATAACTGCTACTGCAATTGTAAGAACCTTCATCACACGATTCATCTTTGGATTGACCTTATTATCATTCTTTTTCTTTAATTTGATATTGTATTCACCGTCTAAGTCGTCATATTCCTCATCGTAATCCTCGTCCTCATCCAAATCGTCATATTGATGCTTGATATCATCTAATTCTTCTTCTGATATCATAATTGTATCTGCATTTCTCAAAGGTGCAATATCTACAAAATCTCCATCCGGGTCTGTCAATGCCAGTTTTAAATCTTCGGCCAACTCTTGCGTGTCAGCATATCTTCTCTCCGCGCTTTTCAAAGTACATTTTAAGATAATCTGCTCCAACGCAAAAGGAATGTTCGGTACCTTATCCGATGGAAGTGGCATTTCTTCCCGCAGCTGCTTCATTGCAACAGCCACCGTTGATTCTCCATCAAAGGGAACCTCACCTGTTACCATCTCATAAATTGTAATTCCCATGGAATAGATATCACTGCGCATATCACTATATCCACCTCTGGCCTGCTCTGGAGAGGTGTAATGAACAGAGCCCATAGCATTGGAAGAAATCGTGTTGGAGGTAATTGCTTTTGCGATTCCAAAATCTGTTACCTTCACTTTTCCCTCTTGGGATATAATAATATTCTGAGGTTTAATGTCTCTATGAATAAGCCCTGCTTCATGAGCCGCATTAATCCCATTACACATTTGAATTGCAATACTAATGGTTTCTTTAAAAGAAAGTCTGCCTTTCTTTCGTATATATTCTTTTAACGTGGCCCCTTCTACCAATTCCATAACCATATAATGAAGTCCTCTGTCTTCACCAACATCATAGACATTGACAATGTTAGGGTTCGTAAGTCCCGCTGCTGCCTGAGCCTCAGAATTAAACTTTTCCACAAATGTTTTATCTTCTCTAAATTCTTTTTTCAATACTTTAATTGCGATAAACCGGTTGAGCATATGGTCTTTTCCTTTATACACATCCGCCATACCGCCGGCACCAATTTTACTAAGTACCTCGTATCGTTTTCCAAGAAATATGCCTTTACTCACTTATTTTCACCTCATCTGCAAGTGGTTCTGCCATTACCACTCCTATATTATCTCTCCCACCATTACTATTCGCTTTCTCAACCAGCATATGAACTGCTTCAACCAGGTCTCTTGACCCTTTGACAATATCAAACATGTCTTCATCTTCTACCATATTACTCAATCCGTCTGTACACATTAAAATAATATCGCCCTTTTTCAAGCTGTATTCATATACATCTGCTTCAACAGAATCCTTTACTCCAATTGCTCTTGTAATGATGTTTTTATCTGGATGATATTTTGCTTCTTCTGCTTTAATACCTCCCAGCCGAACCATTTCTTCTACTAAAGAGTGATCTTTGGAAAGCTGAATAATCTTTTCATTAATTAAGTATAATCTGCTATCTCCCACATTGGCAAAATATAAGGTACTTCCAATCACTGTTGCTACCACCAGAGTCGTACCCATACCCTCTAGCTTTATATCTTCTTGTGCCTGTTGTACTACTTTATCATTTACTGTAATTGCAATAGTTCTAAGTATTTCTTCTGGATTTTTATATGTTGTCTTTGCCAGTTCGCTCTTGAAAACATTGATTGCGTATTTGGACGCAAAATCACCAGCTTTATGACCACCCATTCCATCTGCTACTGCTAATAAGTTTGGGAAGGGTCCAATTTTTTTGTCGGTCACATATACAGAATCCTGATTTATTTCTCTTTTTCTTCCTACATCAGTCATTGCATACTGTTTCATTTATTGTCATCCTCCTCATCAGCCAGGAAACGATGCCTTAGCTGACCGCAGGCTCCATCAATATCCGAGCCTCTTTCCCTTCTAATAGTAACATTTATTCCGTTTTTTTCAAGTTTATTTTTAAAAGCAAGAGCATTTTTAGGGTCTGGCTTCTCATATTGTCTCTCTTTTACCGGGTTCACCGGAATCAGATTTAAATGATAACCCTTCCCTCCTATTAAGCGAATCAAATCTCTTGCTGACTCTTCTGTATCATTAACACCCTTCACTAATGAATACTCCAAAGACACACGTCTCCCTGTTACTTTAAAATAATTTTCACAGGCAGATAATACCTCGTCAATGGAATACTGATTTGCAATTGGCATCAGTTCTTTTCTCTTTTCCTGGGTTGCCCCATGCAGGGACAAGGCCAATGTTATCTGAAAGCCTTCTTTCGAGAGCTTCTTCATTTCCGGAACCAGACCACAAGTGGATACGGTTATATTACGTTGACTGATACACAACCCATTAGAATCACTAATCATTCGAACAAATTTTACAAAATTATCATAGTTATCCATAGGCTCTCCGGTTCCCATAATGACAACATTGGAAATCCTTTCACCCAGCTCTTTTTGTACCTCATAGATTTGCCGAAGCATTTCAGAGGTTCTTAAATTACGTTTCAATCCACCAATTGTCGAAGCACAAAACCGACAGCCCATCTTGCAGCCAACTTGAGACGAAATACAAATAGAATTCCCGTAATCATAACTCATTAATACACTTTCAATTACATTCTTATCTTCCAACTCAAACAAATATTTCCTGGTTCCATCTTTCTTTGAAATCTGCTGAGCAACTTTTTTCATTTTACAAATTTGATAGGACTCCTTTAGCTTATTCCTGAGATCCTTTGAGAGATTTGTCATTTCGTCAAAATCTGAGACCAGCTTAATATGAAGCCATTCATAAATCTGTTTTCCCCGAAAGCTCTTTTCACCTATATTTTTTAGTTCCTGTATCAGCTCTTCTAAATTGTAAGAACATATATCAATCTTCGTCATGTTTCTCCTTTTGAAACTGGGCCAGATAGAATCCATCTCCCATATCAACACCTGGAATACGCTGTTTTTCACGTATTAACTTAAAATCCGAATTGTTTTCAAGAAACCAGCTTGTATTCTCTTCATTTTCTTTTTTATTCACTGTACAAGTAGAATAGATGAGTTTCCCACCTGGTTTTACATATTTCCTTGCATTTTTTAATATCTCTCTTTGCAATTCAACAAGGCTTACCAGCCCTTCTTCTGTTAAATGATATTTTATGTCCGGCTTTCGGTTCAATACACCCAGACCAGAACAAGGCAAATCTGCAATCACAATATCTCCCTTGTCTATAATGTCTTCATCCAGCAGCCTTGCATCAAAGACTTTTACCTTCACATTGTCTATGTGGCTTTTCTTTAGATTCTCTCGAATTAAGTCCACCTTATATTCAGACACGTCTCGGCAATCCACCATTCCACTTCCTTTAAGAAGCTGACTCAAATGTATTGTTTTCCCTCCGGGAGCACCACACAAGTCAATACAGTAATCTCCATTTTGAGGTTGCGCCCATCTTCCCACTTCCATCGAACTAATATCCTGTACGTAGAAAAGACCCTCTTGAAAACTTTTCAGTTTGCCTAAATAATCAATGTTCTTTAGATAAAGAGCATCTGAATACCCTGGAATTTCTTCTGACTCTATCTCTTCTTCTTTGAGAAGCTTAATCAGTTGTTCTTTTTGAATTCTTTCCGGATCAAATCGAATACTAAAAGGCTTCTCCGCAAGAAAGTAGGCACCCATCACTTCAATTTCTTGTTCTGTATAGCTTTCTTCCCACATCTTAACAATCCATTCCGGCAGAGAGTAGCGTACTGCAAGATTTGGATAAGAGATTTCTTCCTTTTTTCTGGCTACATTCCGCAGGACTCCATTCACAAAGCCTTTTAAATTGCGAAACCCTCTTTGATTCGCCAATTTAACCGCTTCATTGCATACTGCACTGTCTGGTATCCCATCCATATACAGAATCTGGAAAACTCCTGTTTCTAAAATAGCTCGGATAACCGGCTTTAACTTATTGATTTTCAAGTTAATAAAAAGAGAAATCACATAGTCTAATTCTATCATGCGTTCAAGCGTGCCATTTACTACTCTTGTAATAAAGGCACGCTCCTTTTTTTCTAAGTATTGATATTTATCAAGCACTCCCCGAAGTGCAATATGGGAATGCTTTCCCTCTTTGGTTATCAGAAGCATTGTATCCAGTATCACTTCTCGATTATTTACTGTATTTGCCACATTTATCTCCTTCTAATCTCGTCTGTTTCCAGTTAAAATCAATAATCTAAGCAACTGTAAAATAGAGGATGCCGCACTTGCAACATAGGTCATTGCAGCCGCCTGTAATACCTTCTTGGTCATAACAACTTCATCATCATACAGAAGGCCTGTACTCCCAACACATTGCAGTGCTCTTGCTGAAGCATTGAATTCCACAGGAAGAGTGACAACTTGAAAAAGCACTGCTCCACAAAATAGCAGGATTCCAAGGTTAATAAACAGCATGGATGACTGACCATTAAAAATCAGACCGATTAAAATCAATGGCCAGGCAAGGGTACTGCCAATATTGGCCACTGGAACCAACGAAGCTCTTAATCGAAGAGGTACATATCCTTTTGCGTCCTGCATCGCATGACCACATTCATGAGCTGCAACGCCAATTGCTGCAACCGATGTAGAGTTGTAGGTGGAATCAGACAGTCTTAAAACCTTCCCTCTTGGATCATAGTGGTCCGATAAATTCCCTCTCACATGCTCAATCTTTACATCATAAATTCCAGCACTTTGCAAGACTCTCTGTGCAGCCTGTGCCCCCGTCATTCCGCTTCTGCTTCTTACCTTCGAATACCTTGAAAAGGTAGCATTCATTTTAGAAGAAGCAATCAGACAAATAACCATTCCAATAATCACTAAAATATACGTTGAATCCCAAAACCAAAACATAAAATCTTCCTCTCTTATTGTGTTAACACTGTATGAACAGGTACTTTATATCCTAATAGGAAAGCTGAAGCCAGCATCCTCTTTTTTCCTGGAACCTGAAGCTCTGTTATCTTAATGCAGCCCTTACCAGTCTGCACCACCAAACCATCTTTATCGACTCTTACAATCTCTCCTGGAGATTTTCCCAAATCCTCTGTTAAGACCTCGCCCTTCCATACTTTCATGACTTTATCCTCTAACATCGTATATGCCGAAGGCCAGGGGTTCAACCCTCTGATTAAGCGGTCAACCTGAATGGCATCTTTGCACCAGTCAATATTTCCCATCTCTTTTTCAATCATACGAGCGTATGGGGTTGGTGTTTCTCCTTGGGGAACTGGCTTTACCTCTCCCTCTTCCACTTGCTTCAATGTTTCAATTAGAGCCTCTGCGCCCAAAGGGCTAAGCTTATCATGAAGGCTTTCATAAGTCTCTGTAGCTGTAAGCTCTACTTCTTTTTTCAAAAGCATATCCCCGGTATCCAGTCCTTCATCCATCTGCATAATGGTGACTCCTGAAACTTTTTCGCCTTCCAAAACAGCCCATTGTATCGGAGCGGCTCCTCTGTACTTCGGCAGCAAGGAAGCGTGGACATTAATACATCCGTATGGAGTCATTTCCAAAATGGCTTTTGGTAAAATCTGGCCAAAGGCCACTACAACCATCACATCTGCTTCGTACTTCTTTAAAAACTCTATATTTTCTTCCTCTCGTATTTTCTTTGGCTGAAATACTGGAATATCACGAGCCAGTGCCTCTTCTTTTACTGGGGAATAAGTCACTTTTTTCCCTCTTCCCCGTTGTTTGTCCGGCTGTGTAACAGCCAAAACCACTTCATGGCCATTGTCCATTAATGCCTTTAATACAGGCACTGAAAAATCCGGTGTTCCCATAAAGATTATTCGCATTCTTCTACCTCCTCCTGAGGCTCTTCTCCTACATCATGCAGGCCGTCTAATACCATATCTACATACATTTTACCTGATAAATGATCCAACTCATGACAGAAAGCTCTTGCCAGGAGATCTTCTCCTTCAATTTCAAATTCTTCCATCTTTTCATTATAAGCTCTAACTTTAACCTTCTGAGGTCTCGTTACGATACCATACTTTCCCGGAACACTTAGGCAGCCCTCTTCACCTGTCTGTTCCCCTTCCGTTTCTATGACCTCCGGATTGATTAAAATAAGGGGACCTTCTCCGATATCAATTACAACGATTTGTTTTAAAATCCCTACCTGAGGTGCTGCCAGTCCAACTCCATGTGCTTCATACATGGTATCCAGCATATCCTCTATTAATTCCTTCACACGAGGCGTTATTTCCTTCACCGGTTTTGCTGCCTTGTTTAATACCGGTTCTCCCAACTCTCTTATGATACGTGTTGCCATTTTATTTTCCTGCCTTTCTTATATTAAAATGCATTTAGAGGATTGAAATCAAATTGAATATAAAGTTCCTGAAAACCTTTGTTGATATCAATATACTCCTCCATTTTGTCTTTTATGTGAATTAATTCGTTATTTGACTCACTTCTTATATAGATTACTTGTCGATAAGTATCTTTGAGCTTTCCTATGTAAGGAGGTGCCGGCCCAATCACTTGGTGTTTCTCAATATTTTTCAGAAGAAATACAAATTCCTTTAAATATTTCGCCGCTACCATCAATTTTTCTTCGTCACTTCCTGTCATCAAAACTGCCATCATATTTTCCACTGGAGGATAAGACAGCATCCTGCGGAATTCCATTTCCTTCTTGTAGAAGCCAAGATAATCCTGCTTTGCCGCCAACTCAATACTGTAATGTTCCGGGCTATAGGTCTGTATAACTACCTCTCCTCCATCCACACCTCTTCCTGCTCTTCCTGCTGCCTGGGTAAGGAGCTGAAAGGTTCGCTCTCCTGCACGGTAATCATTTCCATAAAGGGACATGTCCGCCGCTAAGATTCCAACTAAAGTTACTTTGGGAAAATCATGTCCTTTCACAATCATCTGGGTGCCAATTAAGATATCTGCCTTCTGTTCATCAAAGACTTTTAAAATCTCCTCATAACTATGTTTCTTTCTTGTGGTATCCATATCCATGCGAAGAACTCTGGCTGTTGGAAACTTCTTCTGTATCAATTCTTCCACTTGTTGTGTACCGGCTTTAAATCCTCCAATATAAGGGGAGCCACATTCCGGACATGTATGTACATTTTCCTGTTCATACCCACAATAGTGGCAGATTAGTTTTCCGCTCTTTTTGTGGTAGGACAAGGACACATCACAATGGGGACATTTTACTACATATCCACAGGCTCTGCAAGATATGAACCCTGCATATCCACGTCGATTTAAGAAAAGCATAACTTGTTCTTTTTTCTCCAGCCGATCCTCAATCAGTTCCTTTAGTCTGTCGCTTAAAATCGAGCGGTTTCCCTCTTTCAGTTCTTTTGTCATGTCCACAATTTCGACTTCCGCAAGTTTTGATTTGGTTGCTCTTTTATCGATTTGCATAAGGGAGTATTCACCCTGCATTGCTTTATAGTATGAATCCAGAGATGGTGTTGCCGATCCTAATACTACTCCTGCGCCTTCCTCTTTTGCTCTTTGAATTGCCACTTCTCTTGCGTGGTAGCGTGGCACCTGCTCGCTTTTATAGGTGGGTTCATGTTCTTCATCAATCACAATTAAGCCAAGGTTCTCAAAAGGTGTGAAAAGCGCAGACCGCGGACCTATCATAACATCTACCTCTTTCTGCCTTACACGTTCCATTTGATCCCAGCGTTCTCCTGGAGAAAGCTTTGAATTCAAAATTGCAACTCTCTCTTTAAAACGATTTTGAAATTTTCCAACCACCTGATACGTCAGAGAAATCTCTGGAATCAGAAGAATTGCCTGCTTTCCCTCTTTTACAACCTCATCAATCATTTCCATATATATTTGGGTTTTTCCACTTCCTGTTATTCCATGAATCAAATAGGTTTTTCTTGTACTTTCTTGCCGGTCTCTGCGAAAGGTCTGCATGATTTTTTCTTGCTCTTCATTCAAATGAATCTCTTGCTTTCCTACAGCACCCTCCGGTAATACCTTGCGATAAACTCTGGTTGTCTGCATGGATAAAATCCCCATTTTTTCCATGCTTCTTAAGACCTCAAGAGATACTTGTGCCTTCGTTAATAACGTTTTATGATCCCATTCTTTCTGATCTAATAAAAGAGAAAGTACACGCACCCTCGCTCTTTGATTCTTTCCTAAAAGCTCCTCTAATAACTTTACACCTTCCTCTTTGGAAACCCTTAAAGTAACCTTCTTTACTTCTTTTTCTTTTTCCTTTTTTTTAATGGGAAGGACAGTTTTTAGAGCTGCTATCATCGTACCGCCATATTCTTCTCTTATCCAGGCAGCAAGACGGATGAGTTTTTCAGAAGGATTAATTCCTTCTTCTGAAAGAGCGTGAATTTCCTTAATCTTTGTTGGATCATAACTTGTTTTTTCTCCAAGTCCAATTACATATCCCTGAATCAGTTTATTTCCTTTGCCAAAAGGAATTAAAACCTTTGATCCAATCACAAGATTATTCTTTAGATTTTCTGGAATGGAATATTGAAATATTTTATCTAATTTTTCATGAGTAATATCTACAATAACATCTGCATACATAGTATGGATAGTATACCACTTATTCCCCTCTTGCGCTAGGCGTATCTATGGAGTTACAATGAAACCAGTATATTGTCATAGAGAGGAGATTTTAATATGGATACTTTAGAGAGATTACTCAAATATGTGGTAATTAAAACACCCAGTGACGAGAACAGTGAAACAGTTCCGTCCTCCCAAGTACAATTTGATTTGGCTGGAATTCTCAAGGAAGAGATGATTTCTCTTGGGATGGATGATGTGATTTTGGACGAAAAATGTTATCTCTATGGAAAGCTTCCTGCAACCAAAGGCTATGAACACAGGACTCCCATTGGCTTTATTGCTCATATGGATACTGTCTCCGACTTCGTCGAAGGAAACATCCAACCTATCATTACAGAAAACTATAATGGGGAAGACTTTCCCTTAGGAACCAGCGGACGTATCTTAAGCACAAAAGTATTTCCTCATCTCAAAGCCTTGAAAGGACGTACTCTTATCACCAGCGACGGCACAACAATTTTGGGGGCAGATGATAAAGCAGGAATTGCTATTATCCTCACCATGGTCGAAGAACTGATTCAGCTGGAAATTCCTCATGGTCCTCTTTCTATTGCTTTTACACCAGATGAAGAAATCGGACTTGGGGCACACCATTTCAATGTGGAACAGTTTGGAGCGAAATATGCCTATACTCTTGATGGGGATACCGAAGGAGAAATACAATATGAAAACTTTAATGCTTGTAAAGGAACTTTCTCCATAAAAGGCCTCAATGTACATCCCGGTTCTTCGAAAAACATCATGGTAAATGCCAGCCTTGTGGCAATGGAGATTATTCAGGCTCTTCCAGCTTTTGAGACTCCTCGCGGAACAGAAGGCTATGAAGGTTTTTACCATTTAGTCAGCATGACCGGTGAGGTTGGCGAAGCCACACTCAATTATATTGTACGGGATCATAATCCTCATCTATTCCAGGGAAGAAAAAATACTCTTCGACTAATTGAAAAAAATTTGAACGAAAAATGGGGAGACGGTACCGTTACACTTGTCATTGAAGATCAATATCGGAATATGGCTGAAATCATTGCGGAATCAATGCATCTCATTGACTCTGCCAAAGAGGCTGCCACTGGCGTAGGACTCACTCCTATTATTGAAGCGATAAGAGGCGGAACAGACGGTGCCACCTTAAGCTTTATGGGCCTGCCTTGTCCAAATCTTGGCACTGGCGGTCATGCATACCATGGACCTTTTGAGCATATAACGAAAGAGGGAATGGAAAAATCAAAAGAAATGGCTTTAGAGTTGGTAAAGATTTATAGTACATTTTAATTTATATCACAGGAGCAAAGAAAGGGAAATCACAATAACTATTATCATGATTTCCCTTTCTTCTAAGCCTATAATTCAATATCCTTAATCTCTTCCTTAAAACCTTCTCCTACAACTTCATTGGATTCAACAATCACTGTAAATGCCTTGGGATCCAGCTTATGAACCATTTTTTTTATGACATACATTTGCTTGTTATTACACGCACACATGATAACATCTTTGCCTTTTTTAGAATAGCTCCCTTCTCCCTTCAAAATCGTAGCACCTCTTCCAACATATTCATCTATTTTTTCTGCAATTTCATGTCCTCTTTCCGTTACAATCAAGGTCATTTTTCCTGCATTTACTCCATAAAGCAGCCGATCCATTACCACTGCCAGAAGATACGTTACAAGGATTGCATAAATCAATCCGTCCACATCCTTAAATACAGTTATGAATCCAATAATGATTGTTACCACATCTAACATGAATGTGATGATACCTAACGTAATATGAGGTTTTGCTTTCTTTATTGATACGGATATAAAATCCTGGCCACCTGTAGACGATCCCCGCATAAAGATCATTGCATAACCCACCCCACAAATCACTCCCATGCAGATTGCTGCCAAAAGTCTGCTGCCATCATAAACCGGGAACAGAGGGGCAATATAATCAATCATAACCGATGATATCACCATGGACTTTAAAGATTTCAGGAAAAATGGCAGCCCTAAATACCGAAAACATATGATAACAACTGGGATATTTATCAATAATGTACCAAGACCAATTGGTAATCCTATCAAATGATATAATACAATGGCAATCCCCGAAAAACCTGCCACTGGAAATTCTGCGTTCAGAGCAAAATTGTGCAAACCAATCCCAATCAAAAAACCTGCTATAATATCTACTAATACATCCATTCCCAGTTCTTTAAAATCTAAATTCAATTTTTTCACATGAAAACCTCTCTTTCTCATTAAAATCTCACACGATACAAAAAAAGAGCACTCGCGTCTCAATAAAATGTGATCGCAATTGCTCTTTTCATTTACAAGTATATCCCTTTAGAAGCCCTTTTGTCAAATCCCTTTTTTTATGATGTCATCACCAAATTTCTTATGAATTTCATTCATTGCTTCTTTAATCTTTCTTTCCTTCTCATACTTCTCTTTCAGCTGCAGAACCTCCTCCTCCACCTCAAAAAGCGTGAGCTGAGTCGGTTCATTTATATCTTCCAATTTTGAACTTCTCACACCCAACAGACGAATAGGTTCTTTATCCCACAGCTCCTGAAAAAGTTCCTTTGCAACCTGATAAATACTTTCTCCGTCCGAAACCCCAGTCCGTAGCTGAGTCTGATGAGAGGCAGAAGTAAAGTCATAGTATTTAATCTCCACACCAATGTTATATGCCCTTTGTCCTGCCTTCTGTAATCTTCCTGCAACCTTCACAGATAGCTTATTGATTACTTCTAATGCTTCGTCTTGCAGTACAACATCTTTTGAAAGCGTTGTGGAGTTTCCGATGTTCTTCGCATCCTCCCGTTCAATCTTCACTTCCTGGGTTCCATAGCCATTTGCAAACTCCCACAGCTTTCTGCCGTGACTTTTTAGATGAATACTCACGAGCTCAGGATCTGCTTTTGCAAGCTCTCCTATGGTACGGATTTCCAGCTTTTCTAAGGTCTCCACACTTTTTTTCCCTGCCATATAAAGATCTCCGATGGGCAATGGCCACATCTTCTCTTTGATTTCTTCTGGAAACAAGGTGTGCACCTTATCCGGCTTTTCAAAATCAGATGCCATTTTTGCCAAAAGCTTGTTACTTGATATTCCGACATTTACTGTAAAACCAAATTTCTGCTTCACCTCATCTTTAATCTTTTGAGCGGCCGCTTTATAATCCTCACGATAATCATACGCTTGAGAATAGTCTAAATAGCATTCATCTACGCTGACTTGCTCTAAGACCGGACTCACTTCCAGCAGGAACCTCATTAACTGTCGGCTATACTCACTATACTTCTTATGGTTCGGTGGAACACTGGTTAAATTTCCACACTTACGAAAGGCATTTGCAACAGGCTCTCCTGTCCGGATTCCATACTTCTTGGCCGGAATTGACTTCGCCAATACAACACCTCGTCTGGATTTTTGATCCCCTCCCACAATGGAGGGAATTTCCCGTAAATCCCGACCCTTTCCTTCTTTTAATTCTTCTACCGCACTCCAACTAAGAAAGGCGGAATTTACGTCTATATGGAAGATGATACTCAAATTTATCTGCTCCTTGCTGTTAAGGCTCCATTATCCACATCAATTAGAATTTCACTGCCTGCTCCAATGTCCCCTTGCAGCATTAATTTTGCCGCCAGTGTTTCAACGTGTTTTTGCAGGAATCTTTTCAAAGGTCTTGCACCGTAGGTTGGGTCATATCCACCTTCCAGTACATATTTTTTAGCCTCTTCTGTTAAAGCTATGGAAACCTCTCTGTCTCTTAACCGTTTATTTACATCTGCTATTAATAAATCAATGATGTCATAAATATCATCTTTCGTCAACGGTTTGAAGTTGATAATCTCATCCAGGCGATTTAAAAATTCTGGCCGGAAATGAGCTCTTAAGGAAGTTTCCACCATCTCTTTTGCCTCCTCTGAAACATTTCCATTTTCATCGATTCCATCTAATAAGTAGGAAGAACCAATATTTGAAGTCATAATCAATATGGTGTTTTTAAAATCTACGGTTCGCCCTTGAGAATCAGTAATTCTTCCATCATCCAATACTTGAAGGAGAACATTAAATACGTCTGGATGTGCTTTTTCAATTTCATCAAACAGCACTACACTGTAAGGCTTTCTCCGAACTGCTTCCGTAAGCTGTCCTCCTTCATCGTATCCTACGTATCCCGGAGGTGCTCCAATTAGTCGTGATACGGAGTGCTTCTCCATATACTCACTCATATCAATTCTTACGATATTGCTTTCATCATCAAAAAGATCTTCTGCCAAAGCCTTTGCCAATTCTGTTTTACCAACTCCTGTAGGTCCTAAAAACAAGAATGAGCCAATCGGTTTTGTTGGATCCTTTATCCCTGCCTTTGATCTTAGGATTGCTTCACTTACCAGCTGCACTCCTTCGTCCTGACCAATGACTCTTTTATGTAAATGTTCTGCCAAATGAAGCGTTTTGTTTCGTTCACTTTCATTTAATTTCGCAACCGGTATTCCTGTCCATCTGGAAACAATTTTTGCGATCTCTTCATCGGTTACATTTTCATGAACCAGGGTATTGTCCTCTTTGGAAACCTTTTCTTCCTCTGCTTCTAATTCTTTTTGCAGCTCTGGCAGACGGCCATATTGTAATTCCGCTGCTTTGTTCAAGTCATAATCTCTTTCAGCCTTTTTAATTTCGTTATTTACCTCTTCAATTTCTTCCCTGATTTTTTGAAGACGCAAAACTCCTCCTTTTTCATTATCCCATTGAGCCTTTTTTCCACTGAATTCTTCTCTTAGGTTTGCAAGCTCTTCCTGTAAATGTGTCAAGCGGTCCCTGCTGAGTCGGTCATCTTCCTTTTTCAATGCTGCCTCTTCGATTTCAAGCTGCATAATCTTTCTTTGCAATTCATCTAATTCTGCAGGCATAGAGTCCAGCTCTGTCTTAATTAAGGCACATGCCTCATCCACTAAATCAATGGCTTTATCCGGTAAAAACCGATCCATAATATATCGGTCTGAAAGGGTTGCTGCTGCCACTAAGGCTCCATCTGTAATTTTAACTCCATGGAACACCTCATACCGTTCCTTTAATCCTCGTAAGATTGAAATTGCATCCTCCACTGTTGGCTCTTCTACCATAACTGGCTGAAACCTTCTCTCAAGCGCTGCATCCTTTTCAATATACTTCCGATACTCATCTAAGGTTGTTGCACCAATACAGTGAAGCTCTCCTCTTGCCAGCATTGGTTTTAGCATGTTTCCTGCATCCATTGCCCCATCTGTTTTGCCGGCTCCAACAATCGTATGAAGCTCATCAATAAATAAGATAATCCTTCCATCCGAGTTTTTCACTTCTTCCAAAACTGCTTTCAGCCGTTCCTCGAACTCACCACGGTATTTTGCACCTGCTACCAGAGCACCCATATCCAGGGAGAAAATCGTCTTTTCTTTCAATCCTTCCGGGACATCACCTCTCACAATTCTCTGGGCAAGCCCTTCCACTACCGCCGTCTTACCAACGCCCGGCTCTCCAATAAGGACTGGATTATTTTTCGTCTTTCTTGAAAGAATTCTTACCACATTTCTTATTTCTGCATCCCTGCCTATAACGGGGTCAAGCTTCTGTTCTCTTGCCCTGTCTACTAAATCCTGTCCATATTTATTTAGTGTATCGTAGGTAGCCTCTGGATGGTCACTGGTCACCCGCTGATTTCCCCGGACTGTGGAAAGAACCTGTAAAAACACGTCTCTCGTAACTCCAAACTCCTTAAATAGGACTTTCATATCTGAATCCGCATATTTAATCATTCCAAGCATCAGATGTTCTACTGAGACGTATTCATCTCCCATTTGCTTTGCCTCATCTTCTGCATGAATCAAAACATTATTTAATGCTTGTCCAACATAAGGATTTCCTCCTTGCACTTTGATGCGTTTGCTTATTCCTTCCTCTGCTCTTCTAAGGATACTATCTTTTTCAATTCCCATTTTTGTAAAGAGCTTTAAAATCAAACTATCTTCTTGGGTAAGCAGTGCGTAAAAGAGATGTATTTGGGCTATCTCCTGATTTCCATATTCTGCTGCCAGCCCTTCACAAGTCTGAATTGCCTGCATAGAATTTTGAGTGAATTTATTTATGTTCATATCGTTACCTCCTCGTATAAATCTGTTCTAGATACAATATAACACAAAAATTAGCACTGTCAAGAGACGAGTGCTAATTTGTTGTATCTTAATTATAGGCCCAGATTGCATTGATCTGAGGAATGATATCTGCATATTTCCATTCTTTTATAGTATTTACTTTTCGAAAGGGATCGTGAACGACTACCGTTCCGTCTTCTTTGTATTCTGTAACCACAATAAAATGACCCTCTCCTGTAAAATCACCTGGTCCCATACTGCAGATAATCGGATGACCTTCATTCAGAGTATTCTTAACCCATTCTTCATCGGAGGGATGTCCTTCTGTAACCGTTATGCCATAATCTTCTGGCAAAACACGCATCAGCTGCCATAGTGTCAAATTGTCCTCATCTACAAGACCCCGTTGCATAGAATAGCCTGCAACCCAGCTTGGAACAAAGGAGGGATCACCTGTCACATAAATCATTACCATGGAAAGAGCCGTTGGACCACAACCCGCCCGAACCAAAAGACTCGAACCATAGCTGGCAAGTCCCCATCTTTCATCCCACTGATAAAGAGTCGGAATACTTCCCTCAATATAGTCACTTCCTATATCTGACACAGGTTCCTGATCTTTTAACTTTTCATACTGCTCCACAAGTGGCAGCACCTCCTGAGGATTCATCTCAAATGCTTCCATCAAGGACTCTGGATAACCCTTTTCGATACCCAGCTGCCTTGCCTCTTCAATCCGCTCTTCCGTTGTCTTTTCCTGGGTTTTCTGCTGGATTGTCTTTGCAGCTGTAACATTACTGCTCTCCGATGGCTTCTCATTTTTTTGGCTTTTTTTCGCCCACAAAACACTTCCTAATATGATTACCACTATCCCCAGAGTGGCTAAGACAATTTTATGTCTTAATACTTGTTGTTTTCTTTTTTCGTTCATTGCATACACTTCCTTTTATCGACCTCCATTATACACGAAAGTTGTAAACTCCACAACATTTATGATTGTCTTATGTTATACTAACCTTAAATATATAGATAGAAGGAGGCTTCATAAATGAACATTGTCTTTTTAGATGCAAAAACAATTGGAGATGACATTGATTTAGCAAAATTCGATTCCCTTGGAACCGTAACCAAGTATTCTTTTTCAACAGATACGCAAGCTCGAGAGCGTTTAGCAAATGCAGATGTGGTTATTGTGAACAAAGTAAATATAAACAAATATACATTGGAAAATGCAAAGAATCTCAAACTTGTTTGCGTTACAGCCACCGGAACAAACAACCTGGATAAGGATTTTTTAAAGATGCGAAATATAGAGTGGAGAAATGTTGCCGGGTATTCTACCGATTCTGTTGCCCAGCATACCTTTGCTCTTTTATTCTACCTATTAGAAAAGCTCCGTTACTATGACGAATATGTGAAAAGTGGTTCTTATGTAAATGATGTTGTCTTTACCCATTTTGACCAGGTGTTCTTTGAACTAAAAGATAAAACTTTCGGCATCATTGGATTGGGTAATATCGGAAGAAAGGTAAGTACCATTGCCACTGCATTTGGAATGAATGTTATCTACACCTCTCCTTCCGGAAGCCCACCTCAAGCCGGCTTTACTCAAGTGGATTTAGATACCTTACTTTCTACTTCTGACATAGTTTCCATTCACGCCCCACTGAATGAGTACACCGAGAATTTAATGAATCTTTCCAATCTTAAAAAAATGAAAAAATCAGCTATCCTGCTCAATTTAGGAAGAGGCCCTATCGTTGTCGAGTCGGATCTAAAGATTGCCTTGGAAAAGGATATGATTGCTGCTGCCGGTCTGGATGTGCTTACCCAGGAACCAATGAGCGAAGAAAATCCTTTATTAGCAATCAAAAACAGCGAGAAGCTTTTTATCACTCCTCATATCGCTTGGGCAAGTGTAGAGGCAAGAAACCGCCTAATGGATACTATTTACCATCAAGTAAAGGAAATGTTTTCAATTTGACGAAAAACAAATACTCCCCTCCGCCATTTACATCTGGCCGAGGGGAATTCTATTGTTATTTCATACTATCAATTTCTTCTTCTTTTTTCTCGATTTCTTCTTCCCTTTGCTCAATTCCTTCACAAAGAGTTATGTAATTCAAATCCACTGTTTCTCCATCTTTAAACTTTTCATAAACCATTTTTCCAATGTGTAGAAGGTCACGGTTATTCCCTCTTTCCAGAGAACGAATATCACTTTTTAGCTTTTGAATTCCAATCACTTCTTCCGCCTTTTCTCCTACATCTTTCGCTACACTCATTACCCGTTTTCCTAAATCATCGATAAATTCCTGCATACTCATACCTCCTCCTATCCATGAACATTCTGGTTTCTAAGCTTAATCACTGGACCTCCGGTTCCTTCAATGTATTCCTTTGTAATAACTACCTGCCCAATATTATCATCCTTCGGAATCTCATACATAATATCCAACATAAACTCCTCGATAATTGCCCGAAGGGCTCTGGCTCCTGTATCTTTTTTCATTGCTTTTCGAGCAATTGCATGAAGAGCCTCTTCATTAAACTCCAGCTTTACCTCGTCCAAAGCCAAAAGCTTCTGGTATTGCTTAAGTATGGCATTCTTTGGCTCCTTTAATATTTCAACTAACATATCTTCTGACAAACCTTCTAAAGTTACCACAACTGGCAGTCTTCCCAAGAACTCCGGTATCATACCAAATCCACGCAAATCCTCCATGGCAACTCTGGAAAGAATGTTTTTATCATTCTTGTACTTATCTTTTAAATCCGCTCCAAAACCAATGGATGCCTGCTTTGTAAGACGTTCCTGAATAATATTACTTAAATCCGGAAATGCTCCTCCACAAATAAACAAAATATTTTTTGTACTTACCGTAGTGAGAGGAACCATAGCATTTTTACTATTTGCCCCTACCGGTACCTCCACATCACTTCCTTCCAGAAGCTTTAGCATTCCTTGCTGTACCGATTCACCGCTTACATCCCTTTGACTGGAATTTTTCTTCTTGGCAATCTTGTCAATTTCATCGATGAAGATAATTCCCTGCTCTGCCTTCTGTACATCATTATCTGCAGCAGCCAAAAGTTTGGAAACCACACTTTCAATATCATCCCCTATGTAACCTGCCTCTGTTAGAGAAGTGGCATCCGTAATCGCAAGAGGAACATCTAAAAGCTTTGCTAAAGTCTTTACAAGATAGGTCTTTCCAGAACCCGTTGGACCAATCATAAGCATGTTTGATTTCTCGATTTCAATTTCATCCATCGTGTCTGTTGCCACTCTTTTGTAATGATTATAAACCGCAACAGATATGGCTTTCTTCGCATGTTCCTGTCCGATAATGTATTCATCCAAGCTTCCCTTAATCTTATGAGGTGCCGGCAGATTATTAATGTCAATCAGAGGCTCAACCTCTTCTTCTGTCTTCTTTTTCTTAAGTTTCTGGCTTTTCGGAACATTTTGCTCCATATCCTGCATGCTAAACATTTGGAAATTCTGATTGTTCAGCAGCTGGGAATAATCCATATTCCCACCCTTCATTGCATCAAAGCTTTTTTGCATACAATCATTGCATACGGAAATATTATTGGGAAGATCAATCATTTTCCCTGCTACACTTTCTGGTCTGTGACATATGAAACATACCTTTTCATACTCATCTTCCTGTTTTTCTTCTTTTATATCTTCTACAATAATTTCTTCCTGATCTTTCTCTGACATAGCTCCTCCTAACTACTCATCATCCTGGGCCATCATTTTCAGAAAATCTTCCTCTGATATAATTGGGATATTTAAATCCTTTGCCTTCTTATTCTTTGAAGATGTTGAGTGTGTGTCATTATTTATTAAGTAATCGGTTTTCGAAGTGACAGACCCTGTCACTTTGCCCCCTCGGCTTTCAATTACTTCCTTCATTTCATTACGATTCTGGAAATGATTTACACTTCCTGTAATCACAAAATTCTTTTGTTCAAATATCTGTTCTTTGGGAGCTTCCGGTTTTTCAATCTCCAATTCTTTTATCAAGTCAAAAAAAGCTCTCCTTTTAGTCTCGTCTGAAAAATATTCTACAAAAGCATTTGCCAGTATCTCTCCAATCGTATGTATCGCCACTAATGTATCCTTAGAGGCATCCACTATCTTATCTATGTCATAGCGAAACTCTTTGCAGATTAATTTTGCATTTGCAATTCCAATTCCTGCAATTCCCAAGCCATAAATTAGTCTGGGCAAAGTTGTATGCTTTGCTTTCTGTATACTGTCGATTAAATTCACATAGGATTTTTCTCCAAATCCTTCCATCTCTTTTATCTCATTTTCATATCGATCCAAATGAAAAACATCTCGATATTCTTTGATAAAGCCTTTTTGAATAAACTTGGTCAAGGTTGCTTCTGAAAGACCTTCTATATTCAGCGCATTTCTGCTTACAAACAAAGAAAAAGACTTCACGTGCTTCGCCTGACAGTTCGGATTCGGGCAAAACAGGGTTTTTGCATTCCCTTCCTTCTGAATCTTTGTCTCTCCCTGACAGACTGGACATTGGACTGGTATATCCTTTACACCACTTCTTGTCAAATTTTCTGAAATCTGAGGGATAATCATATTGGCCTTATAAACCTGGATTCGGTCTCCAACCCCCAGCTCCAATTCTTCCATAACACTAATATTGTGGACACTGGCTCTGCTTACTGTCGTTCCTTCCAGTTCAACTGGTTCAAAAATTGCAACCGGGTTGATAAGTCCTGTTCTGGAGGGGCTCCACTCAATGGTTGTCAAAGTAGTCTCTTTCGTCTCGTCTTCCCATTTATAAGCATAGGAATCTCTTGGAAACTTTGAGGTTGCCCCCAAAGAACTTCCGTAGGCTATGTTATCATATGTTAACACAAGACCATCGGAAGGGAAATCATTGTCTGTGATTTTTTCCGAAAACTTAAGAACTTCTTTCGAAAGGGTATCACCAGCCGCACTTTCATATTCCACGATTTCAAAACCCTGCTCTTTTATCCATTGCAGCTGCTTCTCTCTTGAATTGTGAAAGTCAACACCTTCGGCTTTCACCAAGGTAAAAGCAAAGAAACGAACGTTTCGTTTTGCCGTTATTTCATTATTTAATTGACGTACCGAACCACTGCAAAGATTTCTGGGATTTTTATATTTTGCGTCCACATCGTCAATCTCTTCATTTATTTTTTCAAAATCAGAATAAGTAATAATCGCTTCCCCTCTTAACACCAGCTCATCCTTATAAGGGATTTGAAGGGGGAGATTTTTAAATACTCTTGCATTATTCGTCACCACTTCACCTACTTCGCCATTCCCTCGAGTAACCGCTTTATAGAGGACTCCCTCTCGATAGGTCAGTACAATAGTAAGTCCATCTAATTTCCAGGAAACCAGAACTTTTTGATTTCCTGCAAACTCAATCAAATCAGTGACTTCTTTCGTTTTATCCAGGGAAAGCATTGGACTTTCATGTCTTTCTTTGGGAAGCTCACTCATGGTTTCATAACCAACATTTTGCGTTGGACTTTGGGCGAGAACGATTCCTGTCTCTTTTTCCAGCTCCAGTAATTCATCATAAAGCTGATCATAAGCATAATTACTCATGATTTCTTCTGCATCCACATAGTAAGCCTTAGCGGCTTTCGTAAGGAGACTGACAAGCTCTTCCATTCTTGCTTTCTTCGATTTTTTCATATAATTCATCCAACTCCTGTGTTGTTAATTTTCTGTATTTTCCAACTGCCAAATCCTTTAAAGTAATATTCATGACTCTGGTTCGCTTTAACTTCGTGACCTTATACCCCTGGCTTTCACACATTCTTCTAATCTGTCTGTTTATGCCCTGGGTTAATATGATGTCAAAAGTATATTTCCCCACTTTTTTCACCACTGCTTTTCTTGTTATGGTATCAATTTCTTTCTCATCATCTTGAATATGAACTCCTTTAGAGAGATTCTTTATAAATTCATCTGTCACTTCTTCGTTTACCGTGACACGATATTCTTTCTCGTGTTGGTGACCTGCTTTCATAATTTCATGAATCAAATCGCCGTCATTGGTCATAATCATTAAACCTTCTGATTCTTTATCCAGCCGCCCTGCATACGTGATTCGGATCGGATAATTGATGTAACGAATAATGTTTTTTCGTTCTCTGGGGTTTTCGGTACATACAATTCCTCGTGGCTTATAAAAAGCCAACACAATTTTTTCCTTGCGGTTAATAATGCGTTTCTTTCCAATGGATATATCCATTGTATCATCTACCTGCATACCCAAATCGGCTTTTTCCCCGTTTACATATATTTGCCCTGCCTTAATCAGCTTATCAGCCTCTCTTCTGGAGCAGATACCTGACTCGCTTAAATACTTATTTAAACGCATCATATTAAATCCTCCAGTTTCACTTCAACAAACACCATTTCTTTTGGTTCCTTCCTCATACATAAAGTATAGATTGTCTCCTTTGTCTCCTCTGTTTGAAAAAACGCCGGAATACGAAAGGTATTGATTCCCGACAACTCCTTCGTTAAACCTTCTCCTGTCATTTTTACATAGGCTTCCTTTTTTGTCCAGATTTCAAAAAACTTCTTTTTCCCATCTACATATTCTATCTCCTCCGGATGAAAGTATCTCTTCATCAGAGGCAAGGGTGCTTCTCTTTTTCTTTCAATATCCACCCCTATCGCTCCTTCATTGGATACACTGCACAAAAGATGGTTTCCTGAGTGCGAAAGATTGAACTCCAGATTGCTCTGTCTTGCTTTTGGTTTACCATGTGAGTTAAAATAAAATTCCACCCGCTCTTTATCAAGTCCTCTTTGAATCAACAATCCCCCTAATATCGAGGTAATCTTATCACTCTCCTGCAGGTATTTATGTACCTTTTCTCTTCTTTGTTTGGAAAGAAGGATCTCATACTTTTCAACATCACTATAGAGAATATCGGAATTCCACTTCAAATAATAAGTTCTTACCATATATAAATCCCTCTCATTCTAGCATTTGCTAATTGTGAATACAAGTCATCCATGTTAGAATACAGACATGAAAACCTTAACGCTGCAAACAAAAACAACCATGAATCACCTTTTACTAAAGGATAGTTTCGATTTATTTTTATTAATTGAGGGTGAAGTGACCACCTTCAATACCTTCTCATTTAATGGAAGGCTCAAAAAAGAATATCTGGATGAGTTACCCAAAGAGGAATATTCCAAATGGAAGGCTTTAAAGGGGTACTGCCTCAGCTTGATTAAAGGGAAAAAAACTCCACTTAACTTTCGCTTCATCTTCACTCTTAGTAAAAAGGAAATTGCGAACTTTTTAATTGAATATGAGCTTTCTTATGATCCTTCTGAAGTTATTGGCTTATATCTTAATTTTCATTACGAAAATGGACAGCTTAATTGTACAACAGGAACTTCTCTTAAAAGCTTCTCTTTGGATAAATCCATAGACCATGCCTGGGATCACAGGGCTCTTGATTATTTCTATCAGTTGGATATTCCCTTTGATATACTATGATACTAATTGAGGTTGTGGCACTTGCCGCAACCTCATTGTAATTTCTATTTATTTTGTTAATAACATCATTATTTCGTTACTTCTATTGACAAATTCTGTCATCTCACTTGCACTTAATGGCTTATGTGAAAGCATTGCAAGGTCATAGAGCTGCTTACAGATTACAGGAACGCTTTTGCTTCTCTTATGCTCTACTACAAATTTCACTAATGGATGGTTTGCATTTAGTACCAGTGTTTCCTGACCAGACATATCCATTTGATCCATTCCATAGGATTTCATCATTTCCTGCATTCTTCTATTTTCTTCTGAAAGTGTTACCATAGAGGCAATATTTTCATCTTTGATTTTTTCAATACGAATATCCAATTTCTCATTTCCAATTGCTTTACGGAAGATTTCAATCAAGCTATCTGATACTTTTTTAAATTCTTCTTTTTCGTCCTCTTTGATTTCTTCTTTTGCATCCTCTGTAATGCTGGCATCAATTCTTTGGAAACGAACCGTCTTATTTTTTTGCTCCACCATTGTGATGAAAGACGCATCGATTGGATGGGTCAGGACTACAGCATCCTTTTCCTGGCTCTTGAAAAGATTGATATACTGTGCTTGCTGCTGTTCGTCTGTTACGTAGTACACTGTGGTCTTAATATCCTCTGCACTGTCTTCAGTCTCTTCAGTCTCTTTCTTTTCTTCTACTATAACACCGCCATTTGCTTCCACTACCTCTGTCAGAGTTTGATACTTTCCTTCAAGATTTTTATACAGAATTGCATCTTTCATCTTATCTGCAAACTTTTCATCTTTCAGGCTTCCAAACTTGATAAATGGACTAATGTTATCCCAATATCCTTCATACTCTGCCTTCTTTGTTTTGCACATTCCTGCAAGCTTATCAGCAACCTTCTTTGAAATGTAATCTGCAATCTTTTGTACAAATCCATCATTTTGCAATGCACTTCTGGATACATTTAACGGAAGATCCGGGCAATCAATTACTCCCTTTAATACCATTAAGTACTCTGGGATTACTTCTTTTATATTATCGGCAATAAATACCTGATTGTTATAAAGCTTTATGGTACCGTCTAAAGACTCGTACTCTGTATTAATTCTTGGGAAATACAAGATTCCCTTTAAATTGAAGGGATAATCCATGTTCAAATGAATCCAAAACAGTGGCTCTTTATAATCCATAAAAACTTTTCGATAAAAATCCTTATAATCATCATCACTACACTCATTTGGATGCTTGGTCCACAGAGGTGTTGTATCACTGATTGAGACCGGTCTTTTCTCTATTTTAACCTGGTCTTCATCCTTCTCTTCGTCATGGATTCTCTCCACAACCACATCTTCATCCTTTAAGTCTGCTTCGTCGATTGTTTCGTACTCAACTTCTGCATTCTCTTTATTTAAAAAGATTTCAACAGGCATAAAAGAACAATATTTCTCAATGACTTCTCTCATACGGAACTCATTTGCAAATTCAATACTTGCGTCGCTGATGTACAGAGTTATCGTTGTCCCGATTTCAGCCTTTGTTCCTTCTTCCATTTCATATTCCGTACCGCCATCACTAACCCAATGTACTGGTTTTGCTCCCTCTTTATAGGAAAGACTATCGATATGAACTTCATCTGCCACCATAAATGCAGAGTAGAATCCTAATCCAAAATGACCAATCATATCATCTTCAGTTGTCTTGTCCTTATATTTTTCAAGGAATTGTGTTGCACCTGAAAAAGCAATTTGAGTAATATACTCTTCTACTTCTTCTGCTGTCATACCCAATCCATTATCTGTAAAAGTTAATTTCTTTTCTTCCGTATTTACTTCAACTTTAATTTTCCCTTTATAATCATCTGGCAGAGAATATTCTCCCATCATATCTAATTTCTTTAATTTCGTAATGGCATCTGTACCATTTGATATCAGCTCACGGGCAAAAATATCATGATCAGAATAAACCCACTTTTTTATAATTGGAAAAATGTTTTCGCTATTAATTTTTAGACTACCTTTTTTCGTTCCCATTTTTAATACCACTCCTATCTCTTATATATGCTATAACATATAATAATACGGGAATAGATAAAAGTCAACAAAAAATTAGCACTCTTTGAAATCGAGTGCTAACAATTTATTCATTACTCTTAAGTGATTCAACCATGTCAATCTTACGAAGCTTGAAAAACATTACGAAATTGACAAAAAAGGAAAATGCAAAAGTAAATAAAATACTATAGATATAACTTGCTGCCTTCATTCTCCTGCCAAACATTACGTATTCAACCTCTGCCGTTTGAACAATGTATTGATGGAGAAAAATACCGATTCCTATGCCCGCCAAAATTCCAACTATGGTTAAAATAATATTCTCCCGGTAAACATAGGCGCCAACTTCCATATCATAAAATCCAAGTACTTTAATAGTTGCAAGCTCTCTTCGTCTCTCCGAAATATTAATCGTATTGAGGTTATAAAGAACTACAAAGGCCAAAAGTGCAGCCGCTGTTATCAGTACCACAATTACCAAGTCCAAAGATTCTAGCATATGGTCCATCTCTTTTCCCATATCCTTGGTATAACGGATGCTTAAAAGTGGATCCTCCTCTAACAGTCTTTGCCCTGTCTTTTCAATATCCTTTACATCCTTCGTCTTTGCCGTGAAGAGAAGTGTATTATACGTTGGTTCCTCGTTGTAAAGCTTTTGGTACAAGGTCGGTGAGCAGTAGATATAGTGACCCAGATAATTTTCTGCAATGTTACCCACCTTAAGCTCGCCGTCTACACCTTTTATAGTTACGGTGTCCCCTACCTGGACGCCCAACTCCTTTGCTGCCTTTTCTGTTAAAATCACAGTGTCCTTATCTAGCTGGTATTCCTTGTGAGTCACACGGTTGCGAAAATGGACATAATGGGTGATTTCTTCCAGATTTTCCGGAACAAACAAATAGGTTTCCCATTTCTCTTTTCCATTTTTCAATTCAATATTCTTAAGATAAGCATCCATTGACTCCTTAATGTTTCCTTCTTCCTTCATTAAATCATGAAGCTCATCTCTCTCTTCTTTCGTCGTATCATCTTTATAAATACCTTGACCGTCAAACAGCTGTATATCGGAGTATTGAATCTTTGTAATATCAAATATGGAATCCCGCAGTCCAAACCCCGTCATCAAAAGAGCCATACATGCACCAATACCAAAAACTGTCATAAAAAACCGCTTTTTGTAGCGAAGGAGATTACGGATTGTAGACTTCCACGTGAAATTTAATCGTTTCCATATAAACGTTACTCTTTCCAAAAACACACGTGTTCCTTTTTTGGGTGCCGGAGGACGCATCAGAATTGCTGGCTTTTCTCTGAGCTCCTTGTAGCAGGAAAACCCTGTAGCTAAAAGAGTACTAAATACCGCAATCACTGTAGCATAGACTCCCAAATACAAATTGTAAGGTACAATTACATCCGGTAAAGTCTGGTACATCATCTTATAGGCATGAATGATAATATATGGGAATATCTTCTCTCCTATTAGAACTCCAAATATACTTCCAGACACTGTTGCAAGGAGAGCATACCCGATATACTTAAAAGCAATTGCTCCTCTGGAGTACCCCAATGCTTTAAATGTACCGATTTGAGTTCTCTCTTCCTCTACTAATCGTGTCATTGTTGTCAAACTTACTAATGCTGCTACTAAAAAGAAAATTGCTGGAAATACCCGTCCAATTTTTCCGATTCGGATTGCATTGTCTCCATATCCTGTATAATCTGGAAAAACACTTCTGTCTTCAACGTACCACTTTGGCTCCTTTAAATCTTCAATCTCTTTTTTGGCTTTCTTAATCTCATTCTTTGCCTTTTTTTCTTCTTTCTCCAGCTTCTCCGTTCCATCCAGTAATTCTTTTTCCTTTTCCTCCAAAGTAGCTTTGGCATCCTGCAGCACTTTTTCCTGTGTTCCCAGCTCCACCTTTCCTGCTTCCAGCTGCGCCTTTCCATCCTCTAAAATAAGGCTTGTCTCATTCAGCATCGCAGCATTGTCCTGTATCTCAGCTGCTGCCGCCTCTAAGGCGAGATTGGCATCCTCAAGCTGCTTTCTTCCTTGATTGATTTTCTCTGCCTCAATTTGATAGGATTCCTCTCCCTTTTCGGCTTCACCTTTTAGTACTTCTGCTTCCTGGGTTTGTCCGGCATCCACTAACTGTTGATAAGTATTCCACAGACGATCCAGCTCATCCCGCGCTGCACGAAGCTCTACTTCTCCTTGAGCGAGTAATGGTTCGGATGCCTGTCTAGTGGCTTCATACTCTTCCCGTCCTCTTTCGTACTCTGCTATTCCTTCATTAAGAGCATTTCGTCCGTCATTATACTGATTGATTCCGTCATTTAATTCTGCTTCTTTCGCTGCCAATTCAGCTTTTGCAGCGTTTAATGCGGCTTCACCATCTTCGATTTCCTTTTTCCCATCTGCCAGAGCCTTTGCTCCATCCTCAAGCTCCGTTCTCGCTTTTGCAATCTCCTTATTTGCCTTCTTTTCTTCCTTTTCAAGTGTCTTAATTGCTTCATCCTGAATCTCTTGATAGCGCTCTTTCCCAAATTCCTTTGTATCTTTTTCCAGAGAATCAATTTTGTCATCAATCAAATCATCATAAGCATCTGTGTATGCCATTTCATCCTTAGCACCTTCAACTTGCAGATAAACCTCTGTAAAAGCCTCCATATCGAAGGTCTCTTGGGCAACCACACAAAAACCTTGTATGACACCTGTTCCGATCGTAGTATTCCCTCGGTTAAAGGAAATATACTCTGGAGAATCTCCTACTCCTACCACAGTAAGCTCATCTGTTTTTAAAGAATCCAAGACTTTTTCTTTTCCTTCTAAACTTAAGTGTATCTTATCTCCAATTTTGTAATTCATACTGCTGTCAACAAGACATTCTCCCTCCTTTTGAGGAAGCTTTCCCTCCTTGACTTCAATCTGATTCATCGTTGGAAGCAAAGAAAAGATATGGAGAACATACTGCTTATCACCTTTTGAGGATAGAAAATCCATGGCATAACGGCCCTCGGCCTCTTTTATCCCTTCAATTTCACTAAATTTCTTTACTTCATCTTCTGTAACCCCATATGTACTATAGGCCTTAATATCCCCTAAATCGCTTCGATCATAATACGTATCTGCTGTGACACGCATATCCGGTTCACTGGCACGCACACCTGAGAAGAAGGAGGTTCCTAAAGCCACGATAAAAAGGATAGATAAAAATCTACCCGGGCTTTTCTTTATTGCCATAAAAAAGTTTTTTCTACTTGCTTTTGTTTTCATATGACTCACCTACCATTCAATTTCTTCAACAGGTGTTGGAGTGTCATTTAAAATTGTAGAAGATACCTTTCCATTTTTTATCTTTATAATTCGATCTGCCATAGGCGCAATTGCTGAATTGTGTGTAATTAATACAACGGTCATCCCTTGTTCCCGGCAAGTATCCTGTAATAGCTTCAATATTGCTTTACCAGTCTGGTAATCCAGTGCCCCCGTTGGTTCATCACATAATAAAAGCTTCGGATTTTTTGCCAAAGCCCGGGCAATCGATACTCTTTGCTGCTCTCCACCGGATAGCTGAGCCGGGAAATTTCCCATCCTCTGCTCCAGTCCAACTTGAATGAGCGTCTCTTCAGCACTTTTAGGATTTTTCGATATTTGAAGAGCAAGCTCCACATTTTCCAAGGCAGTAAGGTTTGGAATCAGGTTATAGAATTGAAACACAAATCCAATATCATCTCTCCGATAGGTCGTTAGCTGATGCTGGGTATACTTTGCCACATCATTGCCATCGACCATAACCTGTCCACTTGTTGCCGTATCCATACCACCAAGTATATTTAATACTGTGGTTTTTCCTGCACCACTGGCACCTACCACGACCGCAAACTCTCCCTTTTTAATCTCAAAATCAATGCCGTCTGCTGCTGGTATTTCAACCTCACCAACCTTATATATCTTCCTAACCTCTGATAATTTCACAAATTCACTCATCTGCATTCTCCTGATAATCATCTATTTGTCTTAAATATAATAACACAAAAATTATAATATTTCTCTTAAGATTTGATTGACCAGTGTTGGATTTGCCTTGCCTTTCATCACTTTCATTGTTTGACCTACTAAAAAGCCAAATGCTTTTTCTTTTCCGCCTTTAAAATCCTCCACCGACTTTGGATTGTCCTGAAGGATTTTTTGTATCACTTCTTTTAAGGCTTCCGTATCATCAATGGCTTTTAATCCATTTTCCTGCACATACGCTTCCGGATCAATGTTCTTATAAAAAACTTCTTCAAATACTTCTTTTGCAACTGTATTGTTAATTCCCCCATCTAAGGTAAGATTTATAAGCTTTCCAAGATTTTCCGGTGAGAAGCGGATATCCTCTGGCTCCATATTGTTTTCCTTTAACAAACGAAATGTCTCAACCATCAACCAGTTGGATACCTTTTTCGGCTGCCTGCACCACTGAAGTGTCTCTTCAAAAATATCTGCCATTTTTTTGCTTTGGGTCAGAATATCTGCATCATATTCCGGCAATTTATATTCCTCTATATAACGCTTTTTCTTATCTCCCCTTAGCTCCGGCTGACTTTTTTGTATTTGATCAATCCACTCATCTGAAATCAACAGTGGTACTAAATCCGGATCTGGAAAATAGCGATAGTCTTGCGCTTCCTCCTTGGAACGCATTGCATAGGATGTTTCCTTGTTATCATCCCAACGCCGTGTCTCTTGCACAACTTGTTTTCCATCTTCTAAAACTTCAATCTGCCGGTTACGTTCTTCTATAATTGCTCTTTTAATTGCCTTAAAAGAGTTCAAATTCTTCATCTCTGTCCTGGTCCCCAGTTCTTTACTGCCGAGCTTCTTAACGGAAAGGTTTACATCTACACGCATAGACCCTTCCTGGAGTTTACAATCCGAGGCTCCCAAATATTGTATGGTTCTTCGCAGTGTTTCCAGATATGCAACCACCTCTTCCGGAGAAGAAAGATCTGGTTCTGATACAATTTCCACCAAAGGAACACCGCTTCTATTGTAGTCCACTAAAGAGGCGTCCTCCCACTCATCATGGATCAACTTTCCCGCATCCTCTTCCATATGCATTTCATGAATTCCAATTCTTTTCTTTTGATCTTCCAATTCAATTTCAATATATCCATTTCTGGCAATTGGAAAATAGAGTTGTGATATCTGATAATTTTGAGGATTATCCGGGTAAAAATAATTTTTTCGGTCGAAGCGGCTGTTTTTTGTAATTTCACAATTCGTTGCAAGTCCAATTGCCATGGCGTAGTCCACTACTTTTTTATTTAAGACCGGTAGTGCTCCCGGCATACCCATACACACCGGACACACTTGTGTATTCACCTTTTGTCCAAACTTCGTGGAGCAGGAACAAAATATTTTTGAGCTTGTTGCAAGTTCTACATGTACCTCAAGACCGATTACGGTTTCAAACTGATCCCTCATCTATTTTCCACCTCCTGTAAGGCTTTCATAAGTATATGCTGCTTGAATTAATTTTGACTCTTCGAAACAGTTTCCAATCAACTGAATTCCAATTGGCAGTCCTTTGGTGTCCCTTCCAACCGGCATTGATATTCCAGGGAGTCCTGCCAGATTCGCAGAAATTGTGTAGATATCACCAAGATACATTTTCAACGGATCTTTTAGGCTTTCTCCAATTGCCGGGGCAGTTGTTGGTGCTGCCGGAGCCAATATAATATCATATGTTGAAAAAGCCTCATCAAAAGATTTTTTTATCAAAGCCTTTGCTTTTAATGCTTTCAAATAATAGGCTTCATAATAACCGGAGCTTAAGACGTATGATCCTAACATGATTCTGCGCTTCACCTCTTGCCCAAACCCTTCTGTTCTCGTGTGGTTATACATCCCTTCTAATCCACTGGATTTTTCAGTGCGGTATCCATATTTCACCCCATCAAATCTTGCCAGATTTGAACTTGCTTCTGCTGAAGCAACCGTATAATAAGTAGGAATCGCATATTTTACTAAATCCAAATCAAATTCCTCTACCTTTGCTCCCGCCTTTTCATAGGTTTTTGCCATATTGTAAAGAGCTTCTTTTACTTCATCATCTAATCCATCCCCCACATAACCTTTCGGGATTCCTATTCTCATTCCTTTTACATCCTCATGTAGGGCCTTCATAAATTGGTAATCTTTTCTTTGAATTGAAGTGGAGTCTTTCTTATCATAAGAGGCAATCACCTCTAAAATTGCTGCTACATCAGACACATTTGTTCCAATAGGCCCAATCTGATCCAATGAAGAGCCATAAGCAACCAGACCATATCTGGAAACTGTTCCATAGGTCGGCTTCATTCCTACCACTCCGCAAAATGAACTGGGTTGACGAATGGAGCCACCCGTATCACTCCCTAAGGAATAGGCACACTCTTTTGCTGCCACTGCTGCACAAGAACCTCCAGAGGATCCTCCTGGCACATGGTCTGTATTGTGTGGATTTTTCGTCACACCAAAGTATGAGGTCTCTGTTGTACTGCCCATAGCGAACTCATCCATATTTGTCTTTCCAATCAGAACGGCTCCTATACTCTTGAGACTCTCTATTACATTTGCCTCATAAAAGGGGGTAAAATTTTCCAGCATTTTTGATCCACAGGTCGTCTTAAATTCTTTTGTGCAAATATTGTCCTTTATTCCCGCCGGTACTCCTGCCAGCGGATGGGTATATATCCCTTTTTCAATACCTTCCTGCACTTGTGCTGCTCTTTTCATTGCCTGTTCTTCATCCAACGTAATAAAAGCATTTATATCTTTTTCCTTCTGTTCAATTTGATGGTAAAAGGCTTTTACCACCTCCGGAACAGAGACTTCTCGTTTTTGAATCTTTTCTCCTATTTCCAGTGCTGATAACTTAATAATTTCCATTGTCTACGCCTCCGTTCCGATTGTTTTTGGAACTACAATGCAGCCATCTTTTTCTTTTGGTGCATTTTTCAAAAGCTCTGAGGTATCTTTTTCAAAAGATTCATCTTCTCTCATTACATTGTAAATAGGAAAGACATGGGCAGAAGGCTCAATCCCTTCTGTATCCAACTCTTGCAAAACATCTATATAATTCAGCATTTTCTCCATATCTTTTTTTGCTTCTTCTCTTTCTTCTTCAGAAAGAGAAAGTTTTGCAAGTATACTTACATAGTCCATTGTTTCATCGGTTATCTTTTCTGTCATCTTTAATATCCTTTCGCATCTGCTCCATAGTCTGTGGATTGAATCACTTTACTGGGAACAAGTCTTACTTGGGTTTCTCGGCCTTCATCTGTTACAATTGTGTACCCTTCCGGAAAGATATAATTATTAAACCGATCCTTTTCTCCATTCTCCAACTCGTAAAAATAAAAGGACTGGATCAAAGATTCAGCTTCCATACCCTCGGATGAATAAATACCAAATACTCCGTCTCTTCCTTCCCCTTCCATAACAATGTCATAGACTCCTGGTTCAAAGTCTTTTCCAGCGGTCACTCCATCCTCTGTGACTGTCAAAAGCACTTCTTCTGTTAAAGGGTTCTCTATTCCGTGAATTCCATCCTCTTTCACATCATCTGATTTAAATGTAATCGGCTCTTTTCCGTAAATTTCCAATTTCGCCCCCTTAAACAACCGGATATCATCCCGTATGGTGGTCTCCGTATAGGTGCTCTCGTACAGAAATATGCCATTTTCCCGATCGGTTACGCTGATACTTCCACCCTCCGGCAGCTCATCCACTCGATACTGTCCTTCTTCCAAATGGACTCCAACTGTGTACATTCCGGGAGCCAATTCATATTCTACCTCTTTACCATCACCAACAGGGATATCCTGACGATTCATATATGGATCATACTCCTCATAAGTAGAGTCGTTAATAGATTCATACACCTTCTCAAATTTTTTATCTTGGTAATTTCTTATAATTCCTGGAATGAACTTGGATATACTCACGATAATCGCAACAATCGCAATAAATCCTCTGAAATAATTTTTCTTCTTTGCTGGTTTTCTATTTGTTGATTGAGAATATTGGTACGGTTGGGCAGGCTGCTGCATCCGTTGCTGTACTGGTTGTCGTACTGGCTGCTGTACTGGTTGTCGCACTGGCTGCTGTACTGCCTTTGAATTCTCTCGGTTTGTAAATCCACATTCTACACATTTTCCGTCTCTTCCTACTTTTCCACCACAAAGGGTACACTCATTCTTATTCATATTCTTCTCCTAAGGTTCGAGGCGCTTAATATCTCTTGGAAAGAGTGTTGTCTCCCTTACATTTTCTTCGTCTAAGAGCCTCATCGTCAATCTCTCCAGTCCGATTCCAAGGCCACCGTGAGGGGGCATACCATAATAAAAAGTATCCAGGTATGCTTCCATTCCTTCCTTTTCCATTCCTCGTTTTTTTATCTTTTCTATTAGTGTATCATAATTATGGATTCTTTGTCCCCCTGTTGTAATTTCTAATCCTTTAAATAAAAGATCAAAGCTCAAAGTATAGTTTGGGTTTTGAGGATCTTCCATAGCATAAAATGGTCTTTTCTTTGTGGGATAATGTGTAACAAAGACAAAATCTGCATCCCATTTCTCCTTTGCATATTTCCCGATCAAAAGTTCCTCCTCCGGCTCTAAATCATTGGGATTTTTAATCGTCGTTCCATAAGCTTTGGAAACTTCCTCTTTAATTTCCTGAAAACGTACTACTGGAATGTCTTTTACTTTTGGCAGTCTTACCTTTAAGATTTCCAACTCTTTTTTGTATTCCTTTTCAAGCAGCTCCACAGCATATTCCAGATATCCTGCTTCTGTTTTCATAATATCTTCAAACCCATCAATGTATCCCATCTCAAGATCCATACTAATGTATTCATTCAAATGTCTTTTTGTACTGTGCTTTTCTGCACGAAATGCTGGTGCCGTCTCGAATACACGGTCGAAAACACCCACCATCATTTGCTTATAAAACTGAGGGCTTTGAGAAAGAACTGCACTCTTATGAAAGTAATCCAGCTTAAACATGTTAGCTCCACCCTCTGCTCCCTTTCCTGCAATCTTCGGTGTGTGAATTTCTGTAAAACCTTCCCGATATAAATATTCCCTAAAAGCACGAACCAAACCTTCTTGAATCCGAAACTTTGCCCGTTCCTTTATGTTCCGCAAGGAAATAGAACGATAGTTCAGCTTCGCTTCCAATGAGGTGTCTAGCTTCCACTTTGATACAGGGAGTGGCAGCATCTCTGCTTTTGTTGTACTTAAAACCTCCAGATAATCCAGACGAATCTCTACACCTCCTGGTGCCTTCTCGTTCTCTGTCAGTATTCCTCCAACACATACACAATCCTCTGCCCGTCTTTTCTGAACCTCTAATGCATCCGTATCCTTTCCCTCATAGACACACTGTATGATTCCATCTCTGGTGCGAATGAGGAGAAAGATGATATTTCCCATATCACGAATATTGTGTATGGCACCTTTCACCTTTACAGACTCACCTAGTCCTTCTTTCTTTTGCAGCTGCATAATGCTTTTTGTTTCCATTGTAGTACCTCCTTAATTTGTCACTAGAGTTTTTTCTCCCGGGATTCTTTCGCAAAACGAAAAAATCCCGGGGCTGCTGCTAATTGCAACAGTCCCGGGACGGATTATTTTAATAACCCGCGGTACCACCCGCGTTGAACCAAAGGTTCCACTTTAAGAATACTTAACGCGTATTATACGTATTACCCTACTTCACTTTCAGATAATCGGCTCCAGAGTGTTCCCTTTTGTCTTTTTCCCTCAAGAGGTGCTCTCAGTCGGTGGCCTCCTCATTCCTGTCAAGTTTCAAAAACAGAGTCTCTTTCATTGCCTTTGGAATAAATTTAGCCTATCTTATCACATGTTTTTTTGAGATGCAAGTATAATTTGACAGAAAAATTGTTCAATGCTATAGTTTTTTTAGTTATCAAAAAGGGAAAAACAAGGGGAAATACTATGAATTGGAATCGAAAAAATTTAAAATCTCAGGGAAAAATCAGCTTCAAAAAAAATTATCGCCGTTACGTAGTTATCTGTTTAATTCTTCTATTTATTTCCGGAGAATTTGTTGGAACTTACTATTCCTTAACCGATACTGTAACTACCACCACAGATGCTGAGGACGAAATCAACCGTCTTCCCTTAAATAACTCTTCTGGAGTTATAGCTGATTTTGCGGAGGGCGTCGGCACATTGGAAAAGACCAAGGATGATACCGTGAAAAAATTTGCAAGTTATCACCCTACACGAGGGGTTCTTGCACAGTTCTTCAACGGTGTATCAGCCACCGGAAATCTGACAACAGGCGTACTTAACACAGTCAACCATATGGTGTTTAGCTCCCGTATTGGAGAAGGTATTGTCATATTAATCTCTACTCTTTTACAGCTGATGTGGTTTCTTTTTGTGGGACAAGTCTTATCCGTAGGGGGAAGAAGATTCGCCTTAGAAAGCAGACGATACCATGATACAAACACAGAACGTGTCTTTCTTATGTATCACGTAAAAAGAGTGATAAAGGTTGGACTTTCCATGCTTCGCCATACAGTTTACCTTATGCTTTGGATGTTCACCGTAATTGGGGGCGTTATTAAATTCTACTCCTACTATATGGTTCCTTTTATCCTTGCAGAGAATCCTGATATCAACGGAAAGACCGCAATTAAAATATCCCGTCAAATGATGAAGGGATACAAATGGAAACTTTTTATTCTCCAGTTTTCTTTTCTGGGGTGGAATATACTGAATGTACTGACCTTTGGTCTTTTAGGAATCTTTTATCTAAATCCTTATCGTCTGGCTACAGAAAGTGAAGTCTATATGGCGCTTCGGAGAAATTATATCGATAACAATGGCGCATTTTCATATCTTTTGAAAGATGTTTATTTGGATATCCCTATCGCTCAAGATGATACTTATCCAGCGGATGGGTTTGAAATCCCCTCTGCACCTGCAAGAAAATGGCTGGAGATTGACTTTAATCGCAACTATACTCTCTTGCATTTGATTCTAATCTTTTTCATTTTTTCCATGGTTGGCTGGTGCTGGGAGGTAAGCCTCCATCTCCTTCAGGATGGTACCTTTGTTAACCGCGGAACCATGTTCGGACCTTGGCTTCCCATTTACGGCTCTGGTACCGTTCTTGTATTGTTTTTGCTAAAGCCTTTCCGAAACCGGCATATTTTAACCTTTTTCCTTGCCACTGCTCTCTGTGGAATCATTGAGTACAGTACCTCCTACTTTTTGGAAAGAGTTCATCATATGAAATGGTGGGATTATTCCGGGTATTTGCTAAACCTTAACGGCCGTGTCTGCCTGGAAGGATTATTGGTATTTGGGCTAGGCTGCTATGCTATTATTTATATTGCCGCACCGATTATTGATAACTTGATTAGTAAGCTGCCAAGAAAAGTTCTGATTTCGATCGCTCTCATTCTGGTCTGTTTGTTTTGCTTAGACTCTGTTTACTCTCGTTCCCACCCGAATACCGGGAAGGGAATTACGGATTACCAGTCGCAGCCACAAAAAAAATTCTATTTACAAGAGACCCGCTATAGCTAATGGTGGGTCTCTTTTGTAAATAAAATTTTCTATTTAAAGTAAGCGGATTCCTGCTTCCTTACACTTTTCTTTTGTTTCTTTATCCCAAAGAGAAGTCTGCACCTCTCCAATGTGCGCCTTCTTTAAGATTAGCATGCATACTCTGGACTGACCAATTCCTCCACCAATCGTTAATGGAAGTTCCCCATTCAAAAGCATCTTATGGAAGGTTAATTCTCTTCGATTATCACAGCCTGCCTTTGTCAGCTGTTCATCCAATGCCTTTTCATCTACACGGATTCCCATGGAGGATACTTCAAAAGCTCTCCCTAATAAATCATTCCAAAATAGTATGTCTCCGTTTAATGACCAATCATCATAGTCTGGTGCTCTTCCATCATGTTTTTCCCCTGAAGCAAGCTTATCACCTATCTGCATTAAAAATACCGTCTTATACTTTTTCGTAATAAGATCTTCTCTTTCCTTTGGTGAATTATCTGGATACATATCTTCCAATTCCTGGGTTGTAAGGAATTTAACCTCCCGGGTCAAATCATTGGTAAGAGCAGGATATATACGGCAAATTTCGTCTGCTGTATCATAAATAGCTCCTACGATTCGATTCGCTGTATCCTTAAGGAAATCCATATTTCGGTCTTCTTTGGTGATTACTTTTTCCCAGTCCCATTGATCCACGTATACAGAATGGATATTCGAGAGTTCTTCATCTCTTCGTATCGCATTCATGTCGGTATAAAGTCCATTTCCATCATAGAAGTCATACTCTTTTAATGCCATTCTCTTCCATTTCGCCAAGGAATGTACCACCTGAGCAGTCTCTCCGGTTTCCTTCAGCTCAAATGAGACTGGTCTCTCAACACCATTCAAATCATCATTTAATCCGGTAGAAGGATTGACAAAGAGAGGTGCTGAAACTCTTTTTAAGCTGATTGCTGTTGCCAGCTTCTCTTCAAAAATCGTTCGTAATTTTCCAATTGCGACTTGTGTTTCGTATAAATCTAAAGCCGATGTATAATTTTCGGGAATTGTAAGTTTACTCATAACGTCCTCCAATATATTAAAATTCTTTTTTTATGATACTTGATTATTCCGAAAGAGTCAACTTACCCCTTTTCGATAAACCCGCAAAAATCGGAACCAAAACTCCCATTACAATGGTATCTCCAAACTTTAGCACTCCCGTTCCAAAAAAACATGCCACATAAGGATGGAAGCCTCTTCCCACCGCCAAGTCATAAAAATAGCGTTCCCATGCACTATCCGGAATTCCCTTCGTTCTCCATACGGTTAATAAACCCGCCAATAAGGTAGCAAGAAAAAAATAGGACACCATTGCCCTTCCCAGCTTCTTCGATTGAAGACCAAAGCACAGGGCTGCTAACGCACCTACAAAATAGTAGACAATCGAACTGGTTCCGTAAATAAATGCCGATTGAATAAAGTTCGTTACAAAGGCAATGAGAAGACCGGCTACTGGCTCTAACGCAACAGCCGCATAGGCTGTTCCAATTGAATCCAGCCACATAGGTAAATGGAAAAAATGTGCCAAAGCATAAAAACCCAAATTCATAATAATCCCGATTCCCATGATGAGAGCATATCGTTTTGTTTTAGGATTCTTCGTCATGTTTTTCTTCCCCTTCATGAAAATCTTTATTAAGCTCCTCCAAAAATCCAGCTGTCACAATACCTGCCGGCATTGCAATGACCGCCACACCAAAGATAGAGGAAATCATACTAATCACCTTACCCAGCTGAGTGCTTGGATAGATATCTCCATATCCTACTGTTGTCAATGCCGTTGTAGCCCAGTAAAGGGCATCAAAGAAGTTGGGAAAATTCTCCGGTGGTTCCGACACAAACATAATAAGAGCCGAGATGAAAATATATGCAATTGCAATACTTAAAACAGATAATAAGGTTTTCTTTTGATTTTTGAAAACATTTCCAATTCTTTGACAGCTCTTTGAATAACGAATTAGTTTACCCAGTCTAAATAAGCGAAATGCTTTAAAGCTTCCATGAAGAAGCCCCAGAGAAGGTAATATTCCCATTAAATCCATAATTGCAAGAGGTGTAAATGGATACAAAACAAAAGACCACTTACTCGTGCTCTTTCGTCTGTAATCATGGGTAAACCAACGCAGCATATAGTCGAAAAACAAAAGGTAGACCGTCGGTGTCTCAATCCACTCCGTCACCTCTTGAGGGACATCCCGAAACATCATAGGAAGAATACTGAGTATCGACGCTCCCATAATCAGCCAATCATAAAAGAAACTAATCGAATTGTTTTTTTCTGCTTTTTCAACTAGCGAATATAGCTTTTTTCTCATGATTCCTCTTTTTCCCTTCGTTTATCAATCTTTTCCTGCGCCTTTGCCTTTAGCTTTTCACTTTCAGCCAGGAAATCCTCTTCTCCCTGGTTATTTACCACAACTGCCTGAGGAAAATCTTTTGAAATCTCGAAAAATTTCGCAATCGAATCTGGCATTTTTGTAATTAGAAAATATATGATGAAAAGAATAATTCCTTTGTCCAATACATTCGTAACAAAAAAACCTACCAAGCTTGCGAAGGGTGTTAACATTCCGATTCGTCTCATCATGAAAAAGAGACTTTTATAGAGGGAATAATTCTGTGGCTGTGCACCGTAAAGCGCTAAATGCATTGCTGTGATGAAAAACGCTTCCATGAGAGCACATAAAACTGCTCCGATAATCACACCTCTCTTTTTGTAAAAAAATCCCAGTCTTACATAAACACCTACAAAGACCGCTAATGCAATTGCTTCCAATACAAATATAATATTAACTTCATTAATTCCAAATATTATACGGATAATCGTGCTTAAAAGTGCAATAAGTACTCCTAAAATAGGTCCTCCTATACATGCTCCTGCCATCGCTCCAAAGTAATCAAAAAAGAGCGGAAACCCTGAAAGGTTATCAAGAAAGTAAACCATTGCAACATCAATCAAGCTTAACAGCACCAGCAAGAGGATACTTTTAACATCCCAAATAACCGTTAAGATATTTGACTTGTATTCTTTCATTTTTCATAATCTCCCTTCTTTTTTACTGCCACATATAGGCAGCCATTGGCATAAGAACATGTCCTAAAAGGACAATAAACACCAACTCAAAGGTGATAATTCTCCCAAACAATGCTGCGAATTTGTTATCATTGTATCTTGTTCGTATGCGGTTTATATTGATGACAACTAAAGCACCTCCTAATATGGTCAAAATTCCCCATACATTCACGTACTCCAAAAGTCCTATCTCCAATGCATCCGGCAGGAGATTCGCTCCCACCATAATGTTGGATACTGCACCAAAAAGCGCTGCTGGTATCATACTAAGGGGATCCACCCGATGATAGGTACACAAAAACATAGTAATAAAAACCCAAAGGGCCGTTCCAAAAAGGGCAATGAAGCATTTTGTGTATGTCCCCAAACTGTCTCTGTTCAGCTCAATTTGAGTTAGAAACTCTGAGGTAATAGCTCCCTTTTCCACTCCCGGTTCTCCATAGGTTGTATTGTATTCATTTGTATGCACTCCATGATCGTAACGAATCAGATTATATCCTGCAATACTAAAAGAAGGATTTACGGTAGAATGTCCTTCATCCTCCACAAACACCACATAATCAATAACTTGGCTTGGCTCAATATAAAATCTTAGTTGATGTGATTCCAAAGGGAATCGCTTTGTCCAAAAATTCTTAAAGACACTGACATCAATTTTGCATAACTGATAGTGCATATTTCCTTCTGTAATATCTTTCTCCACTACTTTAGAATTCATGGTTCCATTATAAACATGAAAGTTATTAACCATATCCAGGTCGGGATCTCCTTCCCAACTAAACCATACTTTACCTACAATCCTAAAATAGCTGCTTTTCATGTTGATTTCTTTTAGGCTTTCTACATATGTTCCCACTTTAACTTTCGTTGCATTTTCAGATAGCTTTTCAATACGTTCCTGTTCTTCTGGCGTATCTGTTAATTCATTGTTCCAATATGTATTCTCCATAGCCTTATCATTATATAACTGCCAGGTTGAATAGCACAGGTAGCTCCCCCCGATAATTAGTATTAAAACAAACCAGGTTACCAGTTTTTTTACCTGCCATTTTTGAAAGGTTACTTTCTGCATTTTTCCCGCTCCTCTTCTCTCTCGATTTACTAATAATAACACACTAATTCTTCATCTTCAACCATCTAAAAAGAGAGACTTTACAGGCTTTCTATGGTATAATAACTCTATGAAAAAGAAGGAAAGGGAAGGTATGTTATATTGGTAATCAAGAAAGTTACAGATTATGAAGAACTCAGTAAAAAAGGAGCACAATTTATAGCCGCTCAAATCATCATGAAACCGAATTGTGTATTGGGGTTGGCCACAGGAGGAAGTCCTGTTGGAACTTACCAACGATTGATTAAAGCTTACCAGGACGGAAGCATTAGCTTTAAAGATATTACCTCCGTTAATCTGGACGAATACAAGGGTCTTGATGGTACTCACCCACAAAGCTATCGCTATTTTATGAACACAAATTTATTTGACCACGTGGATATTGTCAAAGAAAACACTTATCTCCCTGATGGTCTTGAGCCTGATAGCGAGAAGGCATGCACTGATTACGAAGCAATCATCGATGGTGTTGGTGGAATCGATTTACAGTTACTTGGCTTGGGGCACAATGGACACATTGGATTCAATGAACCAAACACTGTTTTCGAAAAGAATACTCATTGTGTTGAGCTTACTCAAAGTACGATTGATGCAAATACACGTTATTTTAATTCTTCTGACGAAGTACCCAGACAAGCTTATACAATGGGCTACAGGGGAATCTTATCTGCAAAAAAAATCTTAGTTTTAGTAAGCGGAAGTGCCAAAGCTTCTATTTTGGCTCAAGTAGTAAATGGACCCATCACGCCGGAAGTACCTGCTTCTATTTTGCAACTGCATCCTGATGTGACAATTATTGCAGATGCAGAAGCTGCCGCTTTACTGTAAATAAAGTATAATAAATAGCACTTCACCCACTGCCTACGCATTGCATAGTTTGGGTAAAGTGCTATTTTAATTCTTTTATTTTGAAGCTATACAAATGGAGATATCGCCCCAAGAAGATTTGCCATATTATAATGCTTGGCAGGAATTATTTTTGTTTTCCCCTTAAAATCCGGCATTATCTGTCTCTCCAAAGACTCTTGTACCGCATCCGTTAGAAATCGGCCTCTTTCCGATATCCCACCACCTATAATAATGACTCCGGGATCTATGATATAGATAATATCCTTAATCCCTTCCGACACCTTCTCAATCCACTCCTGAAAAAGTGTCTTGTATCGTTCTTCCCCTTTTATGAGACTATCAAATACATGAAGCCCTAAATCCCCTTTGTCCTGTTCATCAATTTGTTCTAAAAAAGCTTTTACTGAAGCCTTCTCTTCATAACGTTCATTTTCATGATTCCATAAGTAACCAGCCTCTCCTGCCATACCATTGGCACCTAAATAGACCTTCTTATTTAAAACTAAAGCACCACCAATACCTGTGCCTAAGGTCAGACAATAGAATGTGTCTAATTGCTTTCCCGCACCAAAGTATGCTTCTCCAAGAGCCGCCGCATTCACATCATTCATTACATAAACAGGCTTTTGGAATAAGTCTTCCAATGCTTTCTTAATATTTAAGTTTTGTAATTCAGGAAAATTATCACAGGCACCAATCACTCGCCCTTCTTCATCCACAATCCCCAGTGTAGAAATCCCAATCCCTTCCACACCTTCAATCCACACCTTTTCAACAATGCTTTGCAAAAAGGAAATCACCTGCCCCCCTGTAACATCATGGGGAGTATCCGCAGAAGAAACCTCACTGGTTTCTCCTGCTTCATTCACCCGGCAATATTTGATTTTTGTACCACCAATATCTATGGCTACATAACATTTCATATTCCCGTCACCAACTTACCATTCGCCTTTAAAGTCATCTACATTTTCTTGATTCACTTCAACCTGCTTTAAAAGTGTTAATTTTTCAACATCTTCTCCCTTTAAATATCGAACACAGGTTTCAATAGCCGTATGTCCTTCTTCTTCCGCTGACATATACGTATTTGCATCCATATAGCCGTCTTTTAATGCCTGAAGCCCCTGGATAGAACCTCCCAGTCCAATTACCTTGATTTTATCACGAACCCCTGCTTCTTCTAAAACCTGGCCAACTCCTGTTGCCATGCCATCATCCTGACAGAAGAAGAGATCAATATCCGTTCCTTTTTGAATCAAATCTTCTGTGATAGACATTGCTTCTTCCTTATCCCAGTTTGCTGTTTGATTGTAAACAACCTTAAGATTGCTGCCTTCAATTCCTTCTTCAAAGCCCTTGCTTCTGTAAATCTGAGGATAAGTACCTGGCTTTCCTTCGATACAAACGACATTCCCGCCATCTGGAAGCAGCTCTTTTGCAATCTCCGCACAAAGCATACCCGTTTCAGTTTCACTTTGTCCAACATAAGATACCACACCATCAACGGTTCCTGATTCATCAGATCCAACTGCATTTGTAAATGTTAAAATCGGGATTTCTGCATCATTTGCTGCCTGGATTCCCGGCAAAATGCCTTCTGCATCCGCTGCACATACGGCAATCATATCTACATTTTTAGAAATAGCATCTTCAATCTGAGAGAGCTGCTTTGCCGCGTCCCAGTTGGCATCAGAGTAACTAAGCTTTACACCCAGCTCTTCAGCCGCCTTATCTGCTCCTGCTCTTGTTGCAGTAAAATATGCTACTGATCCGGGGATTAATACTGCAATATTATACTCTGCATCTTTTTTCTCGGATGAATCCTTTGATTCTTCCTTTTTGCCACACGCTGTAATGCTAACCAATAGCATTGCAAATACCACTAATAATACTACTACTTGTTTCATCTTTTTCATACTTTTTTCCTCCAATTAGTTTTTACCTCTTTTAATTCTGTTGTAACTATCAAACCCTACTGCAAACAAAATGATTAGACCCTTGAAAATAAATTGGAAATAAACATGTACTTCCAGCAGATTAAAGCTATTGGCAATTACACTCATAAACAATACCCCGACTATTGTCTTCCATGCATTTCCTTCTCCACCTGCTACATTTGTTCCTCCTATCACCACCGCTGCAATAGCGTCTAACTCATACCCAACTCCAGCTGTTGCCGTAGCAGTTCCAACTCTGGCTGTTAAAACCACACCTGAAAATGCTGCCAGCATAGAGCTTATAACAAAGACAATAATCTTAATCTTATTTACACTTACACCACTTAATCGACTGGCCTCATCATTGCCACCAACGGAATAAATATGCCGCCCCGTTACGAGCTTTTTTAAAATAAAATTCACAAGAATAATCGAGATTAAAAAGAGATAGATTGGAACCGGAATTCCAAGAACGCTCTCTTTTCCAACAAAGTCAAGCACCCTATTGCTGACGGAAATTGGATATCCCCCTGTTACCAATAGCAAAACACCATTAATAATCTGTCCTGTTGCCAAAGTCGCAATCATTGATGGAATTCCAAACTTCGCAACTGCCACGCCACTGCATACTCCAATTACAGCCCCTGCTAAAAGCGCTGCAAGTATTGCCGCTGGTATCGGTACTCCGATTGACATAAGCTTAGCCATAATTGCACCTGCACACCCACAAATATAGCCTACTGAAATATCAAAATTCCCCGATATAATAACCAATGTCATCCCTGCTGATAAAATCCCCACAACTGCTGATTGACGAAGAAGATTCAGTATGTTTCTACTGGTTAGAAACGTTGGAGAGGCTATGCTAATGGCAACGCATAATACCACAAAACCTATAATTACTCCATAATCTCTTAAATTTATCTTTTTCAACCTCATTAATTCTTCTCCTCCTGATCCGTATACGCCAAAATAGCATTCATAATATCCTTTTGCTCAACATTGTCGTTTTCCATTTCCTTAATTATTTTTCCATCTCGAATGACACAAATCCGATCCGACACCCGTATTACCTCATCAAGATCCGATGAGATAAAGATGATACCTTTTCCTTCCTTTGCCATCTCTTCAATGACACGAAAAATATCTTCTTTTGCCCCAATATCAATCCCTTTTGTTGGTTCATCAAAAATAAGTACATCAAAGTTTTGACTGAGCCACTTTGCAATGACCACCTTCTGTTGGTTTCCACCACTTAATTTCACAACTGCATCTTTTACACTATTTACCTTGATTGAAAGATTTTCAACTGACTCCTGTGCATATACTTTTTCATTTTTCTCATTCAATAACTTGAACTTTCGAAATCTCTTCAACTGTACCAAAGCAGCATTTTTATATATTTCCTGCTTCAGAATTAGTCCTTCTCCCTTTCGGTCTTCCGGAATGAGTCCAATTCCATTTGCAATAGCATCCTTCGGGGAACGAATCTTTACTTCTCTTCCCTTTACAAAGATTTTGCCTGCATCCTTTCGGTCTCCGCCATAGATTGCCTTTACGATTTCCGTTCGTCCTGCTCCAACCAGCCCTGCAAAACCAACCACCTCTCCAGGCAGCACTTCAAAAGAAACATTGTTCACGATTCCATTTCTTTTTAAACTTTCCACTTTCATAATTGCCGTTTTATCATCTTGCTTATAGGAATGAGTCCTTTGTTTTCCAACATACTTTGCTCCAGACATATGCTCACTAATCGATGCCACATTCAGAGATTCTGTTTTATAAGTACCAACAATCTCTCCATTACGCATGATGGTTGCATAATCACTTAATTGAAATACCTCTTCTAGTATGTGGGAAATATACACAATTGTTTTTCCCTTTTTCTTTAAGTCAATAATAATGTTAAAGAGATTCTTTTTTTCGTCCCTCGTCAAAGAAGTTGTTGGCTCATCCATAATAATGATTCTTGCATCCTGACTTAGGATTTTCATTATCTCAACCATCTGCTGCTTGGCTACAGAAAGACTCCCCGCCTTAATATCCGGCTCAATGGAAAATCCAAACTCCTCACAGCTTTCAAAAAAGATCTTCCGCATTCTTTTCTGGTCTAATAATTGTCCTTTTTTTATCTCTCTTCCCAGAAAAAAATTTTCAATCACACTTAGTGTTGGAATAATACTTAATTCTTGATGGACAATACCAATTCCCAGGTTCTTCCCATCCTGTGGGCGATCAATCTGAACCTCTTTTCCCTCCATGATAATCTTTCCAGATGTTTTGGTATACACACCACAGAGAATTTTCATCAAAGTAGATTTTCCCGCTCCGTTTGCCCCAAGCAATGCTCTAACCTCTCCCGTTTCCAGGAAAAAATCAATATTTCGAAGTACTTCTACTCCTGAAAAACTTTTGTTGATTCCTTGCATTTCTAATAATTTTTCCATTTTACCCAGCTTCCTTACTGATACCAATCAAATGCTCCATCGGTGCTTTCATCAAATCCCAGGACAGCACCACTTCCTTACCTCCCCCACTTTTAACCCCACGAATGCTTTCCTGAATATATCCCTCACTTGTCCGGGCTATTTTCTCGTCATAATTCACCTCAATCCCTGGTGCAACAGCGCAATCACAGTGCTCCACCAGTACCCTTACTTGAGCTTCCAGATCTTGAGGGCTTATTTCCTTGTGAGTAAATTTACACCCAAGCGCTTCTTCCATAGTATGATATTCAAAGCTCATACCTGCAGGCGCCCACGTCTTTCGATACATCATCGGTTTGATGAAATCTGCAAACTGTGAAAGCCGATAAATATTTTGTCCTACATACCAAGACATAAAAGGATAGAATACATCCATGCCAATTTTAAGCTCACGCTTGCGAAAGCTTAGAACCAAGCTTTCCAATTGCCTTGTTAATATCTCTTGCTTTCCCCTCATAAACCTTTGGATTTTCTCATCTGCAAATGTAATCCCCCGTGGCTCCTGATAATCAGCTATAGCCATAACTTCTCCGCTGGATTTCTTTGCAAGAGCCTGTCGAATCTCATCCAATTCTACTCCCTCTTTCAAAAAGAGTTCCTGACACTTGTGACAGCAGCAGCTCATCACCCCCGACAAGCCTGCAACAAACGACTGAGAGCGAATCTTATCCAAAAACACTCCGTCAAATCCAATGTCCTTAAAGTTTTCATCAAATACCTTGAGAATACTCTGATGATTCTCCTTTGCAGAGGGACAATAGAAGGTGAAAGATTCTCCTTCCTGAAGATGAAAAGCCGCGACCTGTTTCCCATAAATATCAATTGCCGGCTTCATCTCCTCTACCATGCCAATCTCAGAAAAAACCGGAAGCCAAAGATACAACTCAATTTCATCCCCTATTGCTTTTTTTACCTCTTTATAAATTTCCGTCTCAAGATTCCAGCCAATAATAATTCTTTTTACATCCAACAATTGCGTCACTTCTATAATGCGTTTTAGAATCACATCTTTTTCATAGAGAGGATTCTTCCATCCCCCTGTAAAAAACTGCACCGTGTATTTCATTATTTCCTCCCCTTATCTAATTCAATACCAAACGTATTTCCTCTCTGACTGAGTCAATTGCAACTTGAATTGCTCCCTCAAGATAATATTTTTCCTCATCCTCCACAATCATAAGATTCGGAACCATACCGGAAGGAAGATTCGCAATACAGTACTTTTTAATCTCACCTAAAAGTCCGTCACAAAAATTGCTGCCACCAAAAACCATTAAAGGAGGATTAATCATAGAAATAATGTTTGCAACAATTCGGGACATAATATCTCCCTTTGATTCCTTATTTTCTTTTGCTAAAAGCTGTTCCACATTCTCTTCACCATTCACCCGCATATAACCAATTTCACCGGCGAAGCTGCTAAAACCATTTACCACCTTTTGATTTACAATCAAACTCGCTCCAAGACCCTGCCCTGCATGAATGTAAACCATATCTTCGATTCTCGCGTCAATCCCTTTCCGGTAATATCCATATGCCACTGTGTTAATATCGTTTAAAACATTGATTGACACTTCAAATTGCTTTTGAAGCTCCTCTTTCAGGTTCACACCTTCAAGCTCTGGAATCTGAGGTATTGCAAATAACTGTCCATTCTTGGCAACCGCCGCAGGCACTCCCACTGCAAGCCCCTTTACATGAAAGCTTTTATCCAATATCTTTTCAACTAATCCACTGAGATTGTCCAAATATGTCTTCCCCTCTTGAATCGGAACAACCTCTTTTTCCAATGACTTCCCGCTTAAGTCTCCAATTTCATAAATCATGCTCTCTTTGTTTAAAATCACTGCTGCCACTGAGCTTCGTTCATGATTAAATCCGTAGCGCATCGCTTTTCTTCCACCACTGGAAAATGCATATCCCATCTCAACTACTTCGCCATTCTCCACCATCTTCTTTATGATTGCATTCACCGTTGGCTGGCTTACCTTTGTCGCCTCTGATAGCTCAACTCTGGTTGCTGTCCCTGCAAGAATAAGTGCATTTCTTATCAATCCTTGATTTACCTGTTTCATTGTATTGGGTTGTCCTGTTAATCTCGTCTTCTTCATTTTCAAGTCTCCATTTTTAATCATCTTAATTATGTTTTCGCCTTGATTTTTCAGCCTTTAACCATTCCCTAATCTTGTTTTTCATTCACTTCTTTAAGAATATTAAATAAGTTGTTAAATAAAGAATACCATCCTTTCTCTCCAATTACAATCATCAACTTGTCTAAATTTCATTTTCTATCTTTGTAAGTCTTTCACAATAAACTCGATGTATCTTTATGCCACATCCAATAAGAACCAGTAAAACAAGGATGATTATCCAGAGCTTACTTTTTTCTTTCATCACAACCTCTTGACCCTCAACCTCCCCAACCAATCTTCCTCGAACCAATAATCTATGAGAGTTAATTCCATAGGGTGTGCAAGTAACCAGAGTAATGTACTCTCCATGCTTCAGTTCATGAAAAGAAAACTCCTCTGGTAAAATCACATCTGTTTTGTCCACCTGGTATTCGAATGTTTTATCCAATACCGTTACGTAAAAAACACTTTCTGTTTTCAGCTTATCAAGCTTCGTAAACAAGACCGCATTGGGCAGCCCGGTATGTCCGGTTAAGATGGTATGATCCTCTCCACCGATTGGCAAAGCAGTTCCTTCTATGTGCCCAATGCCCTTTTCTAAATTTTTTTCCTTTGTTCCATGATAAATCGGAAGGTCAACATCAATCTCTGGAATCTTGATTCTCCCCATGACCCCATCCATGTTGAGTGTTGACAAATAATTTTTAGGCAGAACCCTTCCACTGTTTGGTACGAAGGGATCCTCCACCGGTTCCCCTTCCAATGCATGATTGTAGTCCATTGCTTGCTGCCATTCTTTCTCAAGAGTCTCATCACTTAAGAAGCCTGCCTTTCGTTCATATCCCTCTGCGACTGTAGTGAACCGGTATGCATTGTACCATGAACTGATAAATGGATAGGACAATACAATTACTCCTATAACAATAATCGTAATGATAAAAATTTTCCGAAGTCCAGCTTTTTTCATTTACTCTCTTTCTTTCTTCGTTTTCTTAAGAGCAATCACTCCTACTCCTATCAAAAGCACTCCTACAACAGTAAAGAGAATCGTCCCCCTTCCTCCTGTCATAGGAAGCATAAACACTGGCCCGGGACCGTCTTTCCCTACTCTTGTATTCTCAATCGTCACAGTAGCTCCTGGCTCTTCTTCTGGAATCGTCACTTTTATTACATCTGGGCGTAATACATACTTCCAATCCGAATGAGAAGACGGTGCATTTGGTGCTTTTACCTCTACAAGATAAAAGTCTTTGTCCTGCCCACTTACCTCTGTTAGTCCAATAAAAATTCCAAATCCATGCTCTTCCCCGCCGGATCTGCTGTCGGCACCTGAGGTTACCACCCAATCTTCACCTTTGTCATTCTTTATAAACTTCCTGTCCTGAGCATCCTTTAAAGAAGCAGCAATCTTAAATTGGGCTCCATCAAGCTTAATTCCATGATCCTCATGATCCACCTTCATAATTTCCACATAGGCAAGATTTATACCTGGCTTATTTGCCGGATTTGCTTCCTTTGTCTCCGTTTCATCATGGTTGCTCCATTGTTTGGTTACATCATTTTCAATCCTTCCATTATTGGGATTCGTACTAAATGCCGTATCACCAATCATTGTATCCATAATTACTTCAATTCTTCCTGCCCCTCCGTCCAAGAGACGATCAATCCCCTTTTCTGTCAGCTCAAAAGTTACAGTATGACTGCCACTTGTAGAGGTTCCAATATAATCATTTTCAATTATTAATGGAATTGTGGTTCCATCCGGGCGCACTCCCTGCACCGTTTCACTTCCTGGAGTAAAATACAGTCTTGAATCCAAGGTATCCACAAGACGATAGTATCCATATTCATAGGAACCAGCCTCGCCTTTTCGAATTTCCTTATTAATCCTTCCGCTTATTTTCCAGGTAACCGTATCTCCAACAAAATATTTTATCTCCTCGTCTACAACCTCCTTGGTTACTTCCTCAATATTTACATTTTTAGGATATACATGTACATTATAGTTCCAGCCAGAACCAGTCCCTGTGTAACCGTAAGGTACCGATACAATAACCATATCCATTGGAGCATACTCACCCTCTGGAGGTGTTGTCTCTTCTAATACATAGTATCGAACAGAATCCAGATTAGGAAATACAATTTTTCCATTTTCAGCGATTTCTTCATTTCCCACTTTTACGGCATTTGCCTTTGCTTCTTCCGGAGTAGTTGATTGAGTGATTTCGAAATCATCCTTTACCATATAGAGGGTAAAGCCTACTCCGTCTAAGGGTTCTCCAAATTCCTTCAGCTTATCTGCATCGGTAATTTCAAGCCCGTCTCCGGCTTCTGTCGGTTCATTATTTATTCCAAACTTGTGAACCGTAATACTTCCCTTCACACTTGGATCCGGTGTTTCCTCATTGTCAGCCACAGCTACCAGACTAGTGGTGTTAAGCGACATAATAATTCCAAACAACACAATTGCTTTTTTCATCTTTTTATATAGCATACTACTTATTTCTTCCTCTCTTTGTCATAATAATTCCTCCCATAATCAAAGCAGAACCCACCAAAATGAAGCCTCTGATTCCTTGCTTTCCACTTAATGGGAGAGTTACTGTTTTTAGGTTTGGCAGCCGGTATTCTTCCGCTACTTGTTTAAAGGCCGGCGGCTTTTTCCCCTCATCTCCATAACCAATTATTTTAATTTCTCTGTTCCGATTTATTTCAACAACCCAATATCCTTTCGGTGTCTCGTATCCATAGGGAGCTTTTATTTCTCTCAACACATACTCTCCTGGTTCGAGTGCACCAAAATCTACCAAACCATTTTCATCGGATACTCTAGTCAAAATCTCATCATTCAGTTGTTTCTCAAGGGTAAACTCAGCCCCTTGCAAAAATACATCCCTTTCCTCTTCTTCTTTTATTTTCCGAAAGGAAAAGGATGATTGTTGAACTTCCCGATACACCGCGGGCACCATAATCTCTGTAACAATCAAATTGGAATGTAGCCCTGTGTATCCGTTGGCAACAACTCCTGCCGTTCCACCCTCTGGTAAGCTTCCACTCGTCTGAGTCTTATGCATTCGTTTTCCTTCATACTCTTCTTTTACCTGCACTCGATAAGTAAGCTTGTATTCTTTCCCCTCCTGAAACCCTCCCCCCAGATTCCACACAACAGCTCTCTGACTGGGTAAATATCCTGCATAAATCCCGGGTGTGTCAACCCAGTTTTCTTCTCCAATATCGGTACTCATGGCAGAGTCAAAATGGGTAAGTTCTACGTATTGGCTCATGTAGTCTACTAAAACAACATTTTTAAGCTCTTGTACCACTTCCCCATCCTTTTTCTCTTGTTCCCCTCGAAATCGGACTGTTATTGTATAGGTACCATCATAAATATCTATCAACGTTTCATTCTTGTCTCCCTCCAGTTTTGCAGGTTCCACCAGGGGCGTGTAAACAGTTGGTACCAGAACCTCCTGTTCTTCCACAATATTCGAAGTCAGATACGTATACCCATTAGCCACAACACCATCTTGTCCCTCTTCCGGCATTCCTCCACTGGTTTGATCTTTGTGTAATTTTTTCCCGATTCCTGCCTCAGTAATCTGAACGTAATAAGAAAAACGATAACGCCGTTCCGAATGAAAGTTGAAAATCTCACAGCCTAATGTTTTCGTCGTATCATCATAGCTTCCATTCCATTCGTCAGGAGAAACATCTTCCCATGACAGGCCTTGATCTGTAGACATTTCCAGTCTCATCCCCTGTCCTTGATCCCGCTCAAAATAGGTGACATATTCACTCATTGGATCAATCAGCTTTACCCTTGCGTGTTCGATTGGATAGGGTTCTTCCTGTATATCCTGTCCAATAGCTTCAAAGGCAGCCTCCAGATTACTCGTATTCGTACTTACAAATTTTTCCAAATCCGTTGCCACATATTCCAAAAAATCTCTGGAATTTCCAGATTCTCCTGTGTTTAATCCTACCGTATAGACTACGTATCCTAAATCCTTTACTTTTTTCCCCTCATCCTTAGCTTCTTGAAAGGAACTATCTTCCCTTTCTACATAGTAGTCATTCTCTTCGTCCTGAACAATATAGTGTACGGAAGGCTCTCCATCCGTTAAATAAATTACGATTCCTTGTCTGTCTCGCTTCTCTTCCTCACTCCTTCTTTCCAACATCTGTCTGGCACCTATGAATCCCGCCTCTGAATTGGTGCTCCCGGCAATCTTATACTCTCCCGATTCCCGCACTTGTTTTGCCGTTTTACCGGCATATACACTTTTTAACGCTCCGGCATCCGCTGTAAAATCTATTAAGGTCTTGTGGGCTTTCCCTACGTAATTACTGGAATAGGAGGAGCCAAATCCTACCATACCGATTCGTATGTCTCCGCCAGCTCTCGACTCTCCCAATAATTGATTGATAATATGATCCATCGCCCTCATGGATGGTTTCCAGTTTTCAAACTGGTTATTATCCATACTGGAGCTCAAATCCACCGCGAGTACAACATCGACTGGAACATTTTCTGTAACAGTAGTAACCCCTGGTTGCCCTTCTATTTCTACCTGTATCTTATGAATTCGGTCGTCTCCTTCTTCTCTGGAAGCTGTCTTCACTCCTGTAAGGCTTCCCGTAGTATTCCTTGGTTGTATTTCCGACACTGGAAAAAGCTCTTCATCAGACTCAGCGTTAACACGTAGTTGAAATGCACTTAAAAAAAGAAATGCAAAAAATAACACAGCACATATTAGGATTTTCTTTACCATAATCCACCTCACCTTCTTCATTGCTATGTGCAGATTCATTATAGAAAAGAAAACGGAATATATACTGTCTTTTTCTGTAACTTTTTTCTATTGGAGACTGTCTTTTTTTATAGTATTATGGAAATATAAATTATGATGGAGGTAACCTGAAATGAATCGTTCTGACTATCTTCCAAACCAGCCTTTGCCTACTGGTTTTGTGAAATTACCCCGCATCAGTCACAAGCTTTCTCATTCTTTGAATAATTCAATGACTACTATACTTGCAGGACCCGGTTACGGTAAGACTTCCCTGGTTTCCGAGTATGTCAAAAAACTGAAACTGCCTATTATCTGGATTAGCTTATCTGTTCTGGATAACAACCCAGCCTTCTTTTGGAAAACCTTAAGTATTGCTGCACAAAAAGAACTCCCTGAGGTTTCAGACATTATTTCAAGACATACTTTTCCCGAGACAATCGATGAGATGTCTGCTTTTGTAATGGATACGGTATTAGACAAGGTTATTGAGGAAAAATATGGCAAGATTGTACTCATTACGGACAATTATGAACTGATTACAAACACAAAAATATCAAACTTCTTTTTCCAGTTACATACAGTAAATTTGCTATATGCTCCATTAAATATTCATCAAATCATTATTGCAAATGAGAATATTAAAGACCTTACCATTGCACCTTCTAATATTTCCGTTAATCAAATGCATCAAAACCTCATTATCACTGCAAGAGATTTGTCATTAAATATACGGGAAATACAAAGTCTTTTCAGCATATACGGTAAAAATATTAAAGAAGAAGAGGCACAAAGACTTCTGCAGCAGACCGAAGGATGGCCACTAATGCTTCATATTATTGCAGCAGACTCCTCTCAAAATATGGAAAATCTTATTTCTTCTGTGTACAAGCTTTTTGAAAAGTACTATTTTGGAAATTACTCTATAAAAACACAAGAAATTTTGACAAAACTCATTGTGTTTCAATCATTTTCCCACAAAATGATTTCTGATTTAACCATTGATGAGTCAAAAGAGCTTTATGAGCAAACCCTGGAAATTATTATAAAAAATCCTTTTATTGAATATTCCTATGAGATTTTACAATTCCGTTTCCTTATTCCTTATAGAGATTTTTTAATCTCAACATTTTTCTCATTGGAGTCAAGAGAACAAATTCACACTCTAAGCAGCGCCAGCAGCTATCCTTTTGACTCTCTGGACATCCGAACAATTATGACCCTCTATATCCAGACAAAAAATTATGAAGGGCTTTCAAAGTACTTGATTCTTCTGGCACCCTACAATGTAGAATCTTCTTACATACAGGCCTTTCTGCAATTTCTATTGCAAATTCCAAAGGAATACAGAGATACTCATCCCTGGATTGATTTTTTTATTGCCTTGCTGCATTTTAAAGCCCGGGATTTGGAATTATCAAAGTCTGCTTTTTATTCACTCATTGATTCTTTGGATTCTACACAACCTGAATACAAAAGGATTATCGGAGAAAGCTACGTTATGCTTGCAAATATTTCCATTGCTCAAAATAGGCTTTTTGATCTTTCAATCCTAAAAGAACACATCCCTCTTTTAAGTGACGGCAGTATTATGAGTGTTCACAACACTTATTCTATTGTGGAAAATTCGGGATTTTTTCTTCCACCTGATGAAGATATTACTATTCAGGATATGGTGGACTATATTTCCGACTATACTTTTTGTATTTCACAAATCAATAAAGAGCAATTAGCCGGTTATGATTATCTTTTTCATAGTGAAGCTCAGCTAATGACCTGCGACTATGAAAAGGCGTCCTATTACGCAAAACAAGCAGTGTTTAAGGCCTCCATCGAAGGGCAGCATGGAATTGTCTTAAATGCATATCACATACTAGTACGCATTGCATTTGCTTTAGGCAACTATAGCTCTTTAAAGACCTACTATCGCAATGGGAACAAATATTACAAACAGTATACACCTCATATGCTTCATGATTTAAACGATATCTTTCAAGCTATTTATGGATTTTATCTGGAAAACTTTGATTCTGTGCCAGAGTGGATTAAAGAAGGGGATTTGAATCACTATCGGGACAAGCAAGATGCCATTGGCAGAAATATAATTGCCTGTGCTCTCTATGCTCTGTATGAAAAAGACTATCCTAAGTTCCATACCTTAGTAGATGAGTTAAATCAAGTTACAACTACACGTGGCCTTTGGCCCTTAAAAGTACGAAACCATATTTTGTATTCCATCTCCTACCTGCATCTCGACAGGAAAGACAAGGCTCTTGCCGCTTTTAGAGAAAGCTATGACATGGTTTACAAACACAATATATCTTTTTTGTTTATGGAGTTGGGTACACATATACTTCCGATTATCCAACTGGTACGAAGAGAAAATGATCCTTATTATGATGACGAATGGCTGAAATCTCTAGAGAATAAGACAAGAGAATTTGTATCCCATCTTGAATCGATTCAAAAAACATTCTTTCACACAAAGAATAGTAAGGCTCCTGTAAAAACCACTCTGACTCCCCGGGAAAAACAGGTTCTGAAACTTCTTACCCAAGGCTTATCCCGGGCGGAAATCGCACTGAGCTTGAATATTTCCGTCAGTGGAGTTCAAAAGTTTCTGAGTAATATTTATTTAAAGCTCGGGGCAAAAAATGGGGCGGATGCGGTGTCGATTGCTCTTTCAAATCATATTGTGTAGGTGAAGATAGCTAAGAGCGGGCGATTATCGCCCGCTCTTGTCCATAAAATCATTCCAGATTTGCATGTCTCTTAAACATTTCATCTTCTAATATATTGTCTTCTTTCATAAGCATCTTTATCAGTCCATCATACACAATCCAGCTCAGCTGCTCAAATAAATTTCCCATTGGTTGCACTGATTTCACAGAATCTTTTCGTTCACTCTTAGGCGTACCCCCTGGAATGCAGATTGCTGCTTTTGCTAATTTACCAATTGTTGCTTCCGGAAAAATTGTAACAGTCGCTACATCCGCTCCAATTCGTGCAGCTTTTTCTGCCATAACTTTAAGGCTCTCTGTCTCTCCTGAGCCCGAACCAATGATTAGCAAATCCCCCTCTCCAATTGAAGGAGTAGTTGGTTCTCCCACAAAAAACGTTTGCTTTCCTAAATGCATCAGACGATTTGAAAATGCTCTTGCACAAAAGCCCGACCTGCCAGCTCCAACAACAAAAATTTTCGAGGCATTCTGAATCAACTCAACCATTTTGAGCATCTCTAATTCATCTATCTGACGTGTATATCGTGCTATTTCTTCTACAATCTCTATTAACACCTTTGACTCTCTCATCATTTGGTCCTTTCCGCTATGCACTTTGCTATTTTAGCTGCTTCTAGCCTTGGATTCTCCGAATGGCAAATACCTCCCCCTGATATCACCACATCTGCGCCTGCATCTATATAACTTTGAATCGTACCCGAATGAATTCCTCCAGCAACAGAAATCTCTGCTTTCTGCCTGTGTTCAAGCATTAACTTAAGATCATCTATCGCACTACGGCCTGCAGCCTGCTGATCAACCCCAGTATGAACAGAAATACCAAAAACACCTATTTCTTCAATTGCTTTCATACGCGTTGGAATGTCTGGAACGCAAATCATATCCACATATATTTTACGTCCGTATTGTTCAGCTGCATCCTGGCACCCCTGGATAGTAAGTAAATCCGTCACCCCCAATACAGTGGCATAATCTGCGCCTGCACGAAAAGCCAATTCCGCCTCAAAGAAACCTGCATCCATAATTTTCAAATCTGCTAAGATTTCCTTTTCCGGATATCGGTTTTTAAAACTGCGTACAGCTTCCATCCCATACTCCATTAAAAAGGGACTTCCCATTTCAATGATATCAATATATTCCAAAATACTATCCGTAAGTTTTAGGGCTTCTTCCATACTCAAATCATCTATTGCCAATTGTAATTTCATTCATTTCACCTCTTATTCTAGATTTGCATGATACTCCCACAATTGTTCCATATCTAAATCCCGCTGTTTGATAATCATCATAGCAGTCGCATCTCCAAAGAGCAATAAGGATTGTTCAAACAATGAAGTCATCGGTTGACGAGAGGCAATTTCATCTTCTTTTTTTGCTCGACTCTCTACCGGTATACGAAGAAAAAGGTCTGTATACTGACTTAAACTACTCTCTGGATTACTTCCAATATGTACGACTTTTGCACCGAGTTGTTTGGCCTTTCCTGCAATTCCTAACGGAAACAATGTTTCACCGCTTCCAGAGCCCACAATTAAAACATCTTTATCTGTAATAGCTGGCTCCGTAATCTCTCCTACTACTACAGCCTTTATTCCTAAATGACCATAGCGCTTCGCAATTGCTTTTAATGCCAGTAAGACTCTACCAACTCCGACAAAAAACACCTTGTCTGCCTCTTCAAGAATGGTTAGATAAGCTTGAACCTGTTCTTCCGCTACGGCCTCAAGAGCCATTTGACACTCTTCTATTATTGATAAACTGTTTTTCAAATACTCATTTGTCATAACATCTTTACACCGCCTGTATGATTTCCCTTAATTTTCTTGTATTTTCGACAATGGTACCTTCCTTTGAAAAAATGCTAGAGCTTCCACCTACATATATGTTAGCACCCATTTCAGACATACTCTTTGCATGTTCAAAACTCACATTACCATCTACTTCTATTAAAATATCTCCATACCCTCTCTCATCAAGCATATTTCGTAAATTTCGAATCTTATCCAAGGTTGCTGGAACAAGTTTCTGACCAGCAAATCCCGGGTTAACAGTCATAATAATAATGACATCTAAATCCTCGAGCAAATCTTCTACCATGTACAGCGGAGTACCTGGATTTAATGAAACTCCCACCTTTACTCCTAGCTCCCTTACCATACTGAGTGCTCTCTGAATATGTCTTGTTGCTTCACAATGAATGCATACAATATCATTGGCATCTAGCCCTTTGAATGCCAAAAGACTATTCTCTGGATTTTCAATCATAAGATGTATATCCAATGGAATATCGGTAATCTCTCTAACACTGTTGACGAAATCTGTACTGAGGGTAATATTAGGAACAAAATGATTATCCATAATATCGATATGCAGATAATCCACCTGAGCCGCTTCAAGACTGCGAATGTCTCTCTCCACATTCATCAAATCAACACACATCATTGAAGGCGAAATTTTTCTTATCATTACTTCACTTCCTCCTTTTCATAACGTTTCAAGAATGCAATCACTTCCTCTTCTGTTGGGATTGATGTCTGCGCGCCTTTTCGTGATACACAGATTCCGGCTGCAGCATGAGCAAAACGAATCGCTGTCTCCATCCCTTCTCCTTTGCATAGTTGTATTGCCAGTGCTGCTCCAAATGTATCACCTGCCGCTGTAGAATCAAGTGCATTTACTTTAAAGCAAGGTACTATTTTAACGGTATTCTCATTATATAAAAGTGCTCCCCTGCACCCCATTTTTAAGATGACATGCTTGGGCTTTACCTCATCATATAGTTTTTTTGCTGCGGCAATTGCTTTTTCTTCTGTATCTGCATCAATTCCTGTAAGGGCCTTTGTTTCTGCTTCGTTAGGAGAAATAATAAAAATATTTTTCAGTCTTTCTAAAGATATGCTCTGTGCTGGACCAGCATCTAAAAACACTCGAATTCCTTTTTCAGAAGCATACTCATAAGTTTTATATACTGTTTCAAGTGGCATTTCCAGCTGCATCACTACCATATCATAGTCTTTCGCATCAATAGCACTTCTCACCTGATTAAAATCCAACTTATCATTTGCTCCCATCACCACATAGGATACATATTTTCCTGACTCATCTACCATAATCGGGTCAAAACCTGTTTGCTCATCTGGATCAAAAACAATAAATTGTGTATCTACTCCTGCCTTTTTCAAGTCATTTACCAAGGCATAACCATTGTCATCATCACCAACCCGACCAACCATTGTCACATCTGCTCCCTGAAAAGCTGCTGCCATTGCCTGATTTGATCCTTTTCCTCCTGGAACATATGCATAATAACGGCATAAAACCGATTCACCGAAATCAGGAATCTTCGGAACACCATATATCATAGCATCCATATTCATGCTTCCGACTACTAATATTTTTGGTTTTGACATGTTGTTTCTCCTTTTTTACTAACTTAATTTTGCAAGTCTTGCTGTTTTTCTTTTATTAATTACAAAGTTGATAATCAGCACTGCAATTAAGGCTACACCCCAGATCAAGTCTCGGAAATAGTTGCTGATATCTGGAAACATATTCAAATATGACGATAACACCTGAAGAATTACCACTGCAATTGCAACTCCAGGAATAGAACCAAATCCACCGTTTGGATTTACCCCTCCTAATACTACAATCAATATGCACTGCATCGTATAGCTGCTTCCAAAATCTGCTTTTGCTGAGTTAATTCTAGCCAGGCTAACCAAACCTGCAATTGCTGATATCACACCAGATATCATATAAGTACGAATCAACGTACTGTTCTTTTTAATACCGGCAAAAACTGCTGACTTTTCGTTTGTTCCGACAAGATATACTCTTGTACCAAATTTTGTCTTACTCATTATGAAGGACAATACAATTGCCGCAACAAGAAAAACAAGAAACGCCAAAGGAATTCCACCTACCAATGTCGTTCCAAGAGCTGTATATCCCTTGGGAAGTCCACTTACTGTACTACCACCTGATATAACAACTGCAATTCCCATATAAAGCTGATACGTTCCTAATGTTGCAAGCATAGCTGGTATATTCAATTTTGAAATCAGAAAACCATTAAACGCTCCACACAGTGCTCCTATTACGATTGCGGTCAGCATTGCAAGTATCACAATCCCACTATTTTCCTCTCCTTGAGGAATCAATCGCTGCATCATCAGACCCGAAACGATTCCACAAAGATTCGCTATATAAACCGTCGAGAGATCAATACCACCAGAAATCATACAAATTCCGACACCCAATGCCATTAACCCATATTCCGCAAGCTGTTTACCAATCGACTGAAAATTGCCCACCTGCATAAACATGCTGGTTTTGGTCGTACATGCTATCAGCACAAATACAACTAGAACAACCAGTAATCTTAAAATATTATCATCGATTTTCTTTCCTGTACGATTCATTTATGCAGCCTCCTTTTTTATTTTTTTCTTTATAATCGCTCCAGAGCGGCTCTGTAATGCTGATATTGCCGTTCCTATTATAATAATTGCTCCAATAAATACTTTCTGCCAGGATACTGCCACCCCAATTAGAATTAAGCTATTTGATACCATTGTTAAAAGCAACGTTCCCAGTAAACATCCCTTTAGCGTACCAACACCGCCAGTCATACGTGTACCTCCAAGAATTACAGCAGCAATAACAATCATCTCACCGCCAGCAAACTCTGTTGGAAGATATCTCATTGACATAATGCTGTAACACAGACCTCCTATTGCTGCTATTCCTCCATTTACAACGAATACTCCAAACCGAATAGCCTTCACATTAAATCCAGCACGTTCCGCTGAAATTTCATCTCCTCCAAGGGCATATACGCCTCGTCCTACCATCGTAAAATTAAGAATCAAATAGGCAATTACATATAAAATAATTAAGATAATAAAAGTCATGGGCAAAGTAGAACCCAGTCCTGATTTTGCATTGACGACAGTAAGCAGAGATTGTTTACCAAATCGTGCCATACTCTCTGGCAAATCCATACGTTCTGCTTCAAATGCTCCCAATAAAATACCGCTGAAAATGGTAGATGTACCTAGTGTTACTATTAGACTTGGGAATTTATATTTCACTATAATAAATCCGTTCAACGCTCCCATTAGCATCCCAAAAAACATGCCTATTAAAAACACAAAAACAACTGGTCCTTTATAGTTCATTTTGGTTGCAATATCTGTCGCCAAATAACTACTTAATGCTGCGATTAGTGGAAATGAAACATCCGGCCCCGTACTCACAAATGCAAGAAGTGCACACAACGCATATATAGAGGGAACAATCATCGACCTAAGCAGATCAACTAAGTTATTATTTGTAAAAAACAGACCTGAACGTATTTGGATAAAAACAGCTAAAGCAATGATAATCAAAAACACATAAAACTCTGTTTGTTTTTTCAATTTCTTTAAACTAAGACGACTCATCTTTTTCTCCTTTCCTCTTCTAAACATTCATGGCAGCAAGTGAATACGTGTTTAAATCCTCACCGCTCAAGAACCCCGTCACTTTTCCACCTTGCATCGCTATTACATTGTCACAAGTCTCAATCACTTCCGCAGCATCATCTGAAACAACAATAATTGCCATCCCTTTTTTTGCTAACTCTCTAAGCAATTTGTGGATATCATGCTTCGCACCTATATCAACACCTACCGTTGGTCCATTTAAAATGAGTACGTCTGGGTTATTTGCAAGCCATCTAGCAAGCACCACCTTCTGTTGGTTTCCACCCGACAAGGTTTGCACAGGTAAGGAGTGGTCTTTTGTTGCTACTCCAATATCTGCTACCCACTTTGCTGATTCCTCTTCCAAAGTCTTCGTATTAATGATTCCTGCTTTTTTAGCCAATTGATCCAATTTTGTCACTGTAATATTGCGAATAATTGATTGTGGAAGGAATAACCCTTCTGTCAATCTATCTTCTGGTACCAGAGCAATTCCTAGTTTCTGTGCTGCTTGTACACTTGAAATACTAACTTCCTTTCCATTCATAGTGATTGTTCCAGATGTCGTCTTCAGCAGTCCAAACAACGCCAGTGATAACTCGGTTCTTCCTGAGCCTAACTGTCCTGTAATGCCTAGGATTTCACCCTTATGTAGCTGAAAACTCACGTCTTCAAATCCTGGGGCACTTAATTCTTTGACTTCTAGAACCACTTCATCATTCCTTTTATTTACAACTTTTTCGTGCTTTTCAAATTGTCTTCCTGTCATATAATAGGCAAACTTTTCTTCTGTCATCTCACTAGTTGCACAAGAAATCACATTCTCTCCATTACGCAATATTGTAATACTATCTGAAAGTTCAAATACTTCATCTAATTTATGTGAAACGAATAGAATTGTAACGCCGTTTTTTTTCAAATCTGCAATAATCTCAAATAATCTTTCAATTTCTTTTTTCGTCAACGCTGTTGTGGGCTCATCCATAATAATTAGTTTCGCGTTATCTAAAAGGGCTCTCGATATCGCAATCAACTGTTTATCAGCTACCGGAAGAGTCTCAACGAGTGCATCCAAATCAACTTCAAAATTGATTTTCTTCACCGCTTCTTCTGCAATGCGGCGAAATTCTTTTCTATTTACTACCTTTTTCTTATTTGCTAAAACTTGATTGAATGCTAAATTTTCAATCACAGTCAAATTCGGAAAAATCGAAAAATCCTGATAAATCACCTGAATTCCCGCACGAATTGCCTCTGCTGGAGTCATAACAGGATAACCTTTTCCATCAACCTCTATACTTCCTTCGTCCGGCTTATAAAAGCCTGATATTACTTTAATAATAGTGGACTTACCACAACCATTTTCACCCGCAAGACAATGTGTCTCACCTTTCTTAATCACAAGGTCAACACCTTTTAACGCGTGAACACCACCAAATGATTTCTTAATTCCTTTTACTGAAAGAATATTCTCTGCCATATCATTTCCAGCCTCCCACTTTTTTTCATACAATACAGTAACAAAGGCATATCACACATCACTTACAAACTCTCTTTCAGATGTGCGATATGCCTGTCATACTTCTTTTATCTAGAAGTCAAAATCCTCAATATTATCTTTCGTAATTTCGATGTCTGCTTCACCAATCAAGCATCTGTTGTCACCTTCGATTAACTTAACACTCTCATATCCAGCTACACCTAAATCACTTCCATCTCCTACTTCCTCACCAGCAAGAATTTTAGCCGCAATAGAGCACATTGCATATCCTGAATCTTTTGGATCCCATAATTTAATCTTTGAAATTGTACCAGAATTCACATATTCTTTGAATTCATTTGGAGTTCCTACTCCAACAACCTTAACTTTTCCACCTAATCCTAGCTCCTCAATTGCTTTTGCAATTCCTGGGCAATCGGTAGATGCAACTCCAGTAAATCCTGTCATGTCTGGATTTGCCTTTAACACTTCTTTTGCTCTTTCATAAGCGGTATCAATACTTTCTTCTGATTCACAAGTTGGGACTGCACCACCATTAACAAGCTCCATATCTGGATAAGCTTCTTCTTGACGCGCCTTTTGTGCTTCAGCATATTCCATATGGGTTGTACTGGTTGTATATGCTACCATCATACCGTACTTCCCTTTTTCTCCCATCTCTTTTGCCAATGCATCCATGAGTGCTGCACCAAAATCTTCTGATGTAAATGCCTCTACATCAAATAGCGTATTCTTTTGGTTTGATGCTTCGTGAGTAACAACAACTATCCCTTGTTTCATTGCTGACTCTAAGGACGCTTCAATTGCACCTGGATCGATTGGTACAACACAAAGTGCATCTACACCTTGATTAATTAAATCATCAATTACTTGAACTTGTGATGCCGCATCTGCATTTGCTGGACCTTTTTGAATTACTTTGATGGATTGCTCTTCACCAAATTCATTAACACCAATTTCCATTCTTTTGAACCAGTTTGCAGTATTATCCTTTGTTACAACAGCAATCGTCCACTCTGACTTGTCTTTATCTGATTTGTATTGTGCCAAATCAAACAAATCGCTTGATGTGCTACTTTCACTATCGGCTTTACTTGTGTCCTTGGTATCACTCTCATTCGAACACGCAACCATTGATAAACACATGATTGTTGCCAATAATAATGCTACCATTTTTTTCATTTTCTTCATCATACAGTTCCTCCTTAAAATTAAATTATATGTTATCCCGCAGTTCCTTTCTGCGGCCCTTATAGGGCTTTATTCCACATTTCTATGCCGCGCAACCATCTCTTTGGACGAAATGTGTAGCTCCTCTTTTAGAAGCATAATTACTACATCAAAAAAAATAAATAAAGCTTGTTCAAATAAATTTCCCATCAATTGCTGTGTTGGTACAAAATCACCTTGTGCCTTATAAGCTTCAGCTGGAACTTGTACAATATAATCTGCAATTTCCAGTAGGTATCCAGTATTTGCCGGTGTAATAAGCAATAGCTCTGCACCAGCTTCTTTGGCCATCTTACAAATATAATTTTCATGTCCTACATCAGCAGATCCACAGGCACAAATAAAAAGGTCTCCTTCTTGAACTGCTGGTGTCGTTTCATCCCATATCCAATGAACTTCCTTACCTAAATGCATTAAGCGCATTGTGAATGCTCTGACAGCAATGCCTTCTCTACCTGCTCCTAACAAAAAAATTCTGCTCTTCTCCTGAATCTTTTGAAGTAAAATATCAACATCTTTTATCTGTATTCTTTCAAATACTTGTTTCAATTCACTGACTGCTCCTAATGCAGTCTTTTGAAATTTGTCTTCCATCTTTCACCTGCCTTCTCTCTCATACTGCTTCATTAACTGAACACCTTCATCGTTATTTCCTGCATACTTTGCAAAGAGCCACGCCTCTATCATTCTCAATGCATCGGGCACATTCATCATCCAAGCTCCAGTACATAATATATTGCCGTGGTTATGCTCTTTACTTAAAACAGCCGGAAGAACATCGTAGCAAAGGACTGCTCTGATTCCTGGCACCTTATTTGCAGCCATTGCCATTCCCTGTCCAGTTCCGCACAGCAAAATACCATAATCATATTCTCCTGCTGCAACTGCATCTGCAACTTTTTTTGCCACTGGAGCATACAATCCCTCTTTTGAAGAATCACATCCTACATCTACAATTTGATATCCATTTTTTTTCATGTTTTCTAGTATTTCAGTTTTAAAATCGTAGGCCGCAAAATCACACCCTATCACTAATTTCAACTGCTGTTCCATAAACATTCTCCTTTCTTTTCCATGTAACCGGTTACATTTTTGTCAAAAAAGTAAATCGCAACATTTACTTTTTAAATCGTTTCAAGCTCTCCGCATCTTCTCTACTTAAGGGAGCATCTAATATAATACTGGAAATCGGTTTGTCCGGAAATGCCATTCTGCTTATGAGTAATTCCATAGCTTTACGTCCCATCTTAAACGCATCTCTCTTAATATACACAAAATCTGTTTGAAACAACTCTAGCGCCTCAATGCGATCCAATCCTATGCAAACGATATCTTTCGGCATGGATTCTCCTCTTTCAAACAGCGCTTTAAAAAATCCCATACTTGTTCGGTTATTACAAGTCAATACTGCTGTAGGCCGGTCTTCCATGGACAATAGTTGACTGGAAAGTTTATACGACGTACCCATTCGAAAATCTCCAAAAAACATATATCGCTCCTCTGGCTCAATACCTGCATCTCTTAATGCCTCCAGATATCCATCTTGCCGAATCCTTGCCAGTACTCTATCCAATGTCCCATTGATAATACCAATTTTGGTGTGTCCACCTTTAATAAGTGCTTGAGTTGCATCATAGATTCCTTGGCGATCATCGAAATAGACCCCATCAAAATCAAGTCCAATCTTCCGATCGAGTAATACAACCGGTGTGTCAATCTCGTTTAAAAGTTTTTCCAATCTCTTCTTCTGTTTCTTATCACTATAATCTGTTGCCGGTGTGTACAAGAGCCCCCGCACGCGATTCTCTTTCAGCATTTCTAATGCCTTGTAATCTTTCTTGGAATCATCGTCTGAGTTACAGCAGATCAAACTTAGATTATTCCGGTCAATTATCTCTGTCACTCCTCTCAGTATTTCTCCAAAAAAAGGGTTATCCACTTCTGGTACTACCACTCCTATCGTTGAGGAAGTTCGTTTCGATAAGCCTCGCGCCACTGCTGATGGCGAATAATGCCTCTTATCTATAATTGCCTGGATTTTTTCCCGCGTGTCCGGTGCTACCGAACTGGAATTGTTAATAACTCTGGATACTGTTGCCTTTGAAACTCCTGCTTCTTTAGCTATATCATCTATCGTTGTTTCTCCCATTGAACCATCCTCCCGATTCCATGTAACCGGTTCCAACTGATTACACTTTAATACTTTTTTTATTAAATGTCAATAATACTCTTTTCTCTTTATCTTTTTCTGTATGTTTTACAGAATTTTCATTTCTGTTTTTGTGCATTTCTAACAGTTCTTTTTTCATCCCTTCATACTTATATAATTATATCGGACACCTTCTCTCTTGTCTACTAATGGTCGCTTAATTCTTTTCCACTACCATTAATTTAGGATTTTTTTGATATTGATTTTAACAAAAACATCAAGAATTCTCCTTCCTCTATAGGGAGTGAGATGAATTGATTTACTTGCCTGTCGGCAATGAAAAGGATTTTGACTGAAATCTAATTTCGGAAATATCTTGGTGTAGCTACCATAAACTACTACAAAAAATAATCATGACCACCGGCTCAGCCGGTGGTTTGCTCTGTCCCTGTAAGGGACTATTACCAGCTTGGGCCTCAAAGGCCCTACGAAATATGGGCCCCAACCGCACCATATCCACTA
>NZ_JAMXOD010000012.1 GCF_024721305.1 Aequitasia blattaphilus | reverse complement strand
AGGTCTTTCAGGGTTGTTGTCTATTGTTTAATTATCAAGGTTCTGTTGTGTTTTTATTGGCTGCTCGTCACAGGCAACTTTGATATAATAGCATGGTATCCAAGCAAAAGTCAATAACTATTTTCACTTTTTTTACTGTCTTTCTCTTTTTGAACAAATAGTCCAATATCCCCTCTTCTTTTACCCGTTTTGTTGTCTATTATTATGAGATATAGCTGTCCCCTCCTTAGAGAACCTCTAGGACATTTAGATTTTGGTCTGTCAAAACAATGTCTGCTCTCTTCCCTGCCGTCAGTGACCCTGTATCATGGTAAATGCCAATTCGTTTTGCAGGATTACGGGTCGCTGCCAGCAGCGCCATTCCCTCTGGAACCCCCATACTAATCACACGTTTGACACAGGTGAACAGATTTACAGCCGATCCCGCAATGGTTCCATCTGTCAGTGTCGCTTTTCCGTTTTCAACTACTACAGTCTGCCCTCCCAAATCATATTTTCCATTTTCCATCCCAGTTGCTCTCATAGAATCACTGACTAGAATGACTCGCTTACTGCCAAATAGCTGAAAGGTCATTCGCACTACTGATGGATGAACATGAACTCCATCTCCTATTAATTCCACTGTACAATTTTCACAATCAAAGGCTGCTCCAACCAAACCAGGCTCACGATGTCCCAAAGGAAGCATTGCATTATATAAGTGAGTGATGTGGTTTGCCCCCTTTTTCAGCCCATGAATACAGGTTTCGTAATCTGCTTCTGTATGTCCCAGAGCAATAACGACTTGATTTTGGAGCTCCTCAATAAATTTTTCTCCTCCCTTTATATCGGGTGCTAAAGTGACAATTTTTATCTGGTTCCCACTGATTTCATTGCATTTTTTAAACATTTCAATATCCGGCTTTTTAATATACTCAGCCCGGTGAGCCCCTTTTTTGACAACATCTAAAAACGGGCCTTCCATGTTAATTCCCACAATTCTGGCATTCTTCTCATCCTTTTCTAAATCAGCAGCTGTCTTAAACGCCTTCATTAACATCTGTTCAGGTAAAGACATGGATGTAGGACAGTAAGATGTAATCCCCTGGCTCTTCTGATATTTTAATATCTCCACCAAGCCTTTCTTAGAACCATCCGAAAAATCATACCCTGCCGCCCCATGGCTATGAATATCAATCAATCCTGGAATCACCTTTAATCCCGATGCATCAATGGAAGTTCGGTCACTTAAGCCTTCTTTATCCGAAACAATTCTCCCACCCTCAATAAAAATATCTTTCGAAGTATACAATCCATCTTCACCGAAAACCAAACCATTTCGAATAATCATACCCAGACTCCCTTCCATCCTTTTTCTCTAGTACTTACTCTAGCATATTTACAAAGAAGAAAAAAGAAGGCATCCACAATCAAGCTCGTTCTTACCCAAGTTGATTGAAGATCCCTTCCTTTTTTAATTCTAATCTACAAAATAACAAATATCCTCTAATTCTTTTCTCTTTGGACTTTTATGCTCTACATCAGCAGGCACACCAAAACTCATTAAACAAGTGAAGAAAAATCCTTCTTCATCAAAACCTGTTTTTTCCTTAATCAGATTTACGATTTCTTCCCCTGCGTAATTTGCACTGGTAAGCCAGCAAGAACCGTAGCCTAAATCCGTTGCTGCAAGAGTCATGTGCTCCATCGCAGCTCCTATATTCTGCATTCCCGGATTTGGTTTATACGCCAAATAATTCAGTTCTTCTTCTGAGGCTCCGCTCTTTTTCATTTCATGGTAGCCAGAGGGTAGATAATCCTTTCCCAAAGTAAGAATAACAACTGGAGCATTCTTAATAAATAACGTGAAATTCTTACAGAACTTACGAAATCTATTCGCTGCTTCTTCATCATCTTTTTCAAGTTTTGCTGAAATTTCTTCATTCTTGTCTGCAATTACTTGGCACAAAAGATTAATATTTTCCTTTGTGTCCAAAACAAAGAAACGCCAGTTTTGAAGATTTTTTCCCGAAGGAGCAATCCTCGCTGCATCTAAAATTTTCTCAATGTCCTTGCGAGGGATTCCTTCTTCTTTATATTTACGAATGCTTTGTCTTTTTGATATTAAATCAAAATACTCCATCTTTATGCCTCCGTAGCCGCAATACTTTCCAGGCTCTTTGCAAGTGTCGGAACGATTTGTTTGTAATCTCCTACAATTCCGTAATCCGCCACATCAAAAATAGGTGCCGTTTCATCTTTATTGATTGCAATAATAATATCTGCTTCTTCCATTCCTGCCACATGCTGAATTGCTCCCGAGATACCAATTGCAAAATATACATTTGGTCGAACCGTCTTTCCTGTCTGTCCTACCTGTAAATCTTTTGGTTTCCATCCTGCATCTACAACGGCTCTTGAACAACTCACTTCTCCACCAATTGCTTTTGCAAGCTCTTCTAAAATATAGAAATTCTCTGGACCACCTACTCCACGTCCACCAGATACCAAAATATTTGCATCCATAATATCCACTGTATTAGAAAGACTCTTCACAACATCTACAATCTCAACGTATTTATTATTTTCTTCAAATCCAGGATTGTACGCAATCACTTCTGCCTCAGCATCTGCAATTTTTTCAATTTTCTGCATGACACCAGGTCTTACTGTCGCCATCTGAGGACGGTTATCCGGACAAGCAATTGTTGCAATTGTGTTTCCTCCAAAAGCCGGTCTGGTCATTAACAGCTGATTGTGCTGTTGTTCTTTTCCCATCATTGGCTTAATCGGAAAATCTCCAATATCAAGCTGCGTACAGTCAGCTGTTAAGCCTGTCTGTACTCGTGCAGATACTAAAGGTCCTAAATCTCTTCCGATTGCTGTTGCACCTACTAAAACAATTTCCGGTTTAAACTCATTAATAATCGATGCAAGGGCATGTGTGTATGGCTCTGTACGATAATCCTTAAGTGCTGGATCATCTACAAGAATCACCTTATCAGCACCATACTGTGCCAGCTTCTTTACCAGACCTTTTACATCACTTCCCAAAAGTACTGCTGTTACATCTGTATCCAAATCTTTTGCCAAATCTCTTGCTTTTCCTAAAAGTTCAAGAGCAACTCCGTCTATCTTATTATCTACTTGCTGTACATAGACATATACACCTTTATATTCATTTAAATTCATTATGTCCCAGTCTCCTTTATCTATATAACATGCTTTTCTTTTAGCTTCTCAAGTATGTATCCAACTGATGCTTCAGGGTCTAAGTTTACCTGTTCACCTGCACCTTTTCTGACTTTATCAGAGGCCTTTGCTATCTTTGTAGGAGATCCCTTTAATCCAAGGTTTGAATCCTCTACATCAATTAGATCCTTACGGTTGAATTCTACAATCTCAGCATCATAAGCATCAAAAATTCCACCTGGAGTCATATATCTTGGTTCGTTCAATTCAGCAAGAGCAGTAATCAAACAAGGCATCTTCGCTTTTACAACGTGGTATCTGTCTTCATATTGACGCTGTGCTACTACGTAATCTCCTTCAATTTCAAGCTTTTGAGTATAAGAAATTACAGGAATATTTAGGTGTTCAGAAATTTGAGGACCAACTTGAGCTGTATCTCCATCAATTGCCTGGCGTCCGGTAATGATTAAATCATACTCCAGATTGCGGATTGCGCCTGCCAAAGTTGTAGATGTTGCCCATGTATCGGCTCCACCAAGTACTCTGTCTGTTACTAAAACTGCTTTATCTGCACCCATAGCCATAGCTTCTACTAATACGTCAGAAGCTTTAGGCAGTCCCATGGTGATAACGGTTACTTCTGCACCGTATTGATCTTTTAAACGGAGTGCCGCTTCTAATCCCGCTTTATCATCAGGATTCATAATTGCCAACATTGCTCCTCTATTTAATGTTCCATCTGGATTAAACTGTACGCCGCCTTTTGTATCCGGCACCTGCTTTATACAAACAACTATTTTCACTTTTCGTCCTCCTACTTCAAAAGATCTGCAGCTATAACCATACGCTGTACTTCTGATGTTCCTTCATAAATCTCTGTTATCTTAGCATCTCTCATCATACGCTCTACATCATATTCCCTGATATAACCGTAACCGCCGTGTAATTGGACTGCCTTGGTTGTTACTTCCATTGCAGTTTCTGCAGCATATAGCTTCGCCATAGAAGCTTCTACACTATAGTTACCGCCTCTTTTCTTTGCTTCAGCTGCTCTGTAAACCATCAACTGTGCCGCCTTTACTTTTGTAGCCATATCTGCAAGCTGGAACTGAGTATTCTGGAATTTAGAAATCGATCTTCCAAACTGCTTTCTTTCTTTTACGTACTCAATGGTTGTTTCTAATGCGCCTTCTGCAAGACCTAATGCCTGAGATGCAATTCCGATACGTCCTCCATCTAAAGTATGCATTGCGATGCCAAAGCCTTTGCCTTTTGCACCTAGCATATTTTCTTTTGGAATACGGCAATCTGTGAAGATTAGCTCATAAGTAGCAGATCCTCTGATACCCATTTTCTTTTCCTTTGTTCCAAAAGAAAAACCTGGAGTTCCTTTTTCAACGATGAATGCAGAGATTTCTTTTACTTGACGCCCTCTTTTTTCAACGGTTCCAGTCACAGCGATTACAATGTACACATCTGCATATTTACCGTTTGTGATAAAGATTTTACTTCCATTTAATACCCATTCATCTCCATCAAGAACAGCTTTTGTTTGTTGTCCTTGAGCATCTGTACCTGCTCCTGGCTCTGTCAGTCCAAAAGCTCCCAGCTTCTCACCTTTTGCAAGTGCTGGTAAGTATTTCTGCTTTTGTTCCTCTGTTCCATAAGTCATTATAGGATCCACGCACAAAGATGTATGAGCCGATACAATAACAGCTGTGGTTCCACATACCTTCGCCAGCTCTTCTACACACATTGCGTAGGTCAAAATATCACAACCTTGTCCACCATATTCTTTGGGTACTGGAATTCCTAAGAATCCGTATTTCGCCATTTTCTTTACCGTTTCTTCCGGGAAGCATTCGGTCTCATCCACCTCTTGTGCAAGGGGTTTTACTTCTGTTTCAGCAAAATCTCTAAATAACGTTCTTGCCATCTCGTGTTTACTGCTTAAATTAAAATCCATCTTTACTCCTCCGTTAATCCTGCCATTTAATTTTAAATCTATCTTCCCATTGACTAATGAGCTCTTCTCTGAAGTTTGGATGAGCAATCTGAATCAGTGCTTTGGCACGTTCTTTTAGAGATTTTCCTCTAAGATCTGCTATTCCATACTCTGTTACAATGTAACCCACATCATTTCTTCCTGTTGTAACGGCCACACCTGGTTCCAACATAGGAACAATCTTTGAAATACTTCCACCCTTTGCCGTTGAACTCATTGCAATAATGGATTTACCACCTTTTGACATGTTCGCGCCTCTTACGAAATCAACCTGTCCGCCTACACCAGAAATCTGCATCGTTCCCACACTCTCTGAGCTGACTTGTCCCATAAAGTCCACTGCCACACAAGAGTTGATGGAAATCAGATTATCATTCTTTGCAATCACATAAGGGTCATTGGTATAGTTTGCAGAAGCCATGTAAACAGTTGGATTATCATCAACGAAATCATAAAGTTTTTGACTTCCCATAAGGAAGGTTGCTACCAATCTTCCCGGATTGAAATTCTTCTTCTTATTCGTAATAACACCTGCTTCAATCAGCTCCACCACACCGTCGGAAAACATTTCAGAATGAATTCCCAAGTCCTTTTTATCTTTTAAAGATAGCAACACTGCATCTGGAAGTGCACCAATCCCTAATTGTAAGGTATCTCCGTCTTTAATCAGACTTGCACAATTTTCACCGATTTTCTTTTCCACTTCGGAAAGTTCGCTTCGTGGAAGTTCAATCATCGGAATATCTTCTTCTACCAAATAATCAAACTCACTTAAATGCATAAAGCATTCTCCATGACATCTTGGCATGTTTTTATTGATTTGAGCCACTTTCATCTTCGCAACCTTAGCAGCGGTATAACTATAGTCCACCGAAACTCCCAAGCTTACATAGCCATGTTTGTCTGGCGTACTGACCTGTACCAGTGCAACATCCAAAGGCATGAATCCATCTGTAAATAACGAAGGAATTCTTGAGAAGTACTGAGGCGTGTAGTCTCCACGACCTTCTTTAATTGCAGCCCTCTCATTTTTTCCAACAAAAAGTGAATTGTGTCTGATATGACCTTCGGCCTTCTCGGAACAATATCCGCTTTCACCCATACCAACCATTGTTGTTGTTTCTACATTTTTCAGCTCATCCATTCTGTCACAGAGAGCTTTTGTCAGAGCAATTGGTTCACCACATGCATGTCCAATAGCAACTCTGTCATTGTCCTTAATACACTTTACTGCTTCTGCAGCAGTGACAATTTTGTCCTTATACTTTTCCTTGTAATCCTGCATCTTTTCACCCCATCCAAGAATTTGTTTCATCACTTCTTTCCCACTAATCTGATGGTTCATAAATACTTCTGGTTTCTGTCCCGTTCCTTTTGGACAATTCCTTTCACATCCTGCAACCAGCAGATGAATGTCAGCATCTGACGGATTTGTAAATTGTATCTTTGCAGACAGGTGCCCCCCTATCTCTTTGACCGCTTTCATCCGGTCATACCTAGGGTTACACCCACCACAAAATTTTACATAGATATTCATATACTATTTTTTCTTAATCCCTGCAATGTTTTTTGCAAGCTCTTTTTTATGCTCAACGTTGGCCTGTCTTCCAATCATAATTCTCTGAGCCTGAGGTGAGCCCGCTCCATGCATAGATTCTGTTCGATATCCAACAGCTGCTGTTCCTAGAGTGATGTTCTCAATTAATCTTAATATTCTCATGCGATCCTCAGTGGAAACATCTGCATTACCCTGTAAATATTTATCAATGTATGGTCTTAGCTTTTCATTATCATAATCTTGCTGGCTTGGCATTGTTACCATCAAACCACCTGCAATATCCTCTGCAAGACGTGTGATTTCATAAGGCATACGAGTAATGTTCTGTTTACAGACATTTGCAAGTAAAGTATCTACATAGTAGTTTCCAGCCTTCATTTTTGAACCTTCACAAGAGCATGCAATACCACAAGAATACAAGGTTTCATTTAAGTGATTCATTTCAATAATTTTGTCTTTGATATGGCTTGCTTTTGGTACTCCGTTATAATCTGCTGCCAATGCCGTTGCTCCGATTAAAACATCACCAACACCAACTTTACATCCACCATAGCTTTGACGGTGATAAGATGCAAATCTTTCAACCATCATACCAGCAAAGTCTGTCTCACCATTCATAAAGATGCGGTCATTCGGAACGAAAACATTATCAAAAATCATTAATGCTTCATGTCCTCCAAAGTTCTTATTTCCAACATCGATATCAGCATTTGGTTCCATTTTTCTTGTATCACAGCTTTGACGACCGTAAATCATGAAAATACCTTCTGCATCAGATGGAAGGGCAAAAGCAACTGCGTAATCTTTATCTTCCGGTCTCATTGCTATTGTTGGCATTACAATAACTTCATGTGAGTTTACAATTCCTGTTTGATGGGCTTTAGAACCACGTACAACGATTCCATCTTCCCTTGTCTCTACTACTCTTAGATACATATCTGGATCTTTTTGCTGCGAAGGTGAAAGTGCACGGTCTCCTTTTGGATCCGTCATGGCACCATCCACAACAAGGTCTTCTCTTTGAATTCTTTCCCAGTATTTTTTGAAGTTTTCATGGTAGTTTGTTCCATGAGCTTCGTCACACTCATAAGTAGTTGAATATACTGCATTTGCAGCATCCATTCCCACACATCTCTGGAAGCAGGAGGCAGTTTTCTGTCCAAGAAGTCTTTGCATTTTCACTTTCTTGATTAAGTCATCTGTGCTTTGGTGAAGATGTGCAAAACGATTCACTTTTTCTCCTGTTAAGTTGGAGGTTGCAGTCATTAATTCTTCGTATTCAGGTTGTTGAGCCAATTCATAGGTCATAGCCACTGAGTTCATTGAAGGCTTAATGATTGGATGCTCTGTTGGAACATCTACTTTTTCACCCATAAGATACACTTCCAGGTTAAGCTTTTTTAGACTTTCGATATACTCTTCTCTTGTTTTCATTTGTTTTCTCCTTTTTTATTTTATACATCTTTCATAAATTATTTTTATCTGCTCCTGAGATAATTCAATTGGGTTATTTGCCAGCAGTCTCTGCTGATTTTCAATAACAGAAGCCGCCATTTCTTCCGCTATTTTTTCATCCACTCCAATGCTTCCCAAGCTTTCTCTCTTTAACACAAAATCAAGTAAGTCAAACATCTGCTTCCAAGATTCCTCTTTCGAGCAGTTGAAAATTTCTGCCAAAACTTCTTCTACAGGGCTTAGATCCGCGCCCAATTCTTTGTACATATTGAAGGTTGCTTCAAAAACCATATGGTTTGCTTTTCCATGAGGCACATGATAAATTGCACCAATTGGATAAGCCAAGGCATGTACTGCTGCACATCCTGCATTTCCAAAAGCAACTCCTGCCATTGTGCTGGCAATTAGAAAATCTTCCATATCTGCTGGAAGTTTTGCTTCCTGCTCTTTCTGCATTTTTTGGTAACCATTCAGAATTTTTTCCATTGCTGCTTTTCCAAACATTCTGGAAAATGCTGTCGCTTTCGGTGATACGTAAGACTCCATTGCATGTACCAAAGCATCAATTGAACTGGTGGCGAAAACACCATAAGGCAAAGTGGATAACATCTTTGGCACTAAAGCTGCTTCGTCAGCAAAAAGCTGAGGTACTGCCAATCCCATTTTTGTCTTTTTCTTCTTGAATTCCAAGATGGAGATATTTGTAACTTCACTTCCAGTTCCGCAAGTTGTTGGAATTACAATAAGTTCCCTTTCTTTTACCAAATCAACTCCCTTGGCATAAATTTCTTCTACATTATAATCATCATTAAAACGTAACAGCTTCGATATATCAATAATTGTACCTCCGCCGATTGCAATGATTCTCTTGTAGTTCTTTCCTTTGATGTCTTTAAGAATGGCATCCACCATCTCATCGGATGGCTCCCCTTGTCCGTACTTTTCCTGATACAATACTGCACAAGGTGCTTTTGCTTCGCCTAACTGTGGTGACAGCACATACTCATTGGTAACAATAAGATCGCCTTCTCCCACTTGTTTTTCTTCCATAAAACCTTTTAAAGAATCATAGACAGCAATTGTTGGTTTGATTGAAAAACTCATAGCTTCCTCCTTTTCTTCTTTAAACTCTTTCTATCTTTGTTAATTATTTAACTCTGTTTGCTTATAAATATCCTTACACTCATTAAAAATAGTATAGTTCATCAGTAGTTATATGTAAAATGCATTTAAGGTATGTTAAATATGTTATATTTGTATGGCTATTTCTTTGAAGTTTCTACGATCATTTGCTTCAGCTTATTTGCCGCAATATTCAAATGACGGCTGCTGTCTTCTACCAGACAGATCCTCCGAGGCGGCACCTCTTGTACAAGAGGAATTGCGATTACTTCTTTCTTATTGATTGCTTCAATGGCAAACTCCTCTGGAATAAAGGCAAGACCTATATTGTTCTTTACAAGTGGGAGCAGCTGATCTGTAGTGGCTGTTTCGGTATCTGGCGTTAATACCAGTCCATGGTGTGAATAAAATGTATTATAAAACTCTCGTGTGGTTGTTCCCTTTCCCAAGAAAATCATAGGATATTGAACTGTATCTTTTAGGTCAAGTGGCCGATCCGTCAGTTCTTTATATTGACTGCTTCCAATTAAAATTTCTTGAAAATTTTTCAAATCCGTTTCCACAAAGGGCTTTTGAATCTGCACTGGCGTCGTAACCAAAGAAAAATCTACTGTTCCATTTTTTAATGCCTGTAAGGATTGAGGCGTTGTCTGATTGGACAGCTTTAATTGAATTCCTGGATAGGCCTCTCTAAAATGACTTAAAACCGGCAGAAGAATTCCATGAAGAGCTGTGTTGCTTACACCAATGGTTACCACTCCGCTTTTCAGATTCTTATCATTGGCAAGCTCCAGCTCTGCCGCTTTAAATTGCTCGTATGCAACTGCCACATGGGAATAGAGCTTTTCTCCCTCTGGAGTCAATGTTACACCACGGTTTGTTCGTATAAACAACTTACAACTCAATTGATTTTCAAGGTTGTTTATATATTTGGTAAGATTCGGCTGATTACTATTCAGTACATTTGCTGCTTGTGTAAAGCTCTGGTATTTTGCCACATAATAAAAGATGCGGTAATAATCATAGGTAATTTCCATCCTGTTTTCCTCTCAAATCTTAATTCGATTTCAACTCTTGTATCATACCACATCTGTCATACATAATCTATATAATTGATATATTATAAATACTTTTTACATATACTGCCCCTTGTTATATACTCACATCTATGAAGCGAAGTTTTTCACTTATTGATTGTTATTACTTTAACAATATGCGGAGGAAATGTCATGAATGAAAATTTTACAAAAAGAATACGTAACAAAGACTTACTGGATAAGGTAATGTCTGCTGATGAGGCTGCTAAATTCATCAATCCCGGGATGACTCTTGGGGTGAGTGGTTTCACAATTGCAGGTTACCCTAAAAAGATTGGTGCCTCTCTTGCCAAAAGAGCAGATGCCGGAGAAAAGCTTGATTTAACTGTTTATTCCGGTGCTTCCCTTGGAGACGAGTTTGATGGAGAACTTACTCGTAAGGGTGTTTTCAAAAAAAGAATTCCTTACCAAACAAATACCGATCTTCGTAACGCAATTAATGCAGGAAAAGTCGGCTATTTCGATATGGCTCTTAGCGAGCTCCCACTCTGGGTAAAAAATGGCGTTCTTAACCCAATTGATGTAGCCATAGTAGAAGCTGCAGCTATCGATGAAGAAGGAAACATTATTCCAACCACTTCAATTGGTGTATCAAATACTTATGTTGAATACGCCGACAAGGTGATTATCGAATTAAACACCTATGTTCCAGAAGCAATTGAAGGAATTCATGATGTTTTTTCTCCTAAAAAAGTGCCAAACACAGAACCGATTATGATTACAAAGCCAAGCGATCGCATCGGTACAACATATATAAAGTGTGATCCTTCAAAGATTGTTGCAATTATAGAAAGTGACATTCCGGATAATGGGCGCTCTGTTGCAGCACCTGATGATGAGTTCAGACAGATGGCAAACAACTTAATTGGTTTTCTGAAAAGCGAAGTAGATGCAGGACGCTTATGCAATCCTCTTCCTCCTCTTCAAGCAGGAATTGGTAGTGTGACGAATGCTGTGTTAGACGGACTTCAGGCATCTGATTTCCAACACATGACTGTTTACTCAGAAGTACTGCAAAACTCTATCTTTGAGTTGATGGACAGTGGTAAAATTGATTTCGCCTGTGCTACATCCTTGACTTTATCTGCTGATGTAAGAGATAAATTTTTTGAAAACTTTGAAAAATACAAAGATAAAATTATGCTTCGCCCTCAGGAAATCAGCAACTCTCCAGAGGTAATCCGAAGATTGGGAATCATTGCAATTAACACCGTTATCGAAGCAGACATATATGGAAACACAAACTCAACCTATATTGACGGTCACCGTTTAATGAATGGCGTTGGTGGTTCTGGTGATTACTGCCAGAATGCTGGATTAGCAATTTTCATCACAAAATCCACAGCCAAAAACGGGAACTTATCTTCTATCGTTCCTCTTGTCAGCCATATTGACCATACCATTCATGAAACACATGTCATCATTACGGAACAAGGGGTTGCTGATTTACGAGGTCTTGATCCTATTGACCGTGCAAATACAATTATTGACAATTGTGCACATCCTGATTTCCGTCCTGCACTTCATGCTTATCTTGAGGAAGCACAGGAAAGTTGTTGCAACAAACACAAGCCAGTCAATTTAAAGGCTGCTGTTGAATTTAATAAAACCAAATAATTAATGATTCTATAGGAGGCAATAGAATGGAACAAGACGTAAACAAAATGATTGAAGAAATCGTAGCAAAAGCAAGAGTTGCTCAAAAGGAATTTGAAGCAAACTTCTCCCAGGAGCAAGTTGACGAAATCGTTCGTGCCATAGGTAAAGTGGTATATGACAATGCAGAAGAGCTTGCTAAGATGGCAGTTGAAGACAGTAAAATGGGTGTTTATGAGGACAAGGTTGCCAAAAATCGTGGGAAAGCTAAAATTATCTGGAATAGCTTAAAAGGCAAAAAATCTATCGGTGTCATCGAAGAAAATAAAGAAACCGGTATCCTTAAGGTTGCAAAACCGAAAGGAGTTATTGCCGCAATTATTCCTGCAACAAACCCTGTTGTTACACCTATGTGTAATGGTATGTTTGCATTAAAGGGACAAAATGCAATTGTAATCTCTCCTTCCAGCCGTGTCGGTAACCTGAACAAATATGTGGTTCGCATTTTCCGTCAGGTTTTAAAAGAACACGGTGCACCAGAGGATCTCTTCCAGATTATCGAACCTACCAGAGAAGCAACTGCAGCTCTTTTAAAGAATGCTGATGTAGTAGTAGCAACCGGTGGTTCTTCCATGGTAAAGGCAGCTTATTCCAGCGGAAAACCTGCTTACGGCGTTGGACCTGGTAATGTTCAAACAATTGTGGATCGTGATATCAATTATGAAGAAGCCATTCCAAAAATTATTGCTGGACGTATCTTCGACAATGGTATTATCTGTTCCGGTGAACAAAGTATTTTCATTCCAAAAGAAAAATATGACGAAGTAATAGACGTATTCAAGAAGAATAAAGTTTACTATGCAGAGACTCCGGAAGAGGTTGGCAAATTTGCAGAAGCCATCTTCCCAGGTGGCGGTGGAATGAATCGTGATGTCATTGGACAAAGCGTTCAAACTGTTGCCAAGATTGCAGGTGTGGATGTTCCAGAGGATACACAGATGATTCTCTTAAAAGCAAGAAGCTTAGACCACAACGAACCTCTTTGCAAGGAAAAGATGTGCCCAGTAATGATTAGCGCTGCTTATGATACCTTTGAAGATGCCGTTGCTTATGCACAGGCAAACCTTGAATGGGAAGGAATCGGTCACTCAGCATCTCTTCATAGCAATAGCATGGATCATATTAAATACGCAGGAGAACATTTATCCATTAGCCGTCTGGTAGTCAACCAAACATCTTCTACGGGAGCAGGCGGAAGTCTTTATAATGGATTTTCTCCAACCACCACTCTTGGTTGTGGTTCTTGGGGAAATAACAGTATTTCAGAAAACTTAAATTTTACACACTTAATTAATATCTCTCAGATTGGTCTTTTCAATGCAGATGCAAAAGTTCCAACAGATGAGGAAATCTGGGGATAAGAGAATACAATTTATGGGAGAATCTATTTTTAGATTCTCCCATTTTTTAATACTTCTTTTTGTAATAGAAACACGTAGCAATAGCACCACCTGCTAACACCATAAGAAGAAAATACACAATTATTCTCTGAGACTGTCCCGTCTTTACTGCTGTTGGTACCTTTAATGGCTTATTTACTGGTTTATCTACTGGTTTACTTACCGGTTTCATCTCTTTTTCCGATTCCTTATTTTCATTACTTGGAATCTCAGGATTCTTTGGTATCGCTTCAAAGGAGGCTGCAACTTCTACAGCTTGTCCCGGCATAGTAAATTGATATTGACCATCTACCAAAGGTATTACAACATCATTTGCTCTCACAGAGTCCGCCACAAGGCGATACCCCTCTTCTGGCTGTGGGCTCACCACAATAATCTCTCCCTCCAATGCTTGGTTCTTGTCTACACTTACGTTCCCTTTTCCAATTCCTTTTTGGATTGTAACATCATAGAGAGGTTTCCATTTTGCATAAAGTTTTGTGTTTTGTGTTGCAACATCTTCTTCAAAGTTCCACTCATTTTCACTCCCTGGTTCTTGGTACCAGCCACCAAATACATACCCTTCTCTAATAGGCTCTGTAGGAGGCGTTATAAAATTTCCCTCGAGAAAAAATGTTTTTCCTAAAACAGCATCCTCCTCTCCTCCATTTTCCATCCATTCTATCTGGCGCACCCACTCTCTTTTGGAATACATCCTGCCAACGTAGTTATCAGCCTCAACAGCTACACATATCAGCTGATTTAGTTCCTTCTCCGTAAGGGTGTATGTATCATTTTCAGCGTCACCCATCATTTCATTACCCACAAACCATTGATAGGAAAGAGAACCCATCTCTATTTCCGGAAGAAATGAGCTTTCTCCCAAATCTGCTCTTGCCTTTCCATCCTCATACCCTAGGCTTAAGTTTTCTTTTTTATAGACAAGCTTTAACTCCGGATGAATTCCCGCTCCTGCTTCTAACGGTGCATAATACCAAGAAGATTCTGCCCCATTGAACACATTCTTTTCAGTGACGTTTCCTAATCCATCTGGCACCTGTGCTCTTTGATAATTGGAGCCCTCAAGAGAATCCCTGAGTCCAGATATTTTCCCATTTTCATCTACAGCATCAGCAGTAATGGTTCCTCTCTCATCATAATAACAATCCACACACTCTGCTTCGCCTGTTTGTTGTAATCCTATGATTCCCCCGCCATAAGATGGAGGATTTAATGGAGATGAAAATATAGATGTAATTGATTCTGTATTATAACTACTGTAGACTAACTTCGAATTGTTGCCGGCTACTCCACCCCCATATACACTCGTTGCTGTTTGCAATTTCGGTATATGCATCGACAATACTTCCCCCGTGTTATAACAATGTCCAATAACTTCTTGATTATATCCTGCTATTCCTCCCCCGTAAGCCCCTCCATATGTTGCTTTTTGGGTTAGGGCAGCGGATACTGCTCCTGTATTGTAACTGTTCTGAATATCTCCTTGCTCAAAACCATAATTGTGTCCCACTATCCCTCCTCCATAAGAGTTGGAAAGAAACGTGCTGGATGAAGCCGTTTGAATCTCTCCTGTATTATAACAATTTTCAATAATACCGAGACTATCCCCCGCTATTCCTCCCCCATAAGAAGCCGTACTTGTGGTTTTAAATGATGATAAAATTTTTCCGGTATTATAGCAATTTTCTATGTAGGTGTCCACAAAACAGTATCCAACGATTCCTCCCCCTTTGGAGTTGTTTTCTGATGATGCTATAACTACACCACTATTGTAGCTGCTGCTAATTCGACTATTCGTACTGTATCCAACGATTCCGCCTCCATTGGCAAAACCTGATGCGTAGGCTACAGTGCAGCTATCAGAATCAATCCCAATATTAGAAATATTTCCTCCTTCTATAGAACCAAATAAGCCTGCATAGGCATGTGTTTCATCTCCTAAATCAATTGCAATCATTCTTTTAATTCTATGTCCAGCTCCATCAAAATTTCCTCTAAATGGATTCTCTTTTGTTCCAATGCCTTTCCACGCATTGGTTACTGTTCCACTATATTGAAGAAAATATGTATCATTTTCCTCAATTCTATTTTCTTCCAGCCCCGCTCCTTCTAAATCAATATCTGAAGTTAGTATAACAGTTTTTCCCGCAAAATCATTTCCTTCCCGGACAAGATCAGCAATTGCTGCTAACTCACTGGCTGTACCTACAAAAAAAGTTGCAACTCCTGCAGTGTATAATTCCCGAATCTGTCTATAATCTGCCATGTCATTGTCATAAGATAAATACTCCACACTATCAAAGGCTATTTCAATCCCTGTAAAAGCTTGTCCCTCCGCAGCCTCAGAGACATTTGATAGTATGAATACAAACAATAATGGTACAATCAAAAATCTTGTTATTCTTCTTTTCATTCTGCCATCCCCCCTTAAATCCATATGTTTCTAATAGGATTGTCGGCTGAAATGACAAAATGAATAAATATTTATTTAGCTGATGCTCTATCGGGTTAATAATTCTCCTGGAGTAAAAAATCTTTTAGATGCACAATCTTAATTCCATTAACATTCCCCACGTCAAGTTCTTCAAGGGTCACAACATACTTCGGATAATGGTCTCTAATTTCAAGTAGGTTTGCAATCTCTCTATCCGACCCCTCCGGCAATCTGCGGCATACCTGAACATAAATCCGCTCATCACGATGCACCGCTACAAAATCGATTTCTTTTGCTTCATTTTTACCGATATAGACCTCATAGCCCTTTCGACACAATTCAAGATAGACAATATTTTCCATCATAGCCGCAATCGACTTAGGATCAAAACCCATGATACAATATTTTAGCGAAGCGTCAGCAAGATAAAATTTTTCCTGGGTTTTCAACACCGACTTCCCTTGTAAATCATACCTCCTGCAACGATAAATAACAAAAGCTTTTTCAAGCCATTCCAGATAGTTATATATGGCTTCCACGGAGAGAGAACGCCCTTCACTTTTTAGAAATTTTACAATTGCGTTTGCCGAAAACGTCTTCCCTACATTCTCAACAATATATCTTACAACACGGTTGAACAAATCGTAATTGGTTATTCGGTGACGTCTCGTAATGTCATTTGTGATAACCGAATTATAGATCCCCTCCACAATTTGATGAGACGAAAGTTCGTCAAAATTATACTGAGCAACAATGGGAAAACCACCCACACGGATATACTCATACAACAAATCTTTACGAGACAAATTCTCTGCTTTTTTAAATTCCATGTATTCAGCAAAGGATAGCGTAAAAACCGGAATCGAAATATATCTGCCAGTCAGATAGGTAGATATTTCACTTGACATCAATTTGGAATTCGATCCGGTTACATATATATCTGTATTCCCATTTTCCAACAGACTATTAACAACCTTCTCCCAACTCTCTATTTCTTGCACTTCATCAAGTAAAATGTAATAGCGATCCCCGTCAAGAATTTTTTCTTTAATGCCATTATACATCTCTTTATCTGTCATACCATCAGCAAAATCTTCCGAGGTATACCGCATCTCTATAATATGTTCTGAATCAATACCACTTTTTAATAAGTCCTCTCGCAGCATCTTTAAAATAGTTGATTTCCCACAGCGGCGAATTCCTGCTAATATTTTTACAACAGGCACATCTCGATAAGTTTTTAGAGCTTCTACATATTTCAATCTGATAATCATTGTATCACCTTCCTTATATTACTCATATTAACCAAAAACCTTCTCATTTTCAATAGTTTTTACTTGAAATCCATAAAAAGAGCCATCCCGAAAACATATGCTTTCAGAATAGCCCTTCTTTGTCTGTTTGATTATTTGTCTAATACTTTCATAAAATCTTCTACATTTTTCGAAGCATCACCTTTGAAAACTGCTGACCCAGCTACAATCACGTTAGCTCCAGCCGCTAAAACTTCCTCAATGTTATGAAGATAAATTCCGCCGTCTACTTGTATATCAATCTGACGACCTCGTTTTTCCATAATTGCTCTGGCCTCTTTTATACGTCCAATACTTTCCGGTATAAAGGATTGTCCGCCAAATCCAGGCTCCACAGTCATAATCAAAAGCATATCCATATCATCTAAAAACTCTTCGATTACAGATACATCAGTTTTTGGTTTAATGGATACCCCAACCTTTGCGCCACAATCTTTAATCTTTTGTATGGTTGCTTTTAAATCTTCGCAGGCTTCATAATGCACTGTAATAATGTCTGCTCCTGCCTTCTGGAAGGTTTCAATGTAACGGATTGGTTCCTGAATCATCAAATGAACATCCAAAACCTGTTTTGTATACTTTGATACAGCCTCCAATACAGGCATTCCAAAGGAAATACTGGGAACAAAGAGTCCATCCATCACATCAAAGTGAAGATATTCGGCTCCTGCTTTTTCTGTCTTTTCAATTTCATCTTTTAAATATCCAAAATCTGCTGATAAAATTGATGGTGATAATATGTTTTTCATTTCGTCCTCCAAGGATTTTATATTTTCTTGGGGATATTATATCATAGTTTTACTTTTTTTGCTCCAAATATGCAGCTCTTCCTTCTTCATAAAGGTTATTGCCTTCTGTGTCAATAATTACAACTAAGGGCATTTCCTCTACATAGAGCTCCCTTAACGCTTCCGCTCCAAGATCTTCAAAGGCAATTAGTTCTGCTTTCTTAATGGATTTCGCAAGTAAAGCTCCCGCTCCACCGATCGCACCAAAATACACACCTTTATACTTTTTCATTGCATCAATTACTTCTGGTAATCTGGCTCCTTTTCCAATCATACCTCTTGCACCAACACTCATCATTGTAGGTGCATAGGCATCCATGCGGCCGCTGGTAGTTGGTCCTGCCGAACCTATCACCTGTCCTGGTTTTGCAGGAGTTGGTCCCACGTAATAAATGGTAGCATCTTGAGGATTAAAGGGAAGCTCTTCTCCTCTTTCCAGCGCTTCACACATACGCTTATGTCCTGCATCTCTGGATGTATAAATCGTTCCTGTTAAGTAGACTGTATCACCAGCTCTTAATCCTTTTGCTTTTTCCTCTGTAAGAGGCAGTTGAATGTGTTTTTCCATTATATCACCTCCGATGCATGACGCGTCACATGACAGTTAATATTAACCGCACAAGGCATTCCTGCAATATGAGTTGGCATTGTTTCAATATTTAAACCAATTGCCGTTGTCTTTCCGCCAAAACCTTGAGGTCCTATTCCAAGGGCATTTACCTTCTCCAGCATTTCAACTTCCAAATCTGCATAATAAGGGTCTTCATTCTTGGTATCAATTGGCCGCATCAGAGCTTTTTTAGCAAGAAGCGCCGCTTTGTCGAAGGTTCCTCCGATTCCGACTCCTACCACCATAGGTGGACATGGATTCGGACCTGCTGTTTCCACAACCTCAAGGATAAAATCTTTGATTCCTTGTAATCCAGCTGAAGGCTTAAACATACGGATCATACTCATATTTTCACTTCCGAAACCTTTTGGTCCTACTGTGATATGAATCTGGTCTCCTGGTACAATTTCTGTATAAATCATAGCTGGAGTATTATCTCCTGTATTTCCCCGTCGTACCGGGTCTTTTACAACAGACTTTCTTAAGTATCCATTTTCATACCCTCTTCGAACACCTTCATGAATTGCTTCACTTAAGTCTCCGCCACTTACATGGACCTCCTGTCCTATTTCCAAAAACACACAGGCCATCCCGGTGTCCTGGCAAATTGGTACATTTTGTGCATCTGCGATTTCATAATTTTCTACAATCTGATCCAACACACCCTTTGCAATATCCCAATCCTCACAGGCACGGCAGCTTTCAATTGCATTTTTTACATCTGTAGGCAGATGCTCATTTGCTTTGATACACAGTCTTTCAACAACATCCGTTATCTGATTCGCATTAATTTCACGCATATTCGATTCCTCTTATCTTTCATGACGAGCATATTTTGGCAGTAACAGTGGTGACACATCATCTGTCTGTACGTCAGCAGTTTTTAAAGCTTCTTCATAAGCTTTCACATGATCAAGATTTAAGTTTCCAATCTTTGTCTCCTGTGCCTTTTTCGCTGCCGCCTTTCCAGCATTTCTACCAAATACTATTATATCTAATAAAGAATTTCCCATCAATCTATTTCTTCCATGGATTCCTCCAACTGCTTCTCCTGCAACCAGAAGGTTTCCAAGCTCAGAAACGTATCCATCTCCATTAATTTCAAGACCACCATTCTGATAATGGAGTGTTGGGTAAATAAGAATTGGTTCTTTTCTCATATCAATATCATAGTTTAAAAACATACGAAGCATAGCAGGAATTCTCTTTTCAATTGTTCCTTCTCCACCAAGAATCTCAATCATTGGTGTATCCAGCCAGATTCCTTTTCCAATTGGAGTGTCGATTCCCTTTTCTCTTGCTGTACATTCACGAATAATCGATGCCGCTGACACATCTCTCGTTTCAAGAGGATGCATAAATGCCTCTCCATCTACGTTCACAAGCATTGCTCCTAAGGACCGCACTTTTTCTGTTACCAATGCACCAAATATTTGGGCTGGATAAGCTGCACCTGTAGGATGGTATTGAATCGTATCCTGGTAGAGTAGTGGTGCACCTGCACGATATCCCATAACAAGTCCATCTGCCGTTGCTCCATAATGATTGGACGTAGGGAAATCCTGGTAATGAAGGCGTCCCGCTCCACCTGTGGCAATGATAACAGTTTTTGCTCTTGCTACAGCATAGTCTCCTGTCTCCATATTTAAAAGAATTGCTCCCGCCACTTGACCGTGATCATCTTTAAGAAGCTCTACTGCTGAGGTAAATTCAACAACAGGTATTCCCAGGTTTAACACTTCATCTCTTAATGTACGCATAATTTCCGCTCCGGAATAATCCTTACAAGCGTGCATTCTCTTTCTTGATGTTCCACCACCATGGGTAGTAACCATATTTCCCTTTTCGTCCTTATCGAACATAACCCCAAGCTCATTCAACCATTCAATTGCATCTGGCGCTTCCATAACAAGCCTTTTTAAGAGCTCAGGCCTTGCTGCAAAATGACCTCCTCCGAAAGCATCTAAGTAATGCTGTACCGGAGAATCGTTTTCTTTATCTGCCGCTTGAATTCCACCTTCTGCCATCATGGTATTTGCATCTCCAATACGAAGCTTTGTCACCATCATTACATTCGCTCCGGCCTCTTTTGCTTCGATTGCTGCTGATGAACCGGCTCCGCCGCCACCAATTACCAATACATCCACATCATAATCTATTTTGCTTAAATCGATTTTTTCATTCAGAATACGACTATTGGAATGAATAAGATTTCCTAGTTCTACCGGAATCTTTTGTCCCTTATTTGGACCCACTTTTATTTCAACAAAGCCTTCTTCTCGGTAGTCCGGATGAAATTCTTTTAAAAGCTTCTCTTTTTCTTCCGCACTCATACGTTGTGGTTCATTCTCCATACGTTTTGCGCGGGTCTCTTCAACCTTTTTGATTGACTTTTGCATTTCTTCTGTAAACATCCCGGGCCTCCCTACTTTTCAATCTCTCTGTTATTGTAAAGTTCTTTCATTTCTGTAATTGGTTTTTCCATGATTTGTTCAATTAAACTATCAAACTCGCCATGTATAACCTCTTCCACTCTCTTCTTTAAATGCTCTGTTTCAGGAGCAATGTACTTCCCGGTCAGACGTCTTGCTAACACACCAACCATTGGGTGGGAGATTCCAGCAGGACATCTTGTAGAACAGCATCCGCAGCCCACACAATCAAAAGAAGCTTCTGCACACTTCTCGTACTCTCCTCTTTGAGCATATGCGATGTACTGCATAACATCTAAGTCCTGAGTACAAGCCTTTGTACAAGCATTACATCCGATACAGCTGTAAATTTCAGGATACAGCTCCATCATGATTTGTTCCGTTGGTTTAATTTTCTTTATATCATAAGTTCTCTTATCCGTCGGAAAAAATGGAATACTTGCAACATACATTCCTTCCACTACCTGTGTTTGACAGGCAAGACAAGTTTTGAGCTCATTCTTTCCCTTCACTCTATAAATCGTAGCACAAGCTCCACAGAAACCGTGACGGCATCCACAGCCTCTATTCAGGGTATATCCTGAGTACTCCATTGCTGTCATTATGGTTAGATCTGCAGGTACACTATACTTTTTTCCATAAAAATAAACGTTTACCATCTCTTGCATTTGCTTTTCCAATCCTTTCTAATATTCATCAGGCATACTGTCCACTTCATCACAACGAAAAACGGGACCGTCCTTACATACATACTTATCACCAATGTTACAACGTCCACATTTTCCTACTCCGCACTTCATTCTAAGTTCAAGAGTTGTATAAACCTGGTCTTTGCTAAAACCAATTTCTTCCAAGGCCTGAAGGACGAATTTAATCATAATCGGAGGACCACATACAAGAGCTGTTTTATCAGAGGAAAAACCAATTTCTTTTAAATACGTAGGAACAAAGCCTACATTTCCATCCCAGCCTTCCTGCTCACGGTCAATGGTAAGGTATACATTAACTCCTTCGGTCTTCATCCATACTTCTTGAATCTCTTTCAACTGAACCAAGTCATCAGCAGATCTTGAACCATATAAGATATCTACTTTTCCATAGTTCTCCCTGTTATCCATTACGTAGTTAATAACAGACCGCAGAGGTGCAAGCCCAATGCCTCCAGCAATAAAGAGTAAGTCTTTTCCTCGTAATTCCGTCTCTACCGGAAAATTATTACCGTAGGGTCCACGTACCAAAATTTCATCTCCCACCTCTAAACCGTGAAGATAATCCGTTAAAACACCACATTTCTTTATACTGAATTCTTGAAATTCTTTATTTGTAGGGGAAGAAGTAATCGAAAACATTCCTTCGCTGATTCCCGGTGCACATACCATTGCACACTGTCCCGGCATATGCTCAAATAACTTTCCGCCTTCCGGTGCATTTACACGAAATGTTTTAACATCCGGCGTCTCCTGGCGGATATCCGTAATCACACCTACTTGAGGAACTAAAGTATCTAAAGTATAGTCTTTTTTACAAGTACATTCGCTCAATTTGCTTTTCCTCCTTCCTCCTGAAATCTCTTTATTACTTTCACAATATTTAAAGATGATGGACATTTTGAAACACATCTTCCACAGCCTACACAGGAATACATTCCATCATTATTCGTTGGAAAGTATACCAGTTTATGCATAAATCTCTGACGGAATCTTTGCATTTGAGTGGTTCGGTTATTTCCATGAGCCATCATTGTAAAATCAGAATACATGCAAGAATCCCAACAACGATATCTCTCTACGCTATTGCCTGTATTATAATCCTTTATATCATAGCACTGACAAGTAGGGCAGATAAAAGTACACGTACCACAGGCAAGACAGGAATTTGCAAAACTTTCCCATATTGGAGAGTCAAACTTTTCATCTGTTTTTCCAGCGCCCCATCCTTCTAAGGAAAGATTGGAGTAAGGAAGCTTTTCTACAATACTTCGGATATCCTCTTGAATCGTCTCAACTGCCTTATCATCACTTTCTGCAAACAAACTGCTTACTTTTTCTGTTATCGCTTTTCCCTTGTCAGTGACTGGCTTCCAATAAAGAAAATCCTTGTCAAGCCATGCAGCCACGTCTCCCTTTGGATCTGCACAATCAATATCAAAAACTTTACAGAAGCAAGTTTCCTCTGGCTCACTGCACGCCATTGTCACAATAATACCGTGCTCTCTTCTTGCTTGATAATAGCTGTCTACAGGATCCACTAAAAACACCTTATCCAAAACTTCCACGCCGCGATAATCACAAGGACGCATACCAAAAATTACAAAGTCTTTGTCCCTCAGCTCTTCCTGCTGAATCTCTATTTTCTTCCCATCCTTTTTACAGGTATATAAGCTTTCACCTTGGGGGAAAAATGCGTCTTTCGGTGATTTCACCGAATTTAATGCTGTTAAATCTACTTCTACCTCTTCATCCCAAAGTCCAAAATTCACTTGTCCACTATTTTTGATTGGCAAAATCAGTTCTTGTTCATTTGCTAATAACTGGAATAATGCCGGTAACTTTTCTTTTGCTATCTTATACATACATTATCCCCTTTCTACCGCTTCTTGTGGTTCTGCATCATCAAAGGTAAACTCCGTAAGGGGACCAACTGTTTCCGCATCCTCTCCGGCTCTGAATTCTCCGTACAGCTCATCAATATCTTTGATAAACTTCCGATTGAATAGGTGAAGTGGTATTCCCTCTGGACAAACTCGCGAGCATTCACCACAGTCTGTACAGCGGCCAGCCACATGAAAAGCACGGATAATGTGAAACATTTTTTCTTCAAATGAGTTTGTATTCACTTTTTGTGCACTGTCAAACTTATTACTGTCAAAAACACATTTCCTGCAAGAGCATGCAGGGCAGACATTTCGACAGGCATTACAGCGAATGCACTTACTAAGCTCTTTCTGAAAGAATAAAAACTTTTCTTCTGAAGACATCTTTTCAATTGCTTCTACTTCACTAAACTTATCTTTATCATTTGTCTCTTTAGACTCACCAATGATTTCATCGAAAATACGGTGTTCTTTTCCTTTGCATACATGGCATCTATCCAGAAGAACGTCACTGCGGTTCAGGGTTTTATCACCGTAAAGTGTTTCCACATGAATCTTGTCTTCCTCTTCTGTAATCTTTTGGATTCCTTTTACTCCTGCCTCTTTTATCTTATCAAGGCTAAGCTTTCCACTACATCCAACACCAATGATGTATGCTTTTTCACGATCAATACGGTGCTCCTTTAAAAGCTGATTAAAGCTGTAGGTATCACATGGTTTTAAAAACACCAATGTTTTCCCTTCTTTTTTGGAAGCTTCTATCATAAATTTACTCAGATTTGCTCCACAAAATCCATCGTATATAAATTTATCTAATTCCTCTTCGTTCTGGAAGAATGCAGGCTCTGGATTGTAGGAGAAATCTCCTTCTTTCCATCCAAGAATTCCCACAACGCTTCCATCTGCCAACAGTTCTTTTCCACGTGTAATTAATTCTTGCATCTGATATCCCCCAATCTAACATTTTCTCCAAGAGAATGAATTGTCTTTGCAAAATCATTCATAGTAGTCGAAAACTTAACTCCCTCTGCTGCTGAAACCCATTCCACTCGGGTACGTCCATTTTCCACCCCAATATAATCAAGCATTGAGAATAACAAACTCATACGTCTTCTTGTGTAATAATTTCCTGTACTATAGTGGCAATCACCTGGATGACATCCACATAAAATCACTCCATCTGCACCTTTTTCAAAGGCTCTTAGAATAAACATCGGATTCACACGACAGGAACAAGGCACTCGAATAATCTTTACGTCTGCCGGGTAAGCCAGTCGGCTGCTGCCTGCCAAATCGGCTCCAGCATAGCTGCACCAGTTACAGCAAAAGGCAACTATTTTCGGCTTGAATTCTTTATTTTCTATCGACATATCGCATCTACCTCCGCTAAAATCTGTCTGTTGGAGAATCCTTGTAAGTCCATAGCTCCTGATGGACAAGTAACGGTACAAGCTCCACATCCCTGGCAAAGGGCTGTATTTACCGCAGCAACTCTTCTGGTCTCACGAATCCCATGATCATTGATTTCCTTTTCTTCATAAGCAATTGCTCCATAAGGACACACATTTGCACAGGTTGAACACCCATTACATAAAAGCTCATCAGCTTGTGCCGTACATGGATTGGTCAAGAGCTTATCTTTTGCAAGCAGACCAATGGCTTTTACCGCTGCTGCTCCAGCTTGTGCCACCGTCTCCGGAATATCTTTTGGTCCCTGACAAACACCAGACAAGAATACCCCTGCAGTTGGAGATTCTACGGGACGAAGCTTCGGATGCGCTTCGGTCAGGAAATCATTGGTATCAATACTTGCTGTTAACATCGTTGCAATTTTACGAACCCCTGCTTCTGGCTCAATTGCTGTTGCAAGAACGACCATATCTGCTTCTTTAAGAATCTGTCGATTGTCCAGTAAGTCCACTCCTTGAACCAAGAGCTTTCCGTTCTCCATTGGTGCAACTTTTCCTACTTGACCTTTTACGTAATTTACATTGTATTCTTCCACTGCACGACGGTAGAATTCATCGAAGTTCTTACCGGGTGTACGTACATCGATATAGAATACTGTTACATTAACATCTGGGTATTTATCACGAATCAGCATTGCATGCTTTGCTGTATACATGCAGCAAACCTTTGAGCAGTATTCTTTTCCTCTACAGGTTACATCTCTTGAACCCACACATTGGATAAATACAATTTCCTCTGGATGCTTACCGTCTGACAATCTCTCTAAATGTCCTTTTGTAGGACCTGCCGCATTCATTACACGCTCTAATTCAAGAGATGTAATGACATCCTTACTCTGGTTGTATGCATACTCGTCAAAATCATCCAGCTTAATGGTGTCAAATCCCGTTGCAACTACAATTGCTCCATACTTTTCTGAAATGATTTCATCCTCTTGCTCATAATCAATCGCCCCTGCCTGACAAACCGTCGAACAAAGTCCACATTTTCCGGTTTTAAACTTAATACAGTTTTCACGATCAATAACAGGAACATTTGGAATTGCCTGTGCAAAAGGTGTGTAAATCGCGCTTCTGTTTCCTAGACCTCTATTAAATTCACTGGGAATCTTCTTCATTGGACATTTTTCAGAACATACACCGCATCCCGTACATTTGTCCATATCGATACTTCTGGCTTTTTTCCGAATATCAACAGTAAAATCACCTACAAATCCACTTACCTTGTCTACTTCACTGTAGGTATATATATTAATCTTTTCATGGGCTGCCGCATCCACCATTTTCGGTGTTAAAATACATGCAGAACAGTCCAGGGTTGGAAAGGTCTTATCTAACTGTGACATTCTTCCACCGATACTTGGTGTCTTTTCAACGATATCTACTTCATATCCTGCATCTGCAATATCCAGCGCCGTTTGAATACCGGCGATTCCGCCTCCAATAATCAATGCTCTTTTTGTTACACGGCTTTCTCCTGGAACTAAAGGTGTATTTAAATTCACCTTTGCAATTGCTGCTCTTGCAAGAATAACTGCCTTTTCTGTTCCTTCCTCTTTATCCTTATGAATCCATGAACAATGCTCACGGATATTTGCGATTTCAACCATATAAGGATTGATTCCAGCCCGCTTTGCTGCATTTCTAAAAGTCGTCTCGTGCATACGAGGCGAACAGGAACATACTACAATACCTGTTAAATTCTTTTCTTTTACCGCTTCAATAATCTTCATTTGTCCCGCTTCGGAACACATATATTGGTAGTCTTCCGCATGAACCACACCTGGTTCTAACAACGCGTACTGAGCTACTCTTTCAACGTCTACCGTTGCAGCAATATTACTTCCACAATGACAGACAAAAACTCCTATTCTCTGCACCTTTATCACCTCCGATATCTTCTAAATGCGCTAACCAGTAGTTGTTGGGGTAATTCCGGATCTAACAACTGTGTCACTTCTTCGGGGCTTAACAACTCTGCTCCCCTCTTTCTTACCACCATTTGTCTGACTGTATCGATAAGATTTCCTGGCTTTACATCTCTTGGACAACGTTCCACACATGCAAAGCAGCTTAAGCATTGTTTGATGGACTCTGATTTTAACAATGCATCAATATCATCATTTAGTACATAGGATACAAATTGATGAGGCTTTATGTCCATCTCATTAAATGAGGGACATGAGGCTGAGCATTTTCCACACTTCATACATTTGTATGGATTCACGCCGCTGATTTTCTTAATATCATCCTGTATCATGCCTCTACCTCCTCTTTTACTCCCAATGCTTCTGCCAACAATTCTGTAAAATAGTACACCGGCATATCTGCTTTACTATTGTTTTTATTTAAGTTATACAAACAAAGTGGACAGGCTGTAATCAATCCTTCCGCCTCTGCGCCTTTTGCAGATTCCACAATCTTTGTCACCATCTCTACTGTTCTTTTTTCTTCCTTCAAGGATATGTATCCACCACAACATTCATTGCGAAACGGATACACTACTGGGGTTGCTCCTAATGCTCGAATAAAGTCTTCCATAATGGATGGATTTTCAGCATTATCAAAACCCATAACCTTACTTGGCCGCAACAACAGGCAACCGTAATATGCTCCTATTTTTCTTCCTTTTAAGGGATTTACTACTTTTTCCTTTATTTTGTCAAACCCTACCTTATCTCTTAAGACTTCCAGGAAATGATATACCTTCGTCTCTCCCTTATAAGGAGTATCCAACTCCATGTAGTTGTTTGCTCTTGTTTGAATATCTTCCACGTTTGCCATATCATCATTCACACGTTTAATCACGTGATGACAGGCGGAACACATCGTTACTAAATCCTGCTCCTTTTCTTTTGCCTCATTCAATGCACGAACCGAAGAAAGCTTGGAAGCAATTTCATCGGTTGCCAAAGGATATACTCCTCCACAACACTGCCATTCTTCTATTTCTTCCAATTCGATTCCAAGAGCCTTTGCCGAACGTCTTGCATAGATATCCAAGTCTTTCGCTTTTGTTTTAAGTGTACATCCCGGGTAATAACTGTATGTCATAACTCCTCCTACTTATTCCTGCTTAGATTTCGATTCCTCTGATTACTTCTTTTAATGCATTTGCACTGGCATGCAGTTTTTCCATTTCTTCATCATTAAGCTCTACTGGTATTTTTCCCTGAACTCCATTTGGTCCTACCAGAGTAAGCACACTGAGACAAACATCATCCACTCCATACTCACCATGCATAAGGGTTGAAACTGTGGCAATTGAATCAGAAGAAGCTAAAAGCTTTGCACAAAGCTTAACCACTGAAACGGCAATTGCATAGAATGTAGCACCTTTATTGGCAATAATTTTTCCTCCTGATTTGCGTACATACTCAATCATCGCCTCTTTGTCTACTGGCTTTGTCTCTTTATCAAAGGACTGAGCAATTTTTGTATATTCATCCATCTTCGCTCCACCGATTGCTGCACAAGACCATGGAATAAACGAGGTATCACCGTGTTCACCAAATACGTATGCGTGAATATTTTTTTGCGCCACGTCAAAGTGTTCCGATAAACCAGTTTTCAGCCGTGCTGTATCCAAGGTAGTTCCAGATCCAATAACCTGATTTTCTGGCAATCCTGAAGTTTTAGCGAATACATATGTCATAATGTCCACTGGATTGCTTACGATTACGTAAAGAGCCTTTGGCGCAACTTTAACAATCTCTGGAGCAATTTTTTTCATAATATTTACATTCGTTTGTGTCAATTCAATTCTTGTCTGACCAGGTTTTCGAGCAATTCCTGATGTAATTACAACGATATCTGAGTTTGCTGCATCTTCATATTCTCCTGCTATAATTGAAATAGGATCCCTGAAACTCATGCCTTGAGCGATGTCCATAACCTCGCCTTCTACTTTTTCTTTGTTGATATCAATCAACACGATCTCTGATGCCAGACTCTCCAATGATAATGTATAAGCAATTGTTGCCCCTACACTTCCCGCTCCGATAACCGTAATTTTCCTGCTCATAATAACTTTTCCTCCTTGGATTTCGTTTATTTTTTAACAATCGATAGTTAAAAAAATTAGTCTTCTATCGAATGTATTTCACTGATTCTCTCTGCGTGTCTCCCACCTTGAAATTCAGCATCCAGCCACTCGTCTACAATAAACTTAGCAACTTCTGTTCCTACTATTCTTGCTCCAAATGCGATTACATTTGCATTGTTGTGTTGTTTTACTAATCTTGCTGTCGTCGGCTCACTACATACTGCTGCCCGAACTCCTTTTACTTTGTTCGCTGCAATAGAAATACCAACACCTGTACCACATATGGCAATTCCTTTTTCCACCTCGCCTTTTGCAACTGCTTCTCCAAGGACTTTACCGTAATTCACATAAGAAACACTCTCTACATTATCTGTTCCATAGTCCAGAATGTCAAGACCTTTTTGGGATAAATAGTTAATTATTTCACATTTCAATTCATATCCAGCGTGATCGCTTGCAATTCCTAATTTCATATTCTTAAATCCTCCTTATAAACTTTAAAAGCCAGAGGCCCATAATTTGTGCCTCTGGCCAAGCTTTAAATAAAACTCTTTACTTTTTTGTAGATGCCTTCTGCATCTAAGCCATACTTCTTTAATAATTCCACTGCCGGTCCAGATTCTCCAAATACATCTTCGATTCCAATCCGGTGTACGCTTGCTGCGTTTGTCTCTGCAACCACTTCACTGACTGCTCCACCAAGTCCACCAAGCACAGAATGTTCTTCAATTGTAATAATCTTCTTTGTCTTCTTTGCAGAAGCAAGAATTGCATCCTTATCAATTGGTTTAATTGTATGCATGTTAATTACTTCCGCACTGATTCCTTCTGCCGCAAGCATTTCTGCCGCTTCCAAAGTGTTTGATACCGGCAGCCCTGTTGCAATTAAAGTAACATCTGTTCCTTCTCTTAAAGTAACTGCTTTTCCGATTTCAAACTTATAATCTGCATGATCATTAATAACTGGCACTGCAAGTCTTCCGAATCGCAGATACACAGGTCCGTCGTGCTTATACGCTGCGTGAACAGCTGCCTTTGCTTCCACATCATCTGCGGGGTTTAAAATCACCATTCCAGGAATGGTACGCATAAGAGCGATATCCTCATTACACTGATGAGATGCCCCGTCTTCTCCTACAGAGATTCCTGCATGAGTTGCTCCAATTTTCACATTCATATGTGGATATCCTATGGAGTTTCTCACTTGCTCAAATGCTCTTCCCGCTGCAAACATTGCAAAGGTACTTGCAAAAGGTACAAATCCACAGGTTGACATTCCTGCCGCTACCACCATCATATTACACTCTGCAATACCACAGTCAATGTGAAGATCTGGATATGCTTTTTTCAAAACACCCGTCTTTGTCGCTGCTGCAAGGTCTGCGTCAAGAACTACTAAGTCATCATATTTTTCGGCAAGCTCAACAAGGGCATTACCGTAACTATCTCTCGTTGCTATTTTCTTTACTTCTGACATAGTTCTTCACCTACCTTTTCTAAATCTGCCATTGCAACTGCATACTGTTCATCATTTGGTGCAGCACCATGCCACTCTGCTTTGTTTTCCATAAAAGATACGCATTTTCCTTTTACTGTCTTGGCAATGATTGCAGTTGGTTTTCCTTTCACGGTTTTTGCTTCGTCAAAGGCTGCCTTCAGTTCATCAAAGTTATGTCCACAGATATTAATCACGTGGAAATTGAAAGCTTCAAACTTTTTATCAATTGGATAGGGAGAGTTTACATCTTTGATTGATCCATCAATTTGCAAATCATTGTTGTCTACAATTACAACCAAGTTGTCCAGTTTTCTGTGAGCTGCTAACATAGAAGCCTCCCATACCTGACCTTCTTGAATTTCTCCATCTCCTAATAATGTATAAACTCTGTAATCCTTTTTCTTCATTTTACCTGCAATTGCCATTCCAACTGCCGCAGAGATTCCCTGACCCAGAGAACCACTACTCATATCCACACCTGGTATATGCTTCATATCCGGATGTCCTTGAAGGTAAGATCCTAGATGACGAAAAGTTTTCAAATCTTCAACCGGGAAAAATCCTCTTTGGGCTAAAGTAGAATAGTATCCTGGAGATGTATGACCTTTTGACAAGACAAATCGGTCTCTCTCTGGATTTTTCGGATTCTTTGGATCAATATTCATTTCTTCAAAGTATAAATATGTATAAATATCCGCAGCAGATAGAGATCCGCCTGGATGTCCCGCTTTTGCACTATGAACTGCCGTTACGATTCCTTTACGAACTTCACAAGCAATCTTTTTTAGTTCCAACTCGTTCATTTATTTCCTCCTCTTATTCACCAAACACTGCTTTGTAATCTGCCTGAAACTTCGCAATTCCTTCTGTTGTAAGAGGATGCTTTGTCATTTGTTCAATTACACCGTATGGAACCGTTGCAATGTCTGCACCTGCTAATGCACAGTCGGTTACATGAATTGGGTTTCTTACACTTGCACAAATAATCTCTGTATCCAAACCTGCGACATTGAAAATTTCAGAAATCTCAGAAATCAGATCAACGCCTCTTACAGAAATATCATCTAATCTACCAAGGAAAGGTGATACGTATGTTGCTCCAGCTCTTGCTGCGAGTAACGCCTGTGCTGCTGTAAAAATAAGGGTTACATTTGTTTTAATTCCTTCTTCGGTAAGTACCTTACAAGCTTTTAATCCTTCTACTGTCATCGGGATTTTAACTACCATGTTTGGGTGAATCTTTGCAATCTCTCTACCTTCTGCAATCATTCCTTCTGCATCAACGGTAGTCGCTTTAACCTCACCACTTATTGGTCCATCCACAATAGAAGCGATTTCTGCTATTACTTCTTCAAAATTACGGCCTTCTTTTGCAATCAATGATGGGTTTGTAGTAACTCCACAAATCACACCCATGTCGTTTGCCTTTTTGATATCCTCCACGTTTGCAGTGTCAATAAAAAATTTCATCGCTTTTCTCCTTTATTCTCTTTCTTTGTTGTGGGCTTCTTCCAATTCGTTCATTCGATCCGATTACTCGTTCCCCCATACACATAAATGAGTATGTTGCTCCTTTGACTTCCTCTGTTCACTTATGTGACCATCCCTAATCACTCCGTGTTCATTTTCAATCATAGCAACAGTAGGATATAGAATAACTTCATTTGCTTTGGCACCATTCAATAGTATACTCTAATTCAACCTTTGAATCAAGAACCGCGTGCCTTTTTCTTTATTAATTTTCTATAAGTATTCCATAATACCATCTGCCATTGTTGTTAAAATAATACAACAAGAAGTGGCTCCAGCATCCAACACTCCGCGGGAACGTTCACCAAGTCTGGCAGAACGTCCAAACTTTGCCATCATATCTTTGGTTTTGTCCCTGCCATCTTCTGCTGCTTTTTTCATTTCCAACAAGGAGCTTTTAAAATCCCTCTCTTCTCTCAAAGCATCAACTGCCGGTGAAAGTGTATCCACAAGGGTCTTATCTCCCACTTTTGCCTCCACAATCTCCTGCAGACCTGATAATCCTGCCTCCAGCATTGTCATCAATTCCGCTCTTCCAATTTCATCAAAGTCTTCACCTGCTTCTGCTGCATCCATAAAAATCGTTCCGTAAATCGGTCCCATAGAACCTCCAATTTCCGAAAACAAAATATTCCCAAGCTCATATAAACCATCTGCAAAGCTAAATTCTTTATCCTTAAACCGTTCCTCAAATACCGAAAACCCTTTATTCATATTCATTCCATGGTCTCCATCGCCAATCAGACCATCCACTTCTCCTAAATAAGCTTTATTCTCTTGAATCCCTTTTACCATTTTTAATAGCACGCTTTTACCATTTTCATTTTTAAACATCGCCACGTTTTCCTCCTACTATTTCTGGGTGAGTCCCATTGTCTCCACTGGCAGATCCACTAACTCTTTCAATTCATCATCCAGCTTCATAATTGTCAGAGTAGCTCCCATCATTTCTAATGATGTGAAATAATTCCCCACATAACTTCTATGTGTTACAATTCCTCGTTTCTCTAACAACTGGTCGATTTCATCATACAAAACATAAAGCTCCATAACCGGTGTCGCTCCCAATCCCGATACCAGCACTGCCACCTCGTCACCTTTTTCAAATGGTTTATCAGCCGCCACCAAATCCACCATTCTCTTTGCCATTTCTTTGGCCGTCTCCAGCTCACATACTTCTATTCCCGGTTCACCGTGATGCCCAATCCCCACTTCCATCGTGCCTTCTTTTATTTGAAAATTCGGATGTCCTACTGCCGGAAGCGTACAAGGGGTCAGTCCAATTCCCACGCTTCTTGTATTATCAATCGCTTTTTGTGCAGCTCCAATCACTTCATCCAACGTTCCGCCAAGTGCTGCCTTTGCACCTCCAGCTTTCCACATAAATATCTCGCCTGCCACACCTCTTCTTTTTTCAAGCTGATCCTTCGGAGCAGAGGCAACATCATCATTTGCCACCACAGTCTTCACTGTGATCCCTTCTCGCTTCGCCATCTTCACAGCCATCTTTACATTCATATTGTCACCAGAATAATTTCCATAAAGGCAAGCCACTCCTTGTCCTTGATCTGCTTCTTTGAATGCATCCAGGAAAGCTGCTGCTGTGGGAGAGGAACAAATCTCACCTACTGCCGCAGTATCACACATATTCTCTCCCACATAACCAATAAATGCAGGCTTGTGTCCCGAACCTCCTCCCGTTACAACTCCCACTTTGTTATCTCTGATTTTTCTTGCTTTTACCACTCTCTTGTTGTCTGTCTTAGACACAATATCTTTGTGAGTCTTTAAAAAACCTTCCAACATTTCATCTACGATATTATCTGGATTGTTTAATATTCTCTGCATAACTATTCCTCCTATAATCCTGGCACCAATACAACTTTAAGGGCACCATCTTCACCTGTCTTTGCAATTCGGAAGGCCTCTTCCCAATCTTCAATAGCAAATTGATTTGTAACCACGCCGTCTGTTGGCAAAATCCCCTTGTCAATCCAGTCAATTACAGTATCGTAACAGAAAGGACTCAGATGTGCGCCCAAAAGATCAAGCTCTTTTCGATCCGAAATAATCGACCAGTCACAAGTCACATCTTGTGCAAAAACAGAAAATTCCACAAAACGTCCCATTTTTCTGATGGCCGCCAACCCTTGCGTTACACTTGAAGGGTGTCCTGTTGCTTCTATATAGATGTCACATCCATATCCACCTGTCATTTCTTTGATTTTCGCAACAACATCCTCTTTCCCAGGATTCATAACCACATCTGCTCCAAACTCCTTCGCCTTTGCCAGTCTCTCATCGCTCATGTCCAAAACAATTAAAGCCTTCGGATTTCCTCTTCGGATTGCTCCAACCATTCCCAGACCTAAAGTCCCCACTCCTGACAGCACTACGACGTCCGAAGTTGTAACTTGTGCTCTCTCAACGCAGTGAAAAGAACATCCATAAGGTTCGATAAGCGCTGCCTTTTCAATCGGCATGCCCTCTGGAACACGATAAGGAAGAGCTTCTTTCGTTAATTTTACATATTCCGCCATTCCACCATTGACATTATTCTGAAATCCAAACAAGTCATGCTTTTCACACATCCAGTGACGTCCTGTTTTGCAAAACATGCATTCACCACAAGGTACTATCTGCTCTGGACAAATGCGATCACCTATTTTCCAATCTCCCTTTACATTCGGACCCATCTCTACCACGCGTCCCACAAACTCGTGTCCGGGAATCATAGGTGCTTTTATATAAGCGGGTTGGCCATTCCCTCCCCAAAAACTTTCTGCACCTGCATACGCCTTTGTATCTCCCGCGCACACTCCACACGCTTCCACCTTTAAAATCATTTCTCCTTCTCCCGCTCTTGGAGTGTCCACAATTTCAAACCGATAGTCTCCCGGTGCATACGCTACTACTGCTTTCATTTTCTCTGGTAAATTACTCATTTGTCTACCTTCCTTTCGTTTTATATCGTCATACTTATGTTAACTTTCTTTACTTAAGTCTATATTTTAATCTTTCTTCTGTCAATTGTGAATTCTTAATAAATTTTTTCAGTTTTCTTATACATTCTTTCCAAACGCCCACTATACTTGTGCTTTTCTTACATATTAAAGGTACCTCCTAAAACTCCATCTCATTTTCCATTCTTTCTTTTTGTAAATTTATTTTATATAGGTTTTTGTGCTTTTTATCCAATTTTCATTCTATTCCTTTGGTGCATTGCATGAATACCGTTACTTTTTTAACGTTTTATCAATGAAAATATACATTTTGCACAATTTTAACATGCTTTTTCTGTTGTTATCTATCAATTGACACAATCGAATCTATCATGTATTCTTGTGTAAAGTAAGTTTACAAAACATCCGAGGATAAGGAGGTATAAATATGAGCAACTCAGACTATATTCTTGAAATGAATAATATATGCAAATCATTTCCCGGCGTCATAGCTCTTGATAACGTCACTTTCAAAGTAGAAAAAGGAGAAGTGCACTGTCTCATTGGTGCTAACGGTGCCGGAAAATCCACATTAATGAAAATTTTATCCAGTGCATACACGGAGGATTCTGGAGAAATATACTTTGATTCTAAATTGTTAAAAGCTCATGGAACACAAAAAAGACGGGAGGAAGGAATTGCTGTTATTTACCAAGAACTCTCGTTATTTAATGAATTAACCGTTGGTGAAAATGTTTACATCAACAATTACCCCAAAACAAAGACCGGAGGAATCGACTGGAAGAAAGTTTATCGGGACACGCAAGATCTTGCCGATAAGCTCAATATAAAAATCGATGCCAAAGCGCCAGTCCATTCTTTAAATATAGGACAGAGACAGTTGACAGAAATCATGAAAGCTCTCGCCTGTAATGCAAAATTAATCGTGATGGACGAACCCTCTTCCACCCTTTCACAGTCTGAATTCGAGATTTTAGTAAAGGTAATCGAGGATCTTAAAAACCACGGTATTACCATCATCTATATCTCTCATCATCTTGAAGAACTTTTTATTGTAGGAGATCACATAACCGTGCTGCGAGATGGAAAATTTGTAGCCTGTAAAAAAACTTGTGACTTAGACGAAGACCGTCTGGTTGAGTATATGACCGGTATTGATTTATCTCAAATCGAATCCGAAGAAAAGACTATTCACCCTGTATCTGACGAAGTGGTTTTGGAACTAAAAGATTTGTCCAATGACGTGGTAAAGGATATCAACTTAAAATTACACAAAGGAGAAGTTCTTGGGCTCTACGGTTTGGTTGGCTCCGGAAGAACTGAAATTCTCCAATCCATCTTCGGTGTACGCAGCACTACAAATGGAAAAATACTCCTCAACGGCAAAGAGATTGTAATCAAGGATACCGGCCACGCAATCCGCAACAAAATTGGTTTAGCTCCAGAAAACAGAAAAGCCCAGGGACTTGTTCTTCCTCTACCCGTTTGGGAAAACATGAGTATGGTATCCCTGCCTAAGTTTTTAAAAAAAGGAAAAATCGACTACAAAAGCATCACCACAATATGCGAATCTCACAAGGACAAATTAAACGTAAAAACACCATCTATCAATACCGTCACCCAGAACTTGTCTGGGGGTAATCAGCAAAAGGTTATACTAGCGAAATGGCTGATGCAGGACTGTGACATCTTACTCCTGGATGAACCTACCCAAGGAATCGATGTTATGGCGAAGGAAGAAATTTATAAACTTATCCACGAGATAACCACACAAGGAAAAAGTGTGATTGTCGTATCTTCTGAATTACAGGAGCTTTTAAGAATTTGCGACAATATCCATGTAATGTATGATGGAAAACAAATTTTCGAGTCAAATAAAGGAAGCTTTAACCAAGAACAAATCTTACACGCTTCCGTAATCGGGAGGGCAATTTAATGAAAAAACTTAATATGAGAGAACTACTTAGAAAATACAATTTAATATTACTTCTACTTGTTTTTATGATAATATCCACGATACTATCTCCAAACTTTCTAACCATCGACAACTTTTTGAATCTGTTGCAGCAAGCCTCCATACCAGGAATTGTGGCAATCGGTATGACCACAGTTGTACTCCTTGGCGGAATTGATTTGTCTGTCGGCTCTGTACTGGCCTTCGCGGGGATGGTATCTTCAATGGTGGCTATGAATATTGGAGGAATCGGCGGACTTCTCTTAGCTTTTCTTGCAGGTTTGTGTGTGAGCGGAGTAATGGGATTAATCACTGGTCTTTTGATTTCCCGCTTTAAACTACCTGATTTTATTGCTTCTTTGGCAATGATGGAAATAGGGAGAGGTGCGGCACTTTTAACCACCAGCGGGAACCCTGTCTTCGGATTAAGCGAAGAGTTTCACGAAATTGGAGGTGGTTTTCTTCTTGACAAACTAGCCTATACAGCAATTATCTGGATTATTTTAACCGTAGTTTTTGCACTGCTTTTCAAATATACCATATTTGGCAGAAGCCTTTTTGCAATCGGCGGAAATTATGAAGCTGCTATGCTCTCCGGTATTAAGACAAAAAGAAATTATACCATCGCATACATACTCTCTGGATTATTATCTGGTTTTGCAGGTATCTTAACCGCTTCATGGATGTCCACAGGACAACCTACTGCCGGGAATGGATATGAGCTGGACGCAATCGCTGCCAGCGTAATTGGTGGTGCCAGCTTAAGCGGCGGAAAGGGTTCCGTAATCGGCACCTTTGGCGGTGTATTCCTTTTACAAATCATAACCAATATCTTCAATTTGGTTGGATTGCCTTCCTACTACCAGCGAATTGCAAAAGGAATCATCATTATTCTTGCACTTTTATTAAACAACTTCGTATCCTCTGAACAAAAGAAAAAATAAAAATAAGAGGCAAAAGCCTTTTATATAAAACGAAAGGAGAACACGTATATGAAACTAAGAAAACTAACAGCAATTTTCGCCGTAGCAGCTTTGACCTTATCATTAGCAGCCTGCGGTAACAAGGGAGGAGATACCTCCTCATCGAGCAGCTCTGAAGACACAGATACAAAGAGTGGGGACTCTTTTAAAATCGGATTTTCAAACTGCTCTCAGGACACTCCATTTTTTGCAAACATGACCCCAATCATTGAGGATTATGCCAAGTCGAAAGGACTTGAAGTAGTGTCACTTAATGCCGATAACGATACCACAAAACAAAACAAAGATATCCAGGATTTAATTTCTCAAGGCATTGACGTACTCATTATCAACCCTGTAAATGAGGATGGTCCTACCGCTGGTATTGAAGCATGTAACAAGAATGATATCCCCGTTATTACCGTAGATAAGAATGTTACCAAAGGCAATACCGCCTGGGTTGGACGAGACAATGAGGTTATGGGAAAATTGGTAGGTGAGAGACTAATCGAATTATTAGGTGGAGAAGATGCTACCGGTACTGTATTAGAAATCCAAGGAACTGCCGGTTCTACCACGATGATGAATCGTCGAGATGGCTTCCACGCAGCGTTAGAAAATGCACCGGGGCTTAAAATTGTCCAGTCTTCCTATTGTGACTACGACCGTTCAAAAGCCATTCCAGCAACTCAGGATTTATTACAAGCAAACAAAGATGTAGTAGCAATCTTTGGACACAATGATGATATGGCAATTGGCGCCGCACAAGTTTGTAAGGAACAAAAAATGGAAGATGTTCTAGTATGCGGTGTAGACGGACTTATGGAAGCAGTTCTCAAAATCGAGACAGGAGAATATCACATTACGTCTTCAAACGATCCTGTCCTCCTTGGACAGACTGCTGTAGATGCAGCAATTCAATATATGGCCGGTGAGACCTTAGACGAATTCATCGATGCCGGAACCGTTGTAATCGATACAGAAAACGTTGCAGAATATGCGGATAAAGATTTGGATTTTGCAACCATGGTAAAATAATTTTTCTTCGGCTGCTAAGACGTCAAAATCTTGGCAGCTATTATTTGACAAGAAATCCGTTCTTTAATACAATGATTTTATAAACGAAAAGAGGCGACCCATGTCAAAACATTACTCTGTAACAACTTTAAAAAAGAACAACAAAAAAAATGCTATCCGCTATATTTACAACCAAAGAAAATCCACTCCTCACAAGGTTGCAGAATACCTTGAGCTAAGCAGACCCACAGTTGCAAATATACTTAAGGAATTAGTAGAGGAGGATACAATTTACCAGGAGGGCTTTGCCAATTCTACCGGAGGTCGAAAGGCAAATATCTTCTCCTTTAATATGTCCAAAAAGATTGCCATTGGTGTAGAGATCAGACATGATCGTTATGAGGTTACTGCAATTAATTTATCTGCTCAAATGTTAAAGTTCGAGACTTTTTATATACCTTTCCGTAATGAACCAGTGTATTTTGATACACTCTCATCTTCCATCAATGCCTTTATCAACGCACTCAATGTTTCATCGGACAAGATATTAGGTGTCGGAATCGGATTGCAAGCTCTAATTTCTTCTGATGGAAAAACAATTATCTACGGAAAGCTTTTGGATTGCACCGGACTGTCCATTTCAGAATTTACCTCACGAATCCCATACCCTTGTACCTTCAATCACGATGCTGAATCCTTGGCAAACTCCGAGCTTTGGTTTGATTCATCTCTATCCAATGCAATCTTCTTTAACATCCGCGATAATGTCAGCGGTACAGTGATCATTAATCGAGATTTCTTTCGGGGAGGCGAATTGAAAAGCGGTGTTTTTGAGCATATGACTTTAATCCCCGATGGCAAGCAATGCTATTGTGGAAAGAAAGGTTGTGTTAATGCCTATTGCTCGTTTTCCGCCCTTTTACACCCTGAAGAGGATATCGATTCGTTTTTCTCTGCATTACGAACCGATGATAAGGAAACAAAAGAACGTTGGGAAGAGTATTTAACACATTTAGCCTCTACCATTGACAATCTACACATGATTATCACAAGCGATGTGATTTTAGGTGGAAAAATTTCCAATTATCTTACCCAGAAAGACATTGACACTCTACATAGAAAGGTTCACAAAAGAAGTGCTTTTCCAAGTGAAGAGAGGTATATAAAAACCAGTAAAACCACAAGCCTCCCACTCTGTGTAGGCGCAGCGATTCCACTGGTCAAAAAATACTTAAAGCTTCTATTTTAATATTGCAATATCTCCATACTTATCTGGATTTTTTTCAAATGCCCGAACAACATAAGAGCAAATCGGCACTGCTTTTATGTTGTTTTTTCTTGCCCACTCCACTAATGCATCTAGCAGAAGCCCAGCATAACCCTTTCCACCATGTTCCGGCGACACCTCTGTACGGGTAACATAAATCAGACTGTCATTCGCAACTCGATATTCAATCTCTCCTATTTTCTCTCCCTCATCTGTCTTTAATAAAAAACGATCCAAATTTTCTTTGTGTTCTATCTTCATGTCATATTCATCCTTTCTTAATCAATATAATGCATCAATTCCGCTACAGAATCCACTCCAACTACTTTAATTCCTTCTACTTCAAGTCCTTTCATAGAACTCTTTGGCATAATACAAGTAGTAAACCCTAGTTTTTTCGCCTCATTAACACGTTGGTCCGGCATTGCCACCGCTCTGATTTCTCCACTTAAACCTACTTCTCCAAACACAACCATATCTTCCGGTATAATCTTATTCTTATAGCTTGATATAAGCGCAATAACCACACCTAAATCTGCTGCCGGCTCATTCAATTTTATCCCTCCGGCAATATTGACATAAGCATCATAGTTTGAAAACTGAAACTTCAACCTCTTTTCCAGCACAGCCATCAACAAATTCACACGATTATAGTCCATTCCTGCCGCTGTTCTTCTAGGCATATTAAAATTCGTATAAGTTACCAGAGCTTGTACCTCCATTAAAACTGGTCTCGTTCCTTCCATAGCACATACAACAACCGACCCGGAAGCATTCTTCGGTCTTCCACTCAGCATAAACTCAGAAGGATTTTTTACTTCTTTCAGCCCTTCCTTTTGCATCTCGAAAACACCTATTTCATTTGTAGAACCAAACCGATTTTTTACTCCTCGCAATATTCGATAAGTTCCATGGCGGTCTCCTTCAAAGTATAAAACCGTGTCCACCATATGCTCTAACACACGAGGCCCCGCAACCGTCCCCTCTTTTGTCACGTGTCCAACAATGAAAATCGAAATATTCCTGCCTTTTGCAATCTGCATAAGTACATTCGTTGATTCTCTTACCTGAGACACGCTCCCTGGAGCAGAGGAAACCTCCTCATTATACATAGTCTGAATCGAGTCAATTACTACTACCTGAGGCTTTTCCTTCTCAATTGCATCCGTAATAATCTCCAGATTCGTCTCACAAAATAGAAGGAGGTTTTCATTGAACTTACCAATTCGGTTTGCCCTAAGCTTGATCTGACTCAGAGATTCCTCCCCTGATACATAGAGGACTTTTTTCTCATTCATTGACAAGCTCTGACATACCTGAAGCAATAATGTGGATTTACCAATCCCAGGATCACCTCCCACTAAAACCATAGATCCCGGTACAATCCCCCCACCTAAAACTCGATCCAGCTCGTCGATTTTTACTTTTATTCTTTCTTCCTGATCTGTGCTAATTGCTGAAAGACTCACAGGTCGAACATCACTTTTCCCACTACTTTTCGGACTTTTTCCTGCTGTGGATACACTCTCCTCCACAAATGTGCTCCATTCCTTACACATAGGACACTGTCCCAGCCATTTCATTTCTTCATGACCACAGTTCTGACAAAAGAAAACTGTTTTTTTTGGCTTTGCCATGTACTTCCTCCTGACTATTTCGATAACAAAAGGGTCGGAAAATTTCATTCCAACCCTTTCTTTTTCATTATTTTTTCACTACTTCTACCATAATTTTTTGTCCAGGTTCAAGTTCTGTGCTTACCACTAATTTACCGCTTACATTTGTATTCATATCTCCAATGTTTGCTTGATCCAGATAAACAACGTATTCACTATTTGCTTCCAGCTCCAAGGTAAATTGAATATCCTTATCTCCCTGTACCTGAAACGATACTACTTGATCATTCGCCTGGAAGTGTTCCACTCTAGTTCCGGGTACAGACTCATACACCATCATTCCATTTTTTTCCAATTTTGTGATTTCTGAGAAAGTCTTTACCTTATAAACATCTCCCTTAAACTGAAAATTTTCCACTTTTGACTTCTTATCCAATGTATAATCCCCAAAAGTCAACGTTTCATCCGTTTCAACTTTCAACAATTCATTTGTTAATTCCATGTTGCCCATCCTCCTAATAGGTTTAATAGATTTATTATATCTTATATTCAAGTTATTTTGTAGCTTTTGTGGTAAATTTAATTTCTTTTTTTGATACTCCCGCATAAACAACGGAATCTCTCTTAATTCTTCCACTTAATATTTCCTCAGAAAGAGAATCTTCTAGGAGGTTTTGTATCCCTCTCCGAAGGGGTCTCGCACCATATTTCATATCGGTTTTCGATTCGACAATAAACTTCTTTACAGAATCTCGGATAATCAGCTGAATACCTAATTGTTCTTTTGCTCTGTCCACAAGCTCTTTACACATCAAGCCGACAATCTTCTTCATATGCTCCATATCCAGCGGATGGAAGACTATAATTTCATCGATTCTATTAAGGAATTCCGGACGGAAAAGTAATTTGACTTCACCCATTACCTTCGTCTTCATTCTCTCATAATCTTGTTTTGTATCCTCTTGAATACTAAAACCTAATTTCTTTGGATCTACAATGCTCATAGCTCCTGCATTAGAAGTCATGATAATAATCGTATTACTAAAATCCACCTTGCGTCCTTGAGAATCCGTAATGCGCCCATCATCCAATACCTGCAGCAAAATGTTAAATACATCTGGATGAGCCTTCTCGATTTCGTCTAAAAGCACAACGGAATAAGGTTTCCTTCTTACCTGCTCGCTGAACTGTCCCCCATCATCGTAACCTACATATCCCGGAGGAGATCCAATCAGCTTCGAGACAGAATGTTTTTCCATATACTCGGACATATCGACGCGAATCATAGCATTTTCATTACCAAATACAGCTTCTGCCAAGGCTTTTGAGAGTTCTGTCTTTCCAACTCCTGTTGGCCCAAGGAATAAAAAGGATCCAATGGGTCTTCCTGGATCTTTTAATCCAACCCTGCCTCTTTTAATTGCTTTCGCAACAGCCTGCACCCCTTCGTCTTGCCCAATAACCCTTTTATGAAGTACTTTTTCAAGGTTGGATAAACGCATGCTTTCCGACTCCGTTAAACGGTTGACCGGAATCGAGGTCCATTGAGAAACCACATCTGCAATATCTGATTCCTCTACGATTACTGTTTTATTTTCATTTTGCTTATGAAAGCGTTTTTTCGTTTGTTCCAGCTTCTTTCTTTGTTTGCCCTGCTCTTGTCTGAGCTCACTGGCTTTTTTCATGTCACCTTCTTTTATTGCTTCCTCAACACCAGCTGTTAAGTCTCGAACTTCATCTTCCAGCTGATAAATGTTTTTCGGAACTTTAAATCCCCGCAAGCTCACCTTCGAGCACGCTTCATCCAATACATCAATTGCCTTATCCGGCAGAAACCGATCATTAATATAACGGCTGGCAAGATAAACGGCTGCGTGTACCGCCTCCTCGCTAAGAGACACCTGATGATGCTGCTCATACCTGGACTGTAACCCCAGAAGTATTTGTTCACACTGCTCTTCCGTTGGTTCTTCAATGGTTACAGGCTGGAATCTTCTCTCCAATGCAGCATCTTTTTCAATATGCTTGCGGTATTCCGTAAGAGTCGTTGCACCAATCAACTGGATTTCACCTCTTGCGAGAGATGGTTTTAAAATATTGGAAGCATCTATTGCACCTTCTGCCCCTCCTGCTCCAATAATCGTGTGAACCTCATCAAGAAACAAGATAATATTTCCAGCATTTTTCACTTCAGAGATCAGTTTTTTCATGCGCTCTTCAAATTCACCACGATACTTAGACCCTGCAATCATGCCTGCCAAATCCATGGATAGGATTCTTTTATCCTGCATTCCCTCCGGTACAATTCCGGAAGCTATTTGAAGTGCAAGGCCTTCAATTACAGCCGTTTTACCAACCCCTGGCTCTCCTACGAGACAAGGATTATTCTTTGTCCTTCTGCTTAGTATCTGCATCAAGCGGTTAATTTCATCTTTACGACCAATAACAGGATCCAGCTTTCCTTCTTCGGCAAGCTGGGTTAAGTCTGTTCCAAATTGTTGAAATACGTCCTCTTTCTGTCTTCCCGGATCCTGAAAATTTTCTTCTGCAAATTCTTTGACGTCCATTCCCGCTGCATTTAATATATCAATATAAATCTTCTTTAAATTGACGTTTAGTGTTTTCAATATTCTGGCAGCAACACTATCACCTTCCTGTATCAAAGCAACCAACAAATGCTCTGTCCCAACCTTTTCCGAACGAAATTGGCTTGCTACATCTTTACTTGCTTCAATAATTCCTTCCAGCTTTGGACTCGCCTTCGGTCTTCCTTTCGTTGCCAATTTTCCAACCGGTGCCACTAACTCATTAATAATGCGTAGTACACTTGCCTCAGCCACATCATTCATTGCTAAAACCTGGCCTGCCACTCCTGAATACGCTTTGCAAAGCCCTATTAGCAAATGCTCCGTTCCTACATAGGAATGATTCAGTTCCACTGCTGATTTTTCAGCTATTTTAAAGGTTTCTTCTGCCTGTTTTGTATAGTCCATATCCTAATTCCTCCTATTGAAATTCCTGAAATACTTCATCAATCAACTGATAGATATCTTCCTTCGAAACATTTTTACATCTGCTCTTTGCAATCAAAATACGCATATTATTTTTGATTTCCGAAAGTATCTTCTCCTTATCTTCATTCACCCTTACATAGGCTCCTTTCCGTCGGTCCAACCCAATATAACCTTCTTCCCGAAGAACGGAATAAGCCTTATTTACCGTGTGCATATTAATTCCAAGGGTATTCGCAAGTTGACGAACAGAGGGAAGGGAGTCTCCTTCCTTAACGGACTGATATGCTATTCCAATGATAATCTGATTACGCAACTGTATATAGATGGCTTCCTCACTATCAAAATCTATCTTAAGAATCACAAAAACACCCTCTTTCTTTTGTTATAGTGATAATATAACACACCTTCCCATCTTGTTTCAAGAATTCCCTTACCTCTTTAGAAAAGTTTTAGATAATTGCAATAAAAAACTGCCACAAATCTTGTGACAGTTTTCCTCATTATACACTATACCAATGTTTTAATATCGACATACTCATAATCGCCAAAGCTTTCTGCCACGCCTTTGTGAGTAAGTTTTCCTTTGTAAGTATTAATTGCAGAATAAATTGTATCATCCTGAGCACATGCACCCTCCAGACCCAAGTTCGCAATCTTAAGTCCATAAGAAAGTGTTGCATTGTTCAATGCTATTGTAGATGTTCGTGGAACTGCACCAGGCATATTTCCAACACAGTAATGAACGATTCCATCTACTTCAAAAATCGGATCATCATGATAGGTTACTCTTGTCGTCTCACCACAACCACCCTGGTCAACTGCAACATCTACAAAGACTGCTCCCGGCTTCATCTCTTTCAAATATTTCTTTTTGAAAATCTTAGGAGCTGCTTTTCCTGGTATCAGTACTGCACCAATAACAACGTCTGCATCCTTTACCTCATTCTCAATATTTGCATCTGTAGACACCATCGTCTGAATTCTTGCTCCAAAAATATCATCCAGATAGGATAGTCTATGAAGATTAATATCAAGAATAGTTACATCTGCTCCCATTCCTACTGCAATCTTACATGCATTTGTTCCTACTGCTCCACCGCCAAGGATTACGACTTTTCCTTTTTTCGTTCCTGGAACACCCGATAGAAGTACTCCTGCACCACCAAATATTTTTTCAAGATATTTTGCACCTTCCTGTACACTCAATCTTCCTGCTATCTGACTCATTGGTGCTAAAAGTGGAATGGTTCCCGCCCGGTCAATTAAAGTCTCATATGCAACTCCCTTGACCTTTGACTGTAAAAGTGCATCTGTTTGAGCTTTATCTGCTGCAAGATGTAAATAAGTATAAAGTATTAAGTCTTCTCTAAAGAATTGATATTCCTCTGGTAATGGCTCTTTAACCTTTACCATCATATCGACACTATCCCATACTTCTTTTGCGGTATCTGCAAGCTTCGCACCTGCTGCAACATACTCATCATCTGTAAATCCTGAACCTAAACCAAGACTTTTTTCAACAAGCACATCATGACCGGCATTTACATAGCCCTTCACTGCATCTGGTGTTAAACCTACTCGAAATTCTTTGTTTTTAATTTCTTTTACGCATCCAACTTTCACTTTTTTTCCCTCCTAATGATAAAGTTTCATTATTGATGACGATTATTATTCTTTTCCGTTTCCTCTTGAATAATAACATTCATTTGTTGTATAATTAGACTATCACAAATCATTATATTTATCAATGATAGTTACAAAATTAACAAATCTGACAATTTGATGTTTTTCTAACAATCATAAACCGAAACCGGTTTATTATAGGAGTATGAATTATGAGTGCATTAAGAGAATTAATTAACAAAGCTAATCTAACCAAAACACAAAATGTGATTTCCGAATTTATTTTAGATCATTCTGGAAAAGCCTGCTTTATGACCTCTACGGAAATTGCTTTAAAATTAGGCGTCAGCGAGTCCTCGGTTATTCGTTTTAGCCGCTCTCTTGGTTTCGCCGGATACAGCGATTTCCAAAAGTTTTTAAGAACGGACTACCAAAAGAGAGTGTCCAGTATTTCCAACTCGATTACGAATCCGGCTCAAAGAATTATTGAAAGATCAAAACACGGTGCTGATACGGCCTATATTCCGAATCACTTTAAAAACACTTTACGTAATTTGGAAAATGTTTTTGCCGAAAATACAGCTGCCATTATTGAAAAAGCTGCTGATGATATCATTGCATGCAATAGAAAATACATCGTTGCCTCCCGAGGAAATACTGGCCTGGGTGACTTTTCTCTTCTTTACTTAAAACATATGCTGCCCGGTGTCGAAGGGACAATGTCTCCTTCTGCAGGTTCTTTGGACTGTTTAAGTAATATTTCAAAAGAGGACTGTGTAATTGCCTTTAGCTTTCCCCGTTATTCATTAACGGACAAATTAGCGGTACAAATGGCTTATGATATTGGTGCAAAAATCATTGTTATCACCGACAAACCCAGTGCCTCCCTTGCAAGTTATGCAACCCATTTATTACGTGCTCCTTGTGATGGTGACACTTTTTTCAATTCTCTAGTTGGTGCTCAGTTTGTCACAGAAATTCTATTGGACGCCATCAGCCGTAAAGTAGAAGGTATCGAAAAACGCCTCGAGCTCATAGACCGCTACATGGAAGAAACCGGTAATTTCTAAACCTCATTCAAAAAAGATGTCACAAAACTTTTCTATTTTAAATAGGAGGTTTTATGACATCTTTGCTATTTTTTATGCTTCATCGATTGCTTTTCCAATATCCTTCCGCATATATTTATTCTCAAATTTCACCCACTCTGTTGCTTTATAGGCATTCTCCCGGGCTTCTTTCAGGTTTGCACCTTTTGCAGTAACACCAAGAACCCTTCCACCATTTGTGACAATTTTTCCATTGTCAAAGGAAGTTCCTGCATGGAAACAGTAATATCCTTCCTGTTTTTTGAATTCATCCAGCCCTGTAATCTCAAAGCCTTTTTCGTAGGAAACCGGATATCCGTCTGATGCCAGCACAACGCATACGGCAGCATTGTCTTCAAACTCCAAATCAATTTGATCTAATGTTCCGTTAATGCAAGCCATCATTACATCAACAATATCATTTTTCATTCGTGGCAGAACAACCTGGGCTTCCGGATCTCCAAATCTTGCATTATACTCTAAAACTTTTACCCCTTCTGGAGTCAGCATCAAACCAAAGAAAATAACTCCTTTAAAAGGTCTCCCTTCTGCCTTCATAGCATCCACAGTTGCCTGATAGACGTACTGGTTGCAGAACTCTTCTACTTCTTTGGTATAGAACGGACTTGGACAAAATGTTCCCATTCCTCCTGTATTCAATCCTGTATCCCCATCTCCTGCTCTCTTATGATCCTGAGCCGAACTCATGGTTTTAATTGTATTTCCATCCACAAAGGACAAGACTGAAACTTCTCTTCCAGTCATAAACTCTTCAATAACCATTTCATTTCCGGCATCTCCGAATTTTTTATCCTCCATAATTTCCTTTACACCAGCTTTTGCTTCTTCCAATGTCTGGCAAATCAAAACCCCTTTCCCAAGGGCAAGACCGTCTGCCTTTAATACGATAGGGAATTTCGCTGTTTCCAGATACGCATATGCTTTTTTTGCATCTGTAAAGTTTTCGTATCCAGCTGTAGGAATATTGTACTTTTTCATCAAATCTTTTGAAAAGGCCTTTGACCCCTCTAAGATTGCAGCGTTTCTTCTTGGACCGAATGTCTTAATTCCTGCATCTTCCAATACGTCTACTAAACCACCTACCAATGGGTCATCCATTCCTACAATCACAAGATCAATTTCTTTCTCTTTTGCAAAAGCAAGTATCTTATCAAATTCCATCGCACCAATTGGCTCACATATTGCATATTCGGCAATTCCTGCATTTCCCGGAACACAGTATAATTTATCTACCTGACTACTTTTATTGACACAATAAGCGATTGCATGTTCTCTGCCTCCGCCGCCTACAATTAATACTTTCATCCCAATCTCCTTTACTCCTGAATCCACACTTTGCCGTCTTTTATCTTCACTTTCCCATTTGCAATCAAATCAATGGCTCTTGGTAAAATAACCCACTCTGCCTCTTCCATTACCCTTTGCTGAAGGACTTCCGGAGTGTCACCTTGCTTTACTTCCACAGCCTTCTGCAAAATAATTGGCCCTGTATCCGTTCCTTCATCCACAAAATGGACCGTCGCACCTACTACTTTAACTCCTCGCTCCAACGCTTTTTCATGCACTTTTAAACCATAAAAGCCTTTTCCTGCAAAGGATGGAATCAAAGATGGGTGAATATTGATAATACGATTCTCGTACTTCTGAATCATTTGAGGAGGAATCACCACTAAAAAACCAGCCAATATAACCAAATCCGGATTCATATCATCCATAGTTTTCAAAAATTCCTGATTGAATTCATCCCGTGTTGCATAATCCTTTGGAGAAACACATACATGATTAATCCCATGATTTTTAGCACGGGTCAATGCATAAGCATTTTTATTGTTGCTGATAACTCCTGCTATCTCTGTGTTTGTAATTTTTCCTTCATCAATTTGATCAATAATCGCCTGTAGATTCGTTCCTCCACCAGAAACCAATACTACTATTTTTAGCATAGCGTAACCCCTTTGTCTCCGTTTTGCACTTTTCCAACTACAAATACCTCTTCACCAGAAGCCTTTAATGCTGCAATTGTTTTTTCTTTATCTTCTGGGGAAATTGCCAGCATCATACCGATACCCATGTTAAAGGTGTTATACATATCCTCTTCCTTTACTTGGCCTTTTTCCATAAGAAGTTTAAAAATAGCCGGAATTTCATAACTATTCTTTTCAACAACAGCGTGAACTCCTTCCGGCAGCATCCGGGGAATATTTTCGTAAAAGCCACCACCTGTAATGTGGCTGCATCCTTTAATTGTTACGCCCGCCTCTTTTACTGCGCGCAATGCTTTTACATAAATCTTTGTTGGCGCTATCAACGCTTCTCCTAAAGTAGATCCCAACTGGTCATAGTAAGTATTCAAAGACTCTTTTGTCATATCAAAAATACTTCTCACAAGAGAAAAACCATTACTGTGGACACCAGATGAAGCAATTCCAATTAACACATCACCTTCTGCTATTGTTTTTCCTGTAATCAAATCTTTTTCATCTACCACACCAACTGCAAAACCAGCTAAATCATATTCATCCTCTGGATAAAACCCAGGCATTTCAGCAGTTTCTCCACCGATTAAGGCTGCATTTGATTGTTTACATCCATCAGCAACACCACTAACGATTGTTGCAATTTTTTCCGGGAAGTTTTTCCCGCATGCAATGTAATCCAAGAAGAATAATGGTTCTCCTCCAGCACACGCTATATCATTCACGCACATTGCAACACAATCAACACCAATGGTGTCATGCTTATCCATCAAAAATGCCAATTTTAACTTTGTACCCACGCCGTCTGTACCAGATACCAATGTTGGTTTTTCCATGTTCTTGAATGCTTCCATTGAAAATGCACCTGAGAACCCTCCGATATTTGTGAGCACTTCTTTACGCATGGTTTCCTTTACATGCTTCTTCATAAGTTCTACCGATTGATATCCTGCTTCTATGTCGACTCCTGCCTTTTTATAATCCATAACTTCTCCTTTTACATTTCCTCTATGTATCTTTTATAACCTACTTGATCCAACTTCTCCGCTTTCTTAGAAACAGCATCTTTCATTTCTTTGGAGTACTCTTTTAAACGCTCTAAAAGCTCTGGATTAGAAACAGATAAAATTTTCGCCGCCAAAATCCCTGCATTTGCCGCTCCATCAATTGCTACTGTGGCAACTGGAATTCCCGGTGGCATCTGTACGATCGAATACAGAGCATCGACTCCATCCAAATTCTTTGAAGATAAAGGTACTCCTATAACCGGCAACGGAAAAATTGCTGCACACATCCCCGGTAAATGAGCTGCCATTCCCGCTCCGGCAATAATAACTTTAAAATCTTTCTCTTCAGCAGATTTTGCATAATCAAAAAACACATCCGGCATACGGTGCGCGGAAATTACGGTCATTTCATATTCTACACCTAGCTTTTCCAACATATCTGCAGCCTTTGACATTGTCTTCATGTCTGAATCGCTGCCCATGACTATTCCTACTTTTGGCATTTTTTATCTCCTTTTTCCTGTAAAACTTTTCTTTACCATCTAATAAATAATATCTTATTTGCCCTACTTTTTCAATGGAGTATTTAGAATCTCCATATTTGGCAGCACAAATTCACCTTCTCTGAATATATCAACACTTTCTTGATTCTTTTTATAAACTTTAATTCCACCTAGTTCATCGTAGGGAATCGTGATATCTGTGTGGAGATTGTAGTACGCATTTTTCACATCATCCTTTCGATTTTTTGAGATGCTGTTCTCCTTTGCCACGATTTCTTTTCCATTTGGATTAAAGACCCTTACGTCCTCGCTCCAGCTATAACACGTATCACCAATTGCAAAATGTGTCCCTGTTTTTTCTGCAATAAGAACTGGAAGCTTATCTTCTATTTCATATTTTCGTGCCATCTTATAGGCCAATGTGTTTGTTCCAATAGCAAACTCCCCCATAGGGAGATGTTCTTTATAGTGGAACAAATTGCTTTCAATAAACTTCTGGTTATCTTCCTTAGTCTCAAAATTTTCACAGCTATAATCCACTACTTTTCCATCTTCAAAGCTTAGGATTAATTCTTTAAACAATAAACCGTTTAAATACGCTTTTTTAACATGAAGCTTTCCTTGGGTTCCTTCCAAAACCGGACTGGTAAAGACCTCTCCCACCGGGATATTCACATCAGCAACACAATTTTCAAAGCTTGTTTGCTCCTCGTTTTCCAGCTCGTATAACTTAATTTTAATATCTGTCTGATTCTCTCCGCACCCCAAAACATGAACGTAGTCTCCCAAATCCAATACATCAATAATTCTTTGCTGTAGTTCCAGATATACATCGTAATCCAAAGTGTTTATTTTAATAATCTCTGAAAATATTTCCTGAAAGTCTTTTCCAATTTCTGGTATTGGATAAGCAACAATTGTAAAGCTTCTTTCTTCTCCTGGAACAAATCGATTGACCACCTGTCTTGCCTTCATATCGTATTCGATTTTCAGCATTTCCTGCTCTTTTGTATATCGGATAGCACTCTCTTTTTGACTTGGTTCAAAGGGTTCCTCACCAAAGGTTTCAATAACAGCTGGACCGGCTAAGAGCCTCGCTTCTTCCTTTAAAGCCCCATAGCTTCCCTCTAGTACCTCTAGCTCACGATTCTTATAGGCTCTGTCCATAACAAGGGCTCCGTCCTCCTTGTGATCAAAATCGTACTGAGGATTTGTCCGGCTTCCGCTGTATAACAGGATAGATTTTAATCCCATTTTCTTAAATTTATCCACTGCCCTTGAAACCACTCGTTCAAAACCAATCGGATAGCGAATATTCACCCGGTCTTTGATGGATAAATCCTTCCTTCCCAACTCAAATCCCTTCCGGAATCCTTCCACATAGCTCTCAGCCATTCTGCTAATGACTTCTTCATCTTGCTGCTGTAAAAATTCGGCAACCTTTCTTTCATTTTCTCCTATATACTCTCCATATAAATATAAGGCTTCTAATTCTCCCGACGCTACCCCTTCTACAATCTCCATTGCCTTCCCTTTGTCAGGCAGCAGCTGATTCTCAACTCTTTCCCGAACAAAAATTTCACAGTAATCCTTTTCGTACCAGTAAAGAATATCTTTTAGTTTTTCATAATCTTCTTCATGCCAGGAAAACAAGGAGTATATCTCTAAAAAAAGCTCCATTCTAATCAACAGCTCTTCATTTTTCCCATGAAATGCACATGAAATGCCTCGTCTGACTTCATGATATAAAAAAGTCATTGCTTTCTGTAATTCTTCTCCAAAACACGCCTTGCTATAAGATGGATTTCCATAGCACTTCTCATAATTTTCTTTTAAAAGGTCTCTATAAAGCATATCATTGTCAGCCACCTTTGCTTCCTGACTCAGATTTTTATATTGATTCTTTATAACCAGCACACAAATCTCATCCAGTTTCAGCAAAAAGCTGCACAGCTTCGAGAAATACTCTTTGTATTGTTCTCTTGTCTCTGAATGTTCTTTTATTTCAAGTAATCTTTCTTTTGCGATTCGATAACGTTCTTCGTACATCTTATATCAACCCCCTTATAAAGAGAAGTACCAGGCAAAGGAGTATACCGCTGTTCGCTCCAATACCTGCCTTGCACCAAAAATATCTCTTATTTCTTTCTTTAAATCCCAGAACACCATAATAAATACCTTTTATATCCATATATCCCATAACAATACATAAAAGTCCTGCATAAAGACTGATTCTTCCCTCGTTCATGAAAGCAGCCAGCAAAAGAAGCAAGAGCATAACAAGAACAAGGACGGCCAAAATCATTGATTTCAGCCCTCCTCTGGCGTGTCCTATTTTTTCCTGCCCAAATTTGGTACGGACTAATTTTTTCTCTTTTTTACTTTTTCTTGTAAACATGGTTCCTCCTAAAAAAAGATATTACAGCATAGATCAAATATCCCAGCATGCCTCCAAGGGTGTTTAGCATCAAATCATCTACATCAAAGCTTCCAATCATCGTTAATAATTGCAAAGTTTCAATGCAAAGACTCAGCAAAAAGCTATAAAGCAACGTTATCAAAAAACTTCTGTATCTGCTTGCCATTGGAAGAAAAAAACCAAAAGGTAAAAAAATCAAAATGTTACCTGCAAGATTCGTAAACGTAGCATAAAACCCTAATTCGTTACGATAAATCCAGAATCGTTTTATCTCTTTTAAAGGAATAAAATTATAGCTATATCCGTCTGTATGTACTCGTCCATAAAGATCTGAAAAAAGGAGAAAATATATAATAAAAGACACATACAGAATAAAGAGTACTTTTCCAAGCGCCCGAATCCAAGTATTTTTCTTTGATTTCAATTTTACACCTTCTTTATTTCACACCGTAAATTTCATAATAAGCATCAATTGCTTCTTTTAGCTGGTCATCAATAATTACGTTTCCTTTGTAAGGTTTATTGTATAGATGCTCTACGACCTCTTCCATGGTGACAATAGCCGTTGTTTTTAAACCGTATTTTTCTTCAATTTCTGACAGAGCACTTTTTTCTCCTTGTCCTCTTTCCATGCGATCCACCGATACTACAAGCCCAAGAACCGATACATCCTTTGTCTGGTTAATAATCGGTAATGTTTCACCAATAGAAGTTCCTGCTGTTGTAACATCTTCTATGATGACCACCTTATCTCCTGCCTGAATCGGACTTCCAAGTAAAATTCCTGTATCACCATGGTCTTTTACTTCTTTTCTATTTGAGCAATATCCAATGTCTTTGTTATACTGTTCACTAATTGCCATCGTAGCTGCAACACTTAGGGGAATACCTTTGTAAGCTGGTCCAAACAGAATATCAAATTCAAATCCAAATTTGCCTTCAATTGCCTTTGCATAAAATTCACCCAGCTTCCTCAGCTGACTTCCGGTACGATAGAAACCTGTATTAACAAAAAATGGTGTGTTTCTTCCGCTTTTCGTCACAAAGTCTCCAAATTTTAAAACTTCACAATCAATCATAAACTCAATAAACTCTTTTTTGTACTGTTCCATTCTAATCTCCTATTTCACTAATCCAATGATATCTGCTACATTGTCGAAATTCATTGTCTTTAGATATTCTTCTATTCCATTTTTTATTTTTATCATCGATGTTGGATCGTTAAAATTTGCCGTCCCAACTGCAATACCCGTTGCTCCTGCCAGCAAAAATTCCACACCATCTTCCCAAGATGTAATGCCCCCCATTCCAATAACCGGTATCGTAACAGCATTTGCAACCTGGTGAACCATACGCAAAGCCACGGGTTTAATTCCTGGACCTGATAATCCTCCCGTTCGATTTGCAAGACTAAAGCTTTGTTTGTAAATATCAATTTTCATTCCCAGCAAAGTGTTAATCAACGAGACACAATCTGCACCTCCAGCCTCTGCTGTTTTTGCCATCTCTGCAATATCGGTTACATTGGGACTTAATTTAATGATGATTGGCTGCTTGGCAACCCGTTTAATCTCCCGGGTCACTTCCAATAAGCATTTTGGATCCTGACCAAAAGCAATTCCTCCGTGCTTTACATTGGGACAAGAGACATTTATCTCTAACAAATCAACGGCCTCATCACCTAAGCGTTCTACCACTTCCATATAGTCCTTTGTTGTTCTTCCACATACATTCACAATTATTTTTGTATCAAATTGCTTTAAAAAGGGTAAGTCCCTTTTACAAAACACATCGATTCCAGGATTCTGTAATCCAATCGCATTGAGCATGCCGCTTCTTGTTTCTGCAATTCTTGGGGTAGGATTCCCTTCCCATGGCACGTTTGCCACCCCTTTAGTTACAACGGCTCCCAGTTGGTTTAAATCAACAAACTCCGAATATTCTTCTCCCGACCCGAAGGTTCCGGAAGCACTCATCACTGGATTTTTAAGCTCCACGCCTGCTATACTTACTTTCGTATTCATCAAAATTCCACCTCCCACGCCGAAAATACAGGTCCTTCTTTACAGACCCTTTTGTTCTTTACATGAGTGTGGCTATCTACTTCCTTTGACTTGCATACACATGCTAAGCAAGCCCCAACTCCACATGCCATTTTTTCTTCCAAAGACAAATAAACCTTTTCGATTCCTTCTTCTTTCGCGTACTCTTTTACGGCTTTTAACATAGGTGTTGGACCGCAGGCATAGAGGACATCCGCTTTAATACCATTGTCTCTGATTGCATCTAAAACAGTTCCTTTGGTGCCTGCACTGCCGTCCTCTGTAGCAATAGCAACCTCTCCCCATCTTTGCAAATCTTCCATCAGGAAAGTAGAGTCTTTAAACCCTGTAACAATATAGCTCTTACCACTTCTTTCCTTTGCAAGCTCCAGCATAGGAGGGATACCAATACCACCTCCAATTAGAATTGCATCTTCCGGAATTGAGGTGTCGAATCCATTGCCCAATGGCCCTAGTATCTCTATTTCGTCCCCTTCTGTCATTTTGCTGAAGATCTTTGTCCCAGTATGCTCTCCTGTCACCCGGTATACGAGACGCAGTGCGTTTCTGTCGGAATCAATTTCGCATATGCTAATTGGCCTTGGAAGAAGTCTGCTTTCGTCTCCGGTATAAAGGGATACAAACTGTCCTGCCTTCCCATCTGCTGTAACAGACTGTGATTCGATCCATAAGTCAAAAATATCTTTTGCAATTTCTTTTTGTGAGAGAACTTTTGCGATTTCCTTTTTTCTTTTCATCTTAATTTCTTCCTTCTAGCGCCTGATTAATATCTAAAATCATATCTTCTACTGCTGCCCTTGATGCCTCTGCATAATTTTTTTCGCCAAACTGCTTATAAGCATCTTGTTGATATGCCGCGATGATTCCTCTGGAAGAATTCACAATTGCACCTAATCCATCCTCATTAAAGAAGTGAACCAAATCTTTTCCCTTTCCTCCTTGTGCTCCGTAACCAGGAACTAAAATATATGTTTTGGGCATAATTTTTCTTAACACTTTTCCCATCTCTGGATAAGTAGCACCTACCACTGCGCCTACGTAGCTATAATCATCTCCCATAGCACCATCTCCCCATTCAGCAACTTTTTCACCCACTAATTCATACAATGGTTTGCCGTCTATGAGCTGGTCCTGGAATTCTCCACTGGATGGATTTGATGTTTTAACCAACACAAAGATTCCTTTCTTTTCCTCTTTGCAAATATCAATAAAGGGATTGATTCCATCTGATCCCAAATAAGGATTCACCGTTGCAAAATCTTCATCAAAAGGTGCAATCTTTTTCCCGTTCCATTCTATTTTTCCTAAATGTCCCACTGCATATGCTGCCGAGGTCGAGCCAATATCTCCTCTTTTAATGTCTCCAATTACGACCAACCCTTTTTTCTTGCAATAATCTACTGTCTTTTTAAATGCTACTAATCCTGGTACTCCAAATTGTTCATACATTGCAATCTGAGGTTTTACTGCCGGAATCAAATCCCAAACCCGATCTACAATCCCTTTATTATACTCATAAATTCCATGGGCAATTTGCTCAAGGGGATCTTCTGACACCTCTTTTGCCTCCTCCAATATATGCTTTGGAATAAAGGAAATCATTGGGTCTAATCCTACCACAATAGGAGCCTTTGTCTCTTTAATTTTTTTCACTAACTGATTAATCACGCTTTACTTCCTCCTGCTTCGTATACAATATTTCCATCTATTATGGTATGGGTTACCATACCCTTCACCTCATATCCATCAAAGGGCGTGTTGTGTCCCTTTGATTGAAAGGTACTTTTATCAATTTTATATGTGTTTTCAATATCGAAAATCACCAAATCACCAATCATTCCTTCCGAAACAGACCCTTTTCCTTCAAGATTTAGAATCTTGGCCGGTGCATAACTCATTTTGTCTGCCATTTCCATAAGAGTTAGCTTCCCTGTCTGTACCAAATATGTATACGTTAGTGCTGCACAGGTTTCTAATCCTACAATTCCAAAAGCGGCATCCTGAATGGATTTTTCCTTTTCTTCCTGGCTATGGGGAGCATGATCTGTTGCAATCACATCAATGGCTCCATTTTTCAATCCTTCTATCAGCGCATCCACATCCTCCCTTGTCCTAAGAGGTGGATTCATTTTGAAGTTCCCATCATCTCTTTTAATATCTTCTGTCGTCAAAACAAAATGATGGGGGCAAACTTCTGCAGTTACACAAATATGATCCTTCTTTGCCTCTTCCAGCATGCGGACACTGTCTTTCGTGGAGCAATGGCAAAGATGCAGCCTTACTCCTGTTTCCTTTGCCAATAAAATATCTCTTGCCACAATCACATCTTCCACAGCATTTGTAATTCCCTTAAATCCCATTTTTTTCGCAGTTTCATCGGCATTCATTACGCCACCTTCTACGAGGTTAATGTCTTCACAGTGAGCAAGAACCAATAAATCATTTTCTTTCGCAAGCTTCATTCCCTGACGATATACTGCAGAGTCCATAACAGACTTCCCATCTTCGCTGATTCCTTTGCAGCCTGCTTGTGCCATCCCTTTTATATCTGCAACTTCTTTTCCTTCTTGTCCATAAGTCACAGCACCAAGCTGAATAACATTGACCTTTGTCTCTTCTTTTGCTCTTCTGTGAACATCCTCCACCTTGTCTTTTGTATCGATGACCGGTTTTGTGTTTGGCATAGCCAGCATCGTTGTAATTCCACCTTTTGCAGCCGCCAAACCACCACTTTTCAAATCTTCTTTGTAAGTAAGTCCTGGATCTCGTAAGTGCACATGCATATCAATAAATCCCGGCATAACAATTCGATTTTCTGCATCTATGATTCGATCTGCTTTTTCTTCGATATTTTTTTCTACTTTTTGTATGATACCATCTTGAATTAAAACATCTGAAATCTCGTCCTTATCCGTTTTCGGGTCAACCACCCGTCCTTTTTTTATCAGAATTTTCATACCTTCACACCTTTCTGTTAAAAAGCCACATTGTGATTTATTTTACCATAATCACAAAAAAAAAGAAAGGCGACAGATTTGTATCCATCCCCTTTCTTAATTACTTCAAATAATTGATTGCTTCCTCCAGTTGATTGTCGTAATCCGGATTCTCTTCATCCGCTTCATACTCAACTACTTTATCCGGCGTAATCCCTTCACCGTCTATGTTTCTTCCTTTAGGTGTAAAGTATTCTGCAATGGTCAGTTTTACGCTGGTTCCGTCTTTCAAATCAAAAATTTGCTGTACCACACCTTTTCCATAGGTTTGCGTCCCCATAATCGTTCCACTGCCATAGTCCTGAATCGCTCCGGCATAAATCTCTGACGCAGATGCACTGTTTCCATTTACCAGAACAACCAAAGGCTTTTCAAACTTATTCGCCTCATCAGATGTTAGTTCTGATTTTTTCCCCGACTTATCTTCCATGTAGACTGTGAGTCCTTCTGGAAGCATAAGATCCAAGATATTGCTTACCGTTTGAAGACCACCCCCCGGGTTGTTTCTCAAATCCACAATCAGGCTCTTCATACCTTGCTTTTCCAACTCATCTAAGGCATGCTTGTATTGCTCCAAGGTAACATCACTAAACTCTGAGATTGAAAGATATCCCACGCCATCATTCTTCATCTCAAAATCCACCGTCTGGGCTTCAATCTTCCTTCTTGTAACGGTTACCACCACATCTTCTGTTTCGCCTTCGCGGTAGAGAGTAAGCTCAACCGGAGTTCCTTCTTCCCCTTTGATATGAGTTACCACTTCTGCCAAATCGTCTTTACTATTCAGCTCCCGGTCTCCCACCGTTAAAAGAATGTCACCATCCTTTATCCCAGATTCCTGAGCCGGTGAATCATCATAAACACGTAGAATTGTAATTCTTCCATCCTTTTTATCCTGGGTCAGAACGGCTCCAACTCCACTATACTCTCCCGATGTACTTTCAGACATCTGCTTGGTGTCTTCCTCATTATAATATTCTGAGTAGGGATCATTCAATCCACTGATATATCCTTTATATATCCCATCTCTTAGAGCTTCTTCATCTACTTCCCCAATATAAGAACGATCAATATACTCCTTTAAAACATCCAATTTTTCATCAATTTCGTCTTGAGACACTTCCGTATTCTCTGTCTCATCATCCAGAGTCTCATTCTTTGTTTGTCTATTAATCAAGTTTGAAATTGGCGCACAGGAAACAACTCCCAATACTAATAATATAACAAGGGCGCCACAAAGCGCCCCTTTTAAAAATTCATTTTTCTTCATCGTTTCATCCTTCTACAAATAACTTGTTGCATCAACAGCTGAACCATTTACCATAACCTGGAAATGTAGATGTGGCCCTGTCGAATATCCAGTCGTTCCTACTGCTGCAATATTCTGTCCTCTTTCTACGGTTTCTCCTGCTTGTACATGTAACGCGCTTGCATGCATGTAATAAGTCAACAAACCATTTCCATGATTTATAATAATCCAGTTTCCTGCGGAAGGATCATAGCCAGCCAAAGTCACGGTACCTGCTTCTGCGGCGTATATAGGGGTTCCCATAGACGCTCCAAAGTCTGTTCCCAAATGCATTTGACCTCCTCCTGCAATAGGATCTGTCCGGTATCCAAAAGGACACGTAATAGGCGCTCCCGGTAAAGGATGGGCAAATTGTCCATTCCCTGAAACAACCGTACCACCACCAGGTGTATACACCGAGCCTCCTCCAGATGACGAAGCTGCATTTTCTCTTTCCTGCTGCATTCGAGCCGCTTGCGCTGCTGCTTCCTTTAAGCTTGCAAGCTTATCACTTTGCTCTTTTAGCTGTGTATCCAAAGAACCTATTTCCTGGTTCTTTTGACTCAACATACTCTCAACATTGTCTTGCTTTTCAACAAGGGAACTCTGTAAAGATTCCAGTTCTTGATACTCTGCTTTTAAGTCTGCTTCCTGTTTTTCCATTTCATTTACAGTTTTTTCATACTGGGTCAGCATGTCTCTGTCATACTCTGAAACAGTCTTAATATATTCTGCGTTATTTAAGAACTCTCCAATATTTTTTGAGTTTACCAGAACTTCTACAAACTGTGCATTTCCAGACTCATACATGAAACGGATTCGCAATTTCATTGCTTCATACTGCTCATTTGCATTTGCTCTTGCCACACCAAGCTCTGATTCTTTCTGTGTAATTTCTTCTAGCTTAACATGCACTTTTTTCTGCGTCGCTTCCATCTCCCCAATAATCGACTGCAGATTTGCGGAAAGGCTTGCTGCCTCTTCCTCCGCTGCATTTTTTTGGTTTTCTATCTCTTTTGCTTTTTGCTCTGCCTCGGAAATCTCATCGGCGTTTGCCGTGATTCCCAATGAGAAACATAATATCAGTGATAAAATTATTGATGCTATTTTCTTACTCCCTGTTTTCATAAATGTCCCCCTTATTAAACCTTTAAATGTTTCCGAATTGTAAAGGAACTACCTAAGAACCCGATACCAACTCCCAGTATCAGTCCTACCGGCAATAACGTTTTGTAGACCTCTGTTACAGGTAAAAATGCAATAATATTATTCAATAAACTAAATTTAGCCATTACATATTGGATGACTCTATCATATGCAAAGTAAAGTAACGCTAAAGGTATTATAGCACCAATGAAACCAATCAATAAACCTTCAATTACGAAAGGCGCTCGTACAAATCCATCTTTCGCTCCAATGTACTTCATAATTGCGATTTCTTCTCTTCTGACCGTAATACCCATTGTAACGGTGTTACTAATCAAGAAAATGGAAACTGCAAGTAGTATTACGATAATCGCAATGGATACATATCCTACAAGCCTATTCACACTTGTTAAGGTTTTTGCAACGACATCTGATTTGTTTACCTTACGTACTCCATCCAGCTTCTCTGCTGCATCTACAACAGCTTTTTGCTGAGACACATCCTCCATATAGACTTCGTAATGATCCGAATTTGCAAGTGGATTGTCTTGTTTGAAGCCTTCTGCCAAATCAGGGTTTCCCTGGAAGTATTGTTCCTTGAAATTCTCCCATGCTTCATCTGCACTGATATACTTTATTTCTTTTACTCCGCTTTGCTTTTCCAGCTCTTTTCCAATGCTATCCTTCTTAGATTGTGTTATATCATCTTCAAAGAATACCGTGATGGCCACTCCCTCTTCAGCCTTTTCAACGATATAATTGAAATTGACTACCAACGAATAAAAGATACCAAACAAAAAGATGCAGGCCGCCATGGTTGCGATAGATGCTATTGAGAACATCTTATTACGTCTGATATTCTTAAAGCCCTGCCTCAAGCAATATCCCATTGTACTAATTTTCATGCTTATAACCACCTTTTTTCTCGTCACTTACAATGACACCTTTTTTCATTGTAATAACTCGCTTTTTCATTTCGTTCACGATTTCCTGGTTGTGGGTTACAACAAGGACTGTTGTCCCTCTTTCGTTAGCCTCTTCCAATAGTTTCATGATTTCCCATGAGTTTGTCGGGTCCAAGTTTCCGGTTGGCTCATCTGCCAAAAGAATCGCCGGCTCATTTACAATTGCTCTTGCGATTGCAACTCTTTGCTGCTCTCCACCGGATAGCTCTTTCGGAAATGCTTTATACTTCTGTGCAAGTCCTACTAAAGACAATGCCGCAGGTACTTTTTGCTTAATAATTCTTGTACTTTTTTCTGTGACACGCTGTGCAAATGCAATGTTGTCATAAATATTTCGATCCATTAACAGTCTGAAGTCCTGAAATACAACTCCAATACCTCTTCGGTACATCGGTATCTTTCTATGCTTCATTCGACTCAAATTTTGACCGTTTACGATAATGGTTCCTGATGTTGGCTCCAACTCTTTTAAAATCAGTCGGATTAGAGTAGACTTCCCAGAACCACTGTCACCTACTATGAAGACAAATTCGCCTTGCTCAATTTTCAAATTCACTCCATTTAAGGCTGCTATTCCTTTGGAATACTCCTTCTTCACATCTTTTAATTCAATCATATTGACCTCCTGTTACTAATACTCCAAAGATTCCATATATTTCATGTATTTTACTACCATCAACGCAATTTTAAATGTGATAGCATCTTCAAATACACGCAAATCAAGTCCGGTACCTTTTTGAAGTTTATCCAATCGATATACAAGAGTATTTCGATGAATATATAGTTGTCTGGATGTTTCCGATACGTTTAGATTGTTTTCAAAGAATTTATTAATAGTTGTTAATGTCTCTTCATCGAAATCATCCGGAGACTTTCCTTCGAAAATCTCACGTATAAACATCTTACATAATGGTATGGGAAGCTGGTAAATCAATCTCCCAATTCCAAGTGTGCTGTATGCAACAATATTCTTCTCATCAAAGAAAATCTTCCCTACATCTAGAGCCAGCTTTGCTTCTTTGTATGATTTTGACACTTCACGAATATCATCTACAATAGTTCCATAGGCAATTAAAATCTGATCTTCTCCTTCATCTTTCAGAAAATCATAATAGCTTTGAGCAATTCTGTTCAATTCCTCAATTCCATCCTTCGCCTCTAATTCTTTTACCACAATTGTACTCTTCTCGTCAACTGCTGTTACGAAATCTTTTGTAGGACTTCCTACGATTCGTCTAATAATATCAAGAGTATTTCCTTCTTTTTCTTTTTTTGTTTCAATGATAAAAATAACTCTTCTTACTTCCGTGTCGATTCTTAATTTCTTTGCGCGGTTATAAATATCCACTAACAATAAATTGTCCAAAAGAAGATTTTTGATGAAATTATCCTTATCAAATCTTTCTTTGTAGGCCACTAGTAGATTTTGAATCTGAAAAGCTGCTATCTTTCCAATCATGTAGATATCTTCACTACTACCACTGACAACCAATACATACTCTAATTGATGATCGTCAAAAATCTTAAAAAACTGTTTCCCTTTAATCTCCTGACTGTCCGCCGGAGAATTTACGAATGGTCTGATTTGTTCCTCATAGCTTTCGTGGGTAGCATTTGTGCTCACCACACTTTTTCCATCCAAATCTAAAATCAAAATATCAATTCTGGTAATTGACTTCAAACCTTCTATCGTATTTTGAAGTATCTGATTAGATATCATACTAGTATCCTCCACATCTTAACATATACATTTTTCACAATTTTTCTCATTCCTTCTAGTTCATTTCTTATAGCGTACACATATATCTTAATACATATTAACAAATAAATAAAGAGGAAATCATTTTTTTTTGTTGATTTCCTCTTTCGCACTTATCAATTTGCCCAATTTAGAGCATGTTTTTTCTTTGCTGTATTCGAATTTTCAGTATTTTCTTCTTTAGAAACTGGGTTAATTTCTCTGATATCAGCCGCTCTTTCGAGGAGATTGTGTAGTCCTTTCCAATACCCAGCCAAATTCTTGCATTTAACAAATTTCTGTTTTTAAGAATAAAGTCTTCCTGGAGGGGTGTTGACAAAATCGAAAGCACACATTCTACTTCCCCGCCATTAATTGCATTTACCAGCATATCGTCAGAACGGTTTTCCTCAGACACCTTTGCCATTCCAACAAGTTGAATGTTCTCATATCTTGAGTTTAGAAGATGGTAAAATTCTTTTCCTTCTTCCTCCGAGTTCGTCAGAAGAAATATCCTGCTCTTTTCACGATTCAAGTACTTGAGTAATAGCTTCGTAAAAGTTTTACCCCTGGCTTCTTCCAACAGCTTCTTCTCCGTAATATTCGCCGCCTCCAGGATGTGATCATCTCCCGGAAGAATTAAATCGAAATCTTCCATGCTCCTAATCAGTTCCTCATTGCCATCTAACTGCATGGCCGTATCAAGATTCATAACCTCAACCACACTGAGAGCTTCACTGCCGCAAAACCGAATCACAAGCTTCATCGCCTCTTTGGAAGATATTCTGCTAATATTTATATCCAGTATGTCTATTGTTTCAATCATACAAAATCACCCTTTTTCTATATCCAATTTAAGGATTATATCAAAAGGGTGATTTCATTTCAACTAATACCAGGAATTGTTCATACTATTTAACATTCGTAACACTTTTGTCACATTACGGCACCATTGGATAATCCGGTATAATGATTGCCGCAAGAAAGTAAGCCAATACTACTGTGCCACAAGATACAAATGCACCAAGGACGGCTCCTAATCGAATCAATGTTGAATCAACGTTAAAATATTCTGCAATTCCTCCACACACTCCACACACTTGTCTGTCTCTTCTTGAACGATATAATTTTCTAGGCTCCATGCTCCTACCTCCTATTGATTAAAACTTATTGCAACTTTTCCAACCCCACACTCGACTTTTATGTCTCTGTCACTATTATTTGAAACATTTCCATCACTGCCAATTCCTCCATAAGAAGTCTCTCCAATTCGAACTTCTCCGATTCCACTGGACACACTATAATTGTAATCGGTACTATCTCCCTTAACTCCAACTACGACTTCGCCAACCCCTGTCTCCACATCAAGATTTCTTGTTGCATCTCCTGTTGCTTCAACTCGTCCGGCACCATTTTTAATCGTCACATAATCCCCCTGAAAATCTTCTAACTTTCCTTCTCCTGCTCCTACCTCTAAATGAATCTCTTTCGCCGATAGGTTATTGACTTGCAGTTGGCCTGCACCTAATTCCAAATCCACTTCATCCAACTGTAACTTTTGAGGAATTGTAATTCGCATTGAACGATTTCCTCTTGTGTTAAACCAGGAGATACCACCTTTGTGTGACTCGATTTGAAGTTCTCCATCTTCTACTTCATAATCTGCACTTCTTCCTGTGCGCGTAATTTCTTCCACTTTAATTTTTTTCGCATTTGAATCTGTTAGAATCTCCAGTTTTCCATAATAATATTTCACATCTAAGGATCGGATATCATCATATTCCGTTACTTTTGCATTTCCTAAGTCATCATTATCAAAATCATAATCAAAAAATGGACCAAATCCCAGCTCATTCCTGATTACTCTCGTGCTTGCACCAAGGGAAACACCTAATATCGTCAGAACGAGCCCCAGTACTGCCATGGACGCCATAATCACCCAAAATGTTTTCCATCCTTTTTTCATTACGCCACCACCTTTCGGTTAAATGGCATTCTGCATACATTCACAATAAATCTGCATATTCCCGGAATGCCAACCATGCATAGCCGAACACTGGCCACACTGGCTACAATACCAATTGCCAGTAAAATGAGACCGATACCAATCACTGCAATTCCCACTACGAGCTCAGGAATGAGAAGTGCAAACCCTAAGACAAGAGTTGCCACTCCTGCGATTGCAATTGCAAATGATGCAATCAAAATGCTAAAGAATAAAGCGGCTATTGCAACAACAATAGAGAAAGCCACTGGTATCACAACAGGACCCAGAATGATAATAGCAAGAATAAGCACCACAATCTTTAATACACTATTATTTTGGGAATTCACATGAGAACCTTCTTGCTGTCCCCTGCCAGGATTATATGGAACCTCCTGGGAGGATGCTGTATTGTAGCTCCCTTGATCTGCATTTTGTATAATTGTTGCCGCAACATCTCTGGGACTTTTTAGCTCTCTAATCACTTCTTCTTCTTTATCTGCACCAGCATCATCGAAATACGCCTCATAATATGCTAATGCTTCGTTTCTTTCTTCTAGTGGTAATGATATGAGTAACGAGGATAACTCAGCCATAAATTCTCTACGCTTCATGCTGTTGCACCTCCCTCAAAAAGTCTATTAATCTTTCCGGTATAGTTTTTCCATTCTATCCAATAAAGATTCAACTGGGCTACCCCTTTTTCTGTAACCCTATAATAGCGTCTGTTTCTCCCGTCAATCTGTCTATCATATACCTCTAAGCACTCATCTTTTTGAAGTCTCCTTAACACAGGATATAACGTTGACTCCGATATCTCAATGGCACTTCTCACATCTTGAGTTATCTTGTATCCATATGTCCCCTCATCTTCATGAGAGACCGTCGCAAGTACAATCGCATCCAAAAGCGCTGCACCAGTATTAAACACCATATCATCACTCCTTTTCTATACAATACTGTTTTCATATGCATATTATACGTCATATAATATAGTATGTCAATATAGTATTATATAAAAAATTAAATTGCATATCCTTCTCCAAATTTTGTTGAATAAATCACCTGCTTCTCAACTTCTTTACCTGTCAGTTGCTCCAAGGCCTGTTTATAATAACGAAGCTGTTCTTTATATTTATGTATTAAGACTTCCTTCTTCTCTACGTTGTCTGTTTTATAATCTAATAAAGTAAGCTTTCCATCCCTCTCATAATAAACATCAATAATTCCTTGAACAAGTACCGTTTCTTCTGCTTCCTCCAATTCAACTCCCAAGACAAAGGGTTGTTCCTTAAAAAGGTCACCCTTTTTTGCCGCTTCATGCATTTCCTTACCATAAGGAGAATCTAGAAACTTTTTAATTTCTATTTCGTTAATTATAATTCTCATTTCCTTGCTAAGCTGATTTTTATCCACCATATCATCTAAAAAGTCACTAATCTCCTCTATTGTATATTGTTTTGAATAGTCAATTAATTCAAACACTTTATGGTACAGGCTTCCTCTTTCACCTCCTGTGTAGCGCTTTTCCTTCCGAATAAATTCTGGGACAAGCTGTTCCTTTTCAGAATCTCTTTTATATAGAAGGAACTCATTCTCTTCATTCTCATCTATATAACGCTGCTTAAGTTCAGAGACTGTATACTTGGGCTTCGTTTGGCTACTAACTTTATGAGGATAGAAATAATTAAATTGCTCTTCCAGTACCTCTTTTGTTTTTTCATCATATGTTTTCTCTGGAGAAATATTATCGATGTCTATTTTGATCAAATCATCAATCAATGCTTCCTTTTTCTTTTGAAATATAAATTCATCTTTCGCTACAAGTTTTGCATCAACAATATCTTTTGCTCCTTGTTGAAAAAAGCAAGGTATCATCATGTCCAAATAAGTCTTTGACTCCGATAACAACGAAATTTTTCCCTTTTGGATTTCTTCCTCTGCTTCCTCTAGAATTCCAGTTATTACAAGCTTCTCCTTCGCTCTTGTAAGAGCAACATAAAGAACTCTGATTTCTTCACCTAAAGATTCCAGCTTTTCTGACTGTATAATACTCTTTTTTACAATCCCTGGACTCATCATATTCCTGGCCTGATTTCTCAAGTCAATTCCCAGTCCAATAGATGGATGAGTTTGAATTCCAGCACTGTACTGCCTTGCGTTGAACTTCTGCGCCGTGTTCGCCAGGAAAACAACTGGAAACTCAAGTCCTTTACTCTTATGAATTGTCATAATACGCACGACATTCGCATTTTCATCCTGTAAATTGGCTTCTCCAAAATCCAGCTCATATTTACGCAGCTGCTCAATATAACGTACAAAGTGAAAGACTCCTTTATAGCTTGTGCTGTCAAAAGTACGGCCTTTTTCTATCAACATCTCTATATTTGCCATCCTCTGCTCCCCATCACAAAGAGCCATATTTAATTCCAGATATCCTGATTCTTTCACGATATATGTAAGCAGCTCATGGATTGGCAAATAGACGGATTTTTCTTTAAAATCCTCCAGCTGGCTTTCGAAACGAATTAATTTTTTTGAAACTTTTTCATTTCTCCCTTCCTTTCTATATGTGAAAACAGCATCATGAAAAGGCAGACTTGGATCCATCTCACCTCGTATTATTGCCAATTCTTCTTCATTCAGTCCTCCAAATGAAGAAACCAAGACCGTTGTAAGGGGAATATCTTGTTTTGGATTATCCATAATTTTCAGATAGTCAATCAGCGTTTTTATTTCACGGGTATTGAAATATCCTTCTTGAGAGGCAATGTGTACCGGTATCCCCTCTTCGCTTAATACTTGTTGGTATATTTCCCCTGTGTTTTTGATGCCACGTAAGAGAATTACGATGTCACGATATTCCACCAGCCCCTTTTCAATCTCCATTACGCCCACCATCTCTTCAATACGGCTTGCAATATATCTGGCTTCTACTTCTTTTTTCTCTTCCTCATAATCTCCTTGTTCCAAGATCCGAAGCTCCATTTTCATATCTGCCGACTCTCTATAAGACGCCCCCAGATTTAGTCTCGCTTCCTCATCATAAAGAATTCCTCCCACCCTTGGCTTCATAATACGTTCAAAGAGATAATTCACTCCCTTCAGTACTTCACTTCTGCTTCGGAAATTTTTGCTTAGACTTATCCTCTGGGTTTGGGACTCTTCAATCGAATACCTTTGGTATTTTGAAAGAAACAAGTCTGGCCTTGCAAGGCGGAAGCGATAAATACTCTGCTTCACATCTCCTACCATAAACATATTATATTCTCCCTGAGAAATACGGGAAATGCATTGGAATATTTCTTCCTGAAGATAATTGCTGTCTTGATATTCATCTACCATAATTTCTTTGAATTGCTTTTGATATTCTACTGCAACCTGAGGATCCCGTAATATTCTTAATGCATAATGTTCCATATCTGAAAAATCCAGGATGTTTTTCTTTCGCTTTTCTTCCGTATAGTATTCATCAAACTGCTTCACAAGAGATACAATCACATGAATATAGGGCTTACATTGCTTCATATCAGAAAGCATTTCTAATGGTTCCTGAAAATAAAAATCCTTTACTAGCTTCGCAAGTCCTTTCTTTACTGTATCACGCAGATATTTATTCTCTTCTACTAATTCTTCATCTGCCTCATCCTTCTTATTCTGACGCAGTGTTCCAAAGGAAAACCCTCTTATCCCCTCATATAATTTCTGATACGTTTCCTGTTCTCTTATTGAAAGAAGCTGCTGCTCCAGCTCCTGAAAATACCCTTGATTCGATTTGGGTCCACACTCCAGCATACAATTATCAGCTGCTTGTCTCATGAACTCCACGTACCCATCCACTTGCATTTGAGTATACTGAATAATTTCTTTTATAAAATTCGATTGCTCCATTTCCTCTTCCGAGTCAATATCGTAGGTTTGAAGACAACTTGCTAACCACTCATCCGGGTTTGGGTTACTTTTTGAATACTGGTAAACATTTAAAATCATATCCTCCAAAGATTCATCTCCCCGAATAGATCCATAGGAAGTAATAAAGTCCAGAAAAGAATCCTCTCCCTCTTCATATGCCTTTTCAAAGATTTCCTTCATGGCATCCTTCATAAGAAGCCTTAATTCTCCCTCTTCACCTGTTCGAAGATTAGGATTTAAATCTATTTCGTGGAAATGGTCCTTTATTACAGACATGCAAAAGCTGTCAATTGTGGTAATCTGGGCATTATGAATTAAAATACTTTGGTTTGCAAGATGTTCATTCTCCGGGTTCTCTTCTGCTTTTTTTTCTATTGCTATGCGAATTCTTTCCTTCATTTCGGCCGCTGCTGCCTTCGTAAAAGTTACAACTAAAAGCTCATCTACACTCAAAGGAGAAACGGGGTCTAATACCCTTTGGATAATGCGCTCTACTAACACTGCGGTTTTACCGGAACCTGCCGCTGCAGATATCAATAGATCCCGGTCTCTTAAATTAATTACCTGCTGTTGTTCAGGCGTCCACTTCATTTCCATTCTCTTCTCCTCCTTTCATTCTTCTGAGTCCTTCTTCCATATCCACCGGCGTTGCTTCCCGATATTCGTATTCCTTTTTTGATCCATCAAATCCGCAGATAAAACCATAGGGGCAAAAATCACACCCCGTCTTTTTCCCTAATTTAATCGGTTCCGGAGCAATCCGTCCTTCCAGTATTTCCCCCTTCTCTTTTGCAATCAAGGTCTCTGAATAGTCCATCATCACCTTTAAATCCTCTTTTTCTACTCCTTTTTGATAGGATCTCTTTGATAAACTTCCATCCTTATTAAACTGTATTGGAAGAATTTCTTCCCCGCCTTCCTTTTGGGTTAAAAAATGGGGAAGGCATTCCTCTTCAATATTAATAACTCCATCAGGTTTTAGGGCTTTAAGGAGGAGTCTCATTAACGCAGTCTCATCCTTTGTCTTTTCAATAAGAGGATTTTTGATTTGATAATACATTGCGCCTGCAGGTATTGCCTCTTTCCCTGGATAGTCCCTCTCTGCTTTTGAAAGAGCTGCCTTTAAGTAAAACAAAAGCTGGAGCTGCAATCCATAATACACCTCTGTAATATCAAACTCCTTATGACCTGTTTTGTAATCCAATACTTTCACATAGACCTTATCCTCCGTTTCCGAAAAATCGATACGGTCAATAATTCCATGCTCAAACTTCTCTTCAAAATAAGTAGGAATAAAGTCTCCTGCCTCCAGCTGCTTCGTCAGAGCCCATACTGTTTTCTTCAAAAGCTCTTTGATTCGAGTAATCAAAAAGGCATTTCCCTTTGTATCATCAAAAATGTCATTTTTAAACTCTTCCACTTCACGTTCTACTGATTCATTGACAAGGGCTTCTTTTTCCTCTTCCTCTAAATCTCCCCAGCGTATTCTTTTTTCTTTGAGACTTTTGGAGTATTTTTCCAAAGCCCCATGACACACATTCCCTAAATCCATTGCATTAAAAGTAAACTCTTCCCGTTCCTTTAAATGCAATCCGTAATTCAAGAAATGAGAGTAGGCACAGTTGGCATAGTTTTCCATTCTGGAAATACTTTCACGGAAGTCTTCGTGATACATTGCTTTTGCTATTTCTTCTGAAAGATTCTGGATTTTTCTACTTCCAAATCTTGCCTGGAAAATATTCAAAAGCCTTTCTTCATACTCTTTTCTTTCCCGATACCATTTTATTAATTCTTTCGTTTCATCTGAAACATATTCATTTCTTTTCCATAAAGAATGAATCACCTTAGAAAATCCACTTCCAGTCGTATTTTCATCCTTCCACAATGGGACTTCATCATCAATTCTTTCTTCAATATCACCAAAAAGCCTTTTTACCTCTCCAATAAGGTAGGAAGGCCTTTGAGCACTTCCATCAATTCCCATTGTAGAATAGCTGATAAATAACCGTTCTGATGGTTTCGTTAAGTTACTATACAGATAGAATTTTTGGGTATAAGCTTTTTCTTTTCCTCCAGGTGATAAGGCATATTTCTTTTCCCGGAATTTCTCTCGATCTGACTCCGTTAATAAGCCATGTGTATTGAGATTTCCTGGAATATAAATATCATTCGCTCCTATAAAGAATAAAACCTTTATATGATCCAGTCGTGTTCTGGTCAAATCTCCTACAATCACCTGATCCATTCCCGGAAATACTGCCCCCACCTTGGCCTCTAATAGTCCTGCGTCCAGCAACTCCACAAAATCCTTTAAAGCAATCTTTTCTTCTCCTAAAAGAGCCACCATCTTATCCAGAAGCTCAAGAAGAATCCGGTATACTTGACCGTATTCCTTGCTTCTTTCAAATTCTTTCTTTTCTTCAAAATAAGCTTCTTTCTCTCTGAGCTTTGCTTCAATCTCTTCCTCTACTAAAAATTCGTAAAGAATCCCTGCAATATCTTCGACTGTCTTTTGTGCATTGCGGAACCGAGGCGCATATTTCAGTACTTTTTTCAAAAAATTGTTTTTCAGCTCTGTCAATTCTTCCTTTTCAAGCTGTAACTCTTCCCACTTTTTCTGTCCCTTTGTTCCTCTGGCCAGACAAATATTCTCCAATTCTGCAACCAACAAAAAATCATAGCCAGAAACACTGGATTTTAGGTATCGAAATACGCTGTCATAAGAAAACTTTTCAGTAAACAGCATTAAAAAGCTTCGGATGTAATCGATGACCGGATTATACAAAACACTCTTTTTCTCATCAATAAATAAGGGGATTTCATAATCCTGAAAAGCATTTCGAAGCCCATCCTGATAAACCTCAATATCTCCTACAATAATTCCAATGTCCCGGTAACGCATCTCCTCATTTCGAATCAGGCGTCGGATTTCTTTTGCTGCCATTATTGCCTCTTCTTTTGGGCTCTTTGTTCTTAAAATCCGAATGTTTTTCACTTCATTTTGAAACCCTTCATAGGATTTGCCAAATATGTTCTTATTTAAAAAGGCAAGTTCCAGAGATCCTGACTGTGCAAAACGATAGGGCAAGTCTTCAAAAAGCCGTACCGGCTCCTTAATTTCAACTTTTCTCTCCCTTGCAATCTGTACCAGGGAGGTCACCATCTGCTTACTGAGTGCAAACATATGATACGGGTGAGGATTCGTATATGGATCTACATTTTTTCGAATCGTAACCGTAATGACCACATTCTTGCAATGACAAAGAAGCTCTGTTAAGAGACGCATCTGTACCGGTGTAAAACCTGTGAAGCTGTCTAAAACAAGGGTTGCATTCTTCAATATATTTGATTCCTTTACAAGAGGACAAAGTTTGTCTAGTAATTCCTCTTTTGCTAAATATCGATTGTCAATAAACCCTTTGAATTCCTTATAGAGACTTGCAATATCCTTTAGTTTATAATACAGGCGTGATTTTTCACCCACCTCTTCCAGCATTTCATCCAACTGCTCTTCTCCAATATCGTATTGCATAAATTCTGACAGTACAGACTTTACTTCCTGGATATAGCCCGGTTTCTGCATATTTCCTTTTAGTATTGTGAGGTCCTTTTCACAATGCTTTGCTATTTTTTGAAGAATTAAGTTTTTTCCTTCATCATCCAAAAGAATCAGCTCATTGTATGCCTGTTCTTCAAATACACGGTAAGCGAGACGCGCAAAACTAAGGACATCAATGTTCATGATGCCCTTCTTTGGATGTCTGGTAACAATCTCCCTTTGCGTTGTAAGAGTAAACTGCTCCGGAACCAATATAATGAAATTTTCTTTCGGATATTTGATAGATTCTTCAATTGTATAAGACTGTAGATAGTAAGATTTTCCGGAACCGGATGGTCCCATAACAAACTGCAAGGCCATTACTTTCCCTCCTTCGGACGTGTCTTCTCCAAAATTTCAGGGGTTACATAAGCTTTTACCCATATTCCATCCTCGCGAAACTCTTCTTCTAAAAGTTCTCCATGCTTACGAATTAACTGAATTTTATCCCCTTCTTTATAGTCGTAACGTCCCTCTATATAGACTTTTTTCTCTCTCAACACGGTTCCAATCGCACCAAGCAGCTCTTCAAAGCCCCTCTTCTCTTTGGCCGAAATCGAAACCCTATAATCCGCTTTAAAGTCCCTCAATGTAGAAAGACCTTCCAAAAGATCCTGTTTGTTAAAGGCCGTAACAATTGGTTTATCCTTTATGTCCAACTCCTCAAGGGTCTGATATACCGTATACATTTGTCTCTCTACTTCAGGATTTGAAGCATCCACCACATGAAGAAGGACATCTGCATATTTTGCTTCTTCTAAAGTACTACGGAATGCTTCAATCAAGTGATGGGGAAGTTTTCGGATAAATCCTACCGTATCAGTCAGTAAAACCTCTCCTCCTGTTTCAAGCTTTACACTTCTTGTTGTTGCATCTAAAGTTGCAAACAGTTTGTCCTCTGCCAGGATATCGGATCCCGTAAGCCCATTTAGTAAGGTAGATTTACCTGCATTTGTATAGCCTACAATTGCCACCACCGGCAGCTTATTCCGCTTTCTTGCTTCTCTCGTTATCTCACGGTGTCTTTTCACTTCTTTAAGTTCTCTGTTTAGCTGAGCAATACGATTTTTGATTACTCTTCGATCCTGCTCCAGCTTCTTTTCACCAGGACCTCTGGTTCCAATTCCTCCACCTAACCTGGAAAGGGAAATTCCCATTCCAGTAAGCCTTGATTGGCGATATTTCAGCTGCGCTAACTCTACTTGAATTTTCCCTTCATTTGTTGAGGCTCTTGCTGCAAATATATCTAAAATAACCAAGGTCCTGTCCATGACCTTGGTATCGAGTTCATCTCTTAAGTTTCGAAGCTGAACCGGTGAAAGTTCATCATCACATATGATTCCAGTTCCGTCTAATTCCCACAGAGCATCTTTAATCTCTGAAAGTTTTCCCTTTCCTACGTATGTTCCCGGATGAATCGTTTCCCGTTTTTGAATCATTTTTCCTACCGTTACAGCACCAGCTGTTTTAGCCAATTCTTCCAGCTCCTCCAAGGAAGCAATTGTCTCCTCTTCGCTTTCACCGGCTACACCAACCAGAATTACTTTTTCAATTTCTTTTTCCAGTGTTATCATATTCTATTTATCTCGTTTCTAAGAAATCATGTTCTTTTTTTGCTTTTTCGTCTTCCGGATAATCTGCTATATAAGAGGCAAGCTTGACTTTGGCACTTTCGAAATCACCTTTTTTTTCAAAAGCGGCTATCTGATTGTAACGCATCTCTTTCATCAGCTCTCCGCTTCCTTCTCCCAAATCAATTCCCTGCTCAAAGTATTGAATCCCGCTCTCGTAGCTGCCGCTATTTAGCTTACACAGGCCTAACAAATTATAGATGGTGGCTGTTTCCTTTGTACCATTTTGAAGGGCGCTCTCAAAGGCTGCCGCCGCCCCTTCATAATCCTCCATCTCCCATTTTGCCAGTCCAATACCTCTGTAGGCATCACCAACATTTACTTCCTTTTCCACTGCCTTTTCAAATTCCTCAATGGCACTTTCGTAGTTCCCCTCTTCCAGATAAGCCAATCCTTCTTTTCCAGGATTTTTCTTGGTACAAGCTACCAGTAAACCCATCACTAAAAACAGACAAAGTAACCGTAATCTTTTTTTCATCATTATTCGTTTATATGCTCCATTCCCTGACTGATGATGGTCTGAATATGATCATCTGCCAGAGAATAGATAACTGTTTTCCCTTCTTTTCTGTTTTTGACTAATTTCGCTTGCTTTAGAACCCGCAGCTGATGAGAAATTGCTGACTGATTCATTTCCAACAGCTCTGCCAAATGACGTACACAGAGATCTGCCTCCTGTAAAGCACAAAGAATTCGTATTCGTGTTCCATCACCAAAGACCTTATAAAAATCTGCTAAACTATTTGTGGTCTCTGAATCTGCCATCTTTGACCCGATTTCTTTTAGTATATCGTCCTGACTACAGCAATTTTTTTCACTCATGTATACGACTCCTTTTCTTACTATATTGATTATGACAAATCACCTCTGAAAAAGCAACCCTAAAACTTCTTTCTGTATAGAATTCGAACGGAGTTTAATACACACAGCAATGCCACACCCGTATCCGCAAAAACTGCCAGCCACATATTGGCAAAGCCCATAAATCCAAGAATCATAACAATTGCTTTAATGGCCAGTGCAAATACTACATTTTGAATTGCTATCTTCCCGGTAGACTTTGAAATCTTAATGGAATTCAAGATTGCTCCAACCTGGTTGTTCATGAATACAACATCTGCAGCCTCAATCGCCGCATCTGCTCCACTTCCCATAGCTGCTCCCACATCTGCTCCAGCCAGTACAGGAGCATCATTGATTCCATCACCAACAAACAACACAGGACCATATTCTTTCCGCAGCCCTCTCAGCCGTTCCAGCTTCTCGTCCGGCAACAGCTTTCCATACACATCCTGAACACCAACCTGCTCTCCTACTGCCAATGCACTGGTCTTTTCGTCACCTGTTAAAATACTGGTATGTAGTTTTAATTGATTCATTTTTTGAATTGATTTTTTCGCATCTTCCTTAATGGTATCATCTATGAGTATCCACCCTGCTAATCTGTGGTCAAGAGCAACATAGACTATTGTAGCACCACCTGGATTTTGTGGAGTTTCTTCTAATTCAACCCCTGCATCCTCCATAAGCTTTCTATTTCCACAAAGAAGTTCTCCCTCTGAAAACAGTGCCTTTATTCCTTTTCCCCGAATCTCTTGTACCTGACTTGGAGTGACTGTTTCATAACCCTCGGCTCTTGCCGCACGTACAATACTGTTGGCAATTGGATGGGTGGAGGCACTTTCCGCGCCTGCTGCCATGGTTAGGATTTGTTTATTGGTAAGACCTGAAAATGCTTTTATTTCTTTTATAGTAAAGGTTCCCTTTGTTAAGGTACCTGTTTTATCCATGGTAACTGCCTTGATTTTTTCTAACCCTTCAATGGCTGCTCCACCTTTAAAAAGAATTCCTCTTTTTGATGCTGCGCCAATTCCTGCAAAGTAAGCAAGAGGGACACTTAAAACAAGCGCACATGGACAACTGATAACCAGGAATGTAACCGCTGTATAAATCCATTTGTTCCAGTCTCCAGTAATCAGAGACGGAATGATTGCTGTTGCTACCGCAATCAGTACAACAATTGGTGTGTATACCTTTGCAAATCTAGAAATAAATCGATCCAGTTTTGGTTTTGTCGCTGCTGCATTCTCCACAGAGTTTAAAATCCTGGTAACCATAGAATTCTCCAAAGCCCTTGTTACCTCTACTCTTAGCACACCGCCTTCGTTCACACACCCTGATAAGATTTCATCACCTGGCAACACAGATACAGGTACGGATTCTCCCGTTACCGGAGACGTATCCAAACGGCTCTCTCCCTCTACCACTTTTCCATCTAAGGGAATGCGGTCCCCTGGGCGTATCAAAATAATATCTCCAGGCTTTGCCTCTTTTGCACCCACCTCAATGATCTCATCACCCTTTACCACATGAACACTTTCCGGGCGCATATCAACGGCATCCATAATCTGAGAACGGCTTTTCTCCACTGCTACATCTTCAAAGAATTCACCTACTCGGTAAAACAGCATAACCCCGGCTGCCTCAGCAAAGTCTCCCAGTGCAAATGCTGCAATGGTTGCGATACTCATTAAAAAGTTTTCATCAAATACTTGTCCCTTTGTAATGTTCACTACTGCCGTCTTTAGAACCTTAAAACCAAAAATCAGATAAGCTGCTGTAAACAGGATGTTTCCTGCTATTGGAACGTATCCTCGTGAAACAAATCCTGCTATAAAAAGAACTGCCCCTGCTATTAAAGAAATAATTTCAGCCTTCTTTTCTTGAAACAATGTTTTTTTCACTACTTTTGTATCTTCTTTTTCTTTGAATACAACACCATCTTCTACTGAGTCCGCTATCCCTTGGATTTTTTTCAAAAGTCCATATTCATTCTTCGTTTCCACGGTCAGCTGCTTGGTCACAAAAGTCAGAGAGGCGCTCTCTATCTCTGGCATTTCTTTGATTTTATTTTCGATTACACCTGCACAGTGTGCACAATCCAGATTTTCAAACGTATAGGTAAGCTTTTTGGTCTTTACCTCTTCTTTCTTTTTGAAAATGACTCCATCTTCTACCGAATCTGCTACAGATTGAATTTTCTCAAGCATTCCCTTTTCATTTTTCGCTTCAACGGTCAATTGTTTCGTGACAAAAGTAAGGGACGCACTTTCCACCTCCGGCATTTTTTGAATCTTACTTTCAATTACTCCTGCACAGTGTGCACAATCTAAATTCTCAAACGTATATACTAGTTTCATAGCCTTTCCTCCATTTATATATGAATGATTGTTCATATGTTCATACATCCACTATAACTCTACGCCTGTGAAAAGTCAATAGAAAAAAACGCATCTTCCCGATGCGTTTCTCTTTCCTTAATCAATCTGCCAATCTATGGGTTCTTCTCCTCGTGAATGCAGAAATTCATTTGTCTTGCTAAAGGGTTTACTTCCAAAAAATCCTCTATAAGAAGAGAGGGGACTTGGATGGGGTGCCTTTAATACCAGGTGATTCGGATTCGTAAGCATTGACGCCTTTTTCCCTGCCGGTCCACCCCAGAGAATAAACACGATTGGACGGTTTACTTCATTGAGTGCCTGAATCGCAGCATCCGTAAATTGCTCCCAGCCGATTCCTCTGTGAGAATTTGCCATATGAGCTTTTACCGTGAGTACTGTATTCAAGAGAAGCACTCCTTGATTCGTCCATTTCGTAAGATTTCCATGATTGGGAATTGGACATCCCAAGTCATCTTCTAATTCTTTATAAATATTCACAAGAGACGGTGGAACCGCCACACCTTTTTGTACGGAAAAGCATAGTCCATGGGCCTGCCCATCATTGTGATAAGGATCTTGTCCCAAGATAACTACCTTCACCTTTTCAAAGGGCGTGTATGCAAAAGCATTAAATAGATCTTCTTTCTTCGGAAAAACTTTATACTTGCTGTATGCATCTACAACCTTGCTATATAATTCCCGGTAATAGTCTTTCTTAAATTCTCCCTGCAGCACTTCTTTCCAGTCGTTTTCAATACCAGCCATAATCTATACCCTTACCGGAATACCTTTTTCCTTGAGATATTCCTTTACTTCTAAAATTTCCAGTTCCTTATAGTGAAATAGGGATGCTGCAAGAGCTGCATCTGCCTTGCCCTTTTCAAAGGCATCATAAAAATCTTCCAGTTCTCCTGCTCCCCCTGAGGCAATAACCGGAATCCCTACTGCTGAAGCAATCTGATTCGTGACATCTAAATCATATCCTGACTTCGTTCCGTCGCAATCCATGCTAGTCAGGAGAATTTCACCTGCACCTAATTGCTCTGCTTTTACTGCCCATTCAATGGCATCTAGTCCAGTATCAATTCTTCCACCATTTTTATAAACATTCCAGCCACTTCCATCTGCTCTCTTTTTTGCATCAATCGCAACCACAATGCATTGACTTCCAAACTTCATTGCACCCTCTGTAATTAGTTCAGGCGTATTGATTGCAGAAGAATTAATGGAGATTTTATCAGCACCTTCCCGCAGAATCTTTTTAATGTCCTCCACAGTTCGTATCCCTCCACCCACTGTAAAAGGAATGAAAACCGTTTCTGCAACCCGTCTTACCATATCTACTACTGTTTCTCTGGCATCGGATGATGCCGTTATATCCAAGAAGACTAATTCATCTGCTCCTGCTCCGTCATAAGCTTTTGCGATTTCAACCGGGTCACCTGCATCCTGCAAATCCACAAAATTTACGCCTTTAACTACTCTTCCATTATGTACATCTAAACACGGAATAATCCTTTTTGTATGCATAGCCCCTCCCTATAATTCAATAAAATTCTTTAGTATCTTCAGACCGGTTTTGGAACTTTTTTCCGGATGAAATTGACACCCAAATACATTATCCTTCTCCACAGATGCATGAATCGTAACACCGTAATCTGCAGTCGCCGTTACCACACTTTCATCCTTGGCTTTCAGATAATAGGAGTGCACAAAATAGACAAAGGAATTTTCGTCAACTCCTGAAAATAGGTTTCCGCGTCTCGGGAAATCCAACGAATTCCAGCCCATATGAGGGATTTTTAATTCCCTGGAAGATGGAAACTTGCAAATATCTCCTTTTAAAATCCCTAAACCTTCCACGCCTTCCGCCTCTTCACTTCTTTCAAATAAAAGCTGCATCCCCAAACAAATCCCAAAGAAAGGGGTTTTTCTTTGGATTACCTCTAAAATTGTTTCCACCAAATCATATTCCACAAGCTTTGCTTTTGCATCTCCAAAGGCTCCCACTCCTGGTAATACCACCTTATCCGCTCTTAATATTTCTTCCTTTTCTCTCGTTACTTTTATATCCGCGCCTAAATATTCAAATGCTTTTACAACACTTTTTATATTCCCGGCATCATAGTCAATTATTGCTATCACAGGCTCTCATCCCTTCTTTAAAAAGTCACTTTAGTTTACCATATTTTTAATTAAGCATCTACCTCAAACCAAAATCCAACTCCATTATCATAATTTGTGACTCCATATTTTTGATTTAAGGACTCCATTGCTGCTTTTACAATAGATAAACCAATTCCATTCCCACCATAAGCTCTTGTTCTCGCTTTATCCACTTTGTAAAACATGTCCCAAATATGGTCGATATCCTCTTCCGGAATTGGCGCTCCTGTATTAAAGACGGAAACATGAATTTTATCTTCTTGTTTTTGTATTTTAATTTCGATTACCTTCTCTTTATCCAAATGATTCAATGCGTTATTAATGTAGTTTCGCACAACTTGTTCAATTTTAAGCTCATCTGTACACACAAAGGTATCCTCTTCATGTTTAAAAACCACAGTAACATCTTTTTGTTCAATTAATATTTCCATACTTTGAAGGATGCTTTGAATCAACTGGGTTAAATTCACTCTGGAAAATACCGTACTCTCTTTTCCAAACTCCAATTCATTAAGTGTAAGAAGATTCCGTACCGTTCGATTCATTTTATTGGCTTCATCAATAATAACATCTAAGTATGCCTCTTGGTGCTCCTTATCATCATGGATGCCTTCTTTTAGACCTTCTGCATAGCCTTGAATCAAAGCAATAGGAGTCTTTAGCTCGTGAGAAACATTCCCTAAAAATTCGTTTCTCATTTCTTCTTCTTTTTCTTTCCGCACAATGTCCTGCTGAAGATCATTGTTGGCTTTTTTCAGTTCCAGAATCGTTTGCTCCAGCCGATTAGACATTCGATTGAAGTTCGCCCCTAACTCTCCTATTTCATCTTCCTCTTCTCCTGTATACCTTGCCTCAAAATCAAGATTCGCCATTTGGGCCGACAGAATGGTCAGTATATTAATCGGTCTGGTAATACGATTCGAGAAATACCAAACCAAAAGACTGCTGATTACAATAAGTATACTTCCAATAAAGATAAAGAATTGATTGGAAATTGTCGCCGATTCCTGAATACTTTCCAATGGACTTCTGAAGATAAACGAGGTGTCATCATCAAGCTTCCCCCACATTTCTATATATTCCATGCCATTTCTTGTGTCCCTTGATTGAAAAATCTGATATTTCTCCGTAGCATGTATAATCTTGCCTTTTTTTTGAATTTGATCAAGCATATAACCACTTAACTGACTCATCAATCGGTCTCTGTCACTTACATTAGAAATAAGCCTTTCATTCTCTATGTCAATAACCAGATAAGCCACATTGCTTTTTTCAGCTTCTTTTGCCATCACAGTCATTGTATCCTGATTTGTCCAGATTTCCTCTTTCACTTGATTTAATTCGTCATAAAATTGGACAAACTCATCCTCTTTCTTGGCGAGGTGGTACTTTTCCAGAAAATTGACATTGATAAAAAGTATCACCAATAACAGCGATACCATTAATCCTATAAAGACAACCATCATTTGTGCCTTAATTGATCTTTTTACACTTCTCACCTAGTTCACCTCGAATTTGTATCCCATACCCCATATTGTCTTGATATAATCACCTTTTTCACCTAGCTTGCTACGTAATTTTTTCACATGGGTATCGATTGTCCTGGCATCTCCAAAATAATCATAGTTCCATACACTGTTTAGTATTTTCTCTCTGGACAGAGCCATCCCTTCATTTTCTACAAAGTAAGATAGAAGCTCAAATTCTTTAAAGCTTAAGTCAATAACTTTATCACCTATTTTGACTTCATGAGCTGCCTTATCAATCATAATTCCCCCTGCATCGATTACATCCGAGGTCTCTTTCTTATACATTCTTCGATAAATTGCATCCACTCTTGCTACCAGGATTTTAGGGCTAAAGGGTTTGGATATGTATTCGTCTACCCCCAACTCAAAGCCTTTTAATTCATCGCGTTCCTCTCCTCTTGCTGTAAGCATCATAATAGGAACCTTGGAAGTTTCTCTAATTTCACGACACACTTGCCATCCATCCATTCGTGGCATCATCACGTCCAAAATAATGATTGAAATGTTTTTATTACTGTAAAACAAATCCAATGCCTCCATGCCATCTTTTGCTTCCAGCACCTGATAATTTTCTCTTTCCAAAAAATCTTTTATTAACGTTCTCATTCTGTCTTCATCATCAACAACTAAGATTGTAGGTTTTTCCATCTTATATCGCCCTCCGGTTCTTTGCTTTTCCCTATTTTAACAGGGAATTATGTCTCTTTTGTGAATATGCTTATTTTGATTGTAAACGAGTAAGCGTTACAAGTCAAAGAGAGCAGTACATTCTTATGCACTGCTCTCTCTAACTCCGAATTATATTTCGTGAAAGTGAAACTTATACTTTTTGAATATTCTTACGCATATCCAGTACCACTGAACCAATAATAATCAGACCTTTTAAAACATTTGTCATATTATCATCCACACCCATTAGAACCAATCCATTGTTGATTACACCCAGAATCAGTATACCTGCAATTACCCCAGTTACTGAACAAACACCACCTGTATGGGAAGTTCCTCCAACTGTTGCTGCTGCAATCGCATCAAGCTCATAGTTGAGTCCTGATGTTGATGGATCTGAGGATCCAGACCTGCCGGCCAATAGGATTCCTCCCAGTGCTGCCATCACCGAACACCAAATATATACTTTTATCAGTGTCTTTTCCACATTTATTCCTGCTACTGTTGCTGCCTGTGCATTTCCACCAATGGCGTATAGACTCTTACCAAACCGGGTATGGTTTAGAATAAACCAGGCCAGAATCGCAATAATGATAAATACCAGAACTATCATTGGAATTCCGAAAAACTGTTTGCTTCCTAAAAAACGATAAGATTCCGGCAAATTTGAAACAGGTCTGTTTGAAACCATTTTTGCTCCGGCGCGACAAATCAATTGTGCCCCCAAGGTTGCAATAAATGCTGGAATATGCGTATACGCGATAATCGCTCCAATACAGGCTCCAATCAAGGCTCCAATTACTAATCCCAGTAAAATAGATAATGGTACTGACAAATGTGCTCCACCTGGAAAGGCTCTGGTTGCCAAATCTATCGGCTGTACTAATCCTCCTGTGATTGCTCCCACAAGCGCCGCCACTGCACCAATCGATAAATCGATTCCCTTTGTCAAAATCGCAAATGCCACACCAAAAGCCATAATTCCTTTAATCGCTTCTCCTGTTAATAGCGTTCTTAAATTTGCAACAGTTGCAAAATTTCTGTTTGCAACGGACATAAAAATAATCAACGCTATCAATACAAGCCAAATCATATTATCCGATAAAAATTTTTTTCTCTTCAAACTCACTATTCGTTCCTCCTATTGCACTGCTTTTTGTTTGCTCTTATCAAGTGTGGCATATTTCATAATTAACTCCTGAGATACTTCTTCACGCCCCAGACAGCCTGTAACGACTCCTTCACGCATGACAACAATTCGATCTGCAACACCTAAAACCTCAGGCAATTCTGAAGAAACAACGATAATCGATTTTCCCATACCGGCTAATTCTGAAAGAATTGTATGAATCTCTGCCTTCGCACCAACATCAATTCCTCTCGTCGGCTCGTCTACAATCAAAATATCCGGATCTGTTAACAGCCACCTGGCTAGTAGCACTTTTTGTTGATTTCCACCTGACAAATTGCCAATCGGCGTTTCAATAGATGGTGTTTTGGTTCCCAAGCGTTCCACATAAGCTTGCGTATCCTCAGCCATTTTTCTGGAATTTATTGGAAATCCATAACTCTTTAAATGAGCCAATACCGTATTCATCTTAATACTAAGAATCCCAACGATACCATTTCCTCTCCGGTCTTCCGTCAACATCCCAATACGATTCCTGATTGCATCCTCCGGACTCTTAATATGGATTTCCTTTCCATCTTTATATATTTTCCCACCTGTTTTCTTTCGCATACCAAAAATGGTTTCCATTGTTTCAGTTCGTCCTGCACCAACAAGTCCTGCAAATCCCAGGATTTCACCTTTACACAAGGTGAAAGAAACATTTTGAACTGCTTTTCCCGAGCACAAATTTTCCACTTTCAGAACTTCTTCACCTATTTCACAATGCTTTTTAGGAAACATATCTGTAATCTCACGGCCTACCATAAACTCAATTACCTTGTCTTGCGTTAAATTTTCCGCTCGGTCCGTCGTAACATATTCACCATCACGGAAGACCGAAATATCATCGCTGATTCGGAATATTTCCTCCATCTTATGAGAGATATAGATAATCGCAACACCCTTGGATTTTAGTTCTTCAATAATTTTAAATAAATCTTCTACTTCCGACTCCGTCAATGCTGATGTTGGTTCATCCATAATGACAATCGATGCATCGTAAGAAATTGCCTTAACAATCTCAACCATTTGCATTTTCGCAACGGTCAGGTTTTTCATCTTTTCACTAGGATCTATCTTCAAACCAATCTTTTCAAATAGCTCTAAACAATCCCCGTGCATTTTTTTATAGTCCAGAAAAATCCCCTTTTTAGGCTCTCTTCCCAGAAATACATTATCGCTGACAGATCTCTCCAAAACCGGTGAAAGCTCTTGATGAATCATTGATATTCCAGCGTTTAAAGCTTCCTGTGTTGTTTTAAATGCTACTTCTTTTCCTTTGTATATTATTTTTCCAGATGTAACAGGCTGCATCCCTATCAAACATTTTACCAGGGTTGATTTCCCGGCGCCGTTCTCACCCATTAAGGTGTGAACGGTACCAGGACGTACACTTAGCTGCACTCCGTTTAGTGCTTTTACCCCTGGGAATTCTTTGACAATGTCCTGCATTTCCAGAATATATTTATCACTCAATATATTCACCTCAACCTTCAGCTTTATCTATTGTCATAGTCTGCAACATTATCCTTTGTTACTGGTTCAAATGGAACCCATAAGATGTTCCCTGTATCATCCAGTTCATAATCCGAGCCATCATTAATTGCATTTCCTTCAATCAGATTTTTTGCCGCCACTAAAGCACCTCTTCCTTGTCCTTTCGGATCTTGGAATACCGTCATATCTAACGTTCCATCCTTCACAGCTTGTCGTCCATCTGCTGACGCATCTATCCCAACGATTGGCACAGATGTTGGATCAATTCCTTCTGCGTTCATTGCTTCAATTGCGCCAAGTGCCATGCCGTCATTGTTTGAAATGATACAGTCATACTTGGTTGTTTTAAGCAATGGTGCTATCATGTCTTGAGCAGTTTCTCTAGCATAATCACAAGCTAATGGTGCTGTTGCTTCTGTTGCATTAATACCATTATCTTCTAAGGCTTTTAATACAGACTCTGTTCTTAAGGTCGTCGAGGTTTGTCCAATAATTCCATTTAACAAGATATATTTGATGTCCGTTTTTCCTTCTTCGTTAAAGTGTTCCGCCAGCCATTCACCCTGGTATTTCCCTGAGGTGTTCTCGTCAGACCCTACGTATACAACCTTCTCATTTAACACTGAGTCATCCGCCGGATATCGATTTACAAATACAACAAACATATCTCCAGCTGCTTCCACACATTGAGCTGCTGTTTCCGGGTCTACCATGTTAATGATAATCGCCTTCTGTCCATCATTACGGGCAGTTTCAATGAACTGCAGCATCTTGCTGGCATCACTTTGTGCATCAACTGATGTCAGCTTAATTCCCAGCTCTTTTGCTTCCTTAAGAGCAGCCTCTTCCATTTCACTAAGCCATTCGTCACGCTGTGACATGATTAAAGTTAATGCCATTGCGTCATTTCCTGTTGCTGATGTGCTTCCTGATTCCTCTTTGTCACCACAGGCAGTTAACATGCTAATTACCATGGCTGCCAACAAAAAAACTGCTATCACTCTTCCAAAAATTCTCTTTTTCATTCTACTTTCCTCCTCTTTTTGTGTTGGATTTATTTAAAAAGTAATTCCTTTTCAATTCGTTCACGTGCTTCCGGTGCTTGTTTATCCATTTTCTCAGGGAATCCAAAGTATGATACTGCTGCAATCGGCTCTCCACCGACCTTAAATTTACGATTGGCAAAATCCGTCTCTCTCAAGGTTTGAAAAATCCGTTCAAAATCTACGTCTCCCTCACCCATTGCCAGATGCTGGTGTACCGTTACGTCTGCTTTTCCACGGCCATTTAACCATGGCGGATTAACAATATAACGGCAATCCAGTTCCTGATTAAACGTATCACCAAATAAAACGTGTGATAAATCATCCCCTGCATATTCAATCATGCTCTTTACATCCCCTTTACCTTGATCATAAAAGAAACCATGAGCCGTTGCATATACATATTTCAGGTAGTCCGAACGAAAGGATTTAACAAGATCACAACATTCATTGTTCAACTCACAGAAATCATAAGGATGGGATTGAATCTCAACACGAATTCCTTCCTTTTCAAAAAGCGGCAACAGTTCCTCCACTGACTTGAACCACATTCCATTGCAGATTTCCTGCCGATTTGGATCCCCTGACAGCTCCGTGTTGATAACTTGAACTCCCAGATTTACTGCAATCTCAATTAATCTTTTCCAATTTTCAACAGCAAACTGTCTTTGTTCTTCTGTCGGTCCTGACCACCGATATACACAGATTAATGAGGAAATCTCAACTCCTGTTTCCCTCAGAGCCTTCCTGTACTCCGCTTCACACTCTTTTGAAAAGAGAGGATGTTTATAAAATGGATTGATTCTTGGATGTGGGGATTGTTCAATATATTTATAGCCCCAATCTGCCACCTGATGAACCATTCTGTTTATATCCATTTGTTTTGCTAAAACATCAACATCAAATGCTATCTTCATACTTTCTCTCCCTCCTTATAACCCTGTTTTTTGGGTAATGTACTTTCTGGCTTTGATTGCATATTCCAGAGGATTTGCTTTGGCTGGATCTTGTTCCGCTTCCACCACCATCCATCCTTCATAATCCGCTTCATCTAAAATTTCAAACAAAGGTCCAAAGTCAACATCACCATCACCCGGTACTGTAAATACGCCCTCACGAACCCCTTTTAAGAAACTCCATTTTTCCTGTCGTGACTTTTCGACCATCTCTTTACGAATGTCCTTTAGATGCACATGCCCAACCCTATGAACATATTTCTTTAATACTTTTTCTGGATTGATTCCTGCAAAGGATAAGTGTCCACTATCAAACAGCAAGAAGACCAATTCCGGATTCACCATATCCATAAACTTATCAATCTCTGCCTCTGTTTGCACAACTGTACCCATATGATGGTGAAACGTCAGCTTCATTCCTTTATCTTTGGCAATTTGTCCCAGTTTATTAAGTCCCTCAGCCAACATTAGCCATTCCCCTTCGTTCATCTCATACTTGCCCTCCCAAACCGGCTGGTCAAGCATTCCCTGAATGCTGTAACTTTGTTCTGAAACTCCAATCACCCTTGCTCCAACTGCTTTTAGAAAATCTAACTGTCGAATAAACTCTTTCTCCGTTTCTTCATAAGGTTTGGAAATCAGAAAAGATGAAAACCAGCTGTTGCAAATAGTTAAACCACGAAGATCCATTGCTTTTTTTAAAACCGCCGGATCCGTTGGATACTTTGCTCCAACTTCCGAGGCTGCAAAACCGGCTAATGCAATTTCACTGACACATTGCTCAAATGTATTTTCCTTTCCCAAATCCGGCATATCATCATTTGTCCAGGCAATCTGTGCAATTCCTAGCTTTACCTTATTTTTATCGAACATTCACTGTTCCTCCTTGCCCTAGTTGAAATATTTATTTACAAAAGCCTTCGTTACCTCGGCTGCCTTTTGAACATTCTCAGCATGAGAAAGCTCATAGTATTCCGGACGAAATTCTTCTATTGTGCACACACCATCAAATCCTATTTTCTTTAATGCTGCTACAATTCCTGCATGATTTACAACTCCTTCTTCTGGCCACAAACGCTTATCATCACCACAAGAACCCAGCGGTAAATCCTCACAGTCATTTAGGTGATACGCAAAAATCTTTTTGCCATCTGCCTTTTCTAAATCCTCTAATTTTGAACACATCTCATGGAAATGGAAGGTATCAACAGTTACACCAACATTATCACGATTTACTTCTTTTACTACATCGTAGGCTGTTCCAAATTGATTGATTGAGCAATTTGGTGCACCACAGAATTCCAAAGAAATCTTCATATTCGGTCCTACCTTGTCTGCTAAATAGCGTAGTCTCTCAACTGCTTCTTCCTTGATTTCTGAAACGGATTTGTCTTTTACATCAAAGGATGGAACTGTGATAAGCATTTCCATGCCAATTGCCTCAGAAACTTCCATAATGAAATCCACCTCATCATCAATTTCCTTTTTTCCTGCTTCATCTCTTTGGTTAAAAAAGATTAAAGTATTATATGCCCATGGCTTTAAGTTATGGGTCTTAAACCAGGTTGCCAGTTCGTCAAGCGTATGTTCCTTCAAATAATCTTTGATACAGTCGAAGCGGATTTCAATATAATCGAAACCATTTTTCTCACATGCTTCTAAATCTGCCATCAATGATTGTCCCTTACATTCTAATGCTGTTGCCTCATTAAATCCTGTTTTCATCTTCATTTCCTCCTCATGGGTTTTATTACTATTTGTAGAAGTCTGGTTTCTCTACTGCTGTAACAACTGGCTCAATTTGTCCGGTTTCTTGTGCTTTTACTAAAGCATCTGCTGTTACTGCTGCTAAGTATCCATCCCAGGCATTCGGTCCGGTAATCACACCGTCTTTCGCCTTATCTGCCCAATCCTGGACTTCAACATCATAAGCATCTTTAAACCGAACAAAGCAGTCTGTGTCTATTGTTGTAGACAGCTTTGCATCCCTTCGCACATCTGGATAAGCTGGTTCAGCCATTTTAATAGAACCATCTTCACAAACAACTTCACACTGAATATCGTAACCAAATTTGCAATTCACAAACACTTCAACATCAATACAAATTCCCTTTTTCGTCCTTAAAAGCATAATTTGTGGATCATTTAATTTTCCATGGGAATATTTCGTTACTCTTGGCATAATCACTTGTACAGATTCGTATTCATCATCTGTTAACCAATGAAGAACATCAATCTCATGAATCGCTGTGTCATGCACTGCCATTGGCGTTGTATAGTTTTCTCCTACTTCAGGATTACGATGGGTACAGTGAAGCATCAATGGCTCTCCATACATGCCCGAGTCAAGAGCTTCTTTTACTTGGCAGTACCCTTTGTCATATCTTCTCATGAATCCAGTTTGAATTAAGTGCTTTCCTGCCTTTACTTCTGCATTTACAATTTCAAGGCAATCCATCGCTGTTGTTGCCAATGGCTTTTCACAAAATACTCTTTTTCCCAGTTCAATTGCTTTTAATAGAGGCTCTTTGTGAGCAAAACCTGGAGAAACAACAAAAATTGCATCAACATCCTGTGCCTCAATCAAAGCATTTGCATCTTCATAAATCTTCCCTCCACAGATTGCAGCTGCCAATTTTGCATTGTCTGCTACTGGATCAGAAACTGCTACTACTTCCACACCTTGAATTTTGTTTGTTAAGCGGTCAATATGGTCTCTTCCCATACCGCCGCATCCGATTACACCTACTTTTAACATCTCCTATATCCTCCTATAATTTTCTTGGACTTATAATCCAAAGCTTCTTTTGTTTGTCTAATAGTAGCATTTGCGGTCACGTGAACGCAATGTGTTATTTAACTAATCTTACCTTTGCATTTTTGTGAATATCACCAAATTGTTAATTAAAAAACAAAAAAAGTGTGCAAATTGTAGAAAATTCATCCGATTTTCTTTAATTTACACACTTTAAATTAGTTGTTTTGTATACTGTTGGTTATGTTCTGGTTTATTTTTGTTATTTGTTGGTTATATATTGAATCTATTTTTGATTATTATGCTGGTATACTCGAATTCCTTTTCTGGATTTCGCTCTTCAACCAATAGTCTAAAGAGAATCATAATTGGCTCATATCCCTGCATATATCCTTCTTGACCAATTAAAAAATTTATTGTTCCTTCCTCTAACTGTTTGAGATTCTCCTGCAGCAAATCATGAGATATCAACTTTATCTTCTTATCTACACGTTTCTTTCGCATAGCCCTGCATACGCCTAAGACCACTGGCGGACTGACATATACTCCTCCTAAATCAGGATATTTCTCAATCATTTTCAATGCAATTTTTTCCGATTCTTTATTATCATTTTCGTTTGTAACATATAAAGAATCAACAATTTCAATATCCGGTCGAATTCCCCTTAAGCCCTCAATAAAACCATTTGTCCGGCTTGGAATAGCTGGATTGAGCTCTAATCCTCCAATGACACAGACCTGACTGTTGGCTGGCAAACATTCTGCCATAAGACCAGCCGCTGTTCTTCCAGCTTTGTTATTGTCCTGCCCTACAAAACAAATCCGTTTACTTTTTGACACATCAGCATTTAGAGTTACAACTGAAATGTTGTCTTCTTCCGTTAACTGATTGATTTTCTTCTTTACCTTTTCATCATCCGTAGGAACAAGCGCTATACCTCTAACTCCTACTTGCTTTAACTCATCAAGTGCCGCTATCGTCTGATGCACATCTTTACCATAAGTCGTTCTAATCTCAATGATTACACCTTTTTTTTCAACTTCTTCTTTTGCATCACGAACGCCTTTTAATACCTCTTGCATAAAAGGAGTTTGCATGGACGATAATAGGACACCTATTTTAAAATGTTGTTTTGAAAGCGCCAACATCCTTGCTGCTTGATTTGGATGATAACCCATCTCTTTTGCAATTTTCTTGATTCTCTCTGCCACCTCTGGGCGCACCCGCCCCCGATCTTTCAGTGCACGATCTACAGTCGCCCTTGAAACACCTGCTGCATCGGCAATTTGTTGTGATGTTACAGCCATCTTAAATACTCCTTTTTATTTCTTTATTTCCACCAGTACTTCTGGCAAAATCAAATCTCTGCTTTTTAGAACATTCTCTTTCTTTAACATAAGGTTTTCAAAAAACAGTTCAAGATACTTATTATCATTCCTAATCCCTTTTTCATAATTTGTATATTTTCTGGAGATACTCACTCGGTTCCAACTCATCTACGGCTTGAAGACCAATTGCCATATCCCAGGTAGAACGCTTATATTCTTTACTATATTTATTTTCCAACTCTCTATATTCTGACATGTCAAATTTCCTTATTTCATATCTTTTATACCAATTCAATTATTCCATAAGGGAGCAGATCGAAACGCTCCTTCATTATATCACTCTCAGACAGCAATGCAACACAAGGCAACACAAAAAATAAGAGACGCTTTAAAAAGGCGTCTCTTGACAATGGGGCAGACAAAACTACAGACGAATCGGTTACTATGCGTTACAACCGAGTATTTTATATGCGCTGTAAAGATTTCTTTAGATTAACAATTTTCTGCAAATATTTATTGACATACGGTGCACCGTATGCTATAATTAAAACATAGAAAGGAGGTAATAAATGGCTAAGAAGAAAAAGAAACACAAAAAGAAGAGCCATATCGACTGGATTCAAATTGTGGTTGAAATCGTCGCTGGACTCTTCACAGGGATTATCTTAATGATAATCGACAGGCTACTCAACTAGCCAATGGAGGGGCGAAAGCCCTTCCATATAATAAATATAACACACTTAGTCATTTTAAACAACATGCGTACAATTACAATCATTATTATAGCGGTCATTGTTGGATTTATTGCTGGTCGCATCTACAAAGTCTGGAGGGATAAAAATGGACGAAAAGAAAATTAGACCTCAAGATAAGTGGAATGCCAAAGCTGGATATATTAGCAAATCCTACAAGCTAAAAAAAGAAATCGTTGCCGACTTTGCCGACGCTTGTGAAAAAGCTGGTGTAAGTCAAGCTGGCCAAATCACCAAAATGATGTTGGAATTCTGTGAGCAAGTTAATAATGCTGAATAACGAAAAACAAGGCTCCCCGGTCAGAGGAGCCTTGAGTGATTATTGCTTCATAATGAGACCACCCGATGAATTAAAGTTACAATTAATCGCAACCTTACCAGTTACCATCTGCCCTTCTGCAACTTTTAATTCCTTTGTTCGTGCTGCCGGACAGAAGTAGTATGCGATACCTGCAACAACGTACAGACCTACAATCATAGCCCCTAGCACGATGCCGTTTGCATCATCATACTTAGTAGAAAGGTAAAACCATCTCTTGGCATCATAAAGCCAACCAGTAACCATCTGCCCCTCTTTATAAGTCTTTCCATCGTGGTGTTTTTTGCCCGATACCGGATTGAGATAGTACCATTTTCCGCTTGTTTTAATCCACCCGGTCATCATAAATCCATCAGCGCCAATGAAGTACCAAGCACCTTTATCAGATACCCAATCATTTACCACATACTTACCGTTCTTTTTATATTTCCACTTCTTACCGACCTGTTCCCATCCTGTCTTCTTTACTTCTTCCGTTTTAATCCCCATTGCATTTAGCAAACCTCTCGCAATCGCATCTAAATTGTTGTTAAACTTTGTGAGATCTGCATGGTTTGTAATGAAGCAGCACTCCACTAATCTGTAAGGATACCCTTTTGCCGCTGCCCTATCCGCATTAGAAAGTGCTTGGTTTACAATCTTGTTAGACCTCCCCTGAAAGTACCCTGATATAAAGTCTGCGATTGCATTGTCTATCGCGTCTGGAGTAAGCCCAGGCTTTATAATTACATGCCCGCCTCTTGCAGTGCTACTGGCTGCATCTAAATGCAATTCTACAATCTGAGTCCCTGCAGGCAAATTAAGATTAGATATAGCACCTGTTGAATAATAATCGATGCTGGTATCCCCTATCGTGACATCTGCGCCCCCCAATGCCTTCATGCGAGCTGCTAATGCCCTTATTCTTTCTGCCTCTGTAAATCCAAATCCGGAAGCACCAGAATCTACACCCCCGTGACCCGTTATAACAAATACTTTTGCCATGATAAAAATTCTCCTTCCAAAAAAGAGCACCCTCTACGGATGCTCCTGATTATCTGTTGTTTCTATTTTGCTCTCTGTCTGGTCTTGTACGTATTTAACCAGCTTAAGCAAAAACGGTGGCAATGGTGTTCCTATATCACCTATGTTCTCTAAAATGCTTATCAACTCATTACAGATTAGCCATATGGCAACTATACAAGCCACTGCAAAATCAAATGGTATGCGATATCCGGCGGTAGCCACTGCATATATGATTAGCTGGTCTAATATAGCCCCAACTACCACTAACAGCCACATACACACCTTTTTCACGATACCCTTCATACTTTTGTAGGACGATATCTTTTCGTCACGACTCGGACTCGCCCAAAGCCCAGTAACATAGTCGATTACATTACATAGGACTAACAAACATACTGGAACAAACAAAACCCCTAGCATGCTTGATACGAAAGCCAAAACACTTGTTACTAAAATCTTAATCTTATCCATTTTCTTCATTTACCTCACCTTCTTTTTCAAAAAAATAACACCCGCCTAGGTGTTGGTTAACGAGTTACATTTATGCAGTCCTTACCCATATAGCTGCCGCAATATATGGCGGTAACTGGTTTTTTGAATCCGAACTAGCGGTATGTTTATGTACAGGTACAGAATGAGTGTGTCCGGGCGTTGTATGGGTATGCCCGCTTCCAGACCCTGTCGAACTGGAAGTGAACCCTGTCCCGCCACTAACAACTAATCTACCGTTAAATGCATTACCAGGAACCCATGCTCCAGCAGTAGAGCTCTCCGTACTGGAACTCTTTACTGGTATAGTGTGGGTATGTCCAGGCATCTGTGCTGCCGTAATAGCTGTGGAGCCAGTATTACCCGCGCCGCCTGTGCCAGTATTAGCTGCAGCATTGTTGGCAACACTAATCGTATGGGAGTGTGTAGAAGAACCTCCTGTTGTGCCAGCCGCCGTTGAGCTACTCGCACCTAATAACATTCTTCCTTCGGCATACCTCGACCATGTAGTACCTGGATAACGTTCCTGAGGGTTGTATCCTGTGGTTATTTCTATTGAGCCTACTGGTGGATAATTAGTATTATTAGCACTTGAAGTTATGGCTTCGAAATATGTTCCGGTATATACCAACTGCACAATCGAGTTTACCTCTAATTGGAGCGTATTGCTTGCCGAAATTTGTGAAGCATTTTTATAGATAGGTGATGATGATACTGAGTTCATTCCCTTGACATCAAGATATATATTCACGGCTGTGTTACCCTGGGCAAAAAGTACGGTAAGTATGCTTCCAGGAAGCAAATCTATTGTTGTTGGGATATCAATTCCTTTATAAGTTGCCGTTGCCTCAGTGTAACAGATTGCATAGAATGTTTTTTCGTCCGATGGCGCTGGGTAAATGTAGGGATTATCTTCATCCGATGGTATCATCCAAGGCTCTTGCTTCCACAACTTTCTTATTGTGCTTGTTGTCGATGCCTGCTTCTGGTACACGATTATGTTGTAATACCAGTAGTCGTAACCTCGATTGGTGCCATAACTACATTTGTTCCACAAAGGGTCTGTTTTCAGCGGCGTTCCCGTCGACAAACTTCGGATGAGCCCAAATTGCTGAATATCGACCGCGTATCCCCTAGTACTGTTGTATGTATCTATTAGTATTGGTTTAGATGTCACAGACCATTTATCGTTGTACTTAAATACTATTTCGCTCCACAAGCACACATAGGGAGTAGGAATGTCATACCGGGATCCTACTGTCCATTCGGTAGGCACCGTACTCGAATTAGATGAGATACCATAATAAATTTCGATTTTTTCTAATTTGGTATTCATCACTAAACTTCGAACCAGCACCTCGCACTCCCCATATTCGCCCATTATCTCAGCGGCATACTTAATCCTCACATCTTCTATAAGTATATTCGAGGCATGTTCAGTCCACGTCAACTCTAGTTCATCACTAGTGCTAGTTTCATAGCCTTTTCTATACCACTTTAGTTTATCGACTTGACTGGTGATATCTGTTTTACCATCATATATTTTTGCCGTAAGAGTTGTCTCCCCTCTTCCGTTGTAGAATATGAGACCGTCACTAGCTTCAATTTTGTAAGTGTATCTACTTTTCCCATCGTTGACATTTGTTACTGTAACCTCATATCCCCCCGACGCTTGTTTGTAGGTGGATTCATATCGAAATACGCTCTTTTCATCTATGTGTTTAGCCTCAATAGATATACTTTTACCTGTCGCAATATATTGTCCATCTTGATACCACTCTATGGTTGCCTTATTTGTTATTTCTGTTACACCATCCAAAACCCTTGCAGTTAAAGTTGTCTTCCCTACACTGTTTTTAAACACTGTTCCGTTGCTGGATATAATCTGGTATTCATACTGCTTATTGGCAGCAATTAGTGCTTCCATGCGATTAATCAAAGATTGTGATATCTGGCTGCCAATATTTTTAAAGTTGGAAAAAGTAGTCCTGTTTTTCGATGGCGTTGTAAAGCTCTCTGTCTGTTCGGACACTCTAGCTTCAATAATTAAAATAGGGTTGAATTGATTATTTTCTATTGTTACCGTATCTCCAGGATTCGTGTCAAAATATCCATCAACCTCATATTCCACCTCTGGAACACAATTCTTTTTCAGTTCTGCTAGTGCAGCTCCGCACAAAGCAGCCTGTGAAGTATACTCTGTCTTAAATCCTTTATTAATGTACCTGTCATTTGTCGAATTAACAGAAGATGGATATCTGTTTCTAGCCTGCACTGCGAGAATTACTCCGTTTTCTAAGACGTATTCAAGGTTCCCATATTTATCATACTTGGGAGGCATATTATATCCGATTAGATATAAATCGTTTTTCCCTGTTGCCGTAATAGCAGTATACAGTTCGTCAATGCTTTCTCTCTTTGATATTGCCTTTATTTCTTTTCCAAGCCTTAATGTCACACTGGTTCTATCGATACCCATGCCCTGATTATTCTCATCGTGTTTTCGATAAACATTCATCCTATTTTCTTTCAACGAATAATCCGGATTTAGGATTGTGACAAACTCTATTTCTGCATCAAATACATTCGCAACTGAGTACAGTCGCCCCAAGGTATTCTGGTCTCCTGTCCATTCATGAGTAATGCGCTTATCAGACACCTCGTTTACATTAATCTTTAATGTTCTCTCTGGATCAAAAATTGCCACGTACTCGGCAAAACTCATAGCTTTTGGAGCCTTGTATGCACCCTGCTCCTCGTTATTTAGTTCCAAAAAGAGAGAATAAGCAGTAAGTGTTATCTTTTGCTCATTCTCTTCTGTGTTGGATATAGTCATCCAGTAGTCTTTCTTACGCCACACAAACGCCAGCTTATTACCAACCGCTAGATGCTTAATGTCATCATTTGTCTTTAAAACATCAAGAGTGAGCACACTGGCATCACCCTCGATGAATCTTGTTAATGTATCATTTGTATAATGCAATGTATCAACCGCCGAATTATCTAATACCGTCAAGGTTTGGCTATCTATACTGTCTCTCACCATTATTCTTACGTTTTCCATCACACCCATGCCTCCCTTATTTCTGCGGTTATCTTGTCGAACACACCGAACGAAGATTTAAAAAATTCCACCGTAGTTTCACCTGGTGGAATCTTAAAATATTGCGTTCCCTTCACCTCGTCATCTATTGCCGGTATCCCATTTACATAAAGTTTTGTGGTATTACCATCAATTACAAGCTCACTACCTGCTGCATATCGGTTCGGGACGTCTCGCCACTTACTTACTCCCACTTTAGTAAATTGGAAGTTCGTGGTCTCCAAATAGTGTCTCGTTATAAACGTGCTATCTAATGCCCTATCATTATGCTGTCCAATATAAAGACCTATCTTGGCACATTCCCAGCTCTTTATTTCGGGGACGGTATATGTGTATTGAACGCCCCAGTAATAAAAAGTTAGCTTATCGCCACTCTTACGTAAATCGGTTGGACCTCGAGTAATATCGAATGAGTTTTCGGTAGTCTTGCTACTCGCCGTAAACGTCCATTCTTTTACTGTACGGGGGTTATTTCCACCCACATAAAACGTGCAACGACCAGTGTTGCCTGATCGGTCATCTTTGGCAACAAAATACCCAGCTATCAATTTATCATCAGCTGTGAAAAAATCAACATTGACACATCCTGTTTGCCCCATCAGTCCCGCTTCGAACCAAAATCTGAACCATGCATAAAAATTCACTGCACCAACTTTGCCATTACTGTCCGGCGGTATAGTTTGCATTTTCATGCCACCATTCCACCAGCCACCACCAGAACCCGGGGAAGTCAAAGACAGGAACTTGCGGTTATTTGATGTAATCTCAGACAAAGTGCCGTTTGTAGATTTATTTACTTTATCCTGGGGATTCTGACCCGTATATCTTGGCCAAGAGCCTATGCCGCCATTTATCAGCCTTTCATTCGCTGTATAGGTTTGTCCATCTTTTTCATCGATTTTCCCAAACTGCATAGCCCCATGCGCGGATACAACACCTACGTAACCATTGTCCTGGTTGCCATGTTTAATTCTAAATGTAACTGGCACCTCTTCAGTACCTTCATTCTTTATTTTTACTGTCGTTTTCCCTCCGCTAGTTGTAGCTGTAAAAGACTTAATAGTCGTGGAATGTGCCAAGCCGTCCGGAACAAGCCATGTGATAGTTCCAATACCAAGAAAATTATTTTCTTCGACGTTTACGTCACCGGTTGGAATTGCTAAGTAATACTTGTCCGGTTCATCACCAAAAACCAGTTTCTTCGGTTCCTTAACATCTAATATTTTCGCAAGAGCTCTACGTTTGGCAATCAAATCATAGCGTAGTTTAAACGGCATAGAAAATTGTGCTTCTTCCTTCGTGGAAGATACAAAACTTCCACCTCTACTGTTTCCAATCTTAAGGAGCTCCACATCTCGACTTGTCCCGATACCTCGCTCAAAACCAGATATAACTGTTAAAAAATCCGATAACTCATGACCATCAAATTTTACGGATAGATTCATTATGCTTCACCCCTTACTTTTTTTCTTATATAGTCCCTTCTATCATTCGTTTGTTTAACAATTGTTGCTGTATTTCTTCCAACAACTTCGTCATTCATCTCAAGGACGTTTTCCACTACAATATATTGCGGGGACTCATTATTTTGCCTGTTGTAATAATTATTTGTTGTATTTGTCCCAACCATAGCTGACACCCTGTTTCCGAGTAACTTCTCAGCATTTAGAGCTGGCAATACAACATTTTCTGCCACTCCTGCAAGTGCAAGTTCTGGATATTTGGCATACTTATCAAACCCATCAGCCCATCCAAGCATCATGTTTTTGGCAATAAAATCACGCATCCACCGTGACGGTGAATGAATATCCATAGCCGCTTGAATAGTTGCCTTTACACGGTCGGCAATGCTTTGTGCTGCGGCAATAGCTGCGTCCCCTCCAGCACTTATTCCTCTCGCAAGTCCATAACCCGCATTTAATCCATAAGAGTAAAAGGCAGATTCTAAGCTTGATACAATAGAGGTCATGCTGCCACAACCGCTCCTTGTGGCGGATACGGAAGCGTTCATACCGTTTGAAACGGCATTTCTAAAACTATTCATCCCAGAATTTGCCACTGCCGTACTTGTAGCAAACCCAACTCTAAACGTCGTTTGCATAGTCTGCATTCCGCTATTCGTTGCTGCGTTTGCCTGTGCCATATTCGTTCTTGTTGTTGCAACAAACATTGTAAATGCCATAGCACTCACCATGTTTATATTTGCCAACCCCACTTGGAATGACATGTTTATCATAGACATCATGCTTTGGATTGTTCCTGTGAGGATTCCCTGTTGTGACAGCACACCATTATTTATACCAATGACAATATTTTGTCCCGTTAAACTGAAATCGGCTGTTGCCATAGCCAAGTTCACGGCTTGGACAACCTGGGTCATGACAGACATTCCCATAGCGCTGTAATCAGCTGCCGCCACAGCTGTGTTAATATCGGTTGTTATTTTTTGTACAACTGTAGTTCCTACTCCTTCAAATCCAGTACTCTCGGTAAATCCTTCATTTATCTTCTGTGTAACCTGTGTTCCAACAATAGCAAAGTTTGCAATGCCAATGGCTTCTACTATTGCACCTAAGATGGTTGTTACCATAGTTGTTCCAAGCATTTTCATAGATTCTTGGCTCTCTGCCATTGAAGTCTGAACCTTTTCGGTTATGCCTGTTGCAACAGTTGTTCCTATCTCAGAACTTTCAACTGCGGTAGTTGCCGCCGTCTCAAACCCCTGCACCATTTCGGTACCTGCAGTGTCAACAGCTTCTTGATTTTCTGTAACGGACGTAGCCACTTTTTCAGACACACCTTGCCCTATTCCGCTAAAATCCGCCGCTGCAACCGTTGAGGCTAATGTCTCAGGAATTGTTTTGGCCATTGCTTCAATTTCAGGTGCTAAGTCTATACCACCTATTTTTTCTTTTAATGCTACATCGGCATGATCACCAGCAAGCGAAAATTGATTTGATAATGTGGATAATTCTTCATCTGTCGCACCAACCATTGTAGCCACATGCTGAGCATATTCTGGACCTAGTTCTCTCATACGCTGCACAAACCCTTGGTCGAGTCCTAAATCTGCTGCTCTTTGTGCAAGAGTTTGTATATTTGTCGACCAGTCTAGCATTGCCTGTTGGTTAAATTGTAGGTTCTGTATCATTTCATCCATTGATTGCGCTGACTTTATCGAAATCTGGTCAAACATATCGGATGACTGTGTATACAAGTCCTGATAAGCCGATGTTATATCGTCTACAGCGCTTTTAGCACCATCTGACAATTTGTCATAGGATGAAACCATTTGCCCTGTTGTGGCATCTGTGGTTTGTTGTTGTTCAACAAGGCTTGATTCCATACGTCCTGTTAGTAGCTCGATTTCGTCACCGCTTTTTCGATACGCCTCTTGGAGTTCCGATTCTTTCTCAACTGCATCTACTTGTTGCTGCGAATAAAGTTGACGAATCTTCGAATACTCAAGTATTCCCTCTTTTTCTTCTTTGCTAATACCTTTTGTTTTCTCTTTCACCTCGTTCAATTGATTCTCGATAGCAATTTGCTCTTTCGTGGCTTCGACAAGCATTTCTTGTGCTGCCTGTGCCTCTGCTAAATCTTTCCATGCCGATATTTGTGCCCGTATTTCCCCTTCTGTTTTATTCAACGTTCCGCTTACCGAATCATAAGCTAGATTCAATCCATCTACCGAGCTGTTAAGAGTGTTTATAACACTTTGTAATTCTTCCAAACTCCCCGAGCCATTTTTCACATCTTTTGCCAACGAAACAACTTGACTTGCTAACTTGTTATACGCTTGTGACTCATTATCAATATCTGATAATTGCTCTTTTCTAGCTTTTTGATTTGACTCTGTACTTTTCAATAATTCATTTGATGAGCTGATTAGCTCCTCATGCTCTTCCCGCATCTTTCTCAAATTATCATTGTTACTCATTATCACTTTGTCTAGAGCCATTACGCCGCCCACTAAAACGGCTAACGCTGCCGCCGTAGCTATAGCAGGGTTTGCAAGCATTACATCATTCCACAAGCTTGTTGCTGCTGTTACAATGCCTATTTGCCCCGTCAAGACACCTATAAGTAATGTTTTGGTTGTGATAACTCCATTATTCGCTAGTTGCATAGCTGTGTCTCTTTCTGTTGCCTTTGTTGCAGCTGCTTGAGCTGCTGCTCTTGAGCTTAAAACAACCGTGTAGCTTCCTGTTACAAGGTCAGCAGTCATAAGTGCGCTATTAGCAATTTCAAGTGCGGTACTTACTTTTCTCACAACACTATCTATTGTCATAGCCGCCTTAAATGCGATCAGTCCAGCGGTTGCCCCTTTGATGGCTGGCGTAAGCGCAACAAATGCTTTTCCAGCAAACTCTACGCTTTTCGCCACACCCTTGAATACATCATTAATGGTTCCCTTCAAGGAATTAAGATTCTGTGCTATATTCTTTCCCGTCATTGTTGTTACCATCTTGTCAAACGCCGTAATAACATCCGTAACACCTTTTGTTACTGCGGTTTTAATGTTTTTAAAGGATGTAGCGATACCCTCAGAGTTTACTCTTGCTAGCTCTGCGAATCCTCCCATACCTTCGTTAAGCTCAACTAATTTTGCATTAAAATCACTAAATGTTATTTCTCCATCTCTCAAAGCAGCGTAAAGATCATTCTTTGCCGACTCTCCCACAAAGCCAAAGGACTCTGCAACCTTAGTAAGGGCATAAGGCATTGTCTCTAACAACGTCTTCCACGACTGCATATCAACCTTCCCGGATGATAACATCTGCACATATTGGGTTAATCCACGACTTGCATCAACTGATGATGCACCAGAAGCCAAGAAAGCATTGTTTAGAGCTATTGTTGTATCTGTGGCACTTTCCAAATCTCCTGTGATGAGGGCGAGGTTTTGAGCTGATGCCACCACTTCATCTAGGGATGTTGGAAGTCCGTCTATGCCATCTGAAAGCTTGTTAATCGCATTCTTAGCATCCAAAGCAGAATATCCTAAGTTTTGCATCATCTTTGGGAATCGGTTCATGGTATCAAATCTTGATATCGCCCCATCCAAGGAGCTTTTAAGAATTTCTAAGCCCTTAGCCGCCGCTTTTGCTGCCAAGAGTGATACAGTCATAGTCTTTATGCCCGAATTAGCTTTCTGTGCCGAACCGTCTAGCCCATTGAATGAGTTTGAGATTTCGTTTACACTACGAGAAGCATCTTTGTCATCTACATTAATGACTATTTTTACTTTTCCATCCGCCATTTACTCACCTTCTTCCTCTTCCGGTAATCTGTATATTTCCTTTAGTTTCGCCATCCGGGTATGTTCCTTTTCATTTTTGCTCGGCTTTTTCCAAGTCCGGATTGACACCACCTGGGAAAACTTTGTATTACTTGGTAGTCCCGATAAAAGGGCTTGAAATTTTGTCCATGACAGTTTCCCTTGCTCTTCAATCAAATCAATCCCGTAAGCTTGCATAAAAGAGGCGTAGATAAACTCGGCATCATGTTTTAAAGAGTAGTTCCGTTCTTCAGGGTCTTTCATTTGTGGTAATTCATTCCCTGCAATGTCGTACTTGATTTCTTCCTTACCTTTGCCGATAAAAAGCTCAATAAGCTGATTAAACACCTTGTTCAGCTCATTAAAATCCCTTTCAAGGAGTTCATCACCGTCTAAATCCCCCAGGAACATTTGCAAGCCGATAATGACCTTATAAGCTGGCTCTACCATGACATCGTTTAGCATGTCGATAAGCCTTATTACATTGTCAAAAGAATCATCTACCGGATATATCTTTCCATCTATCTCAATATCTGTTTCTGGTTTATAAGCAAGTGAAAACAATACAATCACCTACTTTGTCAGATACTTTGATGCAATAGCTTTCATTGGGTCTTCGGTAATCTCCTTTTTGATGCCTAAGCACAACTCAAAAAAGTAAAACGCAATATTTGTCACTGACGGAATTAGTTCGTAGATTTTGTCATAGGCACCTTCTTCCAACATGGAATCAAGAGCGTCTTTAAGCAGCTTTCCTAATGCGTCTATCTTTTCTGGCGTTGCTTCCTCATTGGCTTCTTCCGTTTCATCGAAAAGCTCATGATATGTTTTTTGATATCCGTTTAGTTTTTTATAAAACTCCTTGATATGCTCATCCGACTTATCAAACTTGAATTTCAGCTCCCCAATCTCCACATCTATATAAGGTTTTTCCATTAAAATCTTAATTGCCATTGTTTTTCCTCCTAAAAAGAGCGATAAGGTCTCTCTCCCTACCGCTCCTATCTTCTTATGCTCCTGTGTTTGTTTCCTCTGGGATTTGGTCATAGTTCAAAATGCAACCAAATGCTTCGTACTCAGACGCTTCACCGGAACCGGCTTTAATTTCCGATACGGTCGCAACTCCAATTGCTGTTACTCCGTCTGTCTGTACTACCTTGTGCCATACCTTACGGTCGTCTCCAAGTTTTCTCTTCATTCCTGCAATTAATTTCTGTGCAGGGTCTTCTGGATCATAAGTTCCTTCTACTGTCCATTTCTCAGAAACTGATGTAACATCTGTAGATGGGGTTCCGTCTCCAGCGTAATCCGCATAGTCATCTGATGCCTCATCGGTATCATCTGAAATGTTAGTAATCCATTTGGCCAGCTCTAAATAAGCTTCATCTGCCGGTTTTGTTTCTGCGTTCGTGTAAGGTGCGATAAAGTGACCCCTTAGGGCATTCTTTTTTCTACTCATTGTTTTCCTCCTGTTGTTAAGTTCGCTTGAAAATCCAATAAAAAAACGAACCAACCTTGTTCATCTGCATCGTTGATGAATGGCTTGCTCGTTATGTTTAAATCATTGAATTCAAACTGTTTACTTTCTAAAGTTTCCATTGTTTCTAAAAAATCAGCCACAAGCCAAAGACAGGTGTCTATTTTCCCTGCATCTTTAGACTTCATAGCAATTTCGCAATTTAGTTCAATATCCTTTGCCCCATCCATATAGGTTTGAGCTTTTTGTCCGCCTGGAAGCGGATAGAGTACCATGCATTCCGTGGGACCAAGATACCCTTTACGGATTGGCAAAGGAAGGTTCGGAATCTGATTAATCGACTCCACTAATTTGTCCATAAAATCCATTTAAAATCCTGCTCCTTTCAAGAATGCTTGCTCCCATTTTTTCATATACAGTCCTTTCGCTTTTAAATCCCAACGTGGACCAGTACCAAGTGTTGAGTAACCTTTCTTAAGCAATTTGGGGTTATTCTTGAGTGCCCAAAAGATAAACTTACGTTGCTTATCTGTAAGTTTCTTCTTTCTTCCGCCCTTAGGACCGTAAAACTGAATACCTGCATACTCAGTACTCCATATCAACTCACTACCATCTCCAGACACGCGTCCAGTTTGCCGTAAGGTGTTTGACTTTTTCGGCACAAATTGATTCATGTCTGCAAGCATCTGATTCGCCATTGCATATTGTCCACGTTTAAAATTACCCCTGGATAGCTTTTTTGATACACCATCCAAATCAATGCTAATTGATACACCCATTAGACCACTTCCAATTCATAAGAATATAGCTCTTTAGTGTAAGGCTCGTAGATAGGTACTACCTTCGTTAGGATGTGTTCTTTTTCATCAAAGATGATTTTTGACATCTCCTTAAACCCCGGCATAGGTGTTGACATACCAGTGTAACAAAAGATTACCGCATTGTAGAGCAGGTGCCTACCTGTACCATCGAAGGTATACCGAGATTCCCGGTCAATACGACACACTTGAATATCGACCGGCTCTGCATAAATTGTTTCTCCCCAAGAAGCTTCCCCCTGTACCTCACAATACTGAAAAGCATCAATCAGAAATTCTTCTGGTGGTTTTGGTGCACTCATCTCATCACCCCCCGGTATAATAAACCAGTACCCTCTAAATATAGCATCACATCCTCAGCCAAAAGTTCTTTTGACTCATTTTTACCTCCGGCATTGTATCGGCTCCCAAGAGATACTGATGTCCGGCCAGCGGAAAAGCTCTGAGGCATCTTATTGATAGCCTCATAAGTGTCTCCGCCCATTTCAACAAAATAGAGAATCTGAGCGCATAGAGCCTTCTTGAACTGAGTTGAGCGAAATCGATTATCCTGTATGATATCATTGAAGTGGTAAAAGTTCCGGGTCAGATTATCAAGAACAGACTGTGCCTTAGGTAAGAATCTATCAAAAACAGGTTCTTCTACTTCATCTCGGTTTGTCAGCTTTTTGAACTCTTCATAGGTCAAATACATGGTCATTCCTCCTAAGGAAGAGAATACTACTTGCCTTCCTCTTCTTTATCTCCTCTTGTAAGGGTTTTTGTCTCCTTTTTTACATTTTTGGTGTCGGGTTCTTTGGGTTGTTCCGGTTCCTTGAGCGGTTCCGAAATCTCTTCAATCAGAGGGACTCCCTGGAGATTCTTACTTGTTGACAGTATCTCCAACCGCTCCTTCGTCACTTTAAGGCCTTCCCGGGGGAATGTATCCCCCTCATCATACTTGTGACCTTTATCTTCAATATCTGTAAACATTTTAACTACTCTATACATATCCTACCTCCTACGCTCCTGTGAATAGTACCTTAGATACTGCCTTTTTGTTGTCATCAAGAATAAATTCTCCGGCTTTACCTGCTCCCTGAAGAGCGACACCGTCAAAGTCCTCGGATTCAATTGTACGTGCAGTATTGATGCCGGTAAATGCCTTACCTACTCCAGTGATGTATGCATAAGCAACTTCCCCTGTCTGCATAAGTTCATCCGGCATCTCTTCGATTAAGAACCCTTTAAATTTAACAACACCATTCTCATCAATATTGGCTGTGGAATGTTTACTGGTTGTCATAAGCGGGTGATCTACAATAGCATTGTAGAGATCGGCATTTACCTTTGCTGCCTTTGTGCCAATCGCCTGAATATTTACATAGTACTTAGACAGCTCATTGAAGAGTGTCAGTACTGCCTCCGGTGTGTACGCCGCCAAATTAATAGACTTTCCTGCCGCATTGGAAATAAACTTTCCGTGCTGTGCATTGAATTTTTGAACCTTTGCTTGTGCCTGAAGATCCAGTCTATCTGCAACAGCTGCATTAAAGTCATTATTTACCGTGTGTCGATCAATTCCTTCGTGGAATACCCACTCCCAGGTATAAGGTACCGGTGTATCCTGATAGATAATTTCTTTTCTCTCTCCAAAACGGGTGGATTTCCCTGTTCCGGATCCGAAACCTACATTCGCATCTTTGATATATGCGTTTCCCACCACGACAGGAATGTCAGAGGTTTTTACATAAAATGCAGTATCATTGTGCTGCACTCCATCAAGTGCTTCAATCCCACCTCCAAAAAAGTCTGCAAAATATGCTTGCTTCTTAAAAACTGCCGATAACAGCTGCTTAAATTGCTTTTGATAACTACGTGCTGCTTTGTTCTGATTGTGTGTTGACATAATAAATTCTCCTTTTTCTTATTCGTATTTTGCGAGTTTCGCTTCAAACGGATCATTAGGTGTTGAATTTCCACCTGTTGGATTTCCCTTATGAACGATTTGTGGGGGTACAACCTCTGGCTCAATAGATTCCTCGTGTTGGAATAAGAAAGCTTTGTTTTCTTTCAATCCATTTAATTGTTCCTCGAATCCTTGGAGTTTCCCGTCTACGAGCTTTACCGTATCTTTGTCAATCTGACCCAATACGATATCCGCATCTAAGGCTTTTGCATCCTTAATAGCCAGCCTTAAAGCATAGTCCATGTCCTTTGCCGTCAATGCCTCTTGGTAGGTCTTTTCAGACTCATTAAACTTTTCTTGCAGCGTTTCAAGCTGTTTCGTAAGTTCTTCGTTCCCTTTGGCTGCTTCCTTTAGGGCGTTTAGCTCCGTTTGATTAGTTTGTAACTGTTCTTCCAGTTGCTCTTTTTGACCTTTGAGTTTCTCGTATCTTTCTCCAAGCTTTTCCTCATTTGCCAGATAAAATTTATTCTCAGGCATGCCACTGACAATCGCTTCTGCTTGTTCCTCAGATAACCCTTGTTTCAATAGATACTCTTTAAATGTCATATTTCTTCCTCCTATACGCTTTTTACGTGGTTGCATCACCTTAGTTTGTTGTTATCCCATTTATTACGCCCTGGATAAAGGAGGGCATAAGAAAAAGCCCCATAAGAGGCTTTTGTATATAAAAATAGCACCTAACCAGATTTGATTAAGTGCTAGATTTATTCAATTATGTCGATTTCTTTAATGTCTGAAACAAATACCAGTTCTAATGGGTATTGCTTCGGTGGTTTAAAGGGTAGATGCTGACATTTTTCATACACAAGTAGTGCGTCTCCTTCGTCATTATCTATTTCTAGTTCGCATTCATCCACTAAGCCTGTGATTACGGTTCCATCATTTTTGATTATCTGAACGATATGATTTTCGTAATCATATACATTTATGTTTTTTGGCATTTACTCCCTCCAATCTTTTTGCCTTGTCGGTGCAATGTGACAACCTGTTTTTGACAGGTGTATAGTTCCCCTAGTTGTCTTATAAGCCTTGTTGGTTTTCTGGTCAACGTAATACCCGATTTCTTCTGCAAAATCTGCTTTAATGCGTTGTTTCGTGGCATTCTGCAACGCAACATGAGTGTCTATAAGTATCTGTGCTTTTTCTTGGCTTATGGTCAAGTAACCAGGTGCACCACCTGCCTTTGTCTTTTTCTCAAAATAGTCCTCATACTCCTTCGTGCCTTGAATATGTCTGTTGAATTTTTCGGGATTTATCTTTGTTCTCATTATAGCACTATTTTCATGGTCTTTCACCAGCAAATCTAAAGGAGTAAAGACTTTTTCACGGCTTAAATCTCTGTACAACCACTTATTGCTTTCCACAAGCTCTCTCATGCGGTTATTGGTCGCTTTTATGGATTTATTCCATCGTTTCACACTTTCCTTGTCTCCCATTTCATCCGCAACCATCTTACGCTTTTTAAGGTCTATCAGTCTGCGTTCTAACCTCCGTTGTTCGGTTCGTTTCTTGGCAACTTCGGCATTCTCCTTTAAATCATACTTTGGCTGGTTATTGGTGTTTACACCGGGAATAAACGGTATCCATGCATGTTGGCAGTTACACCCTCTATGTCCTCCCGGTGCGCCGTAGTCAGCTCCCCAATATGGGTCATACAAGCTCCGGTATTCTGAACCTTCTGGCAATTGCTCTATGGGTCTTATATCCACAACATTTCCTTGGATAAGGCTACATGCAAGTCTTGCCCCCATGTGACTTGTTACAACTACTGTATGGACGCCATAGTCAGCCATACGCTCGGTTCTTATCGTGTTGTAAGTATTGGCTAGGGTAGAGTCTAAAACTGTCTGTACGTAACGTTCTAGGCTCCAGGCATGACCTCCCTTGTCTATAAAGGTGCTTCGTATCCCTTTCTGTGCTAATTCAACCACTGCTCTTTCAAGGGCTTCTGTCCTTGTGTACATACCGGTATTAAAAGCTGCCTGTGTCCGGTTTAGGACTCCTGTGTAAGCCTTGGTCGCTGTACTCCCATACTCATAGTTAGTGCTAATTAATGTTTGATTGACATAATTATTAATCTCACTCCAACACTGCTTTGCATACCCTCTCATTACTTGGTCTACATTGTTGGGATAAGGTTGGTTGTCATAAGGCATACTGCTATCAATCTCAACAACAAAAGAATGGCCGGCAACCTCAAACATCCTGTTTATCTCTTCCTCTGCGATGTCTGTTACCTTGGCAATCTCTTTTGCCACATCCTTGTTAAACAGATGCAAGTCTTTTAATGCCTTTGCATGCCATTCTCTTATATCTGTATGGTCATTGTTTAAGCGCTCAACAATCAGCCGGATAATTTCCCCAGTCAGTGACTCATATAATTCTGCCATCTGCCATGTCCATATATCCATTTGGTGCGGGGTAATTTTCATTATTCACCACTCCCGTATATTTTCTCATGATCCTTTTCTTCAATTTCCTTGTAGTCCAAGCCAGAACGCTCATGTTGTATGTTGTTGTACCAGGTCTTGGCCTCTTTATCCGTAAGACCAAACTGACGCTTTATGGCTTCTACGATTGGCATCATGTCACCTTGTACCGCCTTAAGGTTATAATCAAGCTGTGCTTCTTTGCTTACGAATACGCCATCGTCAAAATCAATGCTCACATCTCCTGGGTCTTTTGCATATAATCCGTAAGCCCTTGCAAGCTCAAATATCGTGATAACAAGCTCTTTAAGTGCATCCTCTATGATAAGCACATTGTCCGAACGAGTTGAAAAGGTCTCAGTGTTATCACTAATTACCTCTGTCGCTGTCTTTATAGTTTCACCATCAAAGGAAAATGTACCGACACTAAATCCCGTCTGCATCTCAAAAATACGAAGAAGAAAGTTAATACTCTCTATGTACTCAGTTGCCCTTAATGATGGTGCAAATGCATCAATAAACGGCTCATCTGTCTTTAACCTTTGGTAAATATCGGTCTTACTGTCAAACCTTTGTATGGGATTGCCTTTTGTATCATACCGGACCGTAAAAAAGTGATCTGATGCAAGAATCTTGGAAGCTGCCTTATCAATTTCCCACATAAACTGGTCGTACTTATCATTTATATCCAATAGTTGCTTTTTACCATTGTCAATAATCCCTGCTCCTAGTGGGCTGTTTAGATTCGCGTTGTTTTTACCTGCAAGTCTTATGTAAACAAATAAAGGACGTGAAAAGCCTTTTAGGATTACTGATGCTTCTAAGTCTGCATATTTGTCAAGAGCGGTAAGGGGAACGCGAATACCAACTTTTCCTTTGTCCTCAGAGCGATAAAGCTCGTTTGATATCACATAAGCATCCTCCACCCACTCATGAAACTCTAATAGGGTATAATAAATCGTCTTTTTGTCTTCCACCATCTGTGTAACTGTCGAGATAGCCGCCTCTGATATATCGTTTGTATTTGACTCCAAGGGGAAAAAGCTATCTGCATGGCAATAAGCAATCTTAATTTGATTCCCGTCCACGTATGGACGTAATACAAGGCCACTAATTGCATATCCTGCTTCCAGTTCGTCCCCGAAGTTCTTTCTAAATTTATTTGTCCGGAATACATTTTCAAGGAATTCATTTGCGTTATCTTCATCTGCCTTTATTTCGCAACCTTCGTTGAATATCAGTTTTGACATTTTCCGGGCAGCTATCTTGGCAACATTAAGAGAATGATAGTCTCTCTCCTCCTGCTTTCCCTCACTGGATAGGTAATAAACCTTTCCGAACTGTTGCGTATATATTCTCTTATTCTCTAATATCCTCTCATATTCGTCTTTTGGCATTGCAATCTTAGGATGGTCTAAGATACTGCCTAAACTATCCACTAATCCCATTTTTGCACCACCCTTTCGAAATAAATTTTTGATTCTCTCAAACACATCTTATCCTCCTACACTAGGTATGTTTTGGTAAAGTAATTAACTCCATACCGCAATTCATCACAAGCATGGTTGTTTTTATCCACCGGGATTCCATTAGCTGTCCTTACGTACATCCCCATTTCTTTTATGAGATTGTAATGATCATAGGTATCCTCAATATCGTACAAAAAAAGAACGCCCTTCGTTAATGCGTTCTGTACTCTCTCAATTCCAACTTCTATTTTTAATCCATTGCTGGATATCTTATCACTGCTATTATTATCAGCCTTATCTGTCATGATGCCAAGCAGGTGCAACTCCTCACGTAATGACTTACACGCCGGGTCTACAAAAAAATTATTCCAGTGCGGAAAATCCGACCAACGTTCTTTACACCATTCTATAAATATTTTTATCTCTTTAGCATAAATCGACATAGCCTTTACATTTCCTGTCTCTGTTCCACTGTGATAATAATTCGCCAGTCGATACAGTAAATATCCTCCATCTTCTATACTGTAGGTTACTACCCAATAAGCACAGGTGGTTGCATCTCCCTGCCCACCGTCCGCGGTAAAGAATGTTTCTATCACATTCCCCTTAATTGATCGTGTAAGATGTTTTTTTTCAGAGAACATGGCATAAATTACACCTTCCGGCATTCTCCGTTTTCCATACCAGTCCCGATCTAGCAAGTATTCACTTGCAGATAATTCTGCCTTAAGCTCTGCTTTTCGTTCCGGTGTGAGAATTGGATTATCATGTGGTCTCCAATGCCTGAACCTATATGTTCTTGCATCCTCAAATCTTTTTAGCAGCTCCAGATTCGGATGATTCGGTGCCGGCGGGTTCTGCTCTCCCAGGTGATATCTTTGCTTTGCAGCAAAGGTACGTCGGAAGCACTCATTTATAAAATCAGGATGCAATAAGTTAAACTCTAAAAAAGTAACTGTGCCAAGAGACATACCTGTAACCGCTCCAACACTGTTTACTTTGCCGCCCCCTTTATAATAAATCTTCTTTTCTCCATTAGGCGCATGTATCAAAAGATGATCTCCATGCTCGTCATGTTTTATATCTGCACATCCGGAAAAGATATGCACCAATCCAAAACCGTCACCATCCATAAACATACGATAAGCCTGCTCTTGATTATATGCCGTCACAAGATGATTCTGATCCGGAGACCGTAAATAGATCGCTGCCATCTTAAATATATCAGCAGTTGTCTTTCCTGATCTAGGCGTTCCTTCGTTTAATTCAAAAGTAATCCCTTTAATACTCTGCCGGATATTTTCCTGTTGTTTTGCGCTAAAAGCAATCACTGATTATCACCACCTTGCTCAGAACCATCACCGCCACTCATTACATTATTCAATGCTTCCAATAACTCAAAAGACTTATTGTCTGCGGTTAGTTTGTCCGCAGTATTCTTTGCAACCGTTGCATCCGCTTTCAACTTCTTAATTCTTGCCTTCTGCTCTTTCGTAGCCAGTCCCCAATTCTTGTTCAACATCTCGTCGTACTGCTTTATCAGGTTCCTAAGTTCTGC
>NZ_JAMXOD010000011.1 GCF_024721305.1 Aequitasia blattaphilus | reverse complement strand
ACTGTTTTGTTTGGGTGATGTTTCTTCCTTTTTATCTCTAAAAAGTTCTTCATCTATTTTGTTCTGAAATTTTCTCGAATAACTTAAGAGCGGTTAAAAAGTGCGTGTCTGAAATCATGCTTGCATGAATTTCTGTACACCGCTTTTTAAACATTTGCGAAGCAAAGGTAATCGAAAAACCGTTAGGTTTTGAGATAACCCGCTCAAGTTATATTTAAGGTCTTTCAGGGTTGTTGTCTATTGTTTAATTATCAAGGTTCTGTTGTGTTTTTGTTGGCTGCTCGTCACAGGCAACTTTGATATAATATCACACTGTTTTTTTACTGTCAACAACTTTTCTGACTTTTTTGAAATTTCTCGAATATATATGAAATTGATGACATATAAAAATCCACCTCGCATTACGGTGGACTTCTATAGTATCACTTTTTGCCTCTTTGGTCAATTGCTTTTTAGATAAATTTTACAGCAATTTTCATAATTGGATTGCTATTATAAATCAAACTTAAAATGCTGTTGTCCTGTATCGAATAATAAACCTCTTTTCCAACTCCTGCCGCAAAAAGCAATGAAACCAAAATAAAGATAAACCATACGATTACCAATGCGCCCACTGCCCCTAGCACTCCTCCAGCCAAACGATTTGCAAATCCCAAGACCGGTAATGTAGAAACAACATCCAAGGCAAACAAGATTGCCCGGAACAAAATCGTGATGAGCAAAAACACCGCCAGGAACGCAATAATATTAATCAAAAGGTTCGATAAAAACTTTGCGACATACTGTCCAAAAGTTTCCACACCCAGTTTCCTATATCCCTCTTCATTGTTATTTGCTGTCAATAACGTTTTAAAACTTTGTGGCAATTCTGCATTTTCAATTGCTTTCATCTGCAGCTCTCGCGGAATCTCTGCATCCATCAACGTGGACTCAATCACGTCTTGTCCTGCCTTCAAGCCCGAAAAGACCTTGTCTGAAATTCCCATTGACTGATAATCATTTACATTCAGCTTACCGTCAATAATATCTTGAATACTGTATCCATACTCATTCAACTTCTCTTCAGAAATTCCTGCCGCATCCAACACTTTCTTAATAGATGCTTCATCTAACCCTTTTACCTCTTGTTCCTCTGTACCAGTATCTTCCCCTTCCGGAGTCAAAATATTCATGTCCATCACAACATTTGACATCGCATGGGTAACCTGTCTTTGTATAACCTCATCGATGGGAGTATATTTCGTAACCGCCTTCGCTGCATATGGGGTTAAAAAAACAGTCAGCGCCAACGTCAATACTGTTGCAACCAAAGACACGATAATCTTAATTGCTCCTCTATAGATTCCCACTCCTATACTGATTAGAAAAATCACACCAATACCTACAACTATCCATTCCATTTTCCTCTCCTTACTTAGTAAGTCTCACTTCCTCCATTCCACTAGAAGTCATCATAATATATTTATTTAAACCAAAGACTGGTATCATTTCCAGTATCGGCTTATTTGCCTCACCATTAAATTTCTCAATTCCATTCGTCGAGTAAATTTGACATTTGATACCATCATACATAATAATTTGTTCATCTACAAGTTTTATATGTCCATAATTCCGAGAAATCTCTTGCTCAAGCTGAAGTCTTCCGGAACTATCATACAAGTTCAAGGAAAAACCATCTTTTTGCCGCACCACCAAAAGCACTCTGCTTCGATCCGCCGTCACACTTACAATCTCATTCTTAATCTCGACTGTTTTTATCTCCTTTACAGTATCTCTTCCTTTGAAAAAAGCAAGTTGATGATCTCCCACTACCCCGAAGCGATCATTATCCATCAAAAAGATGGACGGCGCAATCGTATCCTCCATTACAATCTCTTGCTGCTTTACTCCCTCAGTTGTATCCTTCTCACCTGCAAAGCTATAGTAAATGATTTTACTGGTCATTTTGGGGTTTTCGACCATAACATAGGAAACAATCATTCCTTTTCCATCATCTGAAATAACACTTCCCACTGGATAACCTGTATGTGATATAGAGGTCTTATGTTTAACAAGAACATTGCCGGACAAATCATAACATGTCATTTCTGGAACATCATCGCTTCTCATGACAGCACATACGATTCCTTGCTGAGAAATCGTAATTTGCTCAATGGGTGAAGGAGTTGTAATCTCTCCTATCAGTCCAGAATCCGAGACCACTACAATATCATTCCCACCTTTATCGGCCACTGCTGCCGTTTCTCCATTGACTGCTGTTATAGGCTCACGCATTTGATAGGGTTGATTCCATTTTTCTCTTCCTTTCAAATCCAAAAGAGATACCCCTTCTTTACTAATCTTAAGCATCCCAAAAGAGACGGACTGGTATGAATTTTCACTTTTGCTTTTATTTTCTGCTGTGTTGATTACACGTATGGTCGTAAAGGTTTGTCTGGTGACAAAAAGATAAACACCAAGAATAGACGCAAATAAAAGGGTTATGATAATCACACGACGAATCTTTCCTCGTCGTCTTCGGGTGCGCACTTGCTCTTCTAAATCAACCTCAATCAAGGTAAACCCTTCATTATCTTTCCACTTTACTGCGTCTTTTTTTTCTTCATTTTCAATTACAAAAAGTTCTTTGTTCTTCTTTGTCATAATGTTGTTCTGCCTTCCAAGGCTCGTAGAAGAGTCACTTCATCTATATATTCCAGGTCTCCACCTACCGGTACGCCGCTGGCAATCCTACTAACCTTTACGCCGATTGGCTTAATGAGCTTACTAATATACATCGCCGTCGTCTCACCTTCCAAGCTTGAATTCGTTGCAATAATCACCTCATCAATGTCTTTTTCCAATCGTTTAATCAGTTCCTTCAGCTTGATATCCTCCGGACCAATTCCTAGCATCGGCGAAATTGCACCATGAAGAACATGGTACACACCATTATATTTATCTGTTTTTTCATAGGCTGCCAAATCTCTCGTATGCTCCACTACCATAATCGTCTTATGATCCCTGGCTGCATTCCTGCAAATAGGACATAATTCCTGGTCTGTAAGAGTGTAGCACTCTTTACAATACTTCACATTCTCTTTTGCTTCAATCATGGTGTTTGCCAGTCTCTTCACATCTTCCTCTTTCATATGAATCAGGTGAAATGCCAGACGGCTTGCAGACTTTGATCCAATACCAGGCAGACGAGAAAGTTCTTCGATTAGCTTACTAATCTGATTACTATAGTAATCCACCCATTCCTCCAGTCAGGCCACCCATCGCACTACTACTTTCTTCATCCACTTTTTCAAAAGCTTCATTCATAGCGGCCACAATCAAATCCTCCAGCATCTCAATATCATCTGGATCCACTACCTCTTCATTCAATTTTACCTTTAACACCTTTTTCGAACCGCTTACTACAACTTCAACAGCGCCTCCGCCTGCTGCCGCAGTAAACTCTTTGGTCTCAAGCTCTTTTGCCTGCTCCTCCATCTGCTTCTGCATCTTTTGTGCCTGCTTCATTAAATTTGCCATGTTCCCTGGCATACCGCCTCCGGGAAATCCACCTCTTTTTGCCATTTTATGATTCCTCCTCTATTTCGATTTCCATATTAATAAGTTTCTCTATGTCTACGTACTGATCCTCAAAGTTTCTGCCTTCCTCCATATAACGGATCGATACTTCCATAGCTCTATTGGTTTTTTCCTCAATCGCCCTTTTTATTTCATTTATGTGGCTCTCCTGACGCAAAACATCTGCTCCAATTTCATCCGGCATTACAATCAAAAGTTCATCCCTATCTCCTACACTGATACGGGCATTTTTCAAATACCCTTTTACCAGTCCATCTAATTCCATTGTAATTCCCCGAAAGTTTTCCGCCACTTCTCTGACATCCTCCGGAAGGGCTTTTGCAAGAACTGGTGGTTTCACTGTTTTTTCTTCAGTCCCACCGTAAATTCTTTTTTCAATCACCTGTGTCTCAGGTACCTTATCTGCCTTTTCTTCCAGGGCGCGTATGCGTTCCAGCAGCGACTCCTGTCCCTCTTCCATCTGAGGCTTACACAATTTAATCAATGTGACTTCAAAAAGAACTCTCTTTTGGGATGAATAACGCATTTGGTTCGCCATTTCCGAGAGTCTTCGTATATAATAAATCAAGGTTTCACTACTTGCAAGTAAAGTTTCTTCTTTCATGTGCAAAAGACTCTCTGAGGATACATCCAAAACCTCATCTAGATTATCAGAATTTTTAGCCAAGAGCAAGTTTCTGAGATACCAAATAAAGTCTGTACTCAATTGAAACAACTCTTTTCCCTCCATCACCAGCTCCTCTACACAGTTTAAAACTGCTGCCACATCAAAAGAAACAAGACTGGTAAAGAGTTTCCCGAAAGTGCTCGTATCCACCGTTCCCACAATTTCCAAAACATGGTCATACGTAAGTCTCTCGTGAAAATGAAAAGCCACACATTGATCCAGCAAACTTAAAGCATCTCGCATCGCTCCATCTGCAACTCTTGCAATATAGCGAATCGCCTTATCCTCCACATCAATCCCTTCCATCCCGACCAGTTCGTGAAGGCGTTCACTGATTGTGTCAATAGATATTCGTTTGAAATCGTACCTTTGACATCTGCTCAGAATCGTAATCGGTATTTTATGCACCTCTGTGGTAGCAAGAATAAAAATCACATATTCCGGGGGTTCTTCCAGCGTCTTTAGCAAAGCATTAAAAGCTCCTATGGACAACATGTGAACCTCATCAATAATGTAAACCTTGTAACGTCCCTCTGTGGGACGATAGGATACCTCTTCTCGAATTTCCCGAATATTATCCACACCATTATTCGATGCTGCATCAATTTCTATGACATTCATAGACGTTCCTGCCGCAATGGATTTACACGTCTCACACACACCACAGGGGCTCCCTTCCTGTGGATTTTCACAGTTTACTGCCTTTGCCATTATTTTTGCTACAGAGGTTTTTCCAGTCCCTCTTGTTCCGCAAAAAAGATATGCGTGTCCAATTCGATTTCCTTGTATTTGATTTTTTAATGTTTTAACAATCGCATCCTGTCCCTTTACATCCTCGAATGTTTCCGGGCGAAATTTACGATATAGTGCCGTATAGGACATGAATTGCGCTCCTTATCTGCTTAATCGTCTCCAAAGCTAATTCCCATAAGCTTTGCTTCTTTAATAATACTGGAATCCGGATCTACATATTTTAGCTTTCCGGCAACATCCTCTAATTTCATTCTTGTAATTTCCTGGTTCTTTACTGCAACCATTTTTCCATAATCCTGATCCAAAATCATTGCCGCCGCTTCCGCTCCAAGACGTGTTGCAAGCACGCGGTCATAGGCGCAAGGAGAACCTCCTCTTTGCGTATGTCCTGGCACAGTTATTCGAATCTCCTTATCCGTTCTGCTGCCAATTCGATCTGCAATCTCATAAGCCACGGAAGGATATGTGTTTTTTTCTTTCTTGGCTTTCCTTTCCTTTTTCGAAAGGGCAGCATCCTCTTTGGAAATTGCACCCTCTGCAACAGCTAGAATGGTAAACTTCTTTCCATGTTTCGTTCTTCTATTAATTGCCTTTACGATAGAATCTATATCATAGGGAATCTCCGGCAACAGTATAACATCTGCACCTCCTGCAATTCCTGCATGGAGAGTCACCCATCCCACTTTATGTCCCATTACTTCTACAATAAATACGCGTCCATGACTGGTAGCCGTGGTATGGATTTTATCAATGGTGTCTGTCGCAATATCGACTGCACTTTGGAATCCAAACGTCATATCCGTACCCCACAAGTCATTATCAATGGTTTTCGGCAGCGTCACAACATTTAGCCCCTCTTCCCTAAGCAGATTCGCAGTCTTATGAGTTCCATTCCCCCCTAGAATCACAACACAATCTAAATGCAGGCGATAATACGTCCTTTTCATTTCTTCCACTTTATCAAGTCCATTCTCATCCAGAACTCTCATAAGCTTAAAAGGTTGTCTCGAAGTCCCAAGAATCGTTCCTCCATCGGTTAGAATTCCCGAAAAATCCTTGGATTCAAGTATCTTAAAATCCGAATAGATAAACCCTTTATATCCGTCCTGAAATCCATATATTTCCACATCATCCCGTTTGTTATGAATTGCCTTTACTACTCCTCGCATCGCTGCATTAAGAGCTTGGCAATCACCACCGCTTGTTAACATTCCAATACGTAGCATAATGATCCGTCCTTTCTTAAATCCTTGTTCGATTATACCTTATTTTAGCAAATTTCACAATATATGTGCTATACTAAATGCCATAGACGAAAGAAGGTTGATTACATGAATAAAAAAGAACTTATGAACCGCTTAGATGCCCTTGCTTTAGAGGGGGAAATTGTCCCAAGCATGTCACTTTTAAAAAGCGACAAAGAAATTGAAATGATTAAAAAGAGCGCTCGTTTAAACACCGCCGTTCTTGACCACGTTTCCGCTCACATCAAAGCAGGTATGAGTACGCAGGAAATCGACACCCTTGTGTATGATTATACAACTCAAAATGGTGGTATACCAGCTCCTCTGAATTATAATGGATTTCCAAAAAGTGTTTGCACCTCTATTAATCAAGTAATATGCCATGGCATTCCACAGGAAGATGAACTCTTAAAAGATGGCGATATCATTAATGTGGATGTTTCCACTATCTTAAACGGCTACTTCTCTGATGCTTCCCGCATGTTTCTCATCGGTCAAGTCTCAGAAAACGCAAAAAAACTAGTTCATACCACCAAAGAGTGTGTTGAACGAGGTCTAAAGGCAGCTAAGCCTTGGGGGCATTTAGGGGATATCGCGGATGCAATCCAAACCCACGCCACCCAAAACGGATATAGCGTTGTCGCTGAGATAGGGGGACACGGTATCGGTCTTGAGTTTCACGAAGAGCCTTTTGTCAGTTACGTTACTCCAAAAGGCAGTGAGATGGTTTTAGTTCCTGGTATGATTTTTACAATTGAACCTATGATTAACGAAGGCAGTGCAGACTTTTACATTGATGCCGAAAATGACTGGACCGTTTATACAACGGATAACCTGCTGTCTGCTCAAATAGAATATATGGTTTTAGTAACAGAGACTGATCTTCAAATTTTAACTTGTTAAACTCACACTGGCTTTAGCAAAATGGCGGAGTACGCTCCCATATTAAGGGATACTTCTCCATTTTCGACTAAATACTCATCCTCATCCACAACGTATCCCTCCTCATAGCTGTAGAGAATTCTTTTCATTCTCCCATTGAGAGGTACATGGCATTTCCATACCGGAATTGTATAGGATGAGGCCTTTTCTCCTGCATTAATCACAACAACAATCTGACTTTTCTTATCAAAACGTCCGAAAGAAATCATCTGCCCTTCGCAATATAGCGGCAGCAAACTTCCCGTTCTAAGAGCAGTCTCTTCTTTGTGAATTCGAATCATCTCCTTATGAAAAGAAATCAACCCTTCATTTTCATTTCCCCACGGATAAGTCCGTCGGTTATCCGGATCCGTAAACCCAAATACCCCTGCCTCATCACCATAATAAATCGTAGGCGCTCCTATCCACGTCATTTGGAGAACAACCCCCTGGCGCATTACGCCATAATTAACGTATTTTTGAGCCTTAAAAGGCTTTTGTTTCTCTGCACGTCCTGTTACATGGTTCGTTCTCGTTAGGAATCGGGAATGATCATGGTTCGACAGTTCATTCATCGCGGTATACAACGCCGGTGTTGGTACCCGTGTCATATGATATTTAATCGAATTTATAAAATGCTGGGAGTTGCCCAAAAGTTCCGGACGGCTTTCCTCACTGTGTTTCTCCATTCCCGTAAGGTACCAGGATACCGGCTCCATAAACGCATCATAATTCATAATTGTATCCCACTCATCACCCTGGAGCCACTCTTTTGGGTCTCCATAGTGTTCCGCAAGAATAATCGCCTCTGGATTACTCTCTTTTACTACTTTGCGGAACTTTTTCCAAAAATCATGATTCGTTTCTTTACTTCCGCCTAAATCAGCTGCTACGTCCAATCTCCAACCATCTACATAAAAAGGTGGATCAATCCATTTTTTCCCAATTGATAAAATCTTTTCTTCCAATCCAGGGGACTCATCAAAATTTAATTTGGGCAAAGTGTCATGTCCCCACCACCCATCATAGCTTCCATTTTTAGGCCATTTATTAGGTTCGCCCTCATGAAAATAGAAGAAGTCATGGTATGGGCTCTCGTAATCCATATAAGCTCCCGGGGGATAATTCCCATTCATTTCATAAATCCGCTCACGATCCAACCATTTATTAAAGGAACCACAATGATTAAACACACCGTCTAAAATAAGACGCATCCCTCGTTTATGCAGCTCCTCTACCAAAGTTGCCAAAAGTTGATTACTGGCATCTATATTTTCTTGATTTGTCGTTCGAACAATATATTTTTTCGCATCTTGATTATTGGTATCTCCGTCGCCTAATAGCGTGTAATCATCCACAACAATTTTTCCATAGTGGGGATCCACACCTTCATAGTCTTGAATATCATACTTATGGTTTGACGGAGACACAAAAATAGGATTTAGGTAGAGTACCTCTACACCTAAATCTTCCAAATAATCCAATTTTTCAATTATCCCCTGTATATCTCCCCCATAAAATTCCCGAATGCCCATCGTTGCTTCCGGCAACTTATTCCAATCGGTAATCTGCTTGCTATAGTCTCCAAGATAAAAATATTCATAGGATTGTACGTCATTTGTAGGATCGCCATTATAAAAGCGATCTACAAATATCTGATACATCACAGCACCCTTCGCCCATTCCGGTGTGGAAAATCCCGGATAAATCTCAAAGGCATATTCCGGGATTAACTTTGATGATACACCGCACTGGTCATAAAACACCATTTCCTCTTCATCTTCAACGAAAAAATGGTATCTGAAAATTTCTTCTCCTACGTTGTGTGTTGTTACGTAATAATCAAAAACCTCATCACTTCTATCTTTTTTCATAGGATAACTTACTGCATTTGTAACGAGATACACCTGGATTTCATCACCTGTAGCACTACGAAAACAAAAGGTTACTTCTTGGTTTTTCTCCGGTTCCGCAGGCAGAACATATTGTGATGTTCCATCACAGAATAAAGCTTCTTTATTCATAATAATACCCCATTTATTTAGTGAAACAATGCTGCAAATTCTTCCCCAGTAATTTTTTCTTTCTCCAAAAGCAATTCTGCTCCTGAATGAAGAATTTTACTATTTTCTCGAATAATCTTTTTCGCTTCTGTATAACACTCATCAATAATACGCTTAATTTCTTTATCAATGGTTGATGCCACATTTTCTCCATATCCTCTTGAAGAATGCATTAAATCTTTTCCAATAAAGACCTCATCACCATTCTCTCCATAATTAATCAGTCCTACCGCCTCTGACATTCCAAACTCTGTCACCATGGCTTTGGCAATTGCAGTCGCCTGCTTAATATCCTGAGAGGCTCCTGTTGTGATGTCGTCGAACACTTCTTCCTCTGCCACACGACCTCCAAGAGCAACTGTAATATCTTGAATCATTTTACCTCTTGTGTTAAACATCTCATCTTTTTCCGGCAAAGGCATCGTATAACCTCCTGCCTGGCCTGTGGGAATAATCGAAACACTATGAACTGGTCCAACATCAGGAAGTACCTGAAATAGTATTGCATGTCCCATTTCATGATATGCCGTAATTTTTCTTTCTTTTTCTGAGATGATACGGCTCTTTTTCTCCGCTCCAATACCCACTTTAATAAAGGCTCTGTTAACATCCTCTTGCATCAAATAGGTACGCTCACTTTTCGCCGCATATATTGCCGCTTCATTTAATAAGTTTTCCAGATCTGCTCCGGTAAACCCTGCTGTAGTCTGAGCAATCACCTTAAGGTCAATATCATCTCCTAAAGGCTTGCCCTTGGAATGCACCTTCAAAATTGCTTCTCTTCCCTTTACATCCGGTCGGCCTACAACAACCTTACGATCAAATCGGCCTGGTCGCAAAATTGCAGGATCCAAAATATCCACACGGTTGGTTGCTGCCATGACAATAATTCCTTCATTCACTCCGAATCCATCCATCTCAACCAGCAGCTGGTTCAATGTTTGCTCTCTTTCATCATGTCCGCCACCCATACCAGTTCCACGCCGTCTTGCCACCGCATCGATTTCATCAATAAAAATGATGCAGGGAGAATTTTCCTTGGCTTGCTCAAACAAGTCACGAACTCTTGAAGCACCTACTCCCACAAACATTTCCACAAAATCGGAACCCGATATGGTAAAGAAAGGAACTCCTGCCTCACCTGCTACCGCTCTTGCCAACAACGTTTTTCCTGTACCAGGAGACCCTACCAAAAGAACTCCTTTCGGTATTCTCGCTCCCACTTCCATAAACTTCTTCGGTGTTTTTAAAAATTCAACAATTTCTTCTAATTCTTCTTTTTCCTCATCCAAACCTGCTACATTCTCAAAGGTAATGGTTTTATCTTTATCTGTTGTCATTTTTGCACGGCTCTTACCAAAGCTCATTGCTTTCGCATTTGCTCCTTGCCCTTGCCGGTTCATCATCATAAAGATAAAAAGTGCCCCGCCGCCAACTAAAAGAATGGGCAGTAAAGTAGTCAGAAACCAAGGTTCCTGGGGTACATCATTCATTGTATACTTAACATTTTTCGTCGTCAAATACTCTTGAATAGCATTAACGTCTGATACAACCAAGTGCTTTTGCTCCCCTTCACCTAATTGAACCAAGACTTTTCCAGTAGGTATATCTCTATTCTGTACAATAACAATTTCACTGTAGCTCTTTTCTGCTACTATTTTTTCAAATTCATCCGTTGAGATTTGACTTTGTTTTTCCCCCACCTGATTTGTTACAGTAAAAATAACAAATATCAGTATGAGAGCCAGCAAAAGAGTCAAACCATTAAATCCTCTGCCTTTTCGATTTTCCAATTTTTTCTCTCCCTCTATCTATTCTTCGACACTTATCACGCCGATATATGGCAGATTTCTATATTTCTGCGCATAATCCAACCCATAACCCACTACAAATTCATCTGGGATTTCAAACCCCAAATAATCTACTTCTACCCCTTTTACAACACGTCTGTCTGGCTTATCCAAAAGCGTACATAACTTCATGGACTTTGGGTTTCTGGCTTCCAATATTTCCATCAGATAAGACAATGTTCTTCCTGAATCTATAATGTCCTCAACAATCAACACGTCTTTTCCCTCAAGTGACTCATCTAAATCTTTTGCTATTTTAACCACACCACTTGAGGTTGTTCCGTCGCCATAGCTGCTGACGCTCATAAAATCCATAGACACAGGCACACTAATTCTCTTTGCCAGCTCGCACATAAAGAACACACCACCTTTTAATACACAAATAAGATGCACTTCTTTTCCAGCATAATCTTCACTAATCTTCGCTCCCAATGCACGTATTCTTTGATCCACCTCTTTTTCTGAGATTAATACATCAATTTTCTCTTTCACTTTTTACTCCTCTACTTTACTGTAATTTCCAGCACTTTCTTTGTATTTTCATTAATCTGATAAGCCTTACTTTGTCGATTCCCAAGAATCCACATTACTTCTTCCCCATCGCAAATCAGCCAAAGTTTATCCCGCTCTTCACGAGGAATTTTTTCGTTTATAAAATAGTCTTTCAGTTTTTTACTGCTCTTGTCTTTGTACAGAGCAATTTTATCACCTTGTTTTCGATGCCTGATTTCAATCTTGTTCTTGATTATATCATAATCAAACCATTTCGTGTAGTGACTTCCAGGAAACTCTGTCCCTGCATCCTCTCTGCTGAAGGTGCGCATACTGATATTGGGGACCGGCTCTTCTGCCGCCTTTACCTTTTGTGGTTTTCCAACTAGAATCCCTTTGTATTCTCGTTGCGCCTCTACTCCATATGGAAGATCGATTTTTCGCCCAACTTTCTTGGCAAAAAGCTCCTCCAGCTGATATACATGAAAAGAGGTAATATCTTTCTTTTCGCCACACACTTGAACCAGGCTCTCGTATAAAACATGCTCTTTCATCACCTCTGGCAGATGATTGAAAAAATCTTCTGTCACAAACAATCCCCTGTCATTCTTTTCGACCTTTTCCATATACTGATTCGTCAGCTCTTCCAGAAAGTCGTTGGTTTTTTGAATCTTTTCCATTGTTCCTGCAATATGTGCGACTGCCTTAACGTTTATTTCCTCTTCCATATAGTTCATGATATGGTTGCGGATTTTATTTCGTGTGTAATCATCCGTATGATTCGTTCGATCCTCACAGTAAAACAAGTTCTTCTTATCTAAATAGTCTAAAATCTCTTTTTTTTCAAGACAAAGCAAGGGCCGGATATATTTTCCTTCCATTGGCTTCATCCCGCCCATTCCCTTTAGACCTGTCCCACGGGCTAAATTAAAGAGCAAAGTTTCTGCATTATCATTCTTATGATGACCGAGCGCAATCTTATTGCACCCCTCTTCCTCACATATCTTTTGAAAATTTTTCTTTCTCAAAATCCGTCCTGCTTCTTCTTCAGATAGCTTTTCTTTCCTTTGATATTTTTTTACATCCTCATGAAAAACTTTAAATAGGACTTGGTTTTCTTCACAGAGTATTTTGACAAATTTTTCATCTTCCCCTGCTTCTTCTCTAATTCCATGGTTAATATGAACCGCTACCAAAGTCAGATTTAATTCCTTTCGAAGTTCTAAGAGTACAGAAAAAAGACAGATGGAGTCCGGCCCCCCTGAGAGACCAATCACTACTCTGTCATTTTTTATCAGTAACTTATTCTTCTTAATATATTCTTTTACAATATCATTTTGTTTTGAAAATAATTTCATTCTCATAAATAAGACCAAGCTTCTCCCTGGCAACATCCTCAACATAGGCATCTGTTCCCACGTACTCACCCAGCTCTTCGATTTCTGCAGAACGCTTCTTTTCTTCTTCTATCTGCGCCTCCAGCTCGACTTTTGTCGCTGTATTTGCATCGGCTTTCACTTTCATGTTATATCCACTTACAGACATAACCACTGTCAGAAGCAACAAGACTCCACTTACCAGAACCATGCTTCCCCGATTAACCCGTCGTCTATTTCGAATGCGTCTCTTCTCCTGCTTTTTCTTTATACTTCCCATACAATCACTCACCCCATCAGATTATATTTACACTACTTAATAATATATGTTTTTTGCACAATAATCAATTGGGCATAATGTATATTTTTTATTTCCATTTAGAATTTGTCTCATCAAAAAAATTTACCTGCCACTATTTTCCCACAACCCCTTGTGTTTTATCTGTCGAGCACCTCAAATTATTGTATGGTGATTTTGCACAATACGTACATTTTCTTCTTTATAAATAACGAAACAACTCTTTTGCTTCGTCCTTTTTCGTTGTGTCTTTTATATCTAACACTTCAACCCGTACTGTGTTACTTCCAAATTGAATTTCGATCTGGTCGCCTTCCTTCACCTTGAGAGAAGCCTTCGCCACCTTACCATTCACTAAAATCCGCCCTGCATCACATGCTTCGTTTGCCACGGTTCTTCTTTTAATTAATCTAGAAACTTTTAAAAATTTATCGAGTCTCATACTACCTTCCTTCATAGAATGGAAAAATAGAGAGCATACGCTCTCTATCCCATCTTCCCCATACCGTAATAACTATTTTGTATTTACAGCATCCTTTAATGCTTTTCCAGCTTTAAACTTTGGAGCCTTGCTTGCAGCAATCTTCATAGTTTTTCCTGTTTGAGGGTTTCTACCTTCTCTTGCTGCTCTTTCGCTAACTTCGAAAGTACCAAAGCCAACCAATTGAATTTTATTACCCTTTTTTAGTTCGCTTGTTACCACATCAACAAATGCCTTTAATGCTTTCTCAGAGTCTTTCTTTGGTAAATCTGCGCTTTTTGCAATAGCTGCAACTAATTCTGTCTTGTTCATGGATAAATCCTCCTTGTCTATGTATAGAATAGTATTCTATTTTCTCTGGGCCTCCCAACTTGCACTTGGCTCAGCCCTTAGTTAAAGTTATACCTGTTTTCGTACTGTTTGTCAAGGGAAAATCCCCTATTTTCAAGGGTTTTACACTTTTTTAATATCCTTATCTTCTATAATAAGTCATTCAACAAGTCTTGTATATTTTTTTCCATTTTTTCCGAGCATTCTTTCGCATTTTCCATGGATGTTCCTTTGATTCCAAAATAGAACTTTATCTTCGGCTCCGTCCCAGATGGTCTCACACAAACCCATGCATCATTTTCCAATTCATAATACAATACATTCGAAGTTGGAAGGGTGGTCTTTTCTTCCTTATTTGTTCTACAATCTGTGATGGTACCAACTTGATAATCCCGGACTCTGAGCACCTCTACATCCCCAAACTTCTTGGGGGGATTGCTTCTTAAGCTTGTTAGAATGTCCTGAATTTTTTGAAGTCCTTCTATTCCCTTTAGCGTAACAGCTGTCGTTTCGTCTTTATAATAACCGTATTTGTCATACATTTCCAAAACTACATCCCAAAGAGTTTTGTTTTGTGTTTTATAGTAAGCTGCCGCTTCACAAAGAGCCATCGTAGCAACAATAGCATCTTTATCTCTTGCGTAAGTTCCAATGAGACAACCATAACTTTCTTCAAATCCAAAGAGATACGCTCCTTTTCCTGTCGTTTCAGACTCCAGAATTTTTTGTCCAATGTATTTGAATCCAGTCAGCACTTCCACAACATCCACACCATAGGATTTTCCAATTGCATCTGCCAAATTGGAAGTTACGATGGTCTTAATCAAAAAGCCATCCTCTGGAAGCCCCTTTAATTCTTTGCGCTGTCCAATTTCATAGTCTGCCAGCAGACAACCTGATACATTACCGGTCAACACCTGATACGTACCACTCTTTTCATCCTTCACATAGACTCCTAATCTATCTGCATCCGGATCCGTTGCCAAAACCAAGTCTGCATCCACTTCTTTTGCCAGTGCTAATCCAAGTTCAAAAGCTTCTTTTGATTCTGGATTCGGATAAGAAACTGTAGGGAAATCACCATCTGGCTCTTCTTGTTCTTTTACCACATATACATTTTTAAATCCTAACTCCTTTAAAATCCTTCTCGCCGGTACATTTCCAGTTCCATGAAGAGGGCTGTATACGATTTTCAGCTGATCACCATATTGTTCAATTGCTTCCGGATGCAACACTTGCTTCTTAAGCTCTGCAATATAAGCATCATCCAGCTCTTGTCCAATTACTTCGTAGCAATTCTTGCTTCTGGCCTCTTCCTCTGAGATGATGGATAATGTACTGTAATCCGTGATTCCATTCACCTCATCCGTGATTCCTTGATCATGAGGCGGCGTAATCTGGGCTCCATCTTCCCAATACACCTTATATCCGTTATATTCTGGTGGGTTATGGCTTGCAGTAATATTAATTCCAGCAATACATCCCAGTTTTCTTACTGCAAAAGAGAGTTCTGGTGTCGGTCTTAAAGATTCAAATATATAGGCCTTAATATTGTTTTTCCCAAGAGAGAGTGCCGCCTCTTTTGCAAATTCCGGAGACATATGTCTCGAATCATAAGCAATGACCACTCCCTTGCTTCCCTTGCCTTGCTTGTTAATATAATTCGCAAGACCCTGTGTTGCTTTTCTGATTGTATATAGATTGAGTCTATTGGTTCCAGCTCCTATTACACCTCGAAGTCCCGCTGTACCAAATTCCAGATTTTTATAAAATCTGTCCTTTATCTCTTCTTCATTGTCTTTAATTGCAAGAAGTTCATTCTTTGTGTCTTCGTCAAAAAAGGGATTGGAAATCCACTCCTCATATTGCTTTTTATAATCCATTTAATTCTCCTCCTGACTTTATTTGATTTCTATCTGAAAAGACTCTCTTAGAATACGCTTTGCTTCTTCTTTGAGTATATCTTTATCATTCTTTTTGGGTTCCTCGATAACAATTCCAAGCAATTCCTCTAGGACAGCACCTATCATCTTGCCCTGATTTACGCCCAGTGCAATTAAATCCTTTCCATTCAAGTTCAGCTCTCTTAGAGAGGTGCACTCTTGCTTTTTCAAAATCTCTCCATAAACTTCTTCTATTTGCGAGATATTCATCAGTTTTTCTTGTCTTAAATAGTCACTCTGAGCTAAAACATCTGCTTTTCGAACTTCAAGGTAATAAGGAAACAGTTCTTTTCCTATTTTGTTTATTGCCTTTCGAACATTCGGAGCCTTAGCCGGCATCCGATAGTCATGATAATATACTAATTTACTTACTTTGTAAATCGTATCATTGTCAAACTTCATCCTTCTCATTACTTTCTTCGTAATCTCTTCGCTTCGAATTCCATGCTTTTTAAAATGAGCCCTTCCATCTTGATCGATTGTTTTATACTCTGGTTTTCCCATATCATGAAAAAGCATGGTAAGCCGGAGAACCTTATCTGCTTTCACATACTCCATTGCCTTTATCGTATGGATTCCCACATCATACATATGATGGGGTGTTTCCTGTGTCGTTTGCATCATACGGTCAAACTCTGGCAGAATGACCTTTGTAATTCCAAGATTATAAGCCTCTAATAAGAGTTCGGGATGAGCTGATACCACCAGCTTAATAAGTTCCACCTGTATACGCTCTCCACTGATAAATCGGAGATTTGGCGCCATATCTTTCATCGCCTCTTTCGTATTCTTCTCGATTTCGAAACCCAGCTGTGCCCCAAAGCGAATCCCACGTAATATCCGAAGCGCATCTTCTTCTAAACGATCTGCAGCATTGCCTACACATCGAATTACCTTTCCCTTCAAGTCTGAAATGCCTCCAAATAAATCCACCAGACCTTCCTCTTCATTATATGCCATGGCATTAATTGTAAAGTCTCTCCGCAGCAAATCTTCCCTAAGGTTTTTTGTGAAAGTCACCTCTTTGGGATGTCTTGCATCTTCATACTCACCATCTACCCGATAAGTTGTGACTTCATAAGCGCCTTTATCCACCAATACTGTCACCGTTCCATGCTTAATCCCAGTATCAACCGTTTTCTGAAACAGCTTTTTAATCTCTTGGGGTGTAGCGTTGGTTGTTACATCCCAGTCTGCCGGCTCCCGTTCCAATATGGCATCTCTTACACAGCCTCCGACACAGTAGGCTTCATATCCATTCTCCTGAAGCTGTCGAATCACTTTTTTTACTTGTCTTGGTATTTTTATCTCAAACTTTTTCATACCTCACATTATACACAGTATTGGATTTAATTTCCATAAAAATAGCGTTCCGCAAGTTATTCACTATTACGAAACGCTATTTTCACATAATCTAAATTAGTATGATTTTCCCCAGTATGCCATGTGTTTAGCAGGCTTTCCACACCAGATACACTTGTCAGAATTCATTTCTTCATCTTCAATCAAGCATCTGGTAGATGCACCACCGGTTACATACTTCACTTCACCTTCACACTCTGGATCTCCACACCAGCAAGCCTTAATAAAGCCTTTGCTTGATTTGAATTTCTCTGTCATTTCTTCAATGGTTGTAGCAGAATAAATATGCTCATTCAAGAAGTCTTTTGCACGATTGTACATATCTTCTTGTATCGTTTCAAGAATATCCCTTAGCTTTGTTGCAATTTCATCTAAGGATACAATAATCTTTTCTCTTGTATCTCTTCTTACCACAACAACTTGATTATTTTCAATATCCTTTGGTCCAATTTCAATACGTGTCGGAATTCCCAGCATCTCTTGCTCTGCAAACTTCCATCCAGGGCTCTTGTCTGAATCATCAATCTTCACACGGTATCCTGCTTTTTTCAATTCATCAAAAAGCTCACCTGCTCGATCCAATACTCCTTCTTTGTGCTGTGCAATCGGAATCACTCTACATTCTACTGGTGCAACGTGAGGAGGAAGTACTAATCCACTGTCATCACCGTGTACCATGATAAGAGCACCAATACTTCTTGTGGACCATCCCCATGATGTTTCGTATACACTCTTAAGCTGATTGTCTTTATCGATATACTTAATGTTAAACGCATCCGGGAAAGCACTTCCAAAGAAGTGGCTGGTTGCAGATTGCAATGCTTTTCCATCATGCATTAAAGCTTCTATTGTGTAAGTATCCTGTGCTCCGGCAAACTTTTCGTTTTCTGCCTTTCTTCCTGATACAAAAGGAATTGCAAGTGTTTCTTTATAACAGTCTTCATATACATGAAGCATCTGTATGGTTCTTTCCTCAGCTTCTTCATAAGTTGCATGAATCGTATGGCCTTCTTGCCATAAAAATTCTCTGGAACGCAGGAAAGGTCTTGTAGTTTTTTCCCAACGAAGCACCGAGTTCCACTGATTCCATACCTTCGGCAGGTCTCTGTATGATTGGACTGTTTTTGCCCACAAATCACAGAATAGAGTCTCAGAAGTAGGACGAATACAGAATCTTTCCTGTAGTCTTTCCATACCACCGTGAGTAACCCATGCAACTTCCGGCGCAAATCCTTCAATATGGTCTGCTTCTTTTTCCAGAAGTGATTCTGGAATCAAAAGAGGAAGGGATACATTTTCCACACCGGTGTCTTTAAATCTTTTATCTAAGTCGTTCATAATCAGTTCCCAAATCGCATATCCATTTGGAAGATAATTCAGACATCCCTTTACACTTGAATAATCACATAGTTCCGCTTCTCTTACCACATCCGTATACCATTGTGCAAAATCCTCGTCACGGGCTGTGATGCTTTTTACAAATTTTTCTTTTGCCATTTTTTGTCTCCTTTTTTCTTAAAACTCATTCTTACTTCACCTGGGATATCTGTCTGAATAAATAAAAAAACACCCAGCAAAAAATCCCAAAAAGGGACCGAAATGCTCGGCGGTACCACCCTAGTTAACTGCGACCCTCTCGCAGCTCTCTTCATTGGCCATTAACGCTGGCAATACGCTGTACTTTGATACAGTGACTCCAAGGTGGGTTCAACGCAGTTCATATCAAGGATCTTTCACCACTTAATCCTCTCTCTTTGGACAGCTTACATCTACTGGGCCTCTTCTTCGTCAAAATATAGAAAATCTTTCCTTATATTATCGAATTTAAAATGTCTTGTCAAGATGTGAAATACACTATACACTAAATAAACAGAAGAAAAAGAGAACAGGAGTTATAAAAATGTACCCAGACCTAGAAATTTTATATGAAGATAAAGATATTATTGTATGTGTAAAACCTCACGGAGTTCCTACCCAAAGCAAGAGCATTATGACCAAGGACATGGTAAGTCTTTTAAAGAACTATTTAAACTCTCCTTACCTGGGATTGATTCATCGATTGGATCAACCTGTAAAAGGCATTATGGTTTTTGGTAAGACTCCTTTGGCATCTAAAAATTTATCGAAATCTTTAACAGCAAACTCCTTCCAGAAATTGTATCTGGCAACCGTTCATGGAAAGCCAGCCAAGGATACAGATACATTAACAGATTATCTTTTACAAGACAAAAAAAGCAATACTTCCTCCGTTGTTTCACCGGGAACTCCTGGACAAAAGCGTGCTTCTCTCTCCTATAAATTGCTGGACTTTAACAACGAGGGCAACACTTCCCTGCTGGAAGTCTCTCTTGAAACGGGACGACACCATCAGATTCGTGTCCAGCTTTCCCACATTGGACATCCAATCGTTGGTGACCGCAAATATGGCCAGTCCACTGATGCTGGGAAAAATATCCAACTGGTTGCATACAAGCTTTCTTTCCCTCATCCTGCTACTGGAAAGCGGCTCTCTTTTTCGATTTCATAATTCCTCTTTGCAAAAAAGAACCTCAAACAAATCGCAATCGATTCATTTGAGGTCCTTTTATCCCCGTGCATGCCTTGTTTGCTTAAGCATATGCTCTATATTATTCCTTCTCCAACTTCGTTCGGTTCATCTGGCATCTCAGCAAACTTATCTAAGATAATTTGTTGGATACGCTCTCTTGTTCCAGAATTAATTGGATGTGCCACATCTCGATATTCTCCATCAGATGTTTTTTTGCTTGGCATAGCTATAAAAAGCCCTTTTTCTCCTTCTATTACTTTAATATCATGAACAACAAACTCCTCATCCATGGTAATTGAGACAACTGCTTTCAGCTTGCCCTCCTTTGTGATTCTGCGAATTCGCACATCTGTGATTTGCATAGCTTACGCTCCTTTCTTCAAGCCTACACCTTACAGTGCATACCTCTCGTTTTTTTCGTTGACTATCTTCACACCATCTTCTCCTACAAAACGCGTGTTTGCACGGATAGTACCTCTACTTTCAATTATACAGTTTTCAATATAGATGTTGTCCCCCAGATATACGTCATTCAATATAATAGAATTCTTTATGACGCAATTATTGCCAACAAATACTTTCTTGAAAAGAATCGAATTCTCTACCGTACCATTGATAATACACCCGCTGGCAATCAAACTGTTCTTTACATTCGCCTTTGGATTGTATTTTGCTGGTGGCAGGTCTGATACCTTTGAACGAATGTCAGGCTGTTCTTTAAAGAAGTAATTTCTCACATCCTTTTTTAGAAAATCCATATTCGTCTTGTAATAGGCATCCACTGTAGTAATGCTGTTCCAGTAGTCTTTTATTTTATATCCGTATATCTTTTTCAGGTTCTTGTATCGAACCAGGATATCGGTTACAAAATCATATCTTCCTTCTTCTGCACTGTGCTCGATTAAATCAATTAACTGTCTTCTACGTATTATATAAATGCCTGTTGACACAATGTTTGACATTGCCACCATTGGCTTTTCTTCAAAGTCAGTAATTCGCATCGTGCTGTCCATTTTTACGACACCAAATCTTGTCGCGTCTTCCTGTTCAGGTATTTCTTTACAAACAACAGTAATGTCTGCCTTTTTCGCAATATGATATTCTAAAATCTTAGAATAATCAGTTTTATATATTCCATCCCCTGATGAGATCACAACATAGGGTTCATGGCTCTTTTTCAAAAAATCTAAATTTTGATAAATTGCATCTGCTGTTCCTCTATACCAATAGCCATTATCTGCAGTAATCGTTGGCGTAAAAAGAAATAACCCACCGTGTTTTCTACCAAAATCCCACCATTTTGACGAGTTCAAATGCTCATTTAAGGATCTGGAATTGTATTGAGTCAGGACAGCCACTTTTTGAATCGATGAATTTGACATATTACTTAGAGCAAAGTCAATCGCACGATAGCTTCCTGCGATGGGAAGAGCAGCTGCTGCACGCTTTTTAGTCAAGTCTCTTATTTTAACCGGATTTCCACCAGCTAAGATGATTCCTAATGCTCTCATAACTGCTCACCTGCCTTTATCAATGTCTCTCCACTTCCAATAGCTCCTTCCGGATAATCCTCCGCTTTCGTATAGCCGCTTATTGCTGTGTTTTTCCCGATTTGAACACCTTCTGGGATAACTGATTTTTCGGCTATTGCCACCAAACCATCTCCATAAATATGAGGTTTCTCACGATTTGGTATGTCGGCACCAATGCCAATGGTAACGTTATTACTTATCTTTGCCTCTTCTGCAATAATAGCCTTATCAATCACACAGCCGCTTCCTATCTTTGCACCCTTCATAATAATAGAGTCCCTTACAATACTTCCTGCCTCTATCGTAACTCCGGAACCAATAACACAATTGTAGACCTCTCCATAAATTTCGCACCCATTACATATAATGCTCTTTACGGTAACTGCCTCTTCGGAAATATACTGTGGTGGAATAATCTCACTATTTGTATAAATCTTCCAAAACTCTTCATATAAGTTAAACTCTGGAACGATATCAATCAGCTCCATATTGGCTTCCCAATAGGATTGGAGAGTTCCAACATCTTTCCAGTACCCATTAAACTCATAAGCATATAGGCTTTTTCCCTGGTCATGACAGTAAGGAATTACATGTTTTCCAAAGTCGCATCCTGCTTCCTCTTTATTCACCATGAGTGCTTCTTTTAATGTTTCCCAGTTAAAAATATAAATTCCCATTGATGCTAAGTTACTCTTTGGTTCCTTTGGTTTTTCTTGAAAATACTCAATCTTTCCTTCTTCTCCGGTTACTACAACACCGAAGCGTGAAGCTTCTTCTAAAGGAACAGGCATCGTTGCAATCGTTACATCTGCACCTTTTTCCTTGTGATTATCAAGCATTACTTCATAATCCATCTTATAAATGTGATCACCTGATAAAATTAAAACATAGTCCGGATTGTACGTTTCAATAAAATTCAAATTTTGGTATACAGCATTTGCTGTTCCGGTATACCATTCACTGTTTTTTCCCTTTTCATAAGGGGGTAAGATTGCCACTCCTCCTACGTTACGATCCAAATCCCAAGGGATTCCGATTCCGATATGAGCGTTCAATCTTAAGGGCTGATACTGAGTTAAAACGCCTACCGTATCAATGCCAGAATTGATGCAATTGCTCAGTGGAAAATCAATAATTCGATACTTCCCTCCAAACGCTACTGCTGGTTTCGCCACTGTTGATGTCAGAACACCGAGTCGACTCCCCTGCCCTCCGGCAAGCAGCATCGCTATCATTTCTTTTTTTGCCATAGTACGTCACCTCTTTTCGGTATGATTCCATTACAGTATATCATAGTTTATTTTTTAAGTGAATAATTTACATCAACAAACCCAGATTTATTTCTTTTTTTGTAAGATGTGCCTAAAAAATTAGATATTGGCTTTTTTGCCATTATAAGTATATAATAATTACGATATTAAAATCAGTTTTAGGAAGGATTACTATGTATAAAATAAATTTTAAAGAGCCGATTCACGTTCATTTTATCGGAATTGGCGGAATCAGTATGAGCGGTCTTGCTGAAATCTTACTAAAAGAAAATTTCACAATAAGCGGATCCGATAATCAGGACTCTTCTCTTTTAGATGAACTCAGAAGAAAAAACGTACAGATTGATATTGGTCAAAAAGCTTCTAATATACGGGAAGGCATTGATCTTGTAGTCTATACTGCCGCTGTACATGAGGATAATGAAGAATACGCTGCTGCGAAAAATAAAGGCTTGCCTATGCTGTCACGTGCCGAACTTTTAGGTCAACTCATGGAAAATTATGACGTTCCTATTGCAGTAGCCGGTACCCACGGGAAGACAACGACGACTTCCATGCTTTCCCATATTTTGCTGGAGGGTGAAAAAGATCCTACTATTTCTGTAGGCGGGATTCTTCCTTCAATAAATGGTAATATTAAGGTAGGCGGAAATAATTTGTTTTTAACAGAAGCCTGTGAATATACAAACAGCTTCCTGCACTTTTTTCCAAAAATCAGCATTATTCTTAATATAGACGAGGATCATTTGGACTTTTTCAAAGATTTAGATGATATTTATCAATCTTTCCTTGCGTTTTCAAAACTCCTTCCCGAAGATGGAACCCTGGTCATAAACGGAGATATCGAAGGTCTTAGTCTGTTCACTGGAAACGTATCAGCGCCTCTTCTGACCTATGGTATCGGCGAAGGTTATGATTGTTACGCAAAAAATATTGTTTTTGATTCAATGGGCTGTCCTTCCTTTGATGCCTATTATAAGGATGAGGCTCCGAAGCATATTACATTATCTGTTCATGGGGAACATAATGTCGGAAACGCTTTAGCCTCTATTGCTACCGCCAGACTTATAGATACCCCCTGGAATGAAATTCAAAAGGGACTCACCTCATTTACTGGAACCAATCGGCGTTTTGAAAAAAAAGGGGAGAGGAATGGCGTCACGATTATTGATGATTATGCCCATCATCCAACTGAAATCAAAGCCACACTAAAAGCAGCAAACGCATATCCTCATCGGGAAATATGGTGTATTTTTCAACCCCATACATATTCCAGAACGAAAGCCTTGTTTCAGGAATTTGCAGATACACTTTCACTTTCCGATCATATTATTCTGACAAAAATATATGCTGCAAGAGAAACGGATACCTTAGGGGTCTCTTCAGAGGATTTGGCTGAACAAATAAAGAAAAAAGGGAAAAATGCATACTACTTTGAAACTTTTGAGGAAATAGAGAATTTTTGCATTGAGAATTGTAAAAAAGGTGATATGTTGATAACTATGGGTGCCGGAAATGTTGTAACCATTGGGGAATCCATTTTGAATCATTAGTTATCCACAGTATCCACAGTTTTTTATCCACAAAAAACTTCTTTTTTGGTAAAAAAACTTCTTTGTTTACGCAGTTCTTGGATGCTATAATACCTTTACGATTAAATACTCAAGCAGGTATGAGGGAGGTTACACCAAGAATGAAGCGTATTAATTTGAAAGGAAATATCCAAGGATATTCCGTTGTTTTAAATAATGATTTTATCGATCATTACATGCCTAAGGCAAATGGGGAATTTGTAAAAGTATACTTACTTTTATTGCGTCATTTTTCCAATCCTTCCAAGGCATTATCGATTTCAAAAATAGCAGATATATTAGAAATAACCGAGAAAGATGTGAAGCGTGCTTTAAAATATTGGGAAAAACAAGGATTGCTTGACTTCGAATCTGAATCCGAGGAAATTGATGAGGATCCTCTTCCGGAACCGGAGATAAAGGCAGTTCCTCCAATCGCAAAAGATGTTCCTCAAATTGAACAGTACCGCAACCGCAAAGAAAAAAACGGTCTGAAATCGTCTTTGTTTTTAGCGGAAAGTTATTTCGGGAAAACTTTATCTCATGCTGAGGCAGAGGTCATTGCCTTCATCTATGAAGAGTTAAGCTTCCCAACCGATTTAATTGATTATCTGATTGTCTTTTGCGTTGAAAACGGGAACAAAAGCATCTATTACGTAAAAAAGGTGGCAATTAACTGGTCCGAACAAGGAATCAAGACTGTTGAAGATGCGAAAGAAAAGGTCATTCCTCATAATAAGAAATGTTATTCTATCCTAAAGGCATTTGGTATTACTGACCGGGCGCCTGCTTCTGCTGAAGCCACCTACATCAAGCGTTGGTGTGAAGAATACGGTTTTTCTATGGAGATGATTTTAGCTGCATGTGATCGCACAATTAATGCGATTCACAAACCCAGTTTTGACTATGCAGAAAAAATACTGAAAGGCTGGCATGAGAAAAAATACCATACTCTTGAGGCTGTGGAAAAAGCAGATGCTCTTTACCAAAATGCAAAAAAGGTAAAGCCTGAACCCAAAAATGCATCTAAAAATGCATTTAATAATTTCAAAGAGCGTTCCTACGATATGGAAGAGCTTGAGAGAAAATTAATTCAATAGTAAGGAGATACCTATGCCACTTTCCAATTCGTTGTACAATGAAATCATGCGTACATATGAAAAAAAGCAGCTGGACAATCAGTACCGTTTGCAAAAGCGGTATGAAGAAATCTATAGAGAACTACCCCAGATTAAGGACTTGGAGAACCAAATATCCTCTCTAAGTTTACAAAAGGCAAAGGCATATTTAGATGGAGATGAGGATGCTCTTAACACGCTACATAAGAATCTTCATCTTATTTCTATGAAGAAAAAAGAGATTTTATCCAACGCCGGCTATCCAGATGATTACTTGTCACTTCAATATACTTGCAAAGATTGTCAAGATCGTGGATACATTCATAACAAAAAGTGTCATTGCTTCAAGCAGGCTGAGATTGAACTTCTTTATGCGAATTCAAATCTTCGGGATGTTTTAGAACAAGAAAACTTCGATTCTTTACGCTGGGATTTGCATTCCGACTCAGAAGTAGATAAGGTTACAAACCGCAGCCCCAAAGAATCTTTTAAAATCGCTGTAGATAACTGCCAAGATTTTGTGACCCATTTTCCACAGGACTTCCGGAATCTTTTTATTTTCGGGGACACAGGAACAGGAAAAACTTTTCTAACCCACTGTATTGCAAAAGAACTGATCGATCGTTCTTTTTCTGTCGTCTATGTGACGGCTAGTGATTTGTTTGATATATTAGCAAAGAAAATGTTTGAAAAAAAAGAGGATGAACATCATATTTATGATTGTGACTTACTAATCATTGATGATTTAGGAACCGAGCTTTCCAACTCTTTTACAAATTCACAGCTCTTTGTCTGTATAAATGAGCGTCTGCTAAATAAAAAGCCGACCATAATTTCAACCAATTTATCCTTGGAAGAAATAAAACACAACTATTCTGAACGCGTCTTTTCCCGGGTGAGCAGTAATTACACATTGCTCCGGCTGACTGGTGAGGATATTCGGATAAAAAAGAAATTGTTAAAGTAGGAGGAAATGAAAATGCTGCGTCGTAGTGAGCGAAACCTTGATAACATTCCTGTAGGATCTTTGGGACTTATTGCCCTTGAAGACTGTAGAGAAATGAGTGAAAAGGTAAATAATTATCTGGTAAAATGGAGAAAAGAGGAAGGACATAAGCACAAAGATGATATTATCTTTAACGGTTATGAAAGAGATTCCTATCTCATTGATGCAAAAGTACCCCGCTTTGGTTCGGGAGAAGCAAAAGGTATTATAAACGAATCTGTTAGAGGCATGGACTTGTATTTGATGGTAGATGTATGCAATTACAGCCTTACCTACTCTCTCACCGGAGAGGTCAATCACATGTCCCCTGATGACCATTATCAGAATCTAAAGCGCATCATTGCTGCTATCGGCGGTAAAGGTCGTAGAATCAATGTAATTATGCCATTTTTATACGAAAGCAGACAGCATAGAAGAAGTTCCAGAGAATCCTTAGACTGTGCATTGGCGTTACAAGAATTGGTACATATGGGTGTTGAAAACATTATCACCTTTGATGCTCATGATCCCCGTGTTTCCAATGCAATTCCTTTAAGCGGATTTGAAACGGTACGCCCTACTTACCAATTTATAAAAGGTCTTTTAAGACACGTAAAAGATTTGCAAATAGACGCAGAGCATATGATGGCCATCAGCCCTGATGAAGGAGCAACGGAACGTGCAGTATATCTGGCCAATGTCCTGAATCTTGATATGGGAATGTTCTACAAACGAAGAGACTATACAAAGATTGTAGATGGACGTAATCCGATTGTGGCTCACGAATTCCTTGGCTCATCTGTGGAAGGAAAGGATGTTATTATTTTAGATGATATGATTTCTTCCGGCGACAGTATCATCGATGTTGCCAGCCAGCTCAAGCAAAGAAAAGCAAAGCGAATATTTGCCGCCGCTACTTTTGGGCTCTTTACCAATGGGCTGGAAAAATTTGACAAGGCTTATGAAGATGGCATTATCAACGGCATTTTAACAACAAACTTAATTTATCAGACTCCAGAATTACTGGAACGCCCTTACTATATCAACTGCGATATGAGTAAATACGTAGCACTACTTGTAGATACCTTAAATCACGATGGTTCTTTAAGCAGTATTTTAAATCCAATTGAAAGAATCCAAAATGTAGTTGCCCGCTATAAACGGGGCGAAGACATTTAAAACAAAGAGGAGGTTGCTCATTTGAGCAATCCTCCCCTTTTTCACTATAATTCCACCTTGTGATAGGAAATCCCATTTTTTTTCAAAATTTCCTCTTCTCTTTTTTGACAAGTAAACAGAATCACCTGCCGTTTGTTTTTTGCCAGCCATTCTAATACTTTTTCCAGTCGCCTTTCATCAAAATAGGCAAAGGTATCATCCAAGATAAAGGGATATTCCTCCCTTTGCATAATCATTGTGGCGGCCATGCGAAGAGAAAAATATATCTGCTCAATACAACCTCTGCTTAATTGGTTTAACGGAACAATTTTGTCTTCCGTCAGGATTGATAAATTCAGGCTCTCGTCTAGGAAAACTTTTGAATATTTCCCCTCCGTTATCACACTCAATATCTCACCTGTCTTTTGGTTCAGCTCCTTTTCTAATGATTGGCGCATTCTCCGAGACAGATTAATCAAGGTGTTTTCAGCTATTTCTATTCCCTTAATTTTCTCTTTTTGCTGAATGTGACTTTCTGAAAGTTCATTAAAATTCTCTAATCTCTCTTGCAGGTTCATATATTGCACTTGCTTGTCCTGCAAATCTTCCTCAAGATGTTGGTGTTCCCATCTCATTTTCTGTAGGTTTTTCTCTTTATCTTCTAAATCTTCCTTAATATTCTCCTGTCTCTTCTCTGTCTTTAATCGATTCCACGAATAAATAATGCAAATAAGAGCTATTACAATGGCCAATGGATAATTCCAAGGTCTAGGCGGCAAAATCAAAGCACCCAAAACAAAGATCAAAAACATTATTCCTTCAACGGGATGAATTCTCCACTTTGATTTTTTTACAACGTAGGGAACTTCTTCCTGCTTCTTTTCAATCTTCTTTATCTCAAGTTCTAAGACCTCTCTCTCTTCTTTTAGGGCTTGCCTCTCTCTCCATATATAGGACATCTCACTTTCGATTTGCTCACGCTTTCTCGCTTTTTCTTCAATATTGGAATCAATTTTCTTCCCCTCTTCTCTTCTTCTTTCCTTCAAGAAGCTCAGAGCCTTTGTTAAATCAATATCCCCTTCTCCAGTCATATAATAGCTGGTAGCGTAATTACTGAAGCGATTGGCAAGATTTTGATTGGTCTCAATCCCCAGCTGTTTGATAGAGATTGTATTTTCATAAACATCTTCTGTCAGTTCTTCTAACAGAATTTCCAGATCTCCATCCTCAACACTTAATACCTCATGATCATCCAAAGAAACCAGCTTCGCACCTTTATGCTCCTTATCGAACGCTCTGCTTAACAGAAAACTTCGATTTTCTACTTGAAACTCCAGATTTCCTTCATAATATCCGCTGTTTTCCCAAGGCTCAAATCGACTAAAATCGTCTTTATAAGCCGCTCGTCCCCGGCCTCTGTCCATGCCAAAAAGCATTCCCTTAATAAATCCGTGAACTGTTGATTTCCCAGACTCATTTTCACCATATATTAAATTAATACCCTCTTTTAACTGGATTCTTTTATTTGAAAATTTTCCAAAGTTTTTTAAAACGAACTCCTTAAATATCATGCTTCATTCCTTCTTGTTGTCATTAAGGCGTCTACCCCTTGATAAAGAGCCTCGTATTCCATACTTCCTTCTTCACAATCGATCAGCTCTTTAATGAATAAACCAATTATATTATCTTTGTTTTTTTCCATGATTTTCTTGAAATCATAGTATGGCTTTGTCTCATCTGTAATCTGAACAATATTCTTAAACTGATCAAATGCAGCGATATCATAATACATGTCTGCTTCACGGAATCCTACTAAAGTAACTTTATATATATTATCGATCCCACCTTCTTGTATTCTTTCAGACAGCTTATCCTTCACTTGTGCTGCTGTATCACTAACATCTACCTCAAGCTTTAGAGGCACGTAACTTCTCTTAGCAAACGAACAGAAACGAATTTTTGTTTTTTGATTTTTAATTTCGCCAAAGATATATCCGTGTTCCCCTATATCATTTCGGTCAATTGGTTCCAGAGCACCTGCATAAGCCATTTTATTCTCTGCCAAAATCATAGGCTTGTGGATATGTCCAAGAGCAATGTAGTCATAGTTTAAAGAGGCTAGTTTTTGCTTATTTACAGGCAAATATTTTTCTTCACCACCATGGAGCAAAAGAATATTATTGCCATCCTTTTTTGGCTCATGATAGGCCAGCATATCTTTCTCAATGTTTCTGGTTTGGTAGCTAAGTCCAAAGACATTTGTCGAAATGTCCTTCAGCTTCAATTTGCTCATTTCTCCATTCAGAATGAAATGTACATGGCTTTGCCATTGAAACTTCTTGTAGAAAGAATCACCTTTTATATAGTCATGATTTCCCGCAATTAAAACCACATGGGTTTTCACTAATTTCGAGAATAAATAATCCAATTCCTTCAGCTCACGGAGCATTGGTTGGTGATGAAAAACATCTCCTGCAACTAAAAGCAAATCAATTTCATCTTCATTACATTTCTGAATAATTCTATGGACGCTCTCCCATAATTCCTCCGGACGCTTTTGGGTATAGGCTTCCCCGGCTTCGGGTCTTGCTCCTAAATGTAAGTCTGCTATATGTATAAATTTCATGATTCTTCCCCTTCTAACAATGGCAGCGAAACAATAAACTGGGTCTGCAAATCATCACTTTTTGCCATGATTTTCCCCTTATGCAATTCTAATATTTCCTGGGCAATGGCAAGGCCAAGACCTGCCCCACCGGTACCACTTGATCTGGAATTGTCTACACGGTAAAATTTTTCAAAAATTGTTTGAAGCATATCTCCTGGAATACGATCCCCTTGGTTAATAAAGCGGATCATTACCGTCTTGTCCTTTTTCTTTCCCTCGATTTGAATCTTAGTATCTTCATAGCAGTAGGCCATTGCATTTCTTAAAATATTATCAAAAACTCTTGCAAGTTTATCCGGATCCCCTTCAATCATTAAATTGTCTTCGACCTCCACTTCACATGTAAGCCGTTTCTCCTGTAAAACCCCATAAAGCTCATCTGCAATCTGTTCCAGCATAAGAGAAACATTCACCTCTGTTTTATTAATCTCAATCTCTTCCATATTCAGTTTGGTAATCTCAAAAAACTCGTTTACCAGCTCTTCTAATCGAATCGCTTTCTCCGATGCAATTTTCAGATATTTCTTTCGTTCTTCTGCAGGCAAATTTTCCTGCTGCTCAAGCATGGATAGATACGCCAGTATTGACGTCAAAGGTGTCTTTAAATCATGGGCAAGAAACAAGATAAGGTCATTCCTCTTTTTTTCAGAATTCATTGCTTCAATTTCTTGCCTCCGAATCGTCGCTTTAATCTCATTTAAACGTAGCTCAATCGGCTTTAATTCTGTAATTAAACGAATGGGTTCTGTAGAATCTGAAATAATATTTTCAATTCCCTCTCCCACCTGCTCCAAATATTTTGTCATTTTGGTTAAAGAAGCATAGAAAAAAAAGCTGAATAAAAGCAGAAACCCCAGAATCATAAATAGCTCTCTGTTGCTTCCAATCAGCTTCCAGTATAGTAATGTTGCATTGTCATAGCGCATCCCTAACAGCACCATCACGCGAATGACCGCTCTTGATACAACCTCTTTGAAGGTTCCTCCAATAATATACTGTAGAATAATACTGGCTACCAGTATCGTCAGGGAGGCCGCCAAAAGAGATTGTAAAAGGATACTGAATTTTAGCTTCCTATATTTACTCTTCAACTTTATACCCTACTCCCCACACTGTTTTAATAAAATCAGATTTTCCTGTTGGTTTGCTCATTTTTTCCCGTAGATGCCGAATATGTACCATCACGGTATTATTACTTGATTTGTAATATTTTTCCTTCCATACGCTTTCAAAAAGATCCTGAGAACTAATTACTTTCCCTCGATTTTCACAAAGAATCCATAGAATATCAAATTCAATCGGAGTCAATGTAAGAGGCATGTCATAATAGGTACACTCATGGGAGGTTCGATTCAAAATCAAACCTCCAAAATCAATGATGTCACCTTGTTCTTTTACGGAATCATTATACTGGGTGTATCTTCGAAGCTGAGCCTTAATTCTTGCCACTAACTCCATCATATTAAAGGGCTTTGGTATATAATCATCTGCCCCAAGTGTAAGTCCTTGAATCTTATCTACATCTGCATTTTTTGCCGTTAACATAATAACTGGAAAGGTGTATTCCTTCCGAATCTGTCGTAAAATCTCGAAACCATCTATATCCGGGAGCATAATATCTAAAATAGCCAAATCGATTTTTGTGCTTTTGATACATTCCAGAGCATCTGTTCCATTGTAAAACTTCAAAACCTCATACTCATCATTCTTTAAAGATAACTCTATCACGTCTGCAATTGCTTGCTCATCATCGACTACTAATATCGTATACATATTACTCCCCTCCTTTTTTACAGGTCAGCGTTTCCAGTTGTTCTTGGGAATGGAATCACATCTCTGATATTCCCCATACCGGTTAAATACATAATACACCTTTCAAAGCCCAGACCATATCCTGCATGTCTGGTAGACCCATATTTTCTTAGATCCAAATAAAATTGGTATTCCTCTTCACTTAAACCTGTCTCTTTCATTCTGGCTACCAGCTTATTAAGATCGTCCTCTCTTTGGCTTCCACCTATAATTTCTCCGATTCCCGGAACCAAACAATCCATGGCTGCAACAGTTTTTCCATCGCTATTTTGTTTCATATAGAATGCTTTGATTTCAATTGGGTAATCCGTTACAAATACAGGTTTTTTATAAAGCTCTTCTGTTAAGTAGCGTTCATGCTCTGTTTGAAGATCGCTTCCCCAATGTACTTTATACTCAAAGCGGTCATTCACTTCTTCCAATAGTTCAATTGCCTTTGTATAAGTAATTCTTTCAAAGTCTGAGTTCATAACATTGTTTAACCGCTCAATTAGCCCTTTGTCCACAAAAGAGTTGAAGAAATTCATCTCCTCTGGTGCATGTTCCAATACGTATCGTATCACATATTTTAACATATCTTCTGCTAAGTCCATATTGTCATCTAAATCTGCAAAGGCGATTTCCGGCTCTATCATCCAAAACTCAGCTGCATGTCTTGTGGTATTTGAATTTTCTGCACGGAAGGTAGGTCCAAAGGTATAGATATTTCCAAAGGCTTGCGCAAAGGTTTCCCCATTCAATTGTCCACTTACCGTAAGATTTGTTTCTTTTCCAAAGAAGTCTTTTGAATAGTCTATTTTACCTTCCGCCATTGGTACATTTTCCATATCCAATGTCGTCACCTGGAACATTTCTCCAGCACCCTCTGCATCACTTCCTGTTATGATGGGAGTGTGCACATATACAAAGCCTCTTTCTTGAAAGAAGCTATGAATTGCGTAAGCACATAAGGACCGAATTCTAAATACTGCCTGGAACGTATTTGTGCGTGGTCTTAAGTGAGAGATTGTTCTTAAATATTCAAAACTGTGTCTTTTCTTTTGTAATGGATAATCTGGTGCTGAAACTCCTTCTATCTCGACACAAGCTGCTTGTATCTCAAAAGGCTGCTTCGCATTTGGTGTTGCCACCAATGTTCCCTTTACAATTAAGGCAGCACCAACGTTCTGCTTTGTTATCTCCTGAAAGTTTTCCAGCTTTTCTCCATATACAACCTGAAGAGGCTCAAAAAAAGAACCATCACTTATCACGATAAATCCAAAGGTTTTAGAATCTCTAATACTTCGAATCCATCCCCCAACCGTTACTTCTTTATCCAGATATTGTTCCGTATTCCGAAACAATTCTTTTATTTTCACTACTTCCATTCTTTTCTATCTCCTTTGTTCTATTCTTCTAACAGTATATACTATTTTTCACTTATATTCTACCTTCCGGATTCCGGTATTTTCAAATATTTGATACGCTTTTTCGATTTCCCCAGGTGTCGGTGTTGTAAAGGAATGGATGTGCTTCTCTAAGCCAAGAGCCTTGTATTTTTCTTTTCCCAAAATCGCAAAAGGCTTGTGCCCGCTGAATCGGAACCGGCTTACCCTCTGTTTTTTTATGAGACTCTGTATAAATGCGTGCTCTCTCATAACAAATGGATGGTTTCGAGTCAATATACCTTTTCCGAAGCTTCTCAATTCTCTTTGTACTACTCATATTTACCTCACTTACAAACAATTAATCGATATTTTCATTGTATACTATTCTTACTGGATTGACTAGATTTTATGAACCCTTTATAATAGTTCAGAGAATGAGGAGTAAGGTGAGAATGAGGAGTAAGGTGAAAATGAAAATATCAAGAAAAAATGCAATCCTATGGATTTTATTCTTTTTTCTTCTTTTCTTTTTTATTTGGACACAAATAAAGCAAGAAGTGACAGAAAAGATAAATGTAGAAAAAACGGGAGAACTTTTATCGAAGGAGATAAAAGGTACCGTTCAAATAGAAGATCCCTTGTTATTCAAAAAGAGATACCAGCTAAATCCTGGCGACTTTGCCGCCTTGGCTTATTATGGACCAACTTCAAACATGGGTGTTGAAGAACTTCTTCTGATTGAAATGACAGATTCTTCCCAGAAAGCGCTTCTCCAGGAGGCTCTTGATTCAAGAATCGATACCATTCACAATAACTTTGATGGGTACGGAACAGACCAGTTAGGAATCCTCAAAAAATCCCGAATCGTTTTTCGGGGAAATTACTGTCTTTTTGTGATTGCCAATGAATCTCTTCAAATTGAGGAAAGCTTTTTAGAACAACTAAAATCAGGAGGAAAAAAATAATGGTATTTAGCAGCTTTTCATTCCTGTTTTTCTTTTTTCCACTTGTTTTAATTCTCTACTATGCAGGATTTCGTTACACGAAAAATGTGATTCTGCTTATTTTTAGTCTGATTTTTTATGCATGGGGAGAGCCAGTCTATATTATTCTTATGCTTTTAAGTATTACCATCAATTATATCACCGGGCTTTTAATCGAAAGAAATATAGCATCAAACCGCATGCTTTCTGCTCGCTCCAACCTGATTTTAGCCGCTGTCTGGAATTTATTTGCAATTGCATTTTTTAAATACTATCCTTTTCTTGTATCAAATGTAAATGGAATTTTCCCTGACCTTTTACCAGACTATAATTTAAGCCTTCCAATTGGTATTTCTTTTTATACCTTCCAGGCTCTTTCCTACGTGATTGACGTATATCGCCAAAAAGTACCTGCTCAACATAATTACATCTCCTTCGCCCTTTATATCTCTATGTTTCCGCAGCTCATTGCGGGACCAATTGTTCGTTACAGTGATGTGGCAAGAGAGATTAAAAATCGAACTTTATCACTTCATGATTTTGCGTCGGGAAGCGAACGCTTTATCATCGGTCTATCCAAGAAGGTGCTTTTGGCCAATACTTTTGGTATCATTTTCGAAAATATTCAAGGCTTGGACTCCTCACATCAGGCCATTATCACCGCGTGGATTGGCGCTCTTTCCTATGCTTTTCAAATTTATTTTGATTTTAGCGGATATTCCGATATGGCCATCGGAATCGGACGGATGCTGGGTTTCCATTTTATTGAAAACTTTAATTATCCCTATCTTGCGAAATCAATTACTGATTTTTGGCAACGTTGGCATATCTCTTTAAGCTCCTGGTTTAAAGAATATCTTTACATTCCTCTTGGAGGAAATCGAAAGGGAGCTTTGATTCAAATCCGCAACATATTAATTGTATGGATGCTTACCGGATTGTGGCACGGCGCAAACTGGAACTTTATATTTTGGGGACTGTACTACGGAATACTTCTCATTCTGGAAAAATTTGTTTTTGCTTCTTTTATCAAGAGATTTCCTAAAATATACCGCATATTGACTTTGTTTTTAATTCTAATTAGTTGGATGCTTTTTGCGAACGCAGATCTTTCAGCCTTGTTTGGCTTTGGGAAAATTGCTTTTCTAAATCAAACCACATGGTACTATTTAAAATCCAGCATCCTCATTTTAGCGATTGGAGCCTTTGCTTGCCTCCCCTTCTTGAATCCATATGGGAAACACATCAAGAAAAAAGCTCCCTTTTTAGCTGTTACCTTATTAACCGGATTATTATTACTTTGTATTGTATCCTTGATTTCTCAAAGTTATAATCCCTTCTTATATTTCAGATTTTAAAGGAGATCATGATGAAAAAAAATCATTATCAAGCTTTACTAACGGTTATGCTTCTTATCATCATACTTGGTTTTCCTCTTTTCAGCATTTTGATTCCAGACAGAAAGTATTCAAAAGCGGAACGCAGAGTCCTGGATACCAGCCCAACCTTCAATCTTGAAACCTGGAAGGATGGAAGCTTTGGTTCCAATATGGAATCTTACTTAACCGACCAGTTTCCCGGAAGAGATACCCTTGTTTATGGAAATGGACTCATAAATCGCTTTCTTGGAAACAACCTGTCTCAAGGTGTGTATAACGGAAAAAATGGATTCTTGATTCAAGCCTTCCACATAGAGGATTCAACACTGAGTACCAAATCCACAAAGGCCATCCAAAGCTTTCTCGCAGAAAATAATTATGCAAATGGCTATATTCTATTGGCTCCCACTGCTTCTGAGATATTAAAAGACAAACTCCCTAAAGGCGCTCCTGTTGATAGCCAGGAAAAGTGGTTTGAAGAAAATACCTCTCAGGTATCTGGCGAAAATGTAACGGTTGTGAATCTATTTGAGCCCTTCCAAAGCTCTGAGAAAGATACCCTTTTCTACAAAACGGATCATCATTGGACCACCCAAGGTGCTTATATTGGATATCAATCTCTTATCTCCGCTATGTTCCCGGATGCAGAACCAATTCAATGGGAAGAAAAAGAAATTTGTACAAATTTCCAGGGCACCTTAATGTCTAAAAGCGGATACTATAGTGGAAAAAAAGATACGATCTCCATCTATACTTTAAAGAATATGGATGTAAACTATATTGTAGATTATGTGGAATCCCAACAGAAAACAGCCACCGTTTATAGCAGCGAAGGCTTAGAGGGAGATGATCCTTATGAAGTGTTCTTTGGTGGAAATCATTCTCATATAAAAATAACCACCGATCAAAAGACAGACCGTAAACTGATTGTTTTTAAAGATTCCTATGCCAACTCTCTGATTCCTTTTCTAATTCCTTATTTCTCAGAGATTGATGTGATTGATCCCCGCTATTATGCTGGCAGTGTCAGTCAGTTGATGGCAAACTCAAGCTACACCGATATCTTATTCTTGTATAATATTGAAACTTATTGCGAAGATAATTCTTTGGTACAGATTTTATCCATGGAGGAAGAATGATTTTATGAAAAAAACAGTGCTCAAACAAGTAATAATCCTTATCCTCTTCTTTCTCTTACTATTTCTATTTCTTTTTTTCTTTCGTAATATTGGAAAGGCGTTCTATTCAAGAGATGTAAATAAGAAGGGTATATCCTATGTAAAAAAAGAAGAGTCAAAAGACGTGGCTGCAATTATGGCCACCGTCAAAGAAATGCAGAAAACGGAATTGGCTAATCCAGAGGATTTTCAAGATAAAATAAATGAATGGAATTCTTTACTGGATCAAGGACAGGTTCCTCTTACCAGTGATGAAGAAATGACCCACTACAACAGTAAATTTTCTGATACGATATTTTTTGGAGACTCTCTGACAGAGGCTATCTACTCCTACCAGCTTGTAAACAGCTCAAGCATCATCTATGAGCGAGGTGCAAGCCTCAAAAAGCTGGAAGAATACATTCCTCAAATTGCAGGCACTTATCCCAAAAATGTGGTGGTCTTTACCGGATTAAACGATCATCCAGTAACGGAACCTCCAGCAGAATATCTGGAACGTTACCGCGTATTTCTTCAGGCATTAAAAACTCAGCTTCCGGATTCATCGATATTTGTTTTATCGATACTTCCGGCAACAGAGGAAGGTGTGAGTGCAACTCCTAAGCTAATTGACACGACAGAAATCGATGCAGGGTTATCAACCTTATGTCATGAGGTTGGTACCACGTATATTGATACCACATGGATTGTCCGTCCTGATCTTTATGAACCGGATGGAACACACTTTACTCCTTATTTTTATGCTGTTTTGTTTCGCTATCTGGATAATCTTTTCCTTTAACTTAAAACCACCTATAGAGATTTCGTCTGTTAAGACCTCTATAGGTGGTTTGTTTCAGGGTATTGCTCTCTTATTTCTCAATCACATCATAGCTGAATACTTTGCTGTAATCTTTGTTGGCACAAACATCTACGCTTTTCTTTGTATTATTAAAAACAATGCTATAAGAGGTATTGTAATTCACACCACTTAGTTCATCATAATCGTCTACTGCCTGAATTTTTTCAAGCATTTCCATTGCCTGCTCCGTTGTAACAACACCGTCATATTTCTTTAAATCCGATTGTAGAGAAATGAGGCGATCTTCTCCATCCATATATTTATCTTCAATGTCTTTACTCATGTAATGGTTCGTTACAGCTTGTCCATATTCTTCCGGATCTAATCTTTGCATTTCCCCATTTACGTACTCAATGATTGTGCTGTTTCCTTCTGCATCAGCGATTTGGAAATGAATGTTTGAATTCGCAAAACTATACATATCATACTGCTCCATCAGCTCGACTGCTTCTTCAACATTAGCGGCCTTATCCAACAACATTCGAATCGCCATTGATGTAGTAATTGCTGTCCTTCCCGTATCTTGTTTTACCGGCTCTGCTCCATATACTAAGAGCATAGCAACACTTAGTCCTTTTTCATTTATACCATCTGCCGGGTAATAAGGTGCTGCCAAAAGAATTTGACGGCCAAGCATATTATCAGGCATGCTTGTGATGTAGCCTAAGGCCAAACCGCTTGCTGTTGACAGACTTGCATACCCGTCTTTCGGCTGTGTACGTACCAAAGTATTTTGAGCATCTGCAATATCCAAATTCCTTCCCTGAATGTAGTCACCATCCGGTGTAACTGCTGTAAAAGCAGAGCAGCCTAAATCCGGGACTTTCGCCTGATGTGGCAAACCATTTAAAACTTGTTCTGATATGTCATCACCTAAGTCTCCAAGATTTGATGCTCCTTTTTCCAAAACCGTATCCAATCCGTAGTCCACTTTATATTCCATTGTATAATAGTTATCCGTTACTTTTTTCAAAGAGCTCAATGTTTCATACTCTTCATTTGTGAATTCGGAATCTCTTTGCTCTTTTTGTTCTTCTGGCTCTTTCGTCTGCTTGCATCCTGCCAACAGTCCCATTGTCATAATGGATACCATTATGACCCCAATAATTGCTTTTTTCTTCTTTTTCATACAAATCTCCCTTTTTAACATAGCATAAAATATATTATTTCCTTACTTCTCCTGTAAAACCTTGAGAATATCTTTGGAAATATTTTCTTTCGGCTTCTTTGCAGCTTCTTTATTCACTGCAATTGCTTCTGCCAGTTCTCCTCGCAGAATTTTTATATCCTTTGGTGCATCAATGGCCAGCTTTACTCCATCTGCCGTTACCTCTGTTATTGAAATACGAACGTCCTCGCCAATCAGAAGCTCCTCGCCCTTTTTTCGTTGTAATACCAGCATCACCTAATCCCCCTTTTTCTTGAATTCTTTAAGGAGATGACGCATTGCATACTGTTCATCCTCTAAAATAACCTGCAGCGCTTTACGATTTTTTATGTTCACTACAATAGGGCACTTTAAATTGATTGTACTTTCACCTACTGGTTCCCGTACAACACAAATGACATAATAGGACAGGTCTTCCTCACTGGTCGTTCCCAGCTTCTTATAGTCACTCTTTAGAATCTGTGGATTGTAATCCTCTTTTAAAAAGAAGGGGTTCATAATGACAAAGGATAGATTTTCATCCTCTGCACTTTGAAGGTTGATTACTCCATCATCCTCTTCACTCATTGGTATCGGGAGATATTCATGAAACTCACCAAATCCAAGAATTCCTTCTGGAAAATAAATTGTTCTTTCATCTTTTGCCTTTTGCATCTGTAGTCTCTCCTTTATTCCATTTTAGCACTAAAATGAAGTTTGTCCATCTGATATTTTATAATTAATGAGTGAGCCTCCCAGTCAATTTTCGGTCCTGTTCTTGGAATAAAGGTCAGTTCAAACTCACCTGTAGAGGGAGCATTTTCTGCATTCCACATTTGTTGTAAGGCTTCCCCTTTATCTCCTGGCTTGGCTGGCAATAGATATTTTCCTCTACTTGCGTATTTCGCTACTGCCTCAGATGCAGCCTGACGGCCTTTCTCTGCCAAATTTTCTACGGTGGTTTTTACCGATGGAGAAATACTATTGCGCATCTCAAAACTATCCATTCTTACCTTGATTGGTTTATGATCAATTTCTAGTCCACCTTTTTCTCTGGTAATCTTTATTTTCATTGCGTTTTGATTATACTGAATTGGATTTGTCTTCGTATGAATCATCTCCTTCTATTTCAAAAAGTCTAATAGTGATGGCGTTAATACACTGGTTCCTACCTTTAATGCTGAGTTATACACATAACTTGCCCAAGAAAAATTGGTAATTGCTTCGGCAGCATCAATGTTAATAGTACCATCAATTTCCTCCGTGATATTGATTTTTTCTGTCTCCAAACGATCCACTGTTGTTTCTAAGAATTTAGATCTTGAGCCAATGGTAGCCAATTGATCCTTTAGCTTATTACTGCCTTCATTAAAAGACTCCCACAACTTCCCATAACCCTCATGATCAAAATCCTCTTCCTCTAATAAATCTGCCATCTCTCCTGCAAGGGAAATCAAGTTTTGATTTTCTCCATTCTTATTTTGTCCAAAGCCAACTGCGTTAATACCAGGAAAGGCAGAATCAAAAGCACTGGATGAGATAATCCCACCATTTTCATCAAATTTAAGGCCAAATCCCAAATCGATATATGAGGTTTCTTTGGAAAGTTTCTCTAATGCTTCCTTATTGTCTGGATCATTGACATCTAGTCCCCGATAGAGGACTTTTCCATCTTTTAACTCGAAGGGAGGATTTTGTCCATCATTTCCAGCTAAAACGTAGGCATTTCCATACTTTGCATTTAAGGATGCTACCATAGATTGCTGCAGCTCTCGTAAAGACTGTGCCAACGCCTTTCTTCCTTCTTCACCCTTTGTATCATCTACACCTTGTACCGAATAATTCTTATCAATTTCCGTTGCAATGTCACTGAGCTGTCGTAACGCATCTTCCTGATTATCCTGCCACTTCTGCGTGTTTTTTGCTGTCTCAATATTCTCAGCATTACGGGCATATCGCATTCTTAACACAGAGGCCTTTGCTGCTGATGCCGGATCCTCGTAAGACTGGAGAAATTTTCTCCCTGTCTCAACTTGCTGACGGGACTTTGCTAATCCTCCCAGTGTTGAGCCTAGGTTATTCATATAATTTCTTCTCATCATACCGGATGTAATACGCATATTATACCTCCTATCTGCCCACCATTCCGGTGTCATTAATTAGTTTATCTAAAATCTGATCTAAGGTTGTCATTAATCTTGATGCCGCATTATAAGATTGTTGATAACGCATTAAATCCATCACTTCTTCATCTAAATTCACTCCTGAAACAGAGTCTCTGGAGTTTTCAATCTGCCCCAATACCGTTATATGATTCTTCAAGATAGACTGGGTCGCTTTCCGGTCAATCGCTTGGGTATCGGCAAGATGGTCATAGCTTTCTGCAATCGTTCCTTCAAATACCACCACCTCTTTTCCATCTGGTGTGGTGGTCTTAAACTGATACTTGTCACTGCTAAGAGCATTAAACATTTTTTGAACGTTTTCATACTCTGTGCTTCCCGGATCCGCATTTTGAGACTTTGTAATTCCAATCTCACCGGACAACCATTTCTCTGATATCCGAATACTATCTGCCGTAAATTTTCCATCGGGGTCTGTGGTTTCAAACAAGTCAGCCCTTACTTCATTTCCATTTTCGTCCGTATAGGCATTCATATCGTTCATCACTGTTGCAAGCTTCTCCACAAAACAATCGAACATCTTCTCGTAATATCCCACTCCCTTGATTCCACTTCCATCAAAGCTTCCTGCCTTGTTCAGCATATCAAGCTTTCCTTTTAGAACACCATTCCGTAGTAAATCAGTAACTTCACTGGTCTCCCCATCGCTGTTTGTAAAGCTAAGGCTAACCGGTATCTCACCGTTGTTATCATCTAAGCTAAATTCTCCTGCCTTGTCGTCAGAAATCAAAACATGCTCTTCCCCATTGGCATCCCGAAATGTCACTTCCATAACATCTACAGGAGTTCCTGAAGAATCATCCGTACGATATTTAACATTAATTGGCAGGTAAGTAGCCAAATCATCCAGCAAGGCATTTCTTTGATCCTGCAGCTCCAACGCCGGGCTTCCTAAAACTTGTGAGTTCTTAATTGCCGAATTCAGCTCTACAATCTGCTCAATACAAGAGTTTAAGTTCTTTAAATCAGTATCCTTCAATTGATCTATCAAATCGCTTTTCAGTCCACCGACCTCTTCTGCTTTCTGATTTATCAAGTTCATTAGCACTTGCATATTTGACTTTAATAATTCTTCTACACTACTCTCACCTGCATTTGATGTCTCAGACATCTTCTTTAGCTGTGCCAGTACTTCGTTGAATGCATCTGCAATTCCTGAAGAGTCCGTCTCATCAAAAATATTTCCAATTTGCTCCAGAATTTTGTCCGTTGCATCAGCCGTTCCCACTTTTGATATCTGGTTACGAAATTGAATATCTAAAAATGGATCTCTAATCTGGCTGATTCCCACCATCATAACACCTTGACCTACCCTTGTATCAAAGGGAGAACCTGAAAAGCTGGCTCCCACTGGATTAATACTGGCAAGATCTAATCTCTGTCTTGTATACCCCAGAGTGTTAATATTTGCTACGTTGTGTCCTGTTACATCAATTGCTCGTTGACTGGACAGCAATGCAAGCTGTGCCATTGTAAACCCTGAAAATGTCGATCTAATCATTTGTTTTCTCCCCTACGCTTTGTGGTTAACCTGACTTTGTGAGATATTATTCAGATGACGAAGCTTCACGTTTAAAAGCTGTCCTGCATCCTCATGAATCTCTTGAAAGACTTGTACCTCACGACTCAGTTCTTCGAAAATAGGTAAATACTCTTTTCGCTCTTTTTCGTCGAGAGCATTTAAAATTTGGTGGAATGTCATATTTGCAAAGCCACATGCACTTTGTGCTTCGTTCTTTTCCCGTTCCAATCCACGTAATTTCATAACAGCCGCTTGTTCTCTTAAAATACACTTCTCTACCAAGGATATTTTATTTTCGGCTGCGGCTTCCATGATTTCAGTTTCGATCGATGTAACCTCACGAAATTGTGCGCTTAATTCCTCTACCACTTTACCTAATCTATTCATTTTATTCATTTCCTCCTTGAAGCAGCATCCGCTTCACTATTTCATCCACATCAATTTTATAGGTGCCATTTGCAACCTGACTCTTTAAGGAGGCAATTTTTTCATCATTTGCAGAACGTCCTACTTCTTTTAGTATTTCCTTCTTTGCCTCTTCGACAATCTTCTCTTCATCAATAACCGGTTGATCTGAAGAAATCACAATTTTATCGAATTGTTTTCCTCTTTCCATTTTTAAATTCTCCTGATTACTTTTATTGGCAGCAGAAGGAGACTTCGTATAATGTCTATTAAAACCATCTACAGAAATTCTCATAACAATTTACCTCCTTTTGTCTTCTTATCCCCATTATCGACTATTTTCACAAAAAATTAAGCCTTTTTATGAAAGATTTTATCTCTTCCTAATCGCAAAAGACGCACCACCCAACACAATGGGAGAAAACACGGATATCTCTGTAGTACTTTGAACATAACACGCATATATTCCAGAGAGGGCAACAGCAATTCTCTTGCCGCCTTGCGTTGTTGTTTTTTCAAGTCTCGGCTGTATATATCCGCCACCTCATTGACCAGACTTAATAACCGTTCACTCTCGTGACGTCCCTTTCTCCCCTTGGTTAAAATATGTACTTCCATAGCTGTCAAAAGTATATTATCCTTCTCAAAAATCAAACCATCATACCACATAGTGGCTAATTTGGTAATATAGTCTGCAAACTCTCCTGCCTTTAAAGCATCCAGCTCTTTCGTCACATATTTCCAATCCAATACTCGTACATAGGCACGATAAAAACAACGCAAATCTAAAATTTTCAACATATCTAATTCACTTTTTGCATAATCCTCTGCTGCTGAGGCGATTAAATAGATGTACAATTCCTCCGGTTGAAATCCACGTATGCATCGATAGGAAGCAAAAGGTTCATATGTCTTTAGGGAAATATCAAAGTACTTTGTAAACTTCTTATTCAGAAAATGAAGCTTCGTCCAAAAAATCACTTTCAATCCCGGTATTTTTGTAAAAACATAAGCTCCTTTTTTATTGCTTTTCTCCTCTGTAAAATCAAGCCTTTCCATTATTTTACGAATCTTATCTACTTGGTCTTTTCCAACCAGTATCTGTACACTTTCAAGCTCCCGCATCTCAACTCTCGGATAAAATCCCCGTAAAATATATTCCCCAAACAGAACGCCATTGATGCTCCCTTTTTCAAGCTCCTCTAAAATTTCTGGTACAACTGCTCCATAGTACCCTTCATTGACAACGGCCTGATGATAATGCTCTTCAAACTTTTCCTTCCAGGGCTTCAACTCGTAATCGTCCACACCTAAAAGACAGTAATACGCTATATTTGTCACATTTTGAAAAAGTGCCAGCTTGTATAATTTCTCCCAATCCGGCACTCTCTCAAATCTTGGAATCTCCTGCTTATTCACAAGTGCTTCCAACAATTTTATTAAACAATCCGCCTCATACTCTCTCGTAATATCTTCTCTCATTTTCTACTCTCTTTTCAGCAAAGATATCCATAGCCTTATCGTTATAGATTCCTCGCTTTTCATCCTTGACAATTTTTCCTGAAACTAAGGTAATAACCCGCTTTCGCATAATCGTTACCAATTCTCGAGAATGACTGGCTACAATCATTGTAACTCCCATACGATTCAAATCCCGTAGTAAGCACATCAAATCCCAGGAAGCATCTTCATCTAAATTGGCCGTTGGTTCATCAATTATTAAGATTTTAGGATTGATTACCAAAGCCCTTGCCAGAAGTACTCGAGCCGCTTCCCCGCCTGAAAGCTGTCTTGGATACATCTTTGCACAGTGGGATATTCCTAAAGTAGTGAGTGTTTGCTCTACTCTTTTCTTTATCAGCCGAAAGGGCTGCTCTGTTGCAAACATCGCTAAGCTTATATTTGCTGTAACATCCAAATCAGTAACCAATCCCAATTCTCTTTCCATAATTCCAAACTGACGACGGAAGTAAGGTAACTTTCCTTTTGGTATCGTGTCTAAATCAATACCACCCACTTCAATTTCTCCACAGGATGCCATTAACTGGGTGCTAATAAGTTTTAACAGGGTACTTTTTCCAGAGCCACTTTTTCCAACCACGAACACAAACTCACCTTTTTCAATTTCAAAGGATGCCCGCTCTAACCCTATGCTGCCATCCTCATATGTTTTCGTTACATCTCTAAATATTACATCTTTTACCATTTTCGCTATATCCCTTTCCCTATACTTAACTTTTGTGTATTTCGTCCGATATTCATAACGAGAGGAGAATACCTATGTGTCTAAAAAAACGTCTTATACTTGGAGTTCTACTAATTCTTACCTGTACACTGATTCCAGCCCAAAGAAGCCTTGCACCAATAGCTTCTGCACCGAGACAAGAGTACATCATTCCACTCCACGCTCATAGTCAGCTGAATCCTTCTTGGTCCAATTATCTTTACGGTGGTGTGGATCCCCTTGCAACCCATGGCTGCGGACCTGCTGCCTTGGCAACGGCAGTAAGTTCTTTAACAACTTATGAATTACTACCGCCAGAAGCCGCTGATTGGTCTGCTGCAAATGGTTTTTTTTCAGCGAACCTTGGTTCCATCCACGGTCTAATCCCAGAAGGCGGCAAACATTATGGATTGAAAGTACAGCTTTTACCCCATCTGACTCCAGATGCAATACGTTTGGCTCTGGACTCCGACAAAATACTGATTCTCTTAATGGGACCTGGAGATTTTACCGCTACGGGACACTTCATTGTTCTCCATGGTTATCTTAAAGATGGGCTCTTTAAAATATTTGACCCTGCCAGCTCTCGTCGTTCAGACATAGGCTGGCCAGCCGATACCCTTCTTCAACAGCTTTCCACCACCGCCTATAGCGGCGGCCCTGTCTGGGTGCTATCCGAATAAAATGAATCTTTTCCTGCCAGCCGGCTGTTCAGCCGGCGGTCAAGCTCTACTGTCTCACTCCACGTTCTCATCATTTTTTTTGTATGTCTGTCTATTAACTTCTTGGCTTCCTTTAATTGTGCATCATTAAATTGATCTAGAATTTGCTGAATCTGTTCATCTACTTGTGCGATTTTCTCCAGCTCCTTCCCTCTCTGACTTAGGATCATTTGCATTACCACTTTATCATCGTTTCCGATTGCATCCCCCAAATCCTTTGTCAGTTGCCACACTTCTTTTAGATGACGGCTTTTTCTTTGGTATAGGTTCTCAATCATGCTGTTTTCCCCGCTATTTCAAATGCTTCTCTTAAATCTTCTATCAATGGAAGTAAATCTTCTATTATCCCCTTTTTCCGTGCTGAAAGAAGACGGCTCAGCTCAAATAAAAAGAAGTCATACATTCGTGCCAGCTCATAGCTGATTTCATAATTGAAGTTTAAACTATCCTTAAAATAAATAATAATATCCCGGCTGCGGCTCACTGCTGCCTCAAAATCCGTATAGTCTTCTTTATCAAGAGCAAACCCAGCTCTTTTTAACCGTTTTATCAATTCGTCATACAGAACAATCACTAACTCACTCTGGGTCATGGTCATAATTGATTGTTCCCGGTATTGCATATATCCATTACGATTCATCGTCTCCCCCTATTTCTATTGGCTAAACATTTGATTTAAGTAGGTACTTTGTGAATTCATCTGAGAAACGAGACTTTCTAAAGAAGTAAACTGTCTTACATACCGATCTTGCTCCATCTTGAGCCGCTCATTCAATCGGTCAATATAGACATTGAAAGCTTCTATTTCTCTTTGGTAGGCGTTATTTGTCAGGGACAATGGTGAATGGGTACTTCCTGCCCGTTCAACTAAAACTCCTTTCGGCACTCCTGTCATCGAAGCATACCGATCGATTGTAGTCTTTAGCCCTGTCATTAAACCAGTGCCTGCTTCTGCTCCCTGAGGGTTTGACAAGGCTGCTCTGACTTTTTGTGGATCTTTTGCCATGGCTTCTGCAAATTTCTCCTCATCGAAAAGCAGCTTTCCGTTTTCTGAGTGCACTCCTGAAACGGATATCCCTATTTCCTTAAATGTTTCTCGCATATTCATTGGGATTGTAAAGCGTAATTCATTGGTTAACCCACGTAAATCACTGTCTCCAAAAAGAAGTCCTTCCTTTGCCTTTTCTTCCCATTGCTCAATTTGTGTTTCTGACATTTCCTTCTTCTGCTCATCTGTTAAAGGTGTGTAGCTGCGATTTGGTTTCGTGTTCGATTGTTTTGCTATTAATTCTAAAATTTCATTGAATGCATCTACCATTTCCTTCACAGCTTTCGCTGCACTCTCTGTATCTGTCTTGGCCTCGAAAGTAATTGCCTCCGTTCCTTCAATTGGATTTCCCTCATCGTCATATCCAAAGGTTCCGTTTAGGCTGACAGTGAGTCCATCTAAGGTAAAACTATTCTCTCCTCTAACGATTTCCACCACTTCATCACTTCCTGCATATTGAACCCGAATCACTGCATCAGTTCCTTCTTGAACACTGTAATCCGAACCAGCTTGACCAAACAGTGCTTCCGCCAGGTTTCCTCCCAACTGGATTTCACCACTTGCTCCTGGCTCAGTGGACTTTATTACAAACTTATCTGCACCCTCTTGATAGCTTATATTTATTCCTAAATCTTTATTACTATTAAGCTCTGCAATTAATGCACTAACAGAAGTATTTTCGTTGAATTTCTCTGGATCCAGGGTAATGGTTTTGTCGCCATTACTGAAAGTCAGAGGAACCGTAACATTTCCATTTAAGAGACCTGATTCACCAATGCTTTCAAATACATTCAGACGGTTCGATGTCCCTGGGTCTACTCCAAAATATCCATCTTTCCCCAGAAGCCCTGGATCCCCACCACTGATTTTTAAGACAGAAGAGTAATCTGTTTCACCACTTGGTAATACGGTCTTAAACGAAAAGGAACTTTTATCACCATTCGTATTTTCTTTCCTCTCGGCTTGGATACGTCCTTTTCCAAAAGCACCATCCAATCCCTTTTGCAAGTCTTTCAATACATCATCAATAGTCGAGTTCTCATCGTATTCTCCAAGTTTAATGGCCTTGGTTGTTCCATTATAGGTAAAGTTGATACTTTTTCCGCTTAAGTCTGAAGCCACCGTGACTGTTTCTGTCAACACAGCATTCTCTACTCCAGATAAACCTTCGGAAGTAATTTTCTTACGGCTATCCTCCAAATCACTGAGCTTCTCCCCTTCTTTTAAAAAGCCCAGGTCATTCAGAAGATCTCCACTGTGTCCAACAAGCTCTAAATCCTTTCCTTCTGTATCATTATTCGTAAAAGTAAATGTGCCTCCAGATTCTGAAACGCTTAAAACATCTGCCATGGTTTTGTCTTCTCCAAGTTCAATTTTTTCCAAGGCTTTATTGATACTCTCTGCTGCATTTTCTGGAGTAGAATAATCGTACCCCTCTCCTTTTGGCAAAGTGATTGCGTAAGTTTTTCCATCATATTTAATGTGCATTGTATCACCAGCAACGACATCTCTTTCGATTTCTGTCCCCAAATCATTTACAATTTCTCCGGTGTCTAATGTTTGGTTCGTGATCACGCCATTCGATGTGGCCTGTGCATTTTTAGACGTACTCTTCACTCCTAAAATAGAAAACAGACTATTGGAGTTACCGCTGCCAGAAACTGAAATGTACTTACTGTTAGCTCCTAATGCAGTTACTTGATTTCTAGAAAAAAGTTTTCCGGAAAGTAAGCTGCTGGAAGACGTAAGGGAGATAAATTTATTTGTGAATTCATGCATTTTTGAGGTAATACTTCTAACTGCCTCTTGTCTCCACAATACTGTTTGCTTTTTTCCCTGTTGTGCAGCAATTTTAGCTCTTGTTGCATATGTCATTCCCTCGATAAGCGAGTCCCGGTCAAGACCACTGGCAAGACCTCCAAAGCCTCCAATACTATTCCCCATACCTGATGAGCTTAATCCACCTATTGACGCCATAATAAAATTCCCCTTTCCCAGTATATTTTTATACTTTTATTTTATTTATCGACATGATGAGGTGATTCCATAACCCGACTACATGCTTTCATAACTTCTATTGTGATTTCTTCTTCAAATTTACGGGAATAGAAATTTAGCAGGGGAGATACCTCCTCTTGTTTTGCAACAACATATTTTGCCCCAAGTTTTGTAAGAGCTAAGGCCGTAACGTCCACTGTACAGCGTGAACAATTGCACATTTCCATCGTCTGCATATAATAGCGGACTTTTTCTCTCACCAGAATATCCATCACATTAATTACCTTATACTCCTCTTGCTTTTCTTTTGGCTCTTTTTCCTGAACTGACTCTTTTTCTGTGATTTTACTTTTCTTTGGTGTCGGTTTGGGAACTTCTGCTTCTTCCACACTTGCTTCCTGCTCCAGCGTATTTTTTATGGTTTCCGCTAAATCCTCCTGGTTACTTTCTTTTTCTACTGTCACCACGCTCTCCTCCGTCTGTCCACCATCATCTCCTGTTGATAATAAGTTCAATACGTGATCAGTTTTATTTGTTTTCTTTGGCATTTTATGCTCCCATCCTTTCTACGGTCTCAGCCACAAACACCCGATAATCATGGGCGGGGTTTGAAGTTGGTGAATAGTCAAAAATACTCATCCCGTGTGCAGGTGCCTCTGCAACCCTTACACTGTTTCTAATTTTTGTTTCGAATACAATCGTTCCAATTTGACCTGCAACAGAGCTTGCCATATCCAATACATCCTTGGAAAGAGTTGTTGATTTGAAAAACTTTGTCATGAGAATTCCCAATACATGTAAACGGGGATTTATAGATTCCTTCACGGCTTGAATTGTCTCTTTGAGCTGCACTAAGCCTACCAGGCTTAGAATTTCTGCTGCCATTGGTATAATCAGTTCATCTGCTGCACTATATGCATTAACTGTTAAAATATTAAGCGCAGGTGGCGTATCAATAATAATATAATCGTAGCGATGCTTCAGGGTTTCCAATGCTTTCTTTAACCGCAGCTTACGATCCTCGCCTTTTAAAAACAATTCCGCTTCGCTAAGAAGGATATTTGAAGTGATAATATCTCCATAATCTTCTGTATGACGAATCGCATCTCCCGGTGCAATTTCACCTTTTAAGACTTCGTATATTGTGTGTCCATCTTCAATATTTACACCAAGACTAAACCCTAAGTTCCCTTGTGGGTCCAAGTCGATCGCCAGAACCTGGTTTCCACATTTTTGCAATCCCGCAACCAGTGCAGCCGAAGAAGTCGTCTTCCCAACACCACCTTTTTGATTTGTCAATACGATTACTTTTGCCACTTCTACAACCTCCTATCGCTTGTATTCTACCATCAGCTCTCCCCAAATTTGATTTACGCTTTCAATACAATTTATATAAATCTGAGCCAATAAATAGACTGGTAATCCCAGATCCTTTGCCAATTGTTTGCTTTGTTTCCAGTAAGCCCTTTCGTAGCTAATAATTAGTCTATAGATATCTCCTGGGACATCCTTCTTGTCAATCAGACCAATTTTCACATCATCATTCAGCGGAAGTCCATCTAATATCTCTTCCATATTTCCGTCAACCATATACTCCATTGTCGAAAACATTCCTATCATATATGCATCTCCCGACGTGACAGAACATCCTTTCATATAATGCACTAACTCAGAAGCAAACTTTGCCCTTGTAAATGAAAGCTTTAAAAGCTCTTCCGATGCCGGATCATCAATGTTTTGTCTAAGACTCATCATATAAGACCACTGCTTTAATTTTTTCAGACCAATAATGACTAAGGATTGTTGGATGGATTCTGTTCGCTTTCGCAAAGCAAAATAGCAGGAATTTGCCATTCGAAGCAGAGCATACGTCATCCCTGCATCACGCTTTACAATTTTCTCCAAAACCGATATACGAGGCTCTTCATTGAGTATCTCAATCATAAATTGAAAAAAATTCCCCTTTAAAAACTTGAATTTATCTACTTTTTTAACTAAGGTTTTTGCAATAAATCCACCTTCTAGAAAATCCGCGCCGGCATCTACTGCTGCACGGTAAAGCTCTTTGCTTTCGATTCCTTCTGCAATACACTTTTTCCCTAAAAGGTGTATATCACGGATAAGCTGCAAATCCTTTTCCTTACTTGTATCTACACCGATATAGTCTATATAGAATGCCAGAGAAACATGCTCTTTACCAAAAGAATCTACACTGGTAGAGAAAAAATATCCTTCCCTTTTTAATTCCTCCACAAGCTCCTTTAGCGCCACTGTAACCCGAACATCCTTTCCAAGACATATAATGGTTTTCTCAGCCTGAAACAAATGAACGGTATTCCTTAGAAGTTCTTCTGACTCAAAGGGTATAATGGTCATTTTATCGCTGATAAATCGATTACTATTAACCATCATAAAGTCGGTAATCAAATCAATTGACTCATTACTTCCTTCTTCAATATTTATCTCATAACCAAAGATTCTTCCTGACTCAGCTTCTTTTATTGTCCGTCGTACAACACATCTCTCCATCCGTCTGTCCCCTCTGCAGTAATTCATCAACAACTTCTACTAAATGTCCAATTTCCGGCTTAGAAAGCTGCTCATCTGCACCTACTTCTCTCCCTTTAATTGCCATTTCCGGTGTAATCAAAGAAGAAAATATTACGACTGGGAGCTTTTTAAGCCACTGATCTTCTTTCACAAGTTTCGTCAAACGGTGCCCATCCATTTTAGGCATTTCAATGTCTGTAATCAGAAGATCCGCTGGCATTTCTCCACTGCCTTTACTCTCTTCCAAAAATTCATATGCTTCTTTTCCATTATTAAACTTAACCAGATTTGTATAACCTGCTTTTTTTAAAGAATCTACAATTAGTTTAGAAAGCAGCACCGAATCCTCTGCTAAAAGTAAGCGATGTTTATGACGCTCATCTCCATGATATATTTCCACATTCTCACTTTGTATACTTGTTTCCGGGGCAATGTCTGCGGTAATCTTTTCAAAATCCAGAATGGTAACCAATTTGTTTCCAATCTCCGCAATTCCAGTTGCAATTCCATCTTCATCACTTGCAAGGGTTGTATCCGGTTTATTAATATCTTCCCATGAGATTCGTTCAATACCCACCACAGAATTCACACGAAAAGCAATGTTAATTTTATTAAACTCCGTTACCATAAAAATATCTTGATTATCCTGTATGGTTTCTCTTCCTGTTAAATAATGAGGCAAGTCAATTACGGTCAGAAGTACATCTCGGGGCTTGAAGATTCCTTCAATGGAGGGATGAGCGTGAGGTATTGCCTTGACCCTATCTGCCCGCATGATTTCCCTTACTTTTGCCACATTAATTCCATATAATTCGTCGTAAATTGTAAATTCCATTATTTCAATTTCATTGGTTCCGGTTTCTAATAAAATTTCTGCTTTTTCCATGTTTCATTCCTCCTATATAAGTATCTCATCTACTCCGTGGGTTCTGATTCTTACCACTCCTGTTTCTGCCTCTAGGATCATAGTTCTTGCAATATTTCCACCCACTTCCTGTGCGGCAATATAAATTCCTTCCTGTCGTAAAATGTGACAGACGCTCTCCAGATTTCGCTGTCCTATATTTGCAACTGGGCTGTTTCCCGAAAGTTTAAACATTTCTGCTCCACCTGCCAGCTTACACAAATACCGCCTTTTATTTCCACCTTTCAATTGCAATTCTTTCAAGGTTTTCCGTATGCCGGTATCTGCAAATTTATAGACCTGTGTCTCGCTTAAATTTTGTGCTTCCGGCAATAAAATATGTAAAAGAGATGCAAGCTTTATCTGGGGATCATAAAAACTGATTCCTATGCATGATCCTAAAGCATAGGTAATCAAGCTCCCTTCCTTTTCCAGAAGTTTCATATCGGCAATTCCCACTTTCACTTCCTCATTCATAGCTTGATACCAATTGATTTGTAAGTTTCACCAGAGATTTTGCATCTGGCACCATAATAAAACTACTATCCAAAACGGTGCCCTCAATAATAAAAGTTCCTGAAACCATCATTATTTGATCCATCTCATATCCCAGCATAGTCATTGGAACACTTAAGATTGCTCCTAACATCTCTCTTGATATGGCAGGTACTGAAACACCAATATCCATTTGAGACAACCCAGCCAAAGCATTTATATATGCTGAAATAACTATATTTCCAACTTCGGTCAGTGCAGATAAAGACAAGTCATCCAATTCCTCATAGTTACTAATCTCTCTTCCCAACATAGGACCAATAATTTGATTAATTAGATCCTTACGCATGAGAAATAGCATCATTCCTTCAAAATCACCAGACAGTTCTGAAAGAACACAAAGAATTTCTTCCTCTGGATCACCAATTGCTTGCAGTGCCTCATTAAAATCCAAAAAACATACATCCGGCAAGCTGATTTTTACTTCTTGCTGTAACAGAGAAGAAACAGCCGTTGCCCCATGAGACGTTCCAATGCTTCCGACTTCTTTGATAACATCTAACGTCTTTTCATTAATATCCATTCATTTATCCCCTTAAACCATTAATTGTCTGCTCAACCTCATCTGCAGTCTGCACCATCTTTAAAACATACGAATAGGCTCTGGATGCTTCAATTGTATCGGCCATTTCCTTTGCAAGATTTACATTGGACAGTTCCAGATAGCCCTTTTCTATTTTGGCTTCTACGCTTAAGATTGGCTCACCATTTTTATCGATTGCTCTAAACTCATTATTTCCAATACTCTCCATTCCATCTGTATTCTGAAAAGTAAATGCCCCAGGTTCAGATGAAGTTTCCCCATTATTTACGGTAATCGGCTGTCTGTTGCTTCCCAGCACAAGTTTCCCAGAATCAGAAACCAAATAAAATCCATCACTTCGCTGAGACAGTGAAAATTTCCCGTTCCGAGTGTATGTTATTTCTCCTGTTGTTGGCTCCTGCAGACAGAAAAAACCTTCTCCAACAATTGCATAATCAGTCCCATTTCCGGTGACTTGTAAACCTGCACCACTAAAATTTGTATTTACATGACTTTGAAGAGCCCCTGCTCCTGCTGCTAAATGAACATTTTTGCCCTGTGCATCCCGCATATTGTAGTACATCAGATCCTGAAAGACGGAATCCTTTGATTTAAAACCTGATGTATTTACGTTTGCAATATTATTTGAAATAACATTCATTTTTTCCTGCTGGGTTTTGGCACCTCTAATGCCCGTATAAAACGATGTATCCATAAATCACTTCCTCCGTATTTCTCTAATTTACTCCTAAATCATTTACTACCTTTTGAATAAGCTGATCGTACATTTTCATAACCTGGGCATTACTTTGTAACGAACGTTGGGCACTCATCATTTCTGACATCTCGGAAACGACTTCTACATTGGAATGTTCTAAGGCATTTTGAACAATGGAGGTGGATACCTGCTGCTCTGCCCCTGTTCCACGAAACACCCCATTTCCTTGCTTTATTAAGGTGTTTTCTTTGTCCTCAAAGTCAACCACTTTTATTTTCCCTAAGTTCTGACCACTTTGATTTGATATATTTCCGTTTCGATCCACATTTATTTTATCGGTTCCCAGATAAATAGCTCCGTTTTCTCCTTGTACCCTTCCCACTCCTTGAAGACAAAGATATCCTGCACCATCTAAGGAGAAAGAACCATTTCGAGTGTAGACGGTCTCATTCGCTCCTTGTATACAAAAAAATCCTTCTCCACTCAATGCGAAATCCATAGCACTGGTACTCTCTTTAAACCCTGCCTCTGTGTAATCCACATAATTACGATCTGCCGTTACAATACGGTTCATAGTTCCCAAAGGCACCGAACCTGTTTTAATATTATTCCCACTACGGTAAATCATCTCTTCCTGAAACGTTGTGGCAACGAACTGATCTCTTTTATATCCTGGCGTTGATACATTTGCCATATTGTTGCTGATTACATTTAGATTCCTGGTTCTTGTAAGCATTCCTGCCGTTAAATTATAAAACCCCTGAAACATATTCCCTCCTTACCTGCTTAGTGCCTGCCATATACTTTTGTAGCTTTTCAATTGCTTTTCCATGGATTTGTGACACACGGGGTTCACTTACACCAATCACTTCAGCAATCTGCTTCATGTTAAGTTCCTGTTCATAGTAGAGTGAAATAACAAGTTGCTCAGACTCCTTTAAGGAAAGGATTCCACTTTTCAGTATTTCTTTCATCTCTCCTTTGAGAAAACTCTCTTCCGGCTGCTCTGACGCATTATTTGAAACAATCTGAGTCCGGCTGTGTTGTTCCTCTTTTTCCTCCATCATCATATCCAATGAAAGAATTGCTGATAAATTTGTATTCCCCATAATACTTACTAATTTATCTGGCTCAATCTCCATAAGCTCTGCCAATTCCTGGGTCGTAGGCATCCGTCCATTTTCGCTGTAAAAGGCATTTCCCACAAGCTCAATATCCCGCAGCTTTTTACGGACAGAGCGGGGAACCCAATCTTGCTTTCTTGCCAAATCAATAACCATGCCTCTTATTCGTCTGGATAAATAAGTTTCAAATTTCGCATTCTTGCTATCGTCATATCGATCAATCGCTCCCATTAATACCAAAACACCCTCATTAATAATATCTTCCAGCTGACTAAATCCTGCATAAACATCCCGCATCTGAATTGCAATACTTCGTACGATATAAAGATATCGCATGGTCAAATCCTGTTTCAGTTCCAGATTACCGGTACGACGATACAGTGCAAATACTTCTTCGTTTGAAAGCTCTAACATGTAACTCCCCCTTTCTTACATTGTTATATTATCTATCGCTTGAATCTGTACATTTCCGGCAATTTCGTTAAAAGCCAAAACGTGTACGGATGGATAAAACTGTTCCAAAAGCTGATACAAATGTGCTCGTATAACCTGACTTGTCAGTACAATAGACTCCTGAGATAACTCCTGGAATTTTTTAACCTCTTCTCCCAACTGACTCAAAAGACGCTGCATCACATCTGGCTTTACTGCCAAATATGTTCCCTGCTCATTTTTTGCCAGACTCGACATCAACTCTTTTTCTAGTTCCGAGTCTAAGGTAACCACTCGAAGCTGGCCTCCCTCACAGAATTTCCTTGTAATGGTTCTCTTTAATGCACCTCGAATCTTTTCCACTGTGCTTAAAATATCCTCCCCGGGAACAGTTCCATTGGCAATGGTTTCTAAAATGGTTTCCATGTCTTTAATTGGAATCCCCTCTTTTATAAGGCTTACCAATACCTTCTGGAAGTTTCCATGGGAGATGAATCCCGGAATAACCTCATCTACCAATTCAGGTGCCTGCACCTTCGTATTTTCTAATAAGTTGACTACTTCTTTCCTATTTAACAGCTCATAGGCATGCTGCTTAATTGTTTCTGATAAATGGGTTACCATAACAGATAACGGGTCAATTACTGTAAATCCATAGGCCTCAGCCATATCCCTGTTTTCTGGCAATATCCATTTACTTGGAATACCATAGGCTGGTTCTAAGGTTTCAATTCCATCAATATCTCCTCCTGGTTCTGTGGGTTCTAACGCCAGGTAATGATCTACCAAAATCTCACCTCTGGCCACTTCCTCTCCCCGTACTTTAATGACGTATTGATTCGTATTAAGATTCACACTATCTCTTAACCGAACGGATGGAATTACAAATCCCATTTCCTGAGCGTATTGTCGTCTGAAAATAACAATACGGTCAATCATCTTGCCACCGCTGGTTTCATCCACCAAAGGAATTAAGCTGTAGCCAAACTCCATTTCAATGGGCTCTACCTCTATTAATGAATAGATATTATTAATATCTCTAAAGTATTCTTCTTCTGGAACATCCCCGGAAGGTTCCACGGCCCGATTTGAAGTTGCTTCTTGAACAATGACCTCTTCTTCCATTTTTTTACTCAGTCGGTACCCTAACAAAATCAGAGCTGTTGCTCCAACTGCCAAAGGGACTTTCGGCATTCCCGGTACCAATAAGAGAACCAGAAGCACTCCTCCTGTCATGATTAACGCTCTGGGCTGTGCCAGAAATTGCTTTGTGACATCTGTGTTTAAGCTTCCCTCTGCTACTGCTCTGGTAACGATCATGCCTGTTGCAGTCGATATTAACAGCGCTGGAATCTGAGACACCAGTCCGTCTCCTACCGTTGCTATTGAGTAAAGCTGCAGAACCTGTCCTATTTCCATTCCTGACTGCAGCAAACCGATAATCGATCCACCAATTAAGTTAACGGCTGTAATAATAATCGACATTACTGCATCGCCCTTAACAATTTTGGTTGCACCATCCATAGCTCCATAGAAATCGGCTTCTCTTTGAATTTTAATACGCCGTGCTCTGGCTTCCTCCTCATTAATTAGTCCCGCGCTTAAATCTGCATCGATTGCCATTTGTTTTCCTGGCATCGCATCCAATGTAAATCTGGCTGCAACCTCTGCAACACGTTCTGCACCTTTTGTAATAACGATAAATTGTACCAAAACAATAATAATGAAAACGACAAAACCTACAATAACATTTCCCTGAAGAATAAAATCACCAAAAGACTTAATCACTGCACCTGCCTGGCCTTGATTCGATAAAATGTTCTTCGTTGATGATATGTTAATCCCAATGCGGAACAGTGTGGTAATCAAGAGCAGGGATGGAAAAATGGAAAATTCCAAAGGCTCCTTAATGTTCATACTAACGAGAAGAACGACCATCGATATTGTAATATTTATAATAATCATGACGTCCAGAAAAAAGGGCGACAAAGGTATAATCAATAGCAAGACAGCAATGATTACAAATACTGCCACAGCGTTGTTCGCTAATCTTTTCATGTTTTACCTCAACTTCTTATTTAACTTCAATACATATACGAGAACTTCTGCTACCGCTCCATAGTAGGCCATTGGTATTTCCTGGTTTAATTCTGCTTCAGCATACAAGCCTCGTGCCAATGGTTTATTTTCCACACAGGTGACTCCATTTTCTTGAGCCACTTCAATGATTCGAAAAGCCAGTTCATTTTTTCCTTTTGCCAGAACGATTGGGGCTCTGTTTTTGTCCTGATCATATTTTAATGCTACTGCAAAATGCGTCGGATTCCTTATAATAACGTCTGCATCTGGAACTGCCTGCATCATTCGCATTCGTGCTCTTTGGCGTTGTGTCTCTTTAATTTTTCCCTTTACCTCTGGGTTTCCTTCAGCCTGCTTATGCTCTTCCTTTATTTCCTGCTTGGTCATCATGATTTTTCGTTCATAATCCCATCGCTGAAACAGATAATCCAAAAATGCAACTGCCGCAAAAAATATACAGACTCTGAAAATCATGCTCATCATGATAGAAAACATATATTTCACTCCGTCTTGTATTGACATATCCATCGTGCGAACTACGTTGATTGCACTATCCTTTAATATGGAATAAAGAATGGCTACTAAGATCACTGTCTTAATCAAGCTTTTCAACAATTCCACTGCATTTTTCAAGGCAAACATTTTTTTAATGCCTTCCACAGGATTCAGCTTGGAAAACTTTGGCTTTAAACTCTTTCCCACAAAGATAAATCTTGTCTGTACCCCATATGCAAGAACACCAATGGCCAAACAGACGAAGCTGATAGGCAGAATCCCCTGGGCTGCAGCAGTCAAAAACTCTTGCCCAAGACTTCCAATATTATCTTGATTTAAATCCGTCATCGTTCCTGATAAATAGATGAATCTCTTTGTAATGTGGCTCAGATTCTCATAGGTGTAAGGAAAGAGTATTCGTAATGCATAAAAGGATCCAAAAATAAAGACCACGCTGACAACATCCTTACTCATAAAGATGTTTCCTTCTTTCCGTTCATCCTTCCTTTTTTTCGGAGTGGCTTTTTCTGTTTTATTTTCTGCTGCCATAAATCATCACTCCTTTTTATGCCGCTAACATTCCAAGCACATCATTTAGCCCGCGAAGCATATCATCAATTACTCCATTTAAATAGTTTCCAATCGGTGAAATCATAAAGAGCAAAATCAGGATTCCCATTGCAATTCGAAGCTGCATGCTAATAACAAAAACATTAATCTGTGGAACAATACGCATCAGAATACCAACCCCAATTTCCATCAAAAATTCAAATACAATAATCGGAAGTGCAAGCTTTACTGCCAAAACAATACATTGGATAAAGATCATTAGAATTGCTTGAGCTGCCTCTTCCCCAATGCTAATACTTCCATAAGGCACAACTCTTGATGAATCACTTATGATTTTGATTAACATTAAATGGCCATCCACTGCAAAAAAAAGTAAATAATAATAGATTTGCAAAATATTACCTGTTAAAGCAATTTGTGTACCATTTTGACTGTCATAAACAGTGGACATAGACAATCCCATTTGAAAGTCTATGATTGCTCCTCCATAAGTAACAACCATTTCAAAAAGCTGCATCACGAATCCAAGAACAAATCCAACAGCAAACTCTTTCAAAAGTAATATTCCATAGACAATTCCACCGCTTACCTCTGGTACCTCCCCTGTAACCGTTGGATAAAGACAGTAGGCTAAAACAAAGGCAAATGCTCCCTTAAAATAGGCTGGGATATCCTTCCTCCCTAAAACCGGATTTAAAAATATAAATCCCGACATACGCATCAAGACTAGACTAAACAGCATGTTACCTCCTAACCAGCTATCATACCAAATACATAGAGAGTAAATTCCTGCAGGCTCTTTAGCATGCTATTTCCCATTACAATTAACATGACTCCTATTACAATCAACTTCGGAACGAAGGTCAAAGTCTGCTCATTAATCTGCGTTGCAGCCTGAACAATCGAAATCACAACACCGACCACCATACTTATTATGATAATCGGACCGCCAATCTTAACTGCCATAAGAAACAGTCGATATAACAAGTCCATAATTTCTCCTGTTGTCAGCATTCTTCTCACCTCCACGTCAATAATTAAAACTCTTCACAATTGTTGAAAACAGGAGTTCCCAACCATTCAATGTTACAAATAACAATATTTTAAAGGGAAGAGCAATTGTTGCTGGCGGAAGCATAATCATCCCCATTGACATCAATGTACTAGATACAATAATGTCAATCAGCAAAAAGGGTAAAAACAACAGCAGGCCTGCCATAAATCCTCTTTTTAACTCACTGGTCATAAAAGAAGGTATCACCACTGTTAATTCCATATCTTTCGCTTCCACTTTTTTTGTATCTACTCCGGCAATGTCTGCAAACATCTTAAGACTACTCTTCTCTGTTTGTTTCAGCATAAACTCTTTCAAAGGTTCTTCCGCTCTATGAAGGGCTTCTTCTTGTGTAATTAAGCCACTTTTATATGGCTGATACGCATTTTCGTCCACCACTTTAATCACCGGACTCATAATAAAGAGTGTTAAAAAAAGTGCGATTCCCACCAGAACCATATTCGGTGGTGTCTGCTGTACTCCTAAAGCATTTCTTGTAAATGATAAGATGATGATAATACGAACAAATGAAGTCGTCATAATGACAATTGAAGGCAGCATTGTAACAATTGTTAATGTTACAAGTATTTCTAAAGAAGGTATTTGGTTTCCATTGATATTAATAAGTGAACTACTTTCCATAAATCTACTTCTTTCTCTTTGTTAGCTTTTCCATCAGTTGCTTAAAATCCGGTAATTCAGGATTACTATCTTCTCCCTCATTAACCCTCTCGACTTCCTCTAATTTTTCTAATACCTTGATTTCTTGTCCTGTAGCTCCTAAAAGTAAATACTCACTATTGATCTGAACAATCATCAAGGATCGGTCTTGGCCAATTGACATTTGGTCCAAGATTTTCATATACTTAGCATTTCCTCTTACTTTTCCGATTTTCCCCAAATGCCGGGTAAGAAAATATACCATATATAAAAAAACACAGATGATCAAAAGTGTTCCGATAGCTGTAATCATCTCCTTAAACATCTTTTTCTCCTTTACTCTGCCGCGACAAGCTCTTTTGTCAGAATCTCTGTAATTCGTACACCAAAATTATCTTCTACAACCACCACATCGCCTCTTGCAACACACTGTCCATTCACATATAAGTCAACCGGCTCACCCGTTAGCTTATCCAGCACCACTAATGACCCTTTATTTAAATCTAAGATGTCTTTTACCAGCTTTCTGGTACGCCCTATTTCTACTGACACCTCCATTGGCACGCCCATAATCAGTCCCATATTCTCTTCCTGCTCTTCGGGTGTAATCATCTCGTTTCCAGCATTTAGATTGGGTCTTGGTGCCATCTCCGCCTGTATCATTTTGGGGTCACGCTGATTCATTTGTGCCTGCATCATTTTCATCATCTCTTGAATGGATTCCATCACTGCCCCTTGTTCCCCAGCAGCACTCTCTTTTACTTCTGGTGCTTGAGACTCTGGAGCTTGGGGTTCTGGTGCTTGAGACTCTGGCTCAATTGGAGCCGGCTCTTTTGGTGCCATATCTTTTAGGAACCCTGCCACTAATTCTTTGGCCATTTCAAGGGGAATAATATTGACAAACTCACTCTTCAATTCATTTTCTACATGCAAGTCAAAGTTTACTACTACCAAGTCCTCTTGATTTTTCAAGTACTTCTCTTTATATACTGCTTCTTCATCCTCTGCAAAAGGCTCCGGTGTAGAGATATTAACCGGACGCTCCAACAGTTCAGACAGAGCTGTCGCAGATGCTCCCATCATTTGGTTCATAACTTCACAGATAGCGCTGATCGTCATTTCATCCAACACAAAATCTTTCGGTGAAATCTCTGTCCCCATTAACAAGGATACAATCATTCGCACATCATCCTGTTTCAGAAACATCACATTGCTGCCTTCTAACCCCTCAACGTATGCAATCCCAACACCGATTGCTGGATTTAGATGAGCAAATGCCAATTCCGTTTTTTTCACCAAATTCACAGAAGGAATTGTAATTTCGATACGCCGATCAAGCATTTTGGAAATCGCCGTTGCAGAAGCACCTAAGCTGATATTCAAAATTTCACCGATGACATCTCTTTCCATGGTGCTTAATATATTATTGTCCATCTTCCATTCCTACTTTCTATTTTCCAATTTCTAGTGCCTTTTGTGCCATTGCTTTCACAGTATTAAACGCAGTAACGTTCGCTTCATACGCTCTTGTAGCAGCCATCGCATCTGCTGTTTCCTGTACAAGATCTACATTTGGCATCATCACATACCCTTCTTCATTGGCATCTGGATGGGTCGGATTATACACAGACTTTAAATCTGTCTCGTCTTCCAAAATCTGAGTGGCCCGAACACCGCCAGTATTTCCTGCTGATTCCGCTCTTTCCATAGCAGTTCGAAAATCATCTTTTGCTTCCAGTTTAATCAGTTTGCGACGATAAGGTGTTCCCACCTCTGTTCGTGTGGTTTCAATATTGGCTATGTTTTCTGAAACTACATCCAGCCGCAAGCGTTGTGCCGTCATACCAGATGCGCTAATATTAAGTGAACTTAAAAATGACATTTTACTCCCCCTCTATTTTCCCACAATTTTCTCCACAGTATCCAAAATTCTATCGGGCTTAAAAGGCTTTACAATAAAGTCCTTTGCCCCAGATTTAATGGCATCTATTACCATCGATTCCTGTCCCATTGCCGAACACATTACGATATTTGCAGCCCCATCTATTCCCTTGATTGCTTTTAAGGCCTCTAACCCGTCCATGTTAGGCATAGTGATATCCATTAAAACAAGTGCCGGTCGTTCATCTTGATACATCTGTACTGCTTCTGCTCCGTCACCGGCCTCACAAATCTCTGTGTATCCTCCCTTTGTTAGTGTGTCTTTCACCATCATGCGCATAAATGCCGCATCATCTACTACCATAATCTTAGCCATTTGCCTTTACCTCTTTCTTCGTTATCTTATTTGTCACTTTTGCTGCAGCGTATTTCTTATATGCCCCTAATGCACATTCAAACCAGGGCTGCTCTTCTACGTATAAGGTAATCTCTTCGTCTTTGTTTTTACGTAAATCAATTACATCCCCAATGCATAGATTCCGTATATCCCCAAGAGTTAGCTGTGCTTTTCCCAATTCTGCTTTCACTGTTAGAGAGCTATCCTTGATTTGTTCCAGAATCTGCTCTCTTCCTCCTGGAAGACCATCTTCATACGTTCCTGTATTTCGCTGCTTATCTATATATGTAAATATACGTTCCAGCAAATTCCCCGGTATACACACCGTAATTCTGCCTTCTACCTTATTCATCCTCACATTAATCAGTATAATTGCTACCGGAGCCTCCCCACTGACCTCTTGAAACATACCAGGATTTGATTCAAACTTTAAATCCTTACAGGTTACTTTTAAGTAACTGCTCCATGCATCTTCTGTCACACCGAGAAGATAGCCCATCATCTTCTTGTAGAGAACCAATTCAATTTCTGTATACGAGTAATCAGCACTGACATACTCGTCGCTTTCACTTCCCCCTAAAAGGCGATCCATCATCCCCAACATCAGTCCTGAGCTAATATGAGCTACCATTGGAGGTGCCTTTGCCTTATCCGAAAGATGCAGGGGCTGCAATACAATAATGTCATTTTCACTGAGTGCATTACTAAATTCATGGTAACGCTGTTCCTCCACTGAAATAACCTCCATCTCACAATTGGCGCGTAAGATGCTATTGATTCTTGAAGATGCAATCCGGGTGTAATTATCATAAATATTATTAATCATCTTTAGACGTTCTTTGGTGAACTTCTTCGGACTGTAAAAATCATATTTCTTGTACTCCGGTTTTTCGTTTTCAGTTTTTTTCTCCGGTTGATTTGTATCCGGATTCTCCATCTCACTTAACAGTGCGTCAATCTGACTTTGGGTTAATACTTCAGCCATTAATTTTTACTCCTGATATACTTGTTCATAGTATTCGTTCAAACTCTTTTCCACAGAACCCGTCTTCGTAATCAACATCTCGACTCGTCTGTTTAGAGTTCGTTCTTCTTCTGTTCCAAACCCCGAAATCGGCCGGTGCTGTCCATAACCTATGCTGACCAACTTCTCAGGTCCAATAATATTTTTATCCTGAATATAAGAGACGACCATTGCAGACCGATTTGCAGAAAGCAATCGATCGTTTACCGTTTCGTTTGGCAGGCTGGGATCTACCTGAGTAGTATGTCCTAATACCTGAATTTCCTTAATTGCAGCGGCTGCCGGAGAAATTGCTGACGCAAAAGCTTCCAACACATTGCGTCCCTCATCTCTTAAGATGTAACTGTCTCCATCAAAAAAAACACTGTCTTTAAAGGTAATAAATTGATATCCATCTCCCTTTGCCACCTGAATGGCACTGCTGTCTCCCATGTTCTCCTTGATTTCCAACAGGTTGTCATACAATTCATCAAACTGTGAGTCTATTTCTGTTCCATTGACACCAGGCACATTCTCTGTCCCATCAACGGTTCCTTCCTTTGTCACAATTTGCGAAGCCTCTGCCGCTTCCGGGTTCATACTTTTTACTAAATTTTCCCACTTTACCTGATCCACACTGGAAATAGAATAAAGCAGTACAAAAAAGCACAGTAGCAAAGTCACCATATCCCCATAGGTATCCATCCAGCTTCCACTTTCTTCTTGCTTTTTTTCACGTTTTTTCATGAAGGACTACCTGCTTTCATTTCTTTTGCATTCCCTTTTCCTTTACCCTTACTTCCTTTTCCTTCCAGAAGCACTCTCTGCCGCTTCTGCTGTAGTAGTGATACCATTTTTTCTTTTATGTTTTTAGGATTCACACCGGCTTGAATATCGATTACTCCTTCAATAATAATTTGCTTGTAGAGCACTTCTTCTTCATTGCGAATACGTAGCTTTTTTGCAATTGGTGAAAAAATCAAGTTTGCTAACATACATCCATAAAAGGTTGTAATCATTGCTACTGCCATATTTTGTCCCAGGGAGCTTGATGACCCTTGTGACAAATCCATGCTCATAAGCATATTAATCAATCCTATCAAGGTTCCAATCATACCAAATGCCGGAGCATATGATGCTGCTTTATCATAAATAGCGATTTCTTCTTCATGCCTGGCAACCATTGCATCCAGCTCCATTTCCAGCATCTCCCTTGCCTTATCTGGCTCAGTGGCATCTACCACCAACATAATACCTTGCTTAAAAAATGGATCTTTTAGCTTATTGGCTTTCTCTTCCAAAGCCAATAAGCCATTTTTCCTGGCAATCTGAGCAAACTCAACCAAATCGTTAATTACCGGTTCCACCTTGTATGCCTTGTTTGAAATCAACTTCTTCATATGAGCACCTACATTTTTCAGCATACTGAAAGGGAAACTTGCAATTACAGCGCATATTGTTCCACCAACAACAATTACCACACTGGGTATATCGACAAAATTATCAAGTTTACCACTTCCTACAATTCCGTTAATGATAAAAGCCATTCCGCCTAAAACCCCAATTATAGTTGTTAAATCCATTTCTACGCCTCCTCTCCATACTGACTTTTTTCATGTGATGCCTGATGAAAACGAATCACTCGTTTCATGATTTCATCCTTATCTTCTACAACAATGTGATATTTTCCATTCATCATAATAATCTTCGATTCCGGTATTAATTCTATAAACTCGATTTGAAGGGAATTTATGAGAATTACTTCACCGTTTATTTTTGTCAACTCAATCACAATATCTCCTTTTAACGTTTCATGTTTACAAGCTGCTCTAACATCTCATCTGTTACGGTGATAATTTTTGTGTTGGCTTGATATCCTCTCTGGGTTGTAATCATATTTGCCATGTCTGTTGATAAATCCACATTGGACATTTCCAGATAATTGCTTAGGATGTCTCCTGTTGCTGCAGTCGTAGGAATACCTGCTACTGAACCAGCATTTTCTCCGATTTCATAGAGATAACCACTGCTTTGGCTAAGTCCATTTGGGTTGGATACAGAAGCAACTGCAATCTGACCAATTGTAATAGTTTCATCTTCTGTGGTTACGCAGCTTACTGTTCCATCTTTTTTGATGGTATATGTTGCAATCTCACTGGGATCTCCCGGCACTTTAATCGGTTCCAGCTTCGAGGTATCATATCCTTCACCGTCTGGAGCAAACCCATATACATAGTTCCCGTCTCCATCTACCAGATAGCCATTGTTATCAACGGAGAAAATTCCCACCTTCGAAAGAGAAAGACCACTGTCACTGATATCATCAGCTGAAATATCCCCTTCTTTCATTGGTCCTACAATAAAGAATCCTGTTCCATTAATCATGCAGTCAAGACTTCTTCCGGTATAGCCCCAGCTTCCTGTTGCAAAGTTTGTTGAAATGGATCCCATATTTACTCCATAACCTACCTGAGAAGCATTGACCCCACCGCTTCCTCCATTTGCTGTATTACCTCCTGTTGAATTGACAAGGTTTTGATACATAGCATCCTGGAAGTTTGCAGATCTTGATTTATATCCCCAAGTATTTACATTTGCAATGTTATTACTGATAACATCCATTTTTGATTGATGCGTTCGAAGTCCGGCAATTGCCGCGTACATTGATTTAACCATAATTTTTTTCTCCCTCTTTTTTTAAATTGTTTCTTCTGGTATCTCTGGTTCCCCTGGTTCTCCAGGCTCTCCTGGGTTTTCCCCTTCTGGATCTTTTTCCGGATCCAGGAACTCTTCTGGTACTTCTCCAATTGTCATTATTTGCGCTAATGTATATGCTTCACCATTGACAAATATAATTGGACTATCTCCCATAATCAGGCCTTCGATTTTTCCTTTTGTATGCTCTCCGGTAAACTGCCCCGTGGTCTCATCTACTTCTGCCATGACTACATCTTTTCCTACAAGAGAATTCGCGTAGGTAATAGTATTGATTTGCGACATTTGAGAAATCGCAGAAATCATCTGTGTCTGTACCATTTGTGCCATCATCTGGCTGGTATCCATTGGATTATCAGCATCTTGATACTGCATCTGAGCTGCAAGCAATTTATAAAAGTCATTAATGCTTAACCCGCCACCAGTGCCGGTACCTGCTACAGATAATGCACCGCCACCGCCTCCTCCGCTCAAAGTTGTTGCTTGAGCAGCATAGTTGGTGAATCCACTAACGCCTGTAATATCTGGCATCTTTCTTCCTCCTTTGTCTAAATTAACCCCAAACGTAATTGATGAAGAAAATCTTCTTCTCCTACCTGGTCTCTTGTCTTTGATTGGTTCTGCCTTTTGCTCTGCTGTTGGTTTTGGTCTTCCTTTGAATGCTCACCTTGTTGCTCCAGATAGTCTGATTTTGGTGATTCATTTACGATTTGGCATGGTGTTCCAAGTTTGGTTTCAATTAACCCTGCCAACTCTTTTGAATTATTTGTCAATACTTGTAGTGTTTCTGGTTCCTTACAGACTAGGGATATAATTGCTTGCCCCTTTTCTTCTTGTGTAACCTGAATCGTAATTTCACCTAGATGAACAGGATTCAACTTGATTTCAAAGTTATTTTTCCCTTGCTGGATGCCTTTCACAACCACCTCTGGCAGATCCTCTACAGCTACTGGTTCCGGTAAGGAAATACCTTTTATCTGTTTCGGTTTTTGTATTTCACCGGTGTGATTTCCTTGTACCAAATTTGTGTTCTGCTCCAGCAGCTCATGGGTGCTTTCTGACTTTTCTTCCTTCACAGGTATCTCTGGTTCTAATTGAGATTTTTCTGGGAAAGGCTTTTCTGATACCGACGTATCCGGTACCCATTGTTCTTGCTTTGGTTTTTGAGATACTGGCTGCTCAGATATGCTTTGATTCGAAGTGGTTTCAGCTGCTATTTGTATATCCCCTTGTACAGCATCAGGTATGGATATATCTGATGGTAATTTCTCTGATACAGGTATCTCTCCTGTAGTGATTTCTTGCACCGATGTACTTTTATTATCTGTCATTCCCCAAGTGTTTGACTGATCCTCAATCCTCTGTAAAACCATTAATGGATTATCTGCCAGCACAAGATGTGGTATCTCTTCTTCCTGCTTTTTCAGCAGCTCTCCAAAATTGATTATCAGTTCACTATTTTCTGTCTTTTTAAAGGCTGTGTTGGCTGACTTTGGCATCATTTCCGCAAATAAAGTAACGATTTGATTCATCCTTCTCTCCTCCTTTCCCCCAAATTTATTTATTGTTTTGGTGAATTACGCCCCTTTGGCTTGATGCATCGTGCTCGCAACAAATTCTTCTAATTCCCGCTCTTCATTCTTTCTTAACTCTTTTGTATACTCTTCCTTACGTTTATCTTTCAGTATGTCAATAGATGAAGTTTCCTGTTTCGCAGTAATAACCTCTTTCCGCTTTTGTGCTTCTTTTTGTCGCAATAAATGCAGTAGTTGTTCTTCCATAATTATGCTCTGCCTCAGTGTATTAAAATAATCTTCATACACCCGAAGGCTTTTTACTGTTGCTCCCACTTGCTTGATTTCTTCAAATTCATGGGCAAGCTTGTCATACTCTTTTTCTAAGTCCTCAATTACTTTTTCCTGCTGATTGATCTCCTGTACAATATAGGCGTGCTCATTCCGCAAGTTTCTCTCTATTTGCCTCTTGTAACGTAATACCTTATCCAATGCAAAGGTGAATTTTTTCATCTTTTACTCCTCATCCAACAATTTTCTTCATCATCTCCACAGTTTCTTTACTGGAAAAACGTTCTTCTATTTGCTGTTTCACAAGACTTGTAACAGCATTAATCTTCTCAATTGCATCATCTAACTTCGGATTCGATCCAGCTTTATATGCACCAATGGAGATTAAATCTTCATTTTGTTCATAAAGACTAATGATATCCCGAAGTTTGGCTGCTGCTTCTTTATGCTCAGGTCCAATAATAGAACTCATAAGACGAGATATACTGGAACTAATGTCAATCGCCGGAAAGTGTCCTCTGTTTGCAAGTTTTCTTGTAAGAACGATGTGACCATCTAAAATACCGCGAACCGTATCTGCTACTGGTTCATTTGTATCATCTCCCTCTACTAAGACTGTATATACTCCAGTTATGGAGCCCTTTTCAAAGTTTCCACTTCGCTCTAATAGCTTTGGGAACTCTGCATATATAGATGGTGTATATCCTCTGGCAATAGGCGGCTCTCCCGTTGCCAGGCCAATTTCCCTGTGTGCCATGGCAAATCTGGTAAGAGAGTCCATCATCAGAAGAACATTTTTCCCTTGATCCCTAAAGTATTCTGCAATAGTGGTTGCGACCATAGGACACTTCATTCTCATCATGGCCGGCTGATCTGAGGTTGCAATAACCAATATGGAACGTTTCATTCCCTCAGGTCCCAGATCCTTTTCAATAAACTCTCGCACTTCCCGGCCTCGTTCTCCTACCAATGCAATTACATTGATGTCTGTTTCTACATTTCTTGCGATCATGCCAAGCAGAGTACTTTTTCCCACACCACTTCCTGCAAAAATTCCAATTCTTTGTCCCTTTCCAATGGTATTTAACCCATCAATTGCTTTGACTCCAAATCCTAATTCTTCTTGAATCGGAGGTCTGCTTAATGGATTGGTCATGGTATTTTCCACATAATAATATTGTTCGGATACAAAAGCTCCTTTTCCATCGATTGGATTGCCTAAAGCATCGATTACCCGTCCTCTCAAAAACTCTCCCACTGGTATTTTCAACCGTTTTTTCGTATTGGTTACATAGCAGCCCGAACCGATTCCCTGCATACTTTCATAAACCATCAGCTGTAAACGATCATCTCGAACCCCAACTACTTCTGCAGGTATTTCTTTCTTTTGTTCATCATTTTGAATCATTACAATATCACCAATATTGGCGCTTCCACCAGACGCTTCAATCGTCATTCCGATGATATTTTCTACTCTGCCAATATAATTCATTGTCCTGGAATTTTTAATCATTTCCGGAATATGTTGTAACATAACAGCTCTCCTCTTATACCCTGGCATTCTCGACTATATCTTTAATATTCCCCATTTGTGTCTGTACTCCGGCATCTACAATCTCCTCCGGAGTCTCGATAAAGCAAGACCCCAACTCTTCCTCATCGATAATAATGACTTTGACATTGTCTGACAGTGTTGCCAGCTCTTTTAAGAACTTCTCATCTCCCTCAATGCTTAGTTCCTGCCCTCCGCCTCCAACATAAATTTTAGCCCAGGCTGTTTTTTTCATTCTGGCAATTGCTGTCAATATCAATCTTCTAATTACATCATCACTTGCTTGCAGGCTCGTTTGAATAATCTTTTCGCCGATGGCAATGGCAATGTTTTTCAAGTCTTCCATATGCTGCTCCTGGAATTGCTCCTTTTTATGCTCTAGGTCTTTTAAAGTGCTTTCAATTTCTTTTAGCATCTGAAATTTTGCTGCCTCTGCCTCTGCTGCAACTTGTTTTGCAGCATTTTGAAAGCCTTCGTTATATCCCTCTTCAAAACCCTCTTTATATCCTCGCTCTCTTGCTTCCTCATAAATGCTTTCGGCCTGGCTCTCAATCTCATCAATTTCATCCATACCTGGCAGTAATTCAGCACTTCCTTCATAAATTTCTTCCCGGTTCTCTTTCTCTTCAGACTCTGTAGAAAAACTGGGAAAAAGGATATTTAAATCAATTTCTTCAACTTTTTTATGCGATGATATCATCTTTACCACCTTTACCAAGGATTAGCTCGCCTTCTTCATCCAGTTTACGAATAATTGCAACAATACGCTGTTGTGCTTCTTCGACATCTTTTAAACGTACATTGACGGTTACTTCCAAATCGGATTGAATGGTCTCTGCCATTCTTGCTGACATATTTGAAAAGAATAGTTCCAGCATCTGACCACTGGCATTCTTCAAAGCATAAACCACATCCTTCATATCACATTCTCTTATGAATCTCTGAACAGAACGGTCATCCATACCAAGGACATCTTCGAAGACAAACATTTTCTTGCGGATGTTGTCTGCCAATTCTGGATCATTCGATGCCATGGCATCAAAAATAGCTTTTTCACTGCTTCTATCCATATGATTCATGACGCCTGCAATATAATCCACACCGCCTATTCTTGTGAAGTCTGTTGTTAAGACGCTGTCAAATTTCTTTGCCAGCTCACTTTCTACCAGTTTAATCACTTCCGGTGATGCACTCTCCATACGGGCAATACTCTCTACCACTTTCAACCGTTTTTCATCATCCAGGTTGCTGATTAATTCTGCCGCTTGATTGGATTCCACATAAGACAGTACCAAGGCAATGGTTTGAGGCCTCTCGTGTTGTAAGAATGATATGAGGTTTTTTGTGTCTCCCTTGCCGATAAAGTCAAAGGAACGGCCTTTCATATGCTTTCCAACTTTTTTCAGCAGCTCTTGAGCAACCGATTCCCCATAGGCTTTCTCTAAGACTGCACGGGCATATTCCATTCCTCCGTCGGTAACAACTTTCTGGGTCAAACAAGTTTTGTAAAAATCATCCAAAATCGTTTCTGTTTGTTCCGCTTCCACATGACCCAGTCTGGCAACTTCCAGTGTCAGCTTCTCTACCTCATCTTCGCTTAAATACTTGTATACTTTAGAGGCTTTTTCTGCCCCCAATGCCGCAATCACAGCTGCTGCCTTTTGACCTATTTTCAAATTGTCCTTTTTACTCTGATGCGTTGCCTCCATCTTGTGTTCCTCCGTTTAACCAATTCTTAATCATCTGGGCAGATATTTCCGGATTCTCGTCCACGAATCCTCTCACATTCTCACGCAATTCTCTGCTCTTTTCATTTTTCATATTCAGAAGATCTGGGTTCACTGCCGTCTCCGGCATAACAAATTTTTCAAATTCCTCATCTATCGGATGCTTCTTTTTCCTGATTTTCCTAATAATGATTAAGATTATTATCAGTAAGAGCAGACCACCACCTGCAATCCCGAAGATTGGCCATTTGGCTTTTAACTGCTCTACCAGCTTCACAGTATTAACCGTCTCCTTCTTCTCTTCCTGATAGAAGGGGGCACTGACAATGGTGATTTTGCTTTGCCGCTCCTCCGTTGTGATTCCTGTTGCATTCCCAACCAAATCTCTCAGCTGATTCATGTTTAAATCATTTAAGCTCTCGCTATTTATTGCAATAGAAACTGTCATATCCTTTAATACACCGGGATCAATCTCTCCTTGTTCTTTGATTTGATTGACTAGATAATCTCTGGTTGCACTTTCACTTAAGGATGTACCGGTTCCTTCTGTGGTTGTGTTCGCATTGTATTCGCTTTGATCAGCATTCGCTTCGGTGCCTGTTACGCCTTGAGCAGTCCCGCCTGCACTACTGGTATCTTTTGTCGTGCTCTCACTGGCAACAATCCCTGTCTTATCATCCTGGTTGATTTTTTCTGGTGTTTCATAGGTTGTAGATTCACGAATCACCTTTTCCATATCCACCTTTCCTCTTGCCGAGACTCGTATGTTCTCACTTCCGTAAAAGGGACCTAAGACATTTAAGACTTTCTGTGTTAATTGGGACTCTATCAAACGAGCGATTTCCTCTGCCGCATTTCCTGATGTGCCTCCACTGCCACTGTTTGTCGTAACTTCAATACCGTTTCCATCAAAAACCGCCACATTTTCCATCTGCATTCCAGGTACACTCTTTGCTACCAGACGTTGCATGGCAGATGCTTGTTTGTCGGAAGGTGCTCCACTGTCTTTCATCGTTACCACTACAGAAGCCGATGAGTTTTCTTCCTCATCTTCTTCGCTTAGGACATATTTCTTTTCTTCTGATAATGCAATTGTTACCTTTGCATCCTTTACTCCATCAAACAAGCGAATGGTTGCTCCGATACGATTCTGTAATTCATACAGTTTATAAGTCTGCTTCTCGGAATCCGTTGTCATTCCCCCAGCATTTTCTGTGAAAATATCATAAGAAAACCCATTCTTTGGATAGCCCTCTGCTGCTAAATCTGCTCTTGCTTGATCTGCTTTTCCTTTATCCACACGAATCGTTCCATTATTATCGTAACGATAACCCACACCAATTTCCCCGAGTTTTCCGATAATTTCATTCGCTTCATCCTGGGTAATGTCTGTGTACAAAACGGTATAACTTGTACGGTTTAAGAGGGTTGCCGCAATAATTGCCGCTGCTAGAATGCCAAGAACCCCTATCACAAAAGTGATTTTTGTCTTACGATTATATTTTTTTAGAAGCTGGTCAATTTTATCTTTATATTGCTTCACTTTATCCATGTCTCAACCTACAAACTCGTACGCATTAATTCGTTATAGGACTCCAATGCTTTATTTCTCAACTGTACCAGCATATCTACTGCCAACTGTGCTTCTGATGCAGCTACTTGCACGGTATGAGCATCATCAATTTGTCCTGTGGCCAGAAGGTACTGTTGATTTGCAAGATTATTTTCAGAGTCTTTCACCGTGCTAACGGCATCCTCAAATATCCCTTTAAAAAAAGTTCCTTCACTACTATTCGTCTTACTTAATCTGTGTAATTCATTTAGGCTGTTTGCCGGTTTGATTGGTGATATAAAATTATTTTCCATTCTTTATCTCTCCTATTGCCCTTTTATTGCGGTTCCAAGTCGTGTGAAATCTTTATTGACACTCTCAATCCCATACTGATACTGCAAAGCAGTTCTCGTAAGCTCAATCATCTGGACCTCTGTATTTACATTATTTCCATCAAGCCTTGCGGATTCACTGCTGTTTTCTTTAATCCTGGTATTTGCCTCCAACAATTTGCTTTTAAAATTCTCTTCAAATGTAACGTATTTTGACTTGTACCCTGGTGTCTCTGCATTTGCAATGTTGTTGCTGGTGACTTTTTGTTTTGTCCAAAGATAATCCAGGGATTTTCCCATCATCCCAATGGATTTTCCAAATATATTATTTATGCTCATCGCTTTTTCTCCTTTCCTTCAAATATTTTTTTTCAAACTCATCTACCGGCAATGGTCTGTCAAATAAGTATCCCTGACCATACTCGCAGCCTAGCTGTTTGAGGATTTCTTTCTGGGATATATTTTCTATTCCTTCCGCAATTGTATGAGAAAGTTCTAGCCCCATACACATTTGAAGGACATATCCTGCAATCGTTCTGGACTTGCTTTTGCTTTCAATAGTGTCTACCAGACTTTTATCCAGCTTAATCTCGTTGAAATTAGTGATTGAAAGAATTGCAAGATCTGAATACCTTGATCCAAAATCATCCAGAGAAATTTTGAACCCTTCTTTTTGGAGGGTTTCCAAGAGGGTCTTTAGCTCACGGCGTTCTAGTAATCCGATGCTTTCTGTTACTTCAATCGTAATCTGCTCTGGCAACACCTCATACCGGTTACAAATACTTAGAATCTTCTTTACTATTCCTGCTACCATCATTGTGACTCTTGAGAAATTTACAGAAATATTGTTTATCTCTTTCCCTCGTTCCCGCCACTTTTTAATCAGAGCACAAACCATTTCCAGCATATGTAAATCCAAATAGTTGATAATTCCCTCTGTTTCGTACTTTCCAATAAAGGACACCGGCGGGACTACTTTCCCTTCCTCATCAAGATAGCGGACCAATGCCTCTACTCCACCGATTTCATCGGTTTTCAAATTGATTTGAGGCTGTAAATATACAAGGAATCTATTATCTGCAATGTCTTTCTGCAGCTTTTCAATCAGCTTTGACTTAAACTGCTCATTGCCCTCTGCTTCACCCTTGTAACTGTTTCTTTTGTTTAAATGCATTCGGTCCGTAGCACCAAAAATCTGCTCTTCCAGATCCATCTCTCCTGTAAACCATGCACTCCCCAAAGAAACGGGAAATTGTTCATCCTCTTTGGCTTGTTCCAGCAGCTCTTTTTCTATTTCCCGGAATTTTTTTCCGTCGTTTTTTCTGTCAGGACTACAAACTCGTCTTCCCCGGCACGATACACTTCATCGCCAAAGTGGTCTTTTAAAACCGATGCCGTATACTTTAGCATTGCGTCACCCCAGCGATGACCATAGGATTGATTCACATTTCGCAAATTGTCAATATCGATTACCATAATTCCTATGTTCCTGCTATTGTTTTTTCTTAGATATGCTACTTTCTCTATATAGCTCTGTCGATTCTTTGTCTTGGTCAGTGCATCATAAACCTTGTAACTTACATCTCTCGCAATTGTCAGATGATATTTTTCTCCTTTTAAAGTAATGTCCATCCTTTGAACATCAAGATTTGAGTCTGCTGATTTTGTTGAACTTTTGAATATTTCACGATATGAAGGGTTTATTTTCCCATCAGAGGAAAGACGATTGAACATTTGCTTACCTTCTTTATTTAGGTAGCATATTTCATAATCGTCCCTAGTAGAAACACAAACGATGTCCCCCAACACCGTTTCGTCAGTCGATATTCTTTTTGACATATTTTACGCTCCTCACCTATGCTTTCGCACAGTTCAATGTTCATCACCAAATTACTTAATGTTTTTTTATATTACTTTATGTTATTATCTCCAGTCAATAACAGGGAAATAATTTCTACTTTCGTCACAAAAAATGGAAATGTTTTTTTTTTACCTCCTAAATTTTTATGCAATATTACATACATCATCGCCTTATTTAATTTTATAAAGTGTCGATATTCAAATTAACCAAAGAAATTTTGTAAAGAAGAGGAGTATAGAAAATGTTGAAACTATTACGAAGAAATAAACTGACCATCAAATCAAGATTGATAAGCGCATTTTTACTGGTTGCCGTCTTAACAAACCTGTCAAATACCGTGAGTATTCTGTTTAATCAATGGATGGGCGAACGCTACAGCACCGCAATGGAGAATTATGGATTTGCTCTGGGAGACATTGGCGAAGCCAAAACCCTTTTGGCGGATTCAAAATCAGATCTTTATGGCGCACTTGCTTCCAATGATCCCGGAGTGATTGCCCAAGTCAAGGATTTGACTGCTACCAGTATTGATACTCTTGATACACTTAATGAAACCATTGAGAAGTATATTGTGGTAAAAGAGGCACGGACTGCTTTTGATGAATATCTAAATGTTTATGCTGATTACCGCAGCACGCTTCTGGACTATTCATCCAATATTTCATCCATTACTTCACCGGCTGAAATGGAGATTTTAGAAGACAAGGCTCACGATACATTGGAGCCTCTTTATGACAGCGCCTTCAATTCTTTAGATATAATAGGTGATGAAAAAGTGGCTACTGGAAGAGAAACCATCAAAGAGTTGAGTGCCGGCTCCAGCGTTACAACACTGATCTGTACACTCCTTTTTGCCTTGTCTATTATCGTCATTATTATTGTTACAATTCGCCTGAACAAACACTTGGCAAAACCTATTCAGGCTGGTGCAAAACGTTTAATAGCTCTTTCTAAAGGAGACCTTTCTACACCAGTTCCTGAAATGAAGGGCTGTGCGGAGATAGAAGAGATGAAAGAAGCTTCTGAAACCATTGTTGCTTCGTTAACCGGTATTATCCGTGATGAACAACAATTACTGGAAGGAATGAGCAAGGGGGATTTCACCGTTTCCTCCAGTCATGAGGAACTATATATTGGTGACTTCGCCCCTCTTCTTCACTCGATTAATAGCATTTGTGAACGTCTCAATAATACTTTGGCACAAATTGCTGAGTCCTCTGTCCAGGTTGATGTGGGTGCTGACCAGATGGCCAGTGGTACCCAGGCTTTATCCCAAGGAGCTACCGAGCAGGCAAGTTCCGTGGAACAGCTGGCTGCAACCATTAACGAAATATCTGCAACCGTTAAGCGAAATGCGGAAAATGCGGAAAAGGCAAATGAATTGTCAGAAAAAGCTGGTACTGAAATTTTTGAAGGTAACAAAAAGATGGATGAAATGACCAAAGCTATGACGGCAATTAAAGAAGCCTCTGGAGAAATAAATAAGATTATCAAAACCATTGAAGATATTGCTTTTCAGACCAATATTCTGGCTTTGAATGCTGCTGTTGAAGCTGCCCGGGCAGGTTCTGCAGGTAAAGGGTTTGCTGTTGTTGCCGATGAGGTTCGTAATCTTGCCGGAAAAAGTCAGGATGCCGCTCAAAATACAACTGCCTTAATTGAAAATGCTATTGTTGCAGTTGAAAATGGTACCGAGATTGCAGATGCAACGGCGCAGGCTATGACACAGGTTTCCGAACACGCAAAAGGCGTTGTTGATATCATCAATAATATTTCTACCGTATCAAAAGAACAAGCCGACTCCATTTCACAGGTTACCATCGGCATTGAACAAATATCCAGTGTGATACAGACGAATTCTGCCACAGCAGAAGAAGGAGCTGCTGCCAGCGAGGAGCTTTCCGGCCAGGCTCGTGTGTTAAAAGATTTAATCGGGAGCTTTAAAATTCGAAACACAGGTAATATTAACCGGGAACGTTTTAAAAGCCTTTCTTCTCCAGTAACAGACAAGCATTCCTTTGAGGCACTCACCGGTACGGATGATAAGTATTAGGGAAGGAACATAATATGCTGCTTTATAATTGTCGAAAGGCCGCTCTTTACGACTCTAACGAAAATTATCTCTGTGATGCAGAAGTTTTTGTAAGTGATAAGGAAGCTATTACTCTTAGCTTTTCAAGACCTTATTCCCAGATTTTAAGAAGTGAGATGACCATTTCTTTCTTTGACCGTTTTAGGGGCGTAATTACCTGTGAATGTCTGCTTTCAGGATATGAAGAGTATATTACCCCAAAAAGGGAGCAAAAATGTCGTGTTCACTGTGAAGTCGTTCAGGTCATTTCTACAATTGAACGTCGCAGTGATATCAAGGTCCCGATTAATACAGAAGTAGATATGTTAACTCATGATGAAAGTGGAAATCGACTTCCTTTTGTAGCAAAAATAAACAATATAAGTGCCGGTGGACTGTGTTTAAGCAGTTCACTGGCACTTAATAAAGGGCAAATTATTCATTTTACCTTTGTTCCCCTAAATAAAAATCTTCATTTATCTGCTGAAATATTAAGAACTCAAGAAGACTTTACCTATGGTGCACGTTTTATAAATATTACCTCTAGTACTGAATCAGAGCTTCGAAGATACGTTTATCGTGTTGATTTGAAATTTAAGAAATACATGTAAATGTCAATCACAACCTGATAGAGTTCTTCCGGGATTTCCATTCCCAATTCCAATTGCGTAAGCAGGGTTGCCAAGGAGTTATCTTCATAAACAGGCACTCCTGCTTCTTCTGCTACTTTAAGTATTTCTTCCGCCATAAATCCCATGCCTGAAGCAACCACAACAGGAGCTGCCTGGTTTTCTTCGTCATAGCTTAGTGCTATTGCCTTTTGTTTACTGTTATATTCTGACATTTACAACATTCTCCTTTTCTACAATTCGTGGAAAGGCCTCTGTAAGAGGAATCATTTCCTTTCCCGTCTCCACAAAAAGCTCCTCGACTTCTAAATCATTGTTTCTTATAATTTTTCCAATATCTGTCTTTATCTGACCAAGGGTTTCTTTAAATGCTTCAGGCGCATTCAACTGCATCCGAACCTTCCCCTCCTGATGATAAAAAAACAAATCAAATTTTCCTACGTTCTCAATATCAAATTTAATCAAACTCTGTGTTCCTTGCTTCGTTTCATCCTGGGAGGTTCTTTTATCGGCGTCCGGATCTACCCACATCTCCACAAATGTAAGATTTTCATTTACCTGCATTGGTAATATAGAATGTAAAACTGGCATATACACACTCTCATTTAGCAAGGTGGAATGTACCATGTTTTTCAATAAAATTTGCTGTTCTTTCCCGGCTTTTCCTGCCATTGCCTCCGTAACCAATTCTTGAAACTTCTTTACCCATTTCTGTCCTCTTTTTGCTTTTTCATAATCTGTGTTTGCTAAAAATTGCAGAATCCCAGAAGAATCCAGATCCGGGAAATATGCGTTCATAGTCTGGTATTTCATCAAGTTTGCAAATCCCTCTTCTACACGACTAGGTGCCCCGTTTTCACAGCGTCCCAGCAAATTTCCCAAAAGCGCTGACAAATCTCTCATTCTTCCTCGTTCATTGGTTCGAGAGATATACAGATTTAAAAATGGCAGTACCTTTTCCCTTATATAACCCAGTTCAGCCTGGATTTCTTCATTCGTCCCCTCTAAGGTCAGATTGGCCGTTAACTCTTTTAGCTGATTTCTTGCCTCCTGGTACATGTGTCCTTCAATTTCTGTCAATGTATGCCGAATGCTTTCAAGCATCCTTGGTGTGTCTGACAGATCACTATAACGTCTAATAAACTCTAATATTTCTGCTTTTAATTCCAATGGTGCATTGGAATTAAGCACCTCCCGAAATACTCCAAAAAAATCACCACTAAATTTTGCCGAAGCATTGTGCCAGGTTTTAAACACTTCTGGAATATCTTCTGGATTTACCACTAATTCTGTCCGAAACTCCTGAAGTTTATGCAGATACTCGTTCCCTCCCAGTCCCTCACTGAAAATTTTGGAAAAGTCGCCTGTCTGAAATAGGTTTTCTTGCAGCTGTTTGATAAAACTGCCGTAATTAGACTCATAGCGAAATTTTGCGATGCTACTTTGATTTCCCTCAAGTTTCTGGCTTGCAGCCTTCGTTGTATTTTGATCTCCTTGTACTCGTTCCGGCGTGATTTTCCCATAACCACTAACTGGTGTTGTTACTTTCAAAATATTTGTCATATTTTTGTCCCCATACTTCTTATTTTTTCTTAAAAAGAGTCGATATACTATTTGTACATTACCATACAGATACGCTTGATGCAACTTTCTAAACTATAAATAATTGAGGTAATAAAACTATGGATAATATGAATGAAAGTCTCTTGGAGGCTTATCTTTTCGAAACAGATTCCCTTCTTGCAGAGCTGGATGAGTTATTGATTAATGCCGAAGCTTCTGGAACCTTTTCTGCGGATGACACAAATCAGATTTTTCGCAACATGCATACGATAAAGGGTTCTTCCGCTATGTTGGAGTATCAAAGTCTCATGGAGATTTCCCACCATATTGAGGATCTTTTTTTCTACATCCGCGATAACGGTATGGACAGCTTAGCCAGTAAACAGAAAACAAAGCTCTTCGAGCTCATGTTTGAGTCAATGGATGCATTACGTGCAGAATTTGAAAAAGTAAAAAACAACGAGGCATTGGCTACCGATGTGGATACTTTAACCCTTCGTATCAATCATTTTCTCAGCAAGTTAAAAGGAGAGTCTGTTTCTCCTTCTTGTGAAAAGGAAGAAAATATTCCAAGTGGGAATTATGAACTTTTAGTTCATTTTGATCAGGACTGCGGCATGGAAAACCTTCGCGCTTTTATGTTGGTTAATGCTCTTACTCAGGAGGGTTTATCCTTTACTTTCTATCCGGCAGACGTCGAAACGAATCCTGGCAGTTCGGAGCGTATCCTCCAAGATGGATTTAAACTTTTTTTTGATACGGAGCCTCTTGCCAAAGAAGCCATTGAAGAAATTCAGAATGCTGGAAGCATCCGCTCTTATGAAATGATTACACATGTGAAAGAAACTCAAAAAGAGACTCCAAAATCGGCTGGACCAGAGGTGGCAAAACCGGCTATCAAACAAGATCTTATTAGTGTAAGCTTAAGTAAACTGGATAGTCTGATTGCAATTGTTGGAGAAATCGTGATTACAGAGTCTATGGTAGTTTCTGCTCCAGCAGCAAAAAATTTAAGAGATGATAATTTTTTGAAATCCGCCAGACAGCTGCGTAAGCTTACGGATGAGCTTCAAGATATTGCTATGTCCCTTCGCATGGTTCCTGTATCCGGAGTATTCCAACGGATGAACCGAATTGTACGGGACATGAACAAAGCTTTAAACAAGAATGTAAAGCTCACTCTAATTGGCGCTGATACAGAGATGGATAAAACAATTGTAGACGGAATTTCTGATCCTTTGATGCACATCGTTCGGAATGCTATCGATCATGGAATTGAGGATCCGGAAACGCGAAAAAATACTGGGAAGCAGGAACAACCTGAGGTAATCCTAAGTGCAAAGCATACTGGCGGAGAGGTAATTATCACGATTTCTGATAATGGCCAAGGTATGGATACGGATGCGATTCTAAGTAAGGCTGAAAATAACGGTCTCCTAACGAAACCGGCAGAGTCCTATACCAAGAAAGAAATTTTATCTTTACTTATGCTTCCTGGATTCTCCACCAATACTGAAGTAACGGAGTATTCCGGTCGTGGTGTGGGTCTGGATGTTGTAAAGAAAAATGTAGAAACGATCGGAGGCACTGTTACCATTACCAGTGAGCGGGGAAAGGGCAGTACCACAACTTTAAAAATTCCTTTGACGCTGGCAATCGTTGATGGTATGGATTTAGCTGTGGGTAACGAAATCTTCACCTTGCCAATCTCAAATATCAAACAATCTTTTAAAGCTACTGCTGAGGAAGTAGTTCAAGATACAAATGGCTTAGAGATGATTCAATATCTTGGTGAATTTTATCCAATTATCCGATTGAACAGACTTTTGGATTTAGAAAGAGGCGTTTCCGATATTTCAGAAGGTATTCTTATCTGGGTTGAATCGGGTGATAAATCTTACTGTCTCTTTGTGGACAGCCTAATTGGAGAACAGCAAGTAGTTGTAAAACCCCTCCCTCCTTATTTAAATAATTTTGGAATCAAAAACTCAGGGATCAGCGGTTGTACAATTCTTGGGGATGGCAGTATTAGTATCATACTAGACGGTGCCGGAGTGTATACTGCTTTTGCCGAAGCTATGGCACCAAAAAAACAGAGCGAGGTATAGAAAATGACAAGCTATCTTACGTTTATAACTGACAATTTAACTTTTGGTGTGGAAACGGATCAGGTAATTGAAATTATTACCAACTATAAAATCCGTTCCGTTCCAAAGGTACCGGACTATATTCCAGGAATCATTAATCTAAGAGGACAAATTATTCCCATTATGGATATGCGCTTACGCCTGGGTAAAGAAGGTACTCCTTATAGTGATTCCACCTGTATTATCATCTTAAATATTAGCGAGCAGCTTATGGGTCTCGTTGTTGACAGTGTTTTGCAGGTACAAGATTTAGATGATAATACCATTTCTCCTCTTCCAACACCGAAGGAGGATGAACCTGCTAAAAATCTGATGACACTTAAAGATGGAAGTGTCGCATTACTGTTAGAAAGTGAAAAACTCGTATGTTCGATATAAATAATCAGGATTTCACCCGGCTGGTTTCTTTTGTAAAAGAAAACTACGGTATTAATTTGATCAACAAACGGCAGCTGATTACAGGACGACTTTCTCCTGTCCTCTCCGGAATGGGATATACCAACTTTACCGATTATGTTGACCATATTCTTAATAATAGTGAGAAAGAGGACATCGATCTTCTTTTAAATCGTTTAACTACAAATTACACCTTTTTCATGCGTGAAGTAAACCATTTCGAATATTTTATGGATACCGTATTGCCTTGGCTTGAGAAAACAAAAAAAGACAAAACTCTTAGCATCTGGAGTGCTGGTTGTTCCTCAGGACAAGAGCCCTATACTCTTTCTATGCTGATGAAGGAATATTTTGGAAGTGCTTTTTCCAATTGGGATACCCGTATTCTTGCTACAGATATATCCCTCCAAGCTCTCTCTTTAGCTCAAAAGGCTGTTTATTCTGGCGAGTCACTGGAAAGCATGCCAAAGGATTTTAAGTCGAAATATTTCACAAAAACATCAACCCCCAACCAATATCAGGTTGTGTCAGAAATCAGAGAAAACGTGCTCTTCCGCACTTTTAATCTAATGGAACCCATTCAATTTAAAAGGCGTTTTGATGTTATATTTTGCCGCAATGTGATGATTTACTTTGACCAAACAACAAAAGACAATCTTTGCAAACGTTTTTTTAATGCGACGAATCAAGGAGGTTACCTTTTCATAGGACACTCAGAAAACATCACATCACAAAACCTTCCTTATGAACATGTAATGCCTTCTACATACCGCAAACCATAAACTAATATTGAGGTTATTATGACAAACAGGACAAATATTGATATTATTGCCATCGGCGCCTCAACAGGCGGCACCGAAGCAACTGTACAAATTTTAAAGGATCTGCCAGCAGACATTCCCGGTATGGTCATTACCCAGCATATGCCCGAGGGTTTTACACGTATGTATGCAGAGCGTCTCAATAAACTCTGTGCCTTTGAGGTTCGGGAAGCCCGTGACGGAGACGCTATCACTTCCGGTCTTGCTCTTCTTGCCCCTGGGGGAAGGACACATATGACGATTGTTCGAATTGGTGACCGGTTTTTTATTCGTCTCTTCAAGGGCGATAAAGTAAATGGACATCGCCCTTCCGTAGATATCCTTTTTGATTCGGTAGCACGTTCTGCCGGAAAAAATGCCATCGGAATTATCCTGACCGGTATGGGAAATGATGGTGCCCAAGGGCTTCTTCATATGAGAAAGGCCGGCGCTTACACGATTGGACAAAACGAAGCCAGCAGTGTCGTCTACGGTATGCCTATGGTCGCTTATGAAAAAGGGGCTGTATGTACCAGAACTGGTCTTGAAAACATTGCCGGATTAATCATCCGTCATACAAAATAATTTTTTTTATTTTTTCTCTTATGTTTTTCAAAACAGGGACGATAATATAATTGTAAACAATAAACACTCCGGAAAAGGGAATTTCCGGGAAACAAATTCAAGGAGGAATTTATTATGAGAATTCAACACAACATTACAGCAATCAACTCTTACCGTAACTTAACAAACAACAACTCTGCAGTAGGCAAGAACTTAGAAAAGCTTTCTTCTGGTTACCGCATCAACCGTGCTGGTGATGATGCTGCCGGTCTTGCAATTTCAGAGAAAATGCGTGCTCAGATTACTGGTCTTGAGACTGCTGGAAAGAACGCACAGGATGCAGTATCTTTGATTCAAACTGCTGAAGGTTCCTTAACAGAGGTTCACTCTATGATGAACCGTATGGTTGAGCTGGCAACACAATCTGCAAATGGTATCTATGACGATGCTGCTAATGGCGGTGTAGACCGTGTAGCTATGCAGGCTGAGATTGATTCTCTCAACGAAGAAATTAATCGTATTGCAGAGAGCACAAACTTTAATGGGACGAAACTGTTGGATGGTTCTTTTGCAGATACACAGTTCCAGATTGGTGACAGCAAGGATGACATCTTAAATGTTTCAATCGCAGATATGTCTGCCTCAGGATTAGGACTTTCTGGTCTGGATATTACAGATGTAACGAAGGCTAATGAGGCAATTGATACAATTAAAACAGCGATTAACACGGTATCTACACAAAGAGGTTCTCTTGGTGCTTACCAGAACCGTTTGGAGCATACCATTAATAACTTAAGTGTTAATGCGGAAAACATGACTGCTGCTGAGAGCCGTATACGTGACGTGGATATGGCAAAAGAGATGATGGCATATACTAAGAATAATATCTTAGTACAATCTTCTCAGGCAATGCTTGCACAAGCAAACTCTATTCCACAGGGTGTGCTGCAATTATTACAATAATTCACATGAAGGAAAAACCAAGGCAAATTTGTCTTGGTTTTTTTCTTAATAAATGAGGACTTTCTGCCGACAATATAAATAGAACTTAGTATTTCACAGGGAAAGGATGTACGTATGATTTCACAATGTATGATTGTCAAAAACGAAGAACACAACATAAAAAGAGCCTTGTCATGGGCAAAGGATATTGTCCATGAGCAGATTGTCGTGGATACTGGCTCTACGGACAGAACAGTAGAGATTGCAAAGCAGATGGGGGCAACCGTCTATGAGATTCCCTGGGAAGATGATTTTTCCAAGGCTAAAAACTATTGTCTTGAAAAGGCAACGGGTAAATGGATTCTTTTTTTCGATGCCGATGAGTATATTCAGTCTTTGGAAGAGGTACAAAAACTAAAGCAACTCTTGCCAAGAATTCCCCGACATACCATGTCTGTTGCATTTCCCTTAGTAAATATTAATGAAAAGGGAGAGGCTCAATCCCGTATTACACAGATTCGTGTTTTTCGGAATCAGCCAGAAATCCGCTATCGTGGACTCATTCACGAATCCCTTATTTACAATAATAGTACTGCTATTACCGCTACGTATTTTGACAATTTGCTGACCATCCTTCATACGGGATACTCGAAAGAGGAGCATCAGCGAAAAGATAAGGTTTCCAGAAATACGGACTTGCTCCACAAGTTAATTGAGGAAAAGCCCGATGACTATAATGTTAAAACGTATTTCGCCCTTAATCTAATCGCCCAAAAGAAATATGACGATGCAGTTGTATTGTGTAAAAGCATCTTTAAGAAGGAAAACTTCAAGCACGTGGAGCCAGGGCTTCGGGTTACCTTGGAAATTGGCCTTATGCAATATTATCTTCGTAAAAAACCAGAGCATTGTGAGGAGGCGTTGCTTATGTTATATAATCAGGGGATGAGCTGGAATGCTTCTCACCCCGACTATGATCTTTTACTAGGCAATTGGTATTTGAGCAAAAAGGATACAATCCGTACAAAGAGTTTCTTTGAGCGTGCCTATTCGAAGCTGCAATCCTATAATGGTTATCTTACTTTAGTGGCAGCATCAAGCTTTGAGGATATTACAAATCTCTTGATTTCTTTATGCAAAGCCACACAGGACTTAAATGGCGTGGTGAAATACTCTATTGCCTCTCTTAAGACAAATAAGAACCAAATTCAATGTCTTATGGAGCTTCTATATTTTTTAAAGGATGAAATCAAAACCGATAATGATGTGATGAAAATTATGAATATCCTCAGTAGTATTTATGACTTTTCAACCCATAAGGATCGGATTATGGTATTTAAATGTGCGGAGGCTGCAAATGCTCCACTTCTTGTTGGTGTTTTGAAAAGGAGACTTACACAAGAGGATTACAAATTGATTTCTTGACATCCAACAAATTTTCGGCAAGAGGTGCTTAAGCAGACACTATTTAAGAGGGTCGTCTTTATCTAGTATGTGAGGAGGCCAATAGGGAGGGATGGGAGCATTTGCTTTCACTTTGAAATCGCAGTATTCATCGCCATCGGCACAGGTTTTCTCTCGATAAAGGGAGACGCCCATCTTGCTGAACATAATGTAGTCAAAATTGCAGAGGTAAGGCATGTAGGATAGGTATCCACCGGTTTTAGCAAATTCATAAAGAGGGCAGACGGTGGTGTGATAAATCATGGAAGTATTTATTCATTTGTTTTTTTAGATGTGGAGCTTTTTGTTGATAATATTCATGCATATTGGTTTCTCCAAATTATTTTGTGTCAGCGGTTTGCTAAGAAATTGGTAACTTCGGCTCCATGGTAGCCCCTCCTACATAACTATGTTATCAAAAAAAGAAAACGAAAAGAAGAGGGGCAAATGATAATGTTTATCTTTAGACTTTTTTTGTACTTTTATTGATTTCCCACTCTCTCCATGCTATACTACCAGTTGCTACACACCTTATATTTACCAGGTGTAGCCCAAAATAATACCGTGAGTTCGTAACCATCCTCACGTAAAACAAAACTAAGGAGAATGAACTATTATGAAAAACAAAAGTACTTTATTTTTAGTGCAGGCTGCGATGATTGCAGCTATTTATGTTGTCTTAACTTTTGTATTTGCTCCCATTTCCTTTGGAGAGGTTCAAGTACGAATAGCAGAGGCACTTACCATACTTCCAGCTTTTACTCCAGCTGCCATCCCTGGCCTTTTTGTGGGATGTCTTATTGGAAATATTACTGGTGGAGCCATGCTGCCGGATATTGTTTTTGGTAGCGTTGCGACCTTAATTGGAGCTGTTTTTACTTACTACTTTAGTAAAAAGAATCCTTATCTTGCTCCCCTGCCGCCAATTATTTCTAATACCATCATTGTTCCTATGATTTTACGCTTTGGATACGGTATCAATCTACCGATTCCATTGCTTATGTTAAGTGTGGGAATTGGAGAGGTTCTCTCTTGTGGAGTACTTGGAATGATTCTATTTTTTGCACTCAGAAAATATCAAAATGTACTTTTCAAAAAAACAGCTTAAACGAGGTGGATTACTATGAAATTTACATTTGCACATAACAATTTCAACATTATGGACTTAGATAAATCCCTTGCTTTTTACAAGGAAGCTTTAGGACTTCAGGAAGTCCGCAGAAAAGAAGCGGAGGATGGAAGCTTTATTCTGGTATACTTAGGTGATGGTTCCAGCAGGCATACCTTGGAGCTTACCTGGCTTAGAGACTGGGAAAAAGAGTCTTACAATCTCGGTGACAATGAATTTCATCTTGCACTTGAGGTAGACGATTATGAAGGAGCTTTAAGAAAACATAAAGAAATGGATTGTGTTGTCTTCGAGAACAACGATATGGGTATTTATTTCATCATCGATCCTGATGGTTACTGGATTGAAATAATTCCATCTGAAGACAAATAGGTTTTAAAAAAGGAAAGCTCCTTACTTGGATGCTTTCCTTTTCTTTATCTCCTATTCAAATGGCACTACAGCACCATCATACTTCGTTTCAATGAAAGACTTTATATCATCAGACTTTAATACCTCAACCAGTTTTTTAATCTTTGCTTCGTCTTCATTTCCTTCTTTGACTGCAATAATATTTACATAAGTTTTTGCAGCCTCAGAATCCGATTCTTCATATGCAATTGCGTCCTTTGAAACGGAGAACCCTGCTTCTAGCGCATAGTTTCCATTTAATACTACAAATGCCACTTCCTCTTTTACTCTTGGGATTTGAGCAGCCTCTAGCTCTTCAATCTTAATGTTTTTCGGATTTTTATCAATATCATTTACCGTTGCAGTTAAGCCTGCTCCTTCTTTTAATGTAATAATTCCATTATCTTCTAATAAAAGAAGTGCTCTTGCTTCATTGGTTGTATCATTTGGCACTGCGATACTGTCCCCATCCTCTAAATCATCTAAATTATTTTTTGTTCCCGGATAAATACCAAAGGGCTCATAATGAATCTGGCCTGCATCTACCAAATGAGTTCCTTTTTCTTCATTAAAGCTATCCAGATACGGCGCATGTTGAAAGTAATTTGCATCCAGCTCTTCGCTTTCCACGACCTCATTGGGGAGAACGTAATCATCAAAAATTTCAATCTCAAGATTAATTCCGTCCTCTTTTAAGATTTTCTTTGCCTCTTCTAATATTTCCCCATGAGGCGTTGCAGATGCTGCAATTGTCAATGTCTCTGTACCGGAGCTGGAACCTTCATCTGTATCCGCTGTTTCTGCCTTTTTGCTGCATCCAACCATAAGTCCAATCACCAATATTCCTGCTAATAAACTTGCTAAAATTCTCTTTTTCATGTGTTTCTCCTCCTTCTTATTTTCTTCTATCTAAACGTGTGGATGTTTTCATTCCAACCGTTTGGAACACTTGAACTAAAACAATTAATAAAATAACGGTTACCAGCATAATATCTGTTTCATAGCGGTTATATCCATAACGAATTGCTATTGCTCCTAAGCCTCCGCCGCCTACAGAACCTGCCATAGCTGAATAGCCTAAGATGGTTCCCGTTGCAATTGTTGCCCCTGAAATCAGGGATGTTCTTGCCTCTACCAATAATACCTTGGTTATAATAATCCAGTTTGAAGCTCCCATAGATTTCGCTGCTTCAATAACCCCTTTATCCACTTCGTTGATAGAAGCTTCTACCATTCTGGCTATAAAAGGTGCTGCCGCTATCACAAGAGGTACTATCGTCGCTGTTGAACCATAGCTTTTTCCTACCAGCATCCGGGTAAATGGGATCACCAGGATTAACAAAATCAAAAATGGTATGCTTCGGATGATATTCGATATAAAATCCAATGCTTTATACAGTATCCCGTTCGGCCTAATACCTTCTCTGTCTGATACTGCTAATAGCACTCCCAGAGGTAATCCAATAATGTATCCCAATAATGTTGAAACCAATGTCATATAAAGTGTTTCGCCAACTCCTGTTATAAGCATCTGTATAACTTCACTACTAAACATCTTCTTCTACCTCCTCTACTTTTAATCCTCGCTCTTTTAGATATGTGATGATATCTTCTTCATTTTTCGTTTCATCGGTGAGTTGAATAAGCATTTCACCCTTTGCAATTCCCCCTACATTCTTCGTATCTGCTCCTAAAATATTGATGGGAGTATTAAACTTAAGAATCATATTGCTGACAACAGGTTCAAAGGCTGAATTCTCTGTAAATACAATTCTAATTTTCTTTCCGCTTTTGAGCAATTCCTTTACTTTTGAGTCTTGTAATATATCATCATCTTTACTTTTATCTCCTAAAATCAGACGTTTGGCTGCCTTCGTTTTGGGTGTATCAAAGATTTCCTCGACGCCTCCCTCCTCAACAACAATACCTTCTTCCATAATTGCGACTTTTTGGCAGATCTCCCGTACAACTTCCATCTGATGTGTAATCATTACAATTGTAATATTAAGATTTTTATTAATTTCTTTTAGAAGCTCAAGAATTGATTTCGTAGTTCGTGGATCCAATGCAGATGTTGCTTCATCACACAGAAGAATTTTCGGATCACTGGCTAAGGCTCTTGCAATTGCAACTCTTTGCTTTTGTCCACCTGATAGTTGAGCGGGGTATGCCTTTTCCTTATCTTCCAGCTCAACAATTTTAAGCAGCTCCTTTGCCCTTTTCTTTGCCTCACTTTTCTTGACTCCTTGTATAATGAGAGGAAGAGAAATATTATCTACAACATTTTTTTGTGATAATAAGTTGAAATGCTGAAAAATCATTGCTATATCACTTCTCTGTCTCCTCAGTTCTTTTTCTGACAGTTCCCCAAGATCCTTCCCTTCAATTAGAACTTGCCCCTTTGTCGGCCTTTCTAAAAAGTTAAAACAGCGTACCAGTGTACTCTTTCCTGCTCCCGACATTCCAATAATCCCATAGATCTCACCCTCTTCAATCTTAAGACTAATATCTTTTAGCGCTTCTACTTGATGGTCTTTTGTTTGAAATGTTTTTGTTAGTTTTTTTAATTCAATCGCTGACATACTCTACTCTCCTTTATCTTTTTAATTCCATATATAAAAGGCGGATACACACGCATGTATGTATCCGCCCATTGATTTATAATCAAAACAAAACTTAAGAAATCAATTTACTTTGCAGATATGTTAATGCGTGGAAAAGAAACTGTGTTCATCATCATCATGATTCCACAGCCACACATCATCATATTCTGATTTGTAATCTGATAAGCTATTGATTTCATCGATTCATTTCTCCTTTAACAAGTTATGAAATAACTATGATACATCGCTACAAATTTGTCAAGTATTTTCTTGAAAATAGAGAAGTGGCCATCACAATCTTTTGACTGCAATGGCCACTTCCCTATTAAGTTTTATCTAACTTTCTTTATAATCGGAGGTCTACCTCGACCTAGTTCCCTTTTACTTTTTTCATTATCTTTATTTCATAACCCTCATTCTCCAATAACATCGCCTTTACAGACTGTTATTACATTTTCATTGGTTATCTTTATTATATAATGACTTTTTGTTTTTTCAATTCATTAATTTTCATTCTTCTTATGAATCGCCCAAAGTCCATTTTCATGGTATCTTTATTATACTTCCTCTTTAAATATATTATTACTTTGGTTAATAAGTACCTATAACCGTTTCAATCATACACAGAGCCCTTATCATTTGTGTACAACCGTACTAAGCTATTACCTCTTAAACCGTTTACTCTTATATATTTAATATTACATGATATATCAGGTAATGCTTCTTTACGCATCTTCTGATAACTTTGAGGTGGTATTTTTCTTTTCAATATGCCAACAAATTTTAATCATTTCTGCGGCTACAAATCTCTCCGATTTTTTATTACTTTTTTTGTTGCCGTCTTTTTATACCTTTTTTATAAGGCTTAATTTACGGGAACTAATATTTGTTGTACCACTAACATATTGAGTCTTCATCTCTACATTGTCCAATGGATCAAGCCTCCTTTTCGTTCCGATTTGAAATCCGAAAACCCTTTCTCGTCAGGCTTTTTTTATTGGATTTCCTGTAGGTTGAGTATATAATACCATTGGCTTTTCTATTTGTCAATACTATTTATTTATTTTTTATTTGTTATTTTACTATTGTTGCGATTTGTATAAATAGTCTGTCAATTCCCCTCTTTATTTTACACTGAACTGGAGAGTATAGTCCTGATCCCCCGGGATTTCATAATCTTTTCCTGGCTTTGATCCCCAACTATCAATCCCTCCAACTCCACGTACTTTATTGGCAATCACCATTACGGTTCTTCTGGGCAAAGGCAGCTCTTCCATATGGGTTGCATTTTCTAATTCCTGAGATGTATAAGGCAAACATGAAAATGCAAATTCGTCTTTGCCTCTAAATTTAATGCTCTGATTGTTTCTTTCCACTTCCGCCCATCTTGTTTTCATATGCATGCCACACTCCTGAGGTACCAAATACGGAGTGACTGGAAGTCCTTCTACCTGATGGACTCCATATGCTCCTCCCTCCATTCGATCCGGATAGGTTTCACCTGAAAGTCCCTCATATTTATATCCATCGGCTTTTTCCATCAACACAAATCTCATTCCTAAAACGGGTAAACCTGGAAGATTATCTTTCCCTTTATAATGCATATGTATCTTTATTTCCCCTGATGGTAACACCGTGTAACTTACGCTAACACTTGTTTTTGGTACGGTACTTGTCTCATAGATAAATGTAATCTCTACCTCTTTTGCATTCTCATTATTGCTATATTTATTATTCTCAGGCGCTGCCGGAAAAGGTATTTCTTCCCCATTGATTTTTACATATTTGCTGATACAACGTAAGAACATGTCTGCTCCCATCCACATTGCTGAGGCATAGGAGAATCCATTTCCTCTGTCATTGTCAGTTGTTGCTCTCCAAAAGGTGGGCATGGGGATACGATACAGCCACTCCTGTCCCTGCTTTTTCAAAGACTCCAGACCACCTTTTGCATAAGAAAAAATATAGTGAAAGTCATCCCCCTTTAATCCCAGGGTAACATCTCCATATATAATACTTAGCTCTTTATTTATATTTTCCATAATAGTACCTCACTTCCTGCATCGCTGGCTTTTCCTCCCGATTGGCAAACAGAATACCATTCCCAGAGAATTCATAATCAGAAGGTCGGTCACCAAAGTCTCCTCCATATCGAAGTACTTGCTTCTTTGATATTTCATCATAGACATAAAGTGCCTGATCAATAAAATCCCAAATGTACCCGCCTTGATACATTTCATACCGATCCAGCAACTCCATATATGCTTTCATCCCCCCTAATGAGTTTCCCATATTATGCATATACTCACAAAGAATAAATGGCTTCTTTGGCTCATTATCTAAATACTCTTTGATTTCCAATGGCTTAGCATACATTCTACTTTTAATATCTGAAATGCTCTCCTCATAATCTGGATTATGAAAATTTCCTTCATAATGAACCAGCCGTTCCTCATCTGCATTTTTGTAAAACTCATGCATCAAACGAATGTTTTCACCCGCATAAGATTCGTTTCCCAGAGACCAGAATAAAATACTGGTATGGTTTCGCAGAAGGTAATACTGTGTTCTTGCACGATCTAATACTGCACCTCGCCACTGTGGTATATCCCCTGGCACATTATAGGAAGGTTCAATCTGATCCATTTTCTGCCAGGAGCCATGGCTTTCCATATTCGTTTCTGCCATTACGTAAATCCCATTTTGATCGCATAGATAATACCATGGAATTTGGAATGGATAATGAGAGGTACGCACGGAATTGATATGATTTTTTTTACAAGTTTCAATATCCCCTCTGTTTTCTGCTTCTCCTATAACACGCCCGTTATAGGGACTCCACTCATGGCGATTCACTCCATTTATCACAAGCCGCTTTCCATTCAGCTGCATAACACCTTGATGAATCTCTATTTTCCGAAATCCAAATGGATACTTTATATATTCTACTACCTCTTCTGTGTCTGTCTTCACAAGCAACTCTAACCAATAAAGATAGGGGTTTGTATTATCCCACAGGTTCGGGTTGCTTACAATAACTTCAGAAAATTGAATGGTCTCTGAAAATACTTCCTCACTTTCGTGAATGATATGGTTGTCCTGATTCTTAATGATGCAGCAAATTTTTCCTTTATTTACCTTTGATTTTGTTTGTACCCTTAAGTTTATTCTTCCAGATTCCAAATTCGTCAAAACCGGTTGTATCCATAAGTCCTCGACATGAAGCTTCGGCCTGGCAACAAGCTCTACATCTCTAAAGATACCAAAGAATCGAAAGAAATCCTGATCTTCCAAAAAGGCTGCTGTACTTCTTTTATGCACCTCTACACACAGTATATTCTCTTTTTCCTGGATTTCAGGTGAAAGATCAAATTCTGACGGTGTAAAGCTGTCCTCTCCATAGCCAATAAAAACCCCATTAAGCCATACATAGAAAGCTTGTTCCACACCATGGAATTTTATTGATATGTCTTTTCCAATCATACCCTGATCCAAATCAAATTTCTTTATGTAGGAGCCAACAGGGTTATATTCCGCTTCACTAAACATTCCCTTCTCCAACGTATCTTTTCCAAGAGTATAGGGCGGTCTCCTATATTCACTTCCTTCCCAGGGATACATAGTATTTATATAATGCACTCTATCGTATCCTGCAAGCTCAATGTGCTTTGGAACTTGAATTTCATCAAACCCTGTACTGTCAAAATCAGCTTTGTAGAATTCTTTTGGCCGTACTTTAGCATTGACCGAGTATAAAAATGACCATGACCCGTTAAGAGATTGGCTTAATGTACTCTTTCCTCTCTCACTTTCTTCTTTTGAAGCATAGCACACATGATCACTATGAGAATCAATTTGATTGACACGATAAATTTCCGGGTCATCCAGCCATACAATTTTATCCATTTTCTAACCTCCTTAGCCTTTAACCGCTCCTGCTGATATACCAGCCAAAATATACTTTTGGAATATCAAATATATAATGATTGTTGGAATCATAACAATGATAATTCCTGCTGCCAGCTTTTGCCAAGAGCCTTGCTGGGCATTCGCAAAATTCATTAAAAATGTTGTTACTGTCCGAAGTTTATTATTGGGCATATACAAATAGGGAATATACATATCATTTATTATGTTAATTGCCTTAATAATACAAACAGTGGCTGTTGCCGGTTTCAGTAAAGGAAAAATAATAGACCGGAACAATCGGAAATAAGAACAGCCATCTAATAATGCAGATTCATCTAGTGAGACCGGTAAGCCTTGAATAAATTGCCGATAAATATAGAGCTGCATTAAATCCGATGCAATGTATATCACAATAGGAGCTCCTAATGTATTATAGAGTCCGAGCTTTTGGATGATTTGAAATCTGGCTATTTCTGTTACAAATGTTGGAATCAGCATTCCCATAAAAAACAACCCTACTACAAGCTTCTTTCCTTTGAACTCAAAGCGTTCGATTACATACGCTGTCATTGTACCAAACAATACGTTAAATACTAAAGAGACTGCCAATATAATTCCTGTATTTTTAAATCCAACCAAAAGATATCGGTTTGAAAGCACGTTTTCGTAATTCTCTGTGGTGATATTACTTCCCGGGCTTAAAGGAGAAGAGTTCACCATGTCTGCCCCTGTCTTTAAGGATGCAAACAGGGTCAATATGATTGGTGCAATAACGACCAATACCATTCCGATGCAAATCAGCTGTTTTATCACTTGCTGCGCCACTCTTTTAGTCATTTTTTCCACCTCCGTCTCTTAAGATTATTCCATGTATCAACTTATTTTGAATAAAGTAGATGACAATAATCATTAACATAATTGCAATTGCCATTGTTGAAGCCAAACCAAAGTTTGAGAACTGGAACGCGGTGTTAATCGTGTATAGTGTAAAGGTGGAAGACGCATATCCTGGTCCTCCTCCAGTCATGACAAATGGTATATCAAAGACTTGTAATGCTCCTCTTATATTATCAAAAAGAACAAAATCTACCATTAGCATTATTGCTGGAATTTGTATGAAGCGAAAAATCTGTAAAGTGTTTGCTCCGTCTACCCTTGCTGCTTCTATTGTATCCTGAGGTACCGACTGTAATGCTGCAATAAACAGAATAATATGATATCCGCTGAATCTCCACAGAGACACAAAAGACAGCACGAAGTTCACAATCTTAGGGTCTGATAACCAGTTCCGAATCCATGACTCCAGCCCTACTGTACTCAGGATTGAATTAAATGCTCCATTTACTGGTGAGAAAAAGTAGGAAAATGCATATGCAATTGCCACTCCATTAATAATATATGGCATAAATACTACAGTTTTATAGAATTTTGCTGCCCGAAGTTTGCTGGTTAAAAGTACGGCAAACCCTAACTCAATTGGTATCATTAATAAATGAATAAAAAAGTACACAGCATTATTTTTTAAAGACAACCATAAATCCTTATTTTTAAACATACTTACAAAATTATCAAAACCAATAAAATCCATCTTTGGTGAATAGCCATCCCAATTAGTAAAACTCATGCGAAATAGATCCAAACCTGGAAATAGTACAAAGCCTACTAAAAGAGCGACTGGAATAATCAGAGAAACAATAATGAAATTTCTTCTTTTCTTTGTTAACTTATTCATGTCTCAATCTCCTCAAATTAAAAGAGCTGCTATACAGCAGCCCTTTTTGGTTTATTTAATCTCTAGCTTCTCTCTTGCTGCTTTCCAGCTTGTATTTAATTCAGAAAGAGCCTTATCCAAATCAAAATCTTTTGTAGCCATCTGCGCACCTAAATTTTTGTAGTCAAAAGTAGTTTCATTTTGCAATGCCTGAAAATCATCCCCGCCTCCATCATACATTACAAAATTTGCATCCTCTGCTAATTCATCTGCTTCTTGAAGCACCTCATGCTTCTCCTTTGGAAATGTTGTCATTGCAGATGCGGAAGTGATGTAATCTAAATAATCTGGATACCATGCATCCGAATAAAACCACTCAACAAATTTAATTGCTGCTTCCTGATTTTTACTATGTGTGGTAACTCCCATGAAGGAATCTCCTTGTACGATTACATTAAATGGATCCGACTCTGTATTTCTTGCTGGCAAATAGAAGCTGCCTAGCTGGGAAATATCACCTGCGTTGGTTTCAATATTTTGCAGTCCCCAATCACCAAGAGCAATCATTCCACCCTTCTTGGCAGCAAACAGGCTTGTCACCTGATCATTTCCCAGTCCCAATGGATCTTTACCAAGTGAAGAAGAACTAAATAATTCATCTACCTTTTTAAATGCATTATATACATCTGTTCCTTCTTTAAAGGGTTCATCTTCTGTTGCCATCGTATTCCAATTTTGTCCATTTCCAGATTCAAGAGAAGGCATGAACTCCATAAATGGATAGTCTGTCCAGGTATCTTTTAATCCGATTGCCAGTCCCATAAAATCTGGATTATCTTTTCCATAGTAATCTTGAAGTTTCTGTGCAGCTTCCATAAACTGTGGCCAGGTTGTTGGCACTTCTACTCCTGCCTCTTCAAACATATCTTTCCAATAATATACGTATTCGTAACCTGCAGTCATTGGAACTCCAAGAATCTTCCCATCAATTCCATATCCTTCAGCCAGCTCATTATTCTTTGCGGCTTCTGTATCTGACAAATCCACTAAATAATCTTTAAATCTTGATAATGTAAAAGTTTTGTTAAACATAACATCTGGTAATTCATTTGCAGATGAGCGCATTTTCATTGCATTCCAATACTCAGAGTCATCTTTTAGTTTCTCGACTTCGACATCAATATCTGGATATTCTTCTTGAAACTTACCTACCATATCTTCTTGTTCAATAAAATCATTCAGGTTATTATCCCAGATTGCAAATGTAATTGTCGTCTTTTTGCCTCCGGAACCGCTTCCCCCTTCTTCTTTCTTTCCACCACACGCTGTCATGGATAGTAAGAGTGTACCCACTAATAGTAATGATACAATTTTCTTCTTCATTGTTTTCCTCCTTCTCATCATTTGTTTTCGAATTACTAATGAGAATTATAGAGTTATCCTTGCTATTTTACCTTGTTCTATTATAATTTTTCTTGATATATTGTTATTTTCTTTATATTTGACACCTTGTTGAATCGTTTGCATTTATGATATTTCTTTCGTTTTTCTATATTGGGTTGGGCTAATTGCTTCTGATTTTTTAAATAACCTTGTAAAATGTTCCACATTTCGATATCCTACCATCTCTGCAATCTCATAGACTTTAAAGTCTGTTGTCTTTAATAATTCTTTCGCCTTTTCCATGCGTATCCCCAAAAGATAGTTTGTAAAGGTCTCACCCTCTGATTTAGAAAACTGATTTGTAAAGTATTTTTCATTTAATCCCACATACTCCGCAACATCCTTTAGCTTTAGCCCTGGGTTCTCATACTGATTTGCAATGTAGCGTTTTGCTTTTACAATAACATCTGTCTCATTAATCTTTAGTTTTGCCATAGAATAGTCCATAATCCACGCAAAATAGTTTGTAACCCATAACTGCAGATTCCTAATATTGATAATACGATCAATTTTGTCAATATAATTATATTCTTCCATGAATATCTCTGTCATTCTTTCCTGGTGAATCTCCAGTTGTTTTGAAATTGCCAGTATGGCAGCATATACATGCATCTTTCCTATTTCAAGATTCTCTGAATTAAAATAAGTAAATAGTTCCTTTTTTCCATCGTTCATTTTCTTCTCATCGCATGCGTACACCGCCTTTGCCAGTTCTTCATATCGTGACTCCAGCCGAATTATTTGATTCCAAAATTCAATATCTCTTGGTAAATTAATAACTGAGTTTTTCCCAAGAAGATGCCTCACATGCATAAATTGATCTACTTCGTCTGCTGTATCATAAATATCTATGATTCCTTGATGTAAAGTACTGATACATACAGAAAACGAGATGTTCTTATCCTTATTCACTGCCTTTTGCAATACAGAAATCATTTGAAGCAGCTTATATTCATAGTCTTCCTCATTCACCCTGTAATAACATAGCATACTGTGTGAATCCGGCAAATATGAAATACACCTTGTTACAAATCGATTGTTTCGTTCCAGTATTTCCAATACATTTTCATTGCCTTCTTCAAAGTGAAACTTTAGTAAGATATAAGACTCTGTTAACAAGTCAGGATTATTCCGTTTGATAATTTTAAAGTCAATTTCATTTCGTAACAATTTTGCAAAGAGTATTTCGTCTGTTAACTCCTTGCTATTGACTCTCTCTTCATATTCAGCAATCAAATTTCTTAACCTTTTAACCATTGCATTAAATTGATGTGCCATCATTTTTATTTCTTTGGTTCCCTTTGGCTCTACTCTGACATTTAAATTTCCGTCTTCCACCGCCTTCAGTGATTCAATAACATTTTCCACCGGACAAATCGGACTGATTTACATAGCTTTCTATATACCATGTATTATTTCCTACTGACAAAGGGGTTTGAATGACGATATTTCCTTTCTCAAGCCCTGCCATGTTATCATCTGAAAAAACATCCTTCCCTTTTTGATCCACAATTTGTGTAATTCCTAATGCTGATTTTCCATTTGCATATTTTGTGTTATACTTTTTAATTCTATCAACAACTCCTGAAATTTGATATGCACAAATTGCCTCAACCCTTTCCTCCCTGTCTATGAAATTATTTGGCGAAAGAGAATAGACCAGGATTAGGGTATTTCTTCCTCCATTCTGTATCAGCTGATTCTTTTCTCCAATATCATAGGCCCCTATAACTATTTGATTTTTTTCTTTTTGAGCCTCTTTATACCAATCTTCTTTTCGCAAAGATGCAATGGATATATCAATGTCATTTCGAAAAAAAATCTTCTTGTTACTCTTCATATAAAAACCTATAGACACAATATCCTTGACCGGTTCTATCACAAAATTTGTTGTTTCAGTCATTTTCCTTTTATAATTATACTGTTCATCTTCCGAAATGTTTTCCATCCCCGATGCCATGTTGACAATTTCATTATCATTTACATATACGAGGTGTGATAGTTTTAGAGATGTATTTTTTATCTCTGTCTGTAGAAGAGATGCTAAACTTTCTTGTGTCTGTTCAATATTTTCCTTGCCTTTTTGTGTCACCTGATGGTTCAAGAAAAGGAGTACCAGTCCTAGAGTGACTAAAATTGGTATCACAATTAATGCAACAAAAAACATATAGTATAATGATTTGATTGATTTACTTTCACCTTTAAGCAATTTCATTCTCTTTTCCCTCAAATTCTGCATAGCTAATTACGACTACTCTCGTAAAATATCATAAATCACTCTCTTATAAAATGCAATCCTCTTCCATTGTCAACCTTTTAATTTTAGTGGTTGACAATTCTCTTTCGACTTTATATACTGTTTTTAGACAAAAAAGGAAAGAGGTATTATTCACATGGAACAAACAAAATCATTTTTTTCAACAAAAAAACTTGTGCTTATTGCACTTATTACTGCAATCACCTGTATTTTAGCACCTATATCAATCGCCTTACCCATTAGTCCGGTTCCCATCTCCCTGACTACATTAGTATTATTACTTGGAGTATATGTACTTGGTTGGAAGGGCTCCGTCATTAGCTGTTGTATTTATTTACTTTTAGGTCTGGTTGGACTTCCTGTCTTCTCCGGATTTTCAGGTGGTTTCGGAAAGCTTGCAGGCCCTACTGGCGGCTATCTTATTGGATACTTGTTTATCTGTATTATTGCCGGCTATGCCGTTGAGAAAAAATTAAATCTCGTATTGATTTTTATTTCTATGGTAATATCCACAGCAATTCTTTATACTTTTGGAACTCTTTGGCTATCTCACCAATTAGGCATTACCTTTTTGGCAGGACTTCCGATTGGTGTTCTTCCCTACATTCCTTTGGATATTATTAAAATTGTTATTGCAATGATCATTGGTCCCGTTATTCAAAAACGCCTTTCCCACATACAGTAGGGAAGGCGTTTTTCCTTAAAGAATAAGTTGTCCTGCTTCTTTATAATCTTCTAAACTATAGCTTTTAATTGCATCTCCTTTAATCAGATAAAGATAGTCGTCAATATAGATTCCACGAGAGGCATCATAACCTCCAATCAGTTCTTCCTCTAAAAGTTTTGTAAATCCCTCTTCCTTTGAGTAGCGATACAGAACATATTTGTTTCCTCCATCTACTCCAAACCCAATCAGATTTCTCTCTACGTCAACCAATGCCGCCTTGTAATCATAGGAAACATCACTGTAAAAAATTCCTTCTAAGATGATCTTATCTTCCTCCTTTACATCTTCCTTATCTGTTGTATCAAACATGGAAAGCTTCACTCCATTTGACATACCATCTTCGCTCATATCCAATCCGATTCCCAGTAAAAGATTCTCACCATAAGGATGAAGATATTCTGAAAAGCCCGGGATTTTTAATGCACCTAAGACTTTTGGGTTTTCAGGATTGGATAAATCCACACTGAAAAGAGGATCCACCTGTCTAAAGGTTACAAAATATCCTATGTCTCCCATAAACCTTGCCGAATAGATTTGCTCTCCTTTTGCAAGTCCCGTAATCTTTCCTGTGATTTTCATTTCTTTATCTAATATATAAAGAGCATTATCCTCATTATTGGTAATCACCAGACGCAAATGGTCTTCATACTCATCCAAAGAGAAGCTATCATTTATGTACCCTTCAATCGTTGCTTTTCCGGAGCCTTTGATACGACCATCTTTATAGGACATTTTTCTTATTTCTGTCTGGTTTTGCTCATCTTTCCATGTTTGAGAATACACGAATATACTATTCCCACTGACATACAGTTGTCCGTATTCTGATAAAACAGCTTTTGTCTCAATGCTTTCATCTGGATGCTCCATATCAATTGAGGATACCACGAGATATTGATTTGCCTGCTTAACGCCAGGCATGTAGATATCTGCTTCTTTGATAAAATCACCATTGGCTTTTGGAATAAAAGTATCAATTTGATCACGGTTAAATTCATAGGGAACCATATATTCGGAGAACAGATACATATATCCGTCTACAAACCGACTCGACTGCAAATATCCGCTTTGAGTATATTCTCCAATTAATTCAGGCTTATTGCGATCTGCCACACTATATGTCATGACGACAGCTTGAGTTTCTTTGGTCTCACTTTCTGTATCTTTAGCGTATCCGCCCCATACCCACATTTCACCGATTGTACCTGTAATAATCAGTTTATCTTCACAGAGATAGAGTTCACTGATTTTTAAGTCTTCTTCCTCCATCTGAATCGTTGATATTTTCTTCAGAGTACCTTGATCAGCTTGAACAATTTCAACTTGATTTTGGTTGGATCGCCGGATATAAAGGTATTCCCCATCTGTCTTTACAATATCCCCTTCCCCTACATCACCATGGCGTTGGTTCGTATCTGAGTAGGATGAATCTGCTCCAGTAATTTGTATATCCTCTGCTGCAGGTTCTGTTGTTCCTGTTGCTTCCTCAGATTTTCCCATTATCATCCCATCGCCTAAAAAAGGCTCCGCTTTAATGCCTTCATAATATTTTTCCAGATAATCTGCAATCTCACTATAGGGTTCTGCCTCTGTGACACCCCTCTCCTTTTGTGTGTCTGTTCCTTCATTTTTCTTACTTACCTGTCTTAAAACTCCGGATACTACAACCCCACTGATTAATACCAATACAAAAACAGCTGCAAGAATCTTTGTGATACTCCCTGTGTTTCTTTTATTTTTCTGTTCCAGCTTTTTACTAATTTCTTCTGGTGTAATCTCTTTTGGAATCTCAACATCGGAAACCTTTTCTTTTATTTTATCCAGGATTTCTCTTTCATTTTTATCCATATCATCAAACCCCTTTCTACTGAAGCAACGGACCAAGTTTTTGAAGACCACGGCTTCTTTTTGATCGGACTGTGGAGGCATTTAGTCCCATCATTTCACCGATTTGTACACTATTGTATCCTCCAAATACAGAAAAACCTATGATAGCCCTCTCGTCCTGCGGCAATGTCATAAGAGCATTTCTTACATCAATTGGTAAATCATAATTGACCTCTTTCCCTTCTTGCTCCTGCACCAGATTCATAGCATTTGAAACCACCTTTTTTCGTCTCTTAAGGCTTCTCTTACACTCATTTGAAACAATGGTAAAAATCCAGCTGCGAAAAGACCCAATATCCCTTAATTGATGAAATTTTTCATAGGCAATTAATACCCCTTCTGATACAGCATCTTCCGCTTCACTTGCATCTCTTACAATACACAGGGCAAACCGATACAAATCTTTGTATACCTCTTGATAAAGTTTTTCGAATTTTTCCTTCTGGCTTTCCATAATTGTCCCCCTTTTTTTGGGTCTTCTATATATTAGAGTAAAAATGGATCTAAAGTGTTGCAAAAAATAGACTGTTACAAAATATTTTTTTGTCATACTTTGCAACAGTCCTTTTACTATCCTCTGTAGTAGTTAATCAAGCATCCTTTTAGAATAATATCTCTTTCCCCATCCGTTAAATCTCCCAGCGTGAAAGAAACTTCCTTCAAGTTTTCTCCAACCACATATGCCTTTATATCCGTATCCTTATCGATAACTCTTTTCCGGATATCTGGTATAAAGATGTAATCTCCATCATGGAAATTTAGGTTCTCATGATTCTCCTTCGTAATAAATGGAAGCATTCCCCAGTTAATCAGATTCGAGCGGTATCTCTTGGTGGCATACTCATTTGCAATATTTGCCCAGCCGCCTAAAACTTTCTGGCAGGATGCTGCTTGTTCTCTTGCAGAGCCATCTCCTGGTTTTCTTGCAAAAATTGTACTTCCAACTCCCAAGACCCCTGACTGGCTTTCCGGACATTTACTTTCCAATATTTCAAGAATCTTTTTCACTTCTTCGTTGGCTTCTTTGGGATTTCCTCCTGCTTCAATTGCCTTTTGGGCATTTTGCACTTCTTTTGCTCTTCCTACGTATGCAGGGTCTTTTCTGGAAAGAGTAAATTCTGCAAGTCCTAAAGGATTCGAACGGTAAGAAGATGTTTCTCCTGAAGGGATCAATTCATCTGTCGTTGTAACAGGATCATGTATTTCTGAAACAACCTTAATTAAAAGATTATCCGGTAAAGCTGACATCTCCGGCCAATCTTTAATATTGGGTCCAAACTGGATTTCTACACTTGGATCGGGTTCTCCATGACTATCAAATACTCTATTCTCATATATTCTCTTGTCAAAATGATATTTTTGACCTTTATACTCTACATCTATATCTGCTGCTGAAGTTAAGAAACCTTTATTGGCAGATGTTGCAGCTATAGATCTGGCATCCATCAGAGCAACGGAGGAAATCTGTCCATTCTGAAGCTTTGAGCCTTCTCTGTTTGGGAAGTTTCTTGTAGTATGACGAATGGAGAATGCATTGTTCGCCGGTGTATCACCTGCTCCAAAGCAAGGTCCACAAAAAGCTGTCTTAACAACAGAACCACTTTCCATCAGTTCTGCAATGACACCGTTTTTCGCAAGTTCTGTGTAGATTGGTGTGCTGGCAGGATAAACACTTAAGGTGAATGCATCTGAACCAATGTATTTTCCTTTTAGTATATCTGCTGCCGCGCAAATATTTTCAAATCCTCCACCGGCGCAACCTGCAATGATTCCTTGTTCCACATAGAGTTTTCCATCTACAATTTTATCCATCAACTGATAATCCACTGCATCTCCAAGACTGACTGCTGCCTTCTTTTCCACTTCATGAAGAATATCCTTTAAGTTCTGATTCACCTCTTCAATGGTATATACATTTGATGGATGGAAGGGCATAGCAATCATTGGCTTGATTTCATTTAAATTCACGTAAACACATCCATCATAGTAGGTAACATCTTTTGGATTCAGTTCTTCATAGTCTTCTATTCTTCCGTGAATATCGTAAAACTCCTTAATCTTCTCATCTGTTTTCCAAATAGATGAGAGACACGTTGTCTCCGTAGTCATAACGTCAATACCGATTCTAAAGTCTGCGCTTAAATGCTCTACTCCAGGACCTACAAACTCCATAACCTTGTTATTTACGTAGCCGTTTTCAAACACTGCTCCAATAATAGCCAGGGCAACATCCTGAGGACCTACTCCATTTGAAACCTTGCCATCCAAGTAGATCGCTACTACTTCCGGTTTTTTAATATCATAAGTTTTATTTAACAATTGTTTTACAAGTTCTGGTCCACCTTCTCCCATAGCCATGGTACCAAGAGCACCGTATCTGGTATGAGAATCAGAGCCCAAAATCATTTTCTTACCGCCTGCCAGCATTTCTCTGGCATATTGGTGAATAACCGCCTGATGAGGAGGTACATAAATCCCACCATATTTTTTTGCACAAGTAAGTCCAAACATGTGATCATCTTCATTAATCGTTCCGCCTACTGCACAAAGTGAATTGTGACAGTTTGTCAGTACGTAAGGAATCGGAAACTTTTCTAATCCCGAAGCCCTTGCTGTTTGAATAATTCCCACAAAGGTAATATCATGAGAGGTTAACTTATCAAATTTTATTTCAAGTCTTTCCATATTTCCGGAAACATTATGTTCTTCTAAAATGCTATAAGCTATGGTTCCTTTTGCTGCCTCTTCCTGGCAGACCTCTTTGCCAATTCTGCTTTTTACTTCATTCTCATTTTCTACTATGTCTACACCACTGATAAGATAGACACCTTTTTCGTACAACTGAATCATGTGTATTCCTCCTATATCTTCCTGCGTTTAACCAGCTACCATTTTAACACAGGAAAGCAACTCTTGTCTAATACCTGAAATTTTTTTCCTGCTTTTTCTTGACTTTTAAACACGACTTTAGTATCATGAACAGGAATTTAATGAGGATATTACTTTGCCACCGGGTAAAGTTGAAATACGTTGTAATTTGCGCCATTAGGTCTTTGAAGGTGCAGATTGTGACGTTTTTTTAATGGAGGAAAATCATGAGACAAGATCATTTACTATCATCTTTTTTTAAATATACATCTGCAAATATTATGGGAATGATTGGCATATCCTGTTATATTCTGGCCGATACTTTTTTTGTATCTGCTGGTCTTGGAACAAAGGGCCTTACTGCTTTGAATCTGGCCATTCCTGTCTTTAATTTTATTAACGGAAGTGGGCTGATGATTGGAATTGGTGGAGCTACCGCTTTCTCCATTGCAAAGGCAAAAAAAAATAGCAAAGAGGGCAATCAGATTTTTTCCTGTTCCTTAATTCTGACCTTGCTCTTTGCTCTTCTGTTTGTTTTTCTCGGGCTCTTTGGCTCTTCCTTTCTGGCCACCAGACTTGGGGCAAATGAGGAAGTATTTGCAATGACTCAAACCTATCTCCGGGTATTATTGCTTTTCTCACCGGCTTTTATTTTAAACAATGTATTCCTTGCTTTTGTCCGCAATGACGGAAATCCCAAGCTCTCTATGGCAGGAATGTTAATCGGCAGTTTTTCCAATATCATACTGGACTACATTTTAGTATTTCCCCTTAAGATGGGGATTTTCGGTGCTGCCTTTGCCACTGGCTTGTCACCAATTATCAGCATGCTTATCCTCTCCACTCATTTGCTGAAAAAGAAAAACACCTTTCATTTAGAAAAAGATTTCAACTCAATTAAAAAAGCTTTTTTTACCCTTTCACTTGGGGCTTCTTCTTTCGTAACCGAACTGGCCTCAGGCATTGTAATGATTGTCTTTAATATGGTGATTCTCTCTCTTGCTGGAAATATTGGGGTCGCCGCTTATGGAATTATTGCCAATCTTTCCCTTGTGGTTACTTCCATATTTGTGGGGATATCCCAGGGAATACAGCCGCTTTTAAGCGACGCTTACGGAAGAAAGAACAAAGTTCACATCAGGAAAATATGTCAATACGCTCTCATTATGTCACTTATTTTGGCCGCTGCTTCTTACGTACTGCTGGTTGTATTTAAAACTCCAATTGTCAATATTTTCAATAAAGAAAACAATCTTGAACTGGCCACCATTGCAAAAGAAGGTATCACCTGGTACTTTACGGCTTTCTTTTTTGCCGGAACGAACATTGTACTCATTTCAATTTTGAATTCCATCACCAAAGCTAAGCAGGCATTTATTCTTTCAATTCTCCGCGGTGCTTTGCTTATTCTCCCCATCACCCTGGGTCTGTCCTATCTCTTTCATTTGACAGGGGTGTGGCTCTCATTTCCTATTACGGAGATTATCACTCTTGTAATCGGATTCGTTTTTAGCTTTTCCAGCAGTACTGATTTGGTTTAATATTCAGTTTACTCTCTGCTAAGATAAGCTCCTTTGTCTTGCGATCAAATACGTAGATGCGGTCTGTCTCAACACAAAATTCTTCGACTGCATCTGCTTTCCCCTTATATTCCCCCCGCATCAGAGTATTAAAGCTTCTGTTTGCCACGCGCATGGTTAGAAGTGTACTTTCCTCTTCTTTTAAAACGCCTTCGATTCTTTTACTGAAACGAACAGAATCTTTTTCTCTTCCTTTTCCAAGGGTAATATCTTCCGGTCGAATTCCCACAATCACTTCTCTTTTTCTCTTATGGATTTCTTCCATTTCTTTCTGTTCAAGCTTTATATAAAACTCTCCCAATTCAGTTGTAATATAGGCTCTTCCTTCCAGAACTTCATACTGTCCATCAATCAGATTGATATCTGGCTCATTAATAAACTCTGCAACAAAGGCATTTTCTGGTTTATAATAGAGTTCTTTATAGGTACCTTTTTGGATTACCTCTCCTCTTTTCATAACCACAATTTGAGATGCTAATATCTTTGCTTCCTTTACACTGTGTGTTACATAGAGAATTGTATTCTTAATCTCAGCATGCTTTTTTGCCATACTTTGCACAACTGATTCCCGTATCTCTTTTTCCAGCCCAGCTAAGGGCTCATCTAATATCAATAAATCCGGTTTCAAAATAAGTGCTCTTCCCAAGGCAACTCTTTGCCTCTGACTTGCACTTAATGATTTCGGTTTCTTATTGTATATATCCGCCAGATGTAAGTCTGCCGCCACTTCTCTGGATCTCGCTTCAATCTCTTCTTTGGGATATCCTCTTTTTTCCAATCCAAATGCCAGATTTTCTTCCACCGTCAATTTGGGATACAGTGCGTAATTTTGCAATACCATGGCCATACTCAGTTCCTTTGGATTGATTTCCTTCAGCTGCTTACCATTAATTTTTATTTCACCGGAGGTAACCATTTCCTGCCCTGCCACCATCCGAATAATTGTTGACTTTCCACATCCTGAGGGTCCTACAAAGACCACAAACTCTCCATCCTCTACATCTAAATCTATATTTTTTACCGCTTCAAATCCATTTGGAAAAGTTTTATGCACCTGTTTCAGCGATACACTTGCCATTATTCATCCTCCTTGTCTGCCAGCAGATGTTTATATACATCCCGCTTTGAAATGCCCCTGTCCTTCGCAACTGCTTTCATTGCATCTTTCTGAGCATAATTCTTTTTTAAATAATGGTTCATATGCTCTTCAATCGACTGTTGTTCCCACATTTCAATGCTTTCTTTTTTTACCTCTTCTTTGCTCTTCCCCTCCAACACAATGACACACTCTCCCTTGGGAGGCGTTTCCTCATAAGATTGAATGATCTCCGTCAGATTCATACGAATGGCTTCTTCAAATTTCTTTGTCAGTTCTCTTACAACCGCTGCCTTGCGGTTTCCTAATGTTTCTTCTAATTCTTTTAAAGTACGAGCCAGCCTATGAGGTGCCTCATAAAGAATGATGGTTCTCGTTTCATTCTTAAGACCATTAAGAACCTCTCTTCGTTCCTTTTTATCTCTTGGAAGGAAGGCTTCAAATACAAATCTTCTGCTGGATAATCCAGATAAGATAAGAGCCGACACAAATGCGGTGGGTCCTGGAATTGTCGTCACTTCAATCCCTTCTTCAATACACATCTTAACTAACTCTTCTCCGGGATCTGAAATTCCAGGCATTCCTGCATCTGTTACAAGAGCAATGCTTTTCCCCTCATTTAACATTTCAATCAATATTCTTCCCTTATCATACTTATTATGCTCATGATAACTGGTCAGAGGTGTTTGTATCTCATAATGATTGAGCAGTCTTTTTGTGTTTCTTGTATCTTCTGCTGCAATAGCATCTGCTTCTTTTAAAATATTAAGGGCTCTTAGCGTAATATCTTCCAAATTGCCAATGGGAGTCCCACATAAATATAATATTCCCCGCATTCTATTCTCCATACATTTCTAATAGTGCTTTCGTATAGCTTTTATCCTTATTGTAAACAATAAGAGGTTTCTCTATCTTAAGACGCTTATTTCCGCCCTTACACCCTTCAATCAGAACCATATTGGGTTCTTTATCCACGTAGGGGTGAACAAGCTGCATTCTTTTTGGCTCAATCCTGTATTGGGTCATCAGACTCATGATTTCTGCAAGGCGAAAAGGTCTGTGTACCATATAGAAACGACCTCTCTCCTTTAATAATCCTGCACTTTCTCTGATAATGTCTTCCAATTTGCACAGAACTTCATGTCGTGCAATTTCCAAGTACTTGTTTTCATTCCGTAACCCATGCTCTGCAATCATGTAAGGAGGATTCGTCGTAACAACAGAAAAAGATGAGGCACCAAATATTTTGGTTGCCTCTTTAATATCTCCTTCCACAATCTCTATTTTATCCGTAAGCTTATTATGGCCAACATTTCGAATTGCTAAATCTGCACTGTCCTTTTGAATCTCCAATCCAGTATAATGTGCGCCTTTGTTTTTTGCCTCTAAAAGAATGGGTATTACTCCATTTCCACATCCCAGGTCAATTGCCTTTTCTCCAGCCTTCACCTTTGCAAAAGAAGATAACAGAACTGCATCCATTCCAAAACAAAACTGGTCTTGGTTTTGAATAAGCTCATATCCTTTTACCTGTAAGTCATCTATTCGTTCTTTTATATTTTTGCTACTCATCATCTAATTTCGATTCTACATTCTTTTCTTCAAGGTTTTTAAGCTGCTTCATTTCATCTTTTGAAAGGTTCATTCCCTTCTTTTTATGTTCCTTTTTGAATTTCAATTCACTTCCTTTATACTCTCGGATTTCCTTTTCATCATCATCTAAAACCACAACGACTTTTACCAATTGCCGTAAAATATTAATGCTTTGTACGTCGCCTTTTAAACCTTCTGGAGTTGTGACTCTATCTCCCACCGAAGGAAGCTTCCGATTGAGTTCTTCATATGCTTTTTCCTCATTCGCAAGACAACACATCAACCTTCCACATACTCCTGATATTTTTGTCGGATTCAAGGATAGATTTTGTTCCTTTGCCATCTTAATGGACACAGGTGAAAATTCAGACAAATACGTATGACAGCAAAGTGCCCGCCCACATATTCCGATTCCACCACGTATCTTCGTTTCATCGCGGACTCCAATTTGTCTCAGTTCAATTCTCGTTCGGAAAACACTGGCTAAATCCTTTACCAGCTCTCTAAAATCAATTCTTCCATCTGCTGTAAAGTAAAAAAGCACCTTGTTATTATCAAAAGTATATTCTGCCTCAATAAGCTTCATTTCAAGCTTATGGCTTCTGATTTTTTCAAGACAGATACGGAAAGCTTCTTTTTCCTTTTCTTTATTTCTTTCTTCTTTTCTTTTATCTTCTTTTGTTGCAACTCGAATAACTGGTTTTAATGGCTGCATCACCTTCTCTTCTTCAACTTCAATCTTGCCAGTCACCACCAGACCAAATTCGATACCTCTTGCGGTCTCAACAATTACGTTATCATTTACGTGGATATTGAATTTTCCCGGGTCAAAAAAATATATTTTCCCTGCCGGTCTAAAACGCACCCCAATCACTTCTATCATCTATTTGTCTCCTTCATTGTATGGAAAAGTAATTCCATTACCAGATCGAAATTTACATTGGCTCTTAGTCTTTCTTTTGCGTTCTCAATTCCCTTTAAAACCAATTCAATATCTTCGTAGGATTTATGCTTTGCCATCTCTTTTATTTTTGAAATTTCATTTTTGAAAATCAATTTATCAATATCTTTCGTTGCTTTATATAATAAGATATCTCGATACCATATCGTAAAAATATCAAGATAATCACAATAGTCTACTTTATAGTTTGTTGATTCTTTGACTGCTTCTATCAAGTCATCCATTTTCAAAGAGTCTTCATTTCTTAAGAAGCGCAAAGCGCTTTCCATAAGAGCATTAAAGTGCTCAGATTTTGCCAGCATTATTCCCTGTCCTAAATTTCCTTGGGAAAAAGCTGCACTTACTTCGGCCTGATAATCCGGAACATTCATGTTCTCCATTAGGTACTTCTTAATCAAGGTTTCTTTTATATTTCGTAACCTTAAAATCACACATCTGGAAGTAATCGTGGACATCAATGCTTTTGCATTTGATGTCAGGAGTAAAAATATTACATAGGAAGGCGGTTCCTCTAAGGTTTTAAGTAATGCATTCTGTGCTTGCTCCGTCATCTTGTCTGCTTCTGGCATAATATAAACCTTGTATTCACTTTTGTAAGGCTTTATATGTATCGTGTTATTAATCTGAGCTCTTACATCATCAACACCTATTGTTGCCGGCTTTTCATGATTCACCCAAATCAAATCAGGATGATTCATGCTTTCTGCCTGTAAACAAGATGGGCATGTTCCACATGGGTCTGTATTGGAGTTTTCACAAAGCACCGTCATTGCAAAAAGCTTTGCCAACATCTTTTTCCCTGCCCCTTGATTTCCGTTTACAATATAAGCATGGGCTATTTTGTCACTGCTTACTGCATTCCGTATATATTCAATTATTTCACTGTGTCCAATTACGTCTTTAAAGCTCTCCATTGACGATTACCTCTGTGATCTCATCTAAGACCTTCCTTATGTTGTCGTTTGTAAATTTTCTTGTAATCCCTGCCTGTTCCAAGTTCTCCTTGGAAAAATCCTGTTCATCTGCCAAAAATCTTCTGCAGGTTTCTGCGTATTTGGGAACATTTTGTCTTTTCTCTCGTTCAATGCTCCTGATTAGGCGTTCTCCGTCTTCAACCTCTATATATAATGGAAGAATATTTTTTTCTCCATAATATTCTTTCATCTTCTGATAGGACTCCAAGGTTCCAATCATTAAATAATTTCCTTTGTTTAAATCAATTTGTCCATCATCCACAGTGGCATATCGCCAGACACCATGAACGGTATGATAAGCACGCTGCTCGATCATGCGTCCTTCTTCTTTAAATTTTTTAAAATCCTCTTCTGTTACGAAGTAATACTCTTCCCCATCTTTCTCGCCTTCACGAATTGGTCTTGTTGTATAGGGAACCACCGTTTTCAGAGAAGGAATTTCTTCCTTAATATGCTTATACAAAGAGTCTTTCCCGGTAGCACTCTTTCCCATGATATAAAATAGCTTATTCATTTTTCACAACCTCAACCTCTGTTTCTTTTAACCCTTCTAAAATATATCCATTCTTACTATACCATAATAACATATGATAGACTGCTTTTGTAATTCTTTCTCCCGGAACCAAAATAGGAATTCCAGGTGGATACAAATAGACCGAGTTCTTTGCGATCCGTCCCTTGCAGTCTTGGAGCATACAATTTTCACCAGGCTTTTGACTTGCCTCCCCGGGGGTAAATATTACTTCCGGAAGAAAGACCTCATTTATTTCATTTTCAGTTTCTTCCTGATACTGCAATTCTTGATCAATCTCAACCAAGGCTTTTTTCAGCCGTTCAAAGCCTTCCTTTGTATCCCCCACACTGGTCATTCCCAGTACATAATCGGCTCCTGTCATCTCCATTTGAAGATGATACGTTTCATAGAGAATTTCATAGAGCTTCTTCGCCGAAAGGTTCGTTCCCTTTGTGGATATGACTATCTTCGATGGCTCTATTTCATGGCCTTCCAACAGCTTCAAATGCCGAAGGGTTCTTAGTTCTTCTCTGAGCTTCTTTAAGTTTTTTCCATACAAGAAAAAGGCCTCTTGACTCTTTTCTTTTAAAAAATCAAGACAGCTGCAAATACTGCTCATAAGCACGTAAGAAGGACTGCTGCTTTGAAGCATGCTCAAATATTTTTTCACCTTGTCTGAAGATACAATTTGTCCATTTACGTGTAAAAGTCCTGTCTGGGTAAGAGCAGGAAGGGTCTTATGAAGACTTTGAATCACAAGATCCGCTCCTAGCTCATTTCCCGACTTTGGAAAAATAGGATGAAACCCAAAATGAGCTCCATGAGCCTCATCCAATATCAAAGGCAATCCACTTTCATGAAGAACGCCTGCAATTTTCTGTATATCAGAAACAATTCCTTCATATGTAGGGGACACCATTACAAGTCCTTTTATCTGAGGATTTTTTGCAATAGCATCCTGTACTTCTTCCGCTGTTATCATGCCGTTCTTTGGCAATATATACTCGGGACGTATGTCAAACAGCTCCAAGGCATTATACACAGACTTATGGACATTTCTGGCAACCAAAAGAGTTTCCCCTCTCCCTGCAACACTGGCAATGGCTGCCAAAATCCCTACGGTACTTCCATTCACCAGAAAATAGGCTGCTTTACTTTTATATATTTTCTTCGCCAAATCCTGATATTCTTTTAAAATCTCTCTTGGATGATGTAAGTCATCAAATCCTTCAATCTCTGTTATATCGATTTCGAAAGGAAAGTTTTCTTTCATCAGCTCTTTGTTTCGCTTATGCCCTGGCATATGAAATCCATAATAATCTGAATTTGAATAATTCCAAAGTTTCTGGTATAACTTTTCCATTTATAGCCTCTTAAGAAGTTCTTCTCTTTCTGCTTCAAATCCTGGTTTTCCAAGAAGTGCGAACATGTTTTTCTTATAGCTTTCTACCCCTGGTTGATTGAATGGATTTACTCCCAGGATATATCCACTGATTCCTACTGCAAACTCAAAGAAATAGAACAGCTGTCCTAATGAATGTTCGTCTTGTGCTGGAATGTTTACCATAAGGTTTGGAACATTTCCATCCGTATGTGCAAGCATGGTTCCATTCATAGCATTCTTATTGACAAAGTCCATTGTTTTTCCGGAAAGGTAATTCAATCCATCTAAATCAACCTTTTCTTCTTTTAACTCGATATCTTTTGATGGTGCTTCCAGATTTAAAATTGTTTCCATAAGAATTCTATTTCCATCTTGAATAAACTGTCCCATGGAATGTAGGTCTGTTGTCAAATCAACGCTGGCATTAAAAATACCTTTTTGATCTTTTCCTTCGCTTTCCCCGAAGAGCTGCTTCCACCATTCCGATACGTAGTGAAGGTTTGGTTCATAATTTGCCAGAATCTCAACGAGCTTTCCTTTTCTGAACAGGATATTACGGACTGCTGCGTATTTAAGCGCATTATTGTTTTCAAAGTCTGCCTGTAAAGCTTCTTCTCTTGCTTCCTGAGCACCTTCCATCAACGCGTCTATGTTCGCTCCACTTACTGCGATTGGTAAAAGGCCTACTGCAGTTAATACTGAGAAGCGTCCACCTACATCATCTGGTACCACAAAGCTTTCATAGCCTTCTTCAGTGGCAAGATTTTTAAGGGCTCCACGTTCTTTATCTGTCGTTGCGTAAATTCTCTTTGCTGCTTCTTCTTTCCCGTACTTATTTTCTAACATTTCTTTAAATACACGGAAGGCAATCGCCGGCTCAGTAGTTGTTCCAGATTTTGAAATTATGTTTACGGAAAAATCCCGGTTACCAATCACTTCAATCAGTTCTTTTAAGTATGTTCCACTGATGTTTTGTCCAGCATAGTAAATCTCTGGTGTCTTACGAACTTCCTTTGACACAGTATTGTAGAAGCTGTGACGTAAGAATTCAATCGCTGCTCTTGCACCAAGATAAGAACCGCCAATTCCGATTACAATCAGAACTTCTGAATCTGATTTTATTTTATCTGCTGCCTGCTTGATACGGGCAAACTCATCTTTATCATATTGAACAGGTAAATCAATCCATCCAAGAAAATCATTTCCTGCACCTTCTCTTGAAAGCAATTCATCCTTTGCATTCAACGCTATTTTCTTCATGCTTTCCATTTCATGGTCCGCAATAAATTTGCTTGCTTTAGAATAATCAAAAGTGATTTTTTTCATTGGTATAATCCTCGTTTCCTTTTATTGTGTTTTTAGTTGCCGTTATATTTTAACAAATCAGATTGATATTATCAAGATTATAGGCTTTTTAGGTACGCTTTCATCAATCTTGTCACATGGAGAATTGCCTGTTTCTCAAAAGTTGGATAATCTACCTCTGCACTATTATCTGCTTTATCTGATATTGCACGAATGATTACGTAGGGAATGTGATTCAAATAGGCCACCTGAGCAATTGCCCCACCTTCCATTTCCACGCACTTCGCTTGGAACTCCTCAATAATGTCGTTCTTTATTTTCCCATCTGCAATAAACTGGTCTCCACTTGCTATTCGTCCCATAAAGGTTTGGATGTCTGGATTTACTTCTTCATTCACCACTTTCATTCGTTTTCCTAATTCCCTGTCTGCTGTAAATTCCTTTGTGTCCATTCTGGGAATCTGTCCCTTTTCGTACCCGAATCCAGTTGCATCCATATCATGCTGCACCGCATCTGAGGAGATTACGATGTCTCCTATATTAATATCTGGATCCAGGGATCCTGCGATTCCTGTATTAATGACACTTTCCACTTGATACTCGTCCACAAGAATCTGCGTACAGATACCTGCATTTACCTTTCCAATACCACTTCTAACAATAACAACTTCCTGATCCATTAGCTTTCCTGTATAAAAAATCATGGAGGCCTTTTCTTTCGATGAAATCTCTTTCATTTCTCCGATTAAAGCTGCAACCTCTTCTTCCATTGCTCCAATAATTCCTATCATTTTAACCACTCCCTTCTCTAACTTCAAATTATACGTTATAAAGGGGTATCTTTTCAACTTATTACTGGAATTATTAGTGCCATTCTGCTATAATTTCATAAGACAGACAAACCAAAACGAGGTGCGTTTATGAAACGAATTGTTTTAACCGGCGGAGGAACTGCCGGACATGTAACACCAAATATTGCTTTGCTTCCCAGACTAAGGGAGCTTGGCTATGATGTTCACTATATTGGCACTTATGATGGCATTGAAAGAGATTTAATCGAAACACTTGGAATACCATATCACGGAATATCTTCCGGTAAGCTTCGAAGATATTTCAGTCTTCGGAATTTTACAGATCCCATACGGATTTTAAAGGGTTTCAAAGAGGCGCGAAGCCTGATGAAGGTTTTAAATCCTGCGATTGTTTTTTCAAAGGGAGGCTTTGTAACGGTTCCCGTTGTTTATGCTGCTAAAAGCAGAAAAATTCCAGTCATTATTCATGAGTCCGATATGACCCCTGGACTTGCCAATAAATTAGCGATTCGAACTGCTGCAAAGATTTGCTGTAATTTCCCAGAAACTGTAGGTCTTCTTCCTGAAAAGAAAGCCATTTTGACAGGATCTCCAATTCGTCAGGAGCTTCTTTCTGGAAATAAAATTAATGCACAAAACTTTTTATCCTTTACGGGAGATAAACCTGTGATTTTAGTAGCCGGCGGAAGTCTTGGTGCCGTTTCTGTGAATGAGGCGGTTCGTTCTGCTCTTCCTGAGCTTTTGAAGACTTATCAAGTGGTTCATCTATGCGGAAAGGGTAAGTTGGATAAAGCTTTAGAAGGTACGACAGGATATGCTCAATTTGAATACATAAAAGAAGAGTTGAAAGATATATTTGCCCTGGCTGACCTTGTGGTTTCCAGAGCGGGTGCAAATGCAATCTGTGAATTGCTGGCACTTCGAAAGCCTAATCTTTTGATTCCTCTTCCTGCAAAGTCAAGCCGTGGAGACCAGCTTTTAAATGCTGCTTCTTTTGAACATCAAGGTTTTAGTATGGTTTTAAATGAAGATGATATGACTACTTCCGTATTGGTTGAGAGAATTAACTGCCTTTACGAGAAACGACAGGATTTTATTCAGAATATGCAGAATTCCGGACAACAGAATTCTATCGATGCAATTATTGATTTGATAGAAGATTTACACTTATAAAACCAGCCTGAGAGAACTTGATTTCTTCTCCCAGGCTGTATTTATTTTTTTCTATATTATTCTTTAAAGTGATCAATAGCTGATTGCTCAATGGCAAGTCCCTTTTTGAACCGTTCAATGTAAGATTCAAAGCCTT
>NZ_JAMXOD010000010.1 GCF_024721305.1 Aequitasia blattaphilus | reverse complement strand
GGTAGCTTTCCTGTAACCCTTTATGGATTTCCTCCAGACTATAGGTCCAAAGGCCGTCCACCAATTGATTTTCCCACTCATAGCTTCCTGAGGCTAAGGGAGTTGCTTTTTGATCAATTAGAACTGCTTTGATTCTTGTGGAACCGAATTCGATTCCCAGGGATACTTTTCCACTTTCAATTTGTAATTTTCTATTGTCCATTCTAAATCTCCATCCTTTTTACAGACTCTCTCTCAACAATTTCAGAGTCCAGTTCCACACTATCTATCTTTTCTCCTTCAATCATTTGAAGAATTCCCTGGGCTGCATATTTCCCTACATCCTTTACTGGATTGTTGGCACTGGTAAGGGGGGGAAGCGTATATTTTGCGCTATTTGAATTATCAATACCAACAACAGAAATTTCCTCAGGCACAGAGACATTATACATTTGACAAAGATTTAAAATCTTCTCCGCTACTTCATCATTGTAACAAACACAGGCACTACAGCCTTCACTTCTTTTAAATGCCTGTATCAAGCCGTCTAATCCGCCTCTTAAATCTTCCGTATCAATCCATGAGATACGACTGTCCTTAACGGAAATGCCAGCCTCCATTAAAGCCTCCATATAGCCTAGATAGCGCCGGCCGCCCTGACCATCATCACTTTTAAATATTCCAGCAATGTTCTTATGGCCTTGATGAATTAGATACTCTGTTACAATTTTAGCTGTCATTTTATCATTGACACTTACATGAGGGGCATCCAGATTATTATAATAACTATTTAGCTGTAAAATCGGAATTCCTTTATCTTGCAGTTCCTTAAAAAGAGGGATGTTTGGGTTTGGTAAATTGCTTTTTGTTGGTTCTGCAATGATTCCGTCTACATTCATAGTTTCACAAAAACCTTCCAGTATTTCTCTTTCTTTCGTAATGGAATTATAGGTAAAAGAAAGATGCATCGTATAGTCCGTCTCCGACAGAACTTCTTCAATCGATTGTATAATTGGAGAAAAAATATAATCATTTACATACGTTGTAACTACTCCTATTCGTTTCGTTCGAATTCTTTGGTTTGTTCCTTGCATTTCTGGAAGAGATACATAAGTTCCACTTCCTTGTTTTTTTTCCAGGGTTTGTTGACCCACTAGAACAGAAAGGGCATGTCGTACCGTTTGTCTGCTTACCTGAAACTTAGACATCAATTCATTTTCAGATGCAATACGATCTCCATGTTTCAATTCTCCACTATCGATTTGACTTCTTATCCAATCGACAATCTCTACATACTTCGGTTTCTTTCCCATAACATACCCCTTCTATTTTATTTCATCTATTTTTTTCGATTCTTTGACAGAACATCAAAGGTTACTGCGCCTAAAAGCACAAGACCCTTAACAACCTTTTGAATGTCGGTGGAAAGTCCCATAAGGGACATCCCATTATTTAGGATTCCCATTGTGAAGGCTCCAACTAAAGCTCCTATAATTGTACCTACCCCACCTGCTGCTGCCGCACCTCCGATATAACAAGATGCAATCGCATCCATTTCAAAGCTTTCACCTGCTTTTGGAGTTGCTGCTGCATTACGGGCAGATAAAACAATACCTGCTACTGCCGATAAGAGTCCCATGTTTGTGTACACCCAAAAGAATACTCTCTTTGTATTAATTCCTGATAGTCTTGCTGCCTTGGCATTTCCACCTAACGCATATATTTGTCTGCCTGCTACCGTTTTCGAGCAAATAAAGTTGTAAATCACCACGATGATAGCCATTATAATTAACACAATTGGAATTCCATTCAGTCTGGACAACTTATAAAAGAAGAACCATACAATTCCAGCAATCAAAACTATTCTGACTGCTGTCTGCCATAAAGGAATCATTGCAAAATTATATTTTTTCCGCGTTTTAATATTTCGCATTTCAACAATAATCAAGAAGATTGTTGCCACTAATGCCACACCAATACAAACCAAATCAATTTGCCCATCTCCAAAAGGAACTTTTATGGATGGTACAAAGCCTGCTGCGTACTTAACGTAATTGTCTGGCAATGGTCCCACTGTCTTTGCCTGCAGTAATGTATAGGTAAGTCCTCTTCCCATCAACATCGTTGCAAGAGTTACAACAAATGGAGGGATTCCAATGTATGCAACAAAGAAGCCTACAAACATTCCACTAATCAGACCAATTAAAAGTGCTACTAAAAAGGCAATTGGATAAGGTACGTCTTTTTGTACCACTAATATAGCTGATACTGCTCCAGTTAGTGCAACCACAGAGCCTACACCCAAATCAATATTACCTGTTAAAACACATAATAGCATACCTGTTGCCAAAATAACAACATAGCTATTTTGCATTACTAGATTGTTGATATTAAATGGTGATGCGTTCTTTCCTCCTGTCAAAAAATAAAAAATGACAAAAATTGCAATTAGCGCAAGAAACATCGCATATTCCTGTAGATTAATATTTAACTTTTTTTGTTTTTCCATTACGCCTCGTCTCCCTTTCTATTATCTTCCATTACTAAGCCCATAATTCTTTCCTGAGACAGTTCTTCTCTTGACACCTCTCCTGCAATCCTGCCTTCGTTGATAACGTATGCCCTGTCACAGGTTCCTATAATCTCTGGCAATTCCGATGAAATCACGATTACTGCCTTCCCTTCTTTTGCCAGCTCATTAATTGCGGAATAAATCTCATATTTAGCTCCAACATCTATCCCTCGGGTTGGTTCATCTAAAATAAGTACATCGGGCTGTGCCAGCATCCACTTTGCAAGAACTACCTTTTGCTGATTTCCTCCTGATAAAGAGCTTACTTTTTGGTTGATTGATGTTGCCTTTACGTTAATCAGTTTTTTATACTTTTCTGCTTCTATTATTTCCTTATTTTGATCTACAATACCGCTTTTTGAAAAATAATAATTTAATGCTGCCATTGTCATATTATGTTTAATGTCATCAATAAGTACTAATCCGTAGGTTTTCCGATCTTCTGATGTATAGGCAATCTTATTATTGATTGCATCCCGCACATTTTTAATCTTAACTTCTTTCCCGTGCACCTTGATGGTTCCTGTAATCTTCTGTCCATATTCTTTTCCAAAAATACTCATGGCCAATTCCGTTCTTCCCGCTCCCATTAACCCAGCGAAACCAACGACTTCACCTGCTCTTACATAAAAGTTCACATTCTTAATCATTTTTCTACTGGCATCCTCCGGCCGGTAAACAGACCAGTTTTCAACCTCGAGTACCTTTTCACCGATTTTGCATTCGTTGGGGTCTCTCTCTGGATAACGATTGGTAAGTTCGCGCCCCACCATTCCTTTTATGATTCGATCTTCTGTAAAGTTTTCTTTCTCTTTTTCAATTGTTTCAATCGTTTTTCCATCTCGTATAATCGTGATTGAATCAGAAACATAACTGACTTCATTTAACTTATGGGAAATAATAATAGATGTTATTCCTTCTTTTTTCAGCTCCAGCATAATCTCAAGCAGTTTGGCACTCTCTTCATCATTCAATGCAGCTGTTGGTTCATCTAATATAAGCAAATCCACTTTTTTGGCAAGAGCCTTTGCAATTTCAATAAGCTGTTGCTTTCCCACACCCAACTTATAGACAGGGGTATTTACATCTTCGTTATTTAAACCAACTTTTTTCAATACCTCCATTGCTTCGCTTCTTGTTTTATTCCAACTAATTACACCTTTTGCCGAGGTTCTTTCATTGCCCATAAATACATTTTCTGCAATGCTTAAATAAGGACTTAGTGCCAGCTCTTGATGAATAATAACAATTCCTTTTTCTTCGCTGTCCTTTATATGGTGGAATTTACAAGTTTCACCATTATATACAATATCTCCCGAATAATTTCCGTAAGACCATACTCCCGAAAGTACATTCATTAGCGTGGACTTTCCTGCTCCATTCTCACCGCATAGTGCATGAATTTCGCCACGTTTGACTTTGAATGTTACATCATCCAACGCTTTTACACCCGAGAACTCTTTTGTGATATGTCTCATCTCTAAAATGATATCCGACATGCTATTCTCTCCTTCCTACTACAAGTTTTCCTTATTATTATGGGGCGGTGGATAATCCACAGCCCCATGCTTTTACTATTCTGAATCTGATGAAATCTCTTCTTCTGTATAGTATCCGGTATCAACTAATATCTCTTTGTAATTATCCTTATCAACTGCTTCTGGTGTACACAGGTAAGAAGGTACTACTAATTTCCCATTGTCGTATTGCTCTGTATCATTGATTTCTGGCTCTGCATCATTTAAAACTGCTTCAACCATTGTTACACATTTTTCTGCAAGAACACGAGTATCTTTTGCAATGGACATTGTCTGTGATCCAGAAATAATATTTTTGATTGCCATTAACTCAGCATCCTGTCCTGTAATCATTGGCCAATCTTCCCCAACCTTGTATCCAGCTCCTTCACACGCTGCCTTAATTCCGTAAGACAACCCATCAAATGCTGAAAATGCAATGTCTAATTTTTCGTCTGCATAATATGTACTTAGTATATCTTCGCAGCGCTTCATTGCTGTTTGCTGATCCCATCTTAATGTATTTGATTTTTCAAAGCTTGTTTGACCTGATTTACAAATCAAAGTTCCCTTATCGATGTATGGCTGGATAACTTCCATGATTCCTTCATACAACATTACCGCATTATTGTCATCTGGTGATCCCATGAATAATTCAAATGTATATGCTTCCTTTGTGTTTGCTAAATCCATGTTTTCTTCCACATATTTTCCGATTGCTGTACCTACACCTTTGTTATCAAAGGTTGCATAGTAGCTTACTGCATCTGTATCCATAAGAAGGCGGTCATAAGCAATAACTGGAATTCCTGCACTCTTTGCTTGTGCTAATGCATTTACGAGAGCTGAGGAATCAACAGCTGCTACTACTAAGCAATCTACTCCACTGGCTAGTAGATTTTCAATTTGAGACACTTGAGCCTGTACATCATCTTCTGCATACTGAAGGTCTACCTTATATCCTAAGTCCTCCAATTGCTTTTTCATATTGTCGCCATCTTTAATCCATCTTTCAGAACTCTGTGTTGGCATTGCAACACCTACGGTCTTGCCACTTCCACTACCTTCTTTTGTACCTTCACTACTTTCTTTTTCTTTTCCGCCGCTACATGCAACCAGAGAAAGAACCATTACGATCGAAAGCACTACTCCAATAAATTTTTTCATACATTACTCCTCCTTGTTTAAGGTTTTCGAGAACTCGTTCTCTTTTCTATTGTTTATGAATACAATATATCGTACATATCCACCTTTAACAAGAGCACTTTTTCACAAATGTATGTACATCTTATTGTATATAATGCATACTTGTATTTATTTTGTTCTTGACTTGTATTTATTTAAAGGCAATTTCATTCCACATCAGCTCATTCTTAAACTGGCGGATTGTTGTATCTTTATCAATATATACCGCTTCAATCCCCATTGCTTCGGCCCAATCACCCATCTGTTCTGATGTCAAATCATAGGAAAATGCTGTATGGTGTGCTCCACCTGCTAAAATCCATGCTTCAGCACCAACAATCAGGTTTGGCTGAGGTGTCCAAAATGCCGTTGCCACTGGAAGCTTTGGCATTGGTTTGTCTACTTGCTTGCAGTCTACATCATTGATAATCAAGCGGAATCGATTTCCCAAATCGATTAAGGAAGTGGCTACTGCCGGACCTTCCTTTGAGGTAAATACTAATCTGGCAGGATCCTCTCGGTCTCCCATGCTCAATGGTTGTTCTTTGATGCTGATTGGTCCATTTGCCACACTTGGACACACTTCTAACATATGGGATTGTAAAATACCTTCTTTTCCTTTTACAAGGTTGTATGTGTAATCTTCCATGAAGGAGGTTCCCTTTGGATTTTTAACACCTTGAGTCATGATCTTCATCAAGCGAACCATAGCTGCAGTTTTCCAATCTCCTTCTCCACCAAAACCATATCCCTTTTCCATCAATCTTTGGATTGCCAGTCCCGGAAGCTGCTTGAGTCCGCCTAAATCACCAAAATGTGTTACAATTCCATGATAATTTTTTTCTTCTAAAAAGCTTTCAAATCCAACTTCGATTTGTGCCTGAACTGCTACATGCTCCCGAAATTCTTTTTCGTCTCTGCCTTCCAAAAGAATCTCATATTTTGAATAATATTCTTCCACCATAGCATCAACATCTGCTTGTGAAACAGAATTTACACGCTCTACAATTTCATTTACCGGATATGCGTCTACTTCCCATCCAAACTTGATTTGTGCTTCTACTTTATCCCCTTCTGTTACGGCTACATTTCGCATATTATCAGCAATACGCATAATACGTACATGGCTGCTTTCAATAACTCCAATTGCTGTTGCCATCCAGGATGCAATTTTCTCCTGTACTTCTTTGTCTTCCCAGTAACCTACAATAATTTTTCTAGTCTTGCGAAGGCGTGAGAAAATATGACCGTATTCTCTGTCGCCATGGGCACTTTGATTCTCGTTCATGAAATCCATGTCTATTGAGTCATATGGAATTTCTCTGTTGAATTGTGTGTGAAAGTGAAGCAATGGCTTGCGAAATTCCTGTAGTCCTAAAATCCAAGATTTAGATGGTGAAAATGTATGCATCCACGTGATAACACCTGCACATGTTTCATCCATGTTTGCTTCGTTAAATGTTCTACGGATTAGTTCGTTCGTAATTAAGGTCGGTTTCCATACAATTTCATAGGGGAAAGCACCTGAGGCATTTAATACTTCTACCATTGCCTGTGAATGTTCAGCCACATGCTTCAAGGTTTCCTGCCCATATAAATCCTGACTTCCTGTACAAAACCAAAATTTGTATTCCTTTTGTTTCATCATAATTTTATTCCTCCACTTTCTTTGTTTGTCCGTAATATGCGTTTGCTCCATGTTTTCTGAAATAGTGTTTGTCTTGCAGCACCTGAGGAGCCTCTATTACCTTTGGATTAATCATCTCTGTTCTTGCTGCCATTTTTGCAACTTCTTCTATGACAACGGCGTTATGAAGCGCTTCCATGGCGTCCTTTCCCCAGGAAAACACTCCATGGTTCTTGCACAGAGTTGCCGGACACGCTTCATAGTCTCTTCCCTTCTTCTCAAACTCATCTGCAATTAACACACCTGTATTTTTCTCGTAAGCCTCTTCAATCTCTTTTGCATCTAAGTTTCGGACACATGGAATTTCTTTGTAAAAATAGTCCGCATGAGTGGTTCCATAACAAGGAATTCCTCTTCCCGCCTGAGCCCAGCTTGTTGCCCATGCTGAATGTGTATGCACAATCCCACCTACGTTTGGAAAGCGCTGATACAGAATACGGTGGGTTTCTGTATCTGAAGAAGGATTATATTCTCCTTCGATTTTCTTGCCATCTAAGCTCATAACAACCATATCTTCTGGTTTAAGATCTTCATATGCAATTCCACTTGGCTTGATAACAAACAGTTCCTTTTCTCGATCAATACCGCTTACATTTCCCCAGGTAAATGTAACCAATCCATATTTGGGTAGTAGCATGTTGGCTTCATAAACCTGTTTTTTCAATTCTTCCAGCATTTCTTTCCTCCAATTCTATTCCAGTATCGGCTTCGACAGTCATGAAAAATCTGTTCATGCTCTCATAATTTGTACGTACCTATTATTTGTATTTACGTATATGTACAGTATAACTTATGATTTTGATAAATTCAACCGTACAACTTGTACGAATATGTCAAGGAACTTTTATGAAAAAACACAAAAAAAGATTACCCTGTCAGAGGTAATCTTTTTTTGTTTCGAAATATATTATGCTTTCTTAATCTTCTTTTGACTGGTATAGTCCCCAGAGGTATAAAACTGGTAATAACAAGCCAATGAATGTACTTACTATTGTCGTTGTTCCCATTCCAGTTATCATTGCAGTTTGAATCACAGATACAATATCAAGAACGATATATGCTATCATACATATAAGAGCAACCTTATACGACCTTCCTCTTAGACCCAAAACAGCTGCTACAAAGGCTAATACAATCGATACAACACTGACTGTCAGCATAAGTGGTGAGTATGCTGCTTCTGTTGCATCGATTAAACTTTGATCAACACCGTCCATACTCTTCAATGCATTCAGGGACACCATTCCAAGCCCTAAGCTTATCACTCCTAATACACTTACAATAATCAGAATAACAGATACTACTTTCAATAATTTGGTTGGTTTAAACATTTCTCTCTCCTCCTATTTTATAACTATAATTGTCTCAACGCCTCAATTGGGCTTAGTTTTGCTGCCTTTCTTGCTGGATATATTCCAAAGAGAAGTCCTACTCCACAAGAAAAACAAGTGGCAATGATGATGGCTCCTACTGATAGTTTTGAAGATAGTCCACCTATATTCAGCGCAGATATTAATGCTGCAATACTGGCACCGGAAATAATCCCAATGATTCCACCAATGCCGGAAATAATAGCGGATTCAAATAAAAACTGTGTAACGATGGAGCTGGTTTTCGCCCCAAGAGACTTTCGAATGCCGATTTCTCTGGTACGCTCTGTTACTGATACCAGCATAATATTCATAACACCGATTCCTCCAACTAAAAGAGAAATTCCCGCTACAAAAGCAATAAAGGCTGTCAGCATATCCATCATGGTACTCATGTAGTTCATCATATCCATACCCTGTTGTTTTTCAAACAGGTTTTCACCATCATTTATATGGCGGGTATCCAGAATCTTGATTGCCGCTTTCGCAACGCTATTTCCATTCTCCCCCGATGCAAGGTATACCGAAATGGCGGAATAATTGCCTACAGGCATTCCCCATAGCTCGTATGTAGTATAAGGCATTTCAAAATAAATAGGCACTGTAATACCCAGCATATCTGCCGCTTCCTGATTGGCTTTCATCATTTCTTCATCTGTATCCCGGACTCCAATGATTTGGACGCTTTGAATCTTATTTTCCACCAGTACTTCCACATTCATTCCAACAACATCTAAATCGCCAAAAAGGGATAGAGCACTTGCCCTGTCTATTATACACTTTGGCTCTACATTATTCAAATCTTCTTCTGTAAAGTATGCTCCTCTAAGCAATTCCTTTTCATTTGGGTCATTTACACCATCTGGAGTGGTAAACGTTATATAGGCATCAAACTTTCCTTTATTCGTCTCTGTTGTCCCAGATGCCGACATGGAAGCAACCACACCTTTTGTTCGTTCTCCCAATTGGTTCTTCAGGGCAACCAAATCATCCTGTGTAATAATCTGGGTATTAATTGTTTCATCTCCATTCACTGCAATAGCTACAGACTTTTCTTCTGTGCTCTCCAGCATTTCTTCCTTTACTCCGCTTCCAATGGAAACAACGGTAATAACTGAAGATATACCGATAATAATTCCCAACATGGTAAGAAAGGAACGTCCCTTATTTGAAAGGATATTATAAATAGCCATTTTTATGTATTCAATAATCTGTCCCATTCTAGTGTCCTTTCTATTTATCTTCCACCAATACTGCTGTAGCACTCATTCCTTCTTTTACAGAGCCACTGGTATCATAAACTACCTGTGCATCTTTCTCCAATCCTTTTACAATCTCTACATTTGAGCCTGAGTTGACTCCAGTTTCTACAATTACTTTTTTTACCTTGCCACCTTCAATCATATAGACAAAGCTTCCACTTTTGCTTTCATTAATTATTTCAGATGGAAGGTAAAGTGCATTCTCCACCTTTGCTACTGAAACAGATACTTTTGCAGGAACTCCAATAAAAATGTTCTCATCTGCATTGGTTATCTTAACGGTTGCTCCCAATACAGAGTTTCCCTTTTCATTTTGTGTAGCAATGCGGTCAACCTTCTCGATAATACCTTTATATTTGTTTTTTCCAATACGCACGCTTGCGGCATTTCCTGTTTCAAGCTTTGAAAAATCATTAGCCGATACCTCTACACGCACTGTAATTGCCTTTGTATCAACCAAAGTAAATAGCTCTATTCCTTGCGTTGCCATCCCTCCACCTTGAGTATCTACTTTAGAAATAATACCATCAAATTCTGCCTTTATCCCATTTCTGGCTGTCTGCAGCAGCTCTTCGGTTGTCATACTGGCAAGTCTTGATAAATCTTCTGAAACTGCCATTTGGTTGATTTGACCACTTGTGATTCCTGCATCCGTCGTTGTATCTTGACCTTCCAATTCCGACAAAGACGTCTGCAATGCCTCTACCTCTTTCGAGGCTGCTTGAATTGCTTCCGCATCTCCAGTTGATAATTGTGCATTCAGCTCATTTTGATATGCTTCCAAATCACTCTTGCCTTGCTCCAACTCAATGATTTTTTCTGCTGACTTTTTTGCATTATCCGTATATGTAGCTGCCAGTGTTGCATCCTTTTCAACTAATGCTTTCAACTCTTCGTTTTCCTTATTTACTTTTTCCTGTTGGATTTGTGCTGCATTTGTTTCCAAATCTATACGAACATTCTCAAGCTCCATCATAATGCTGGCGTTGTTTACATTTGACTCTGTCATTCGGTTTTCCATATCCGTAATTTCTGCCTGCTTACTTGCAATCTGATCCCGCAATTTTTGCTTTTGTTCCTCTAGTTTTGCTGACTGTCTTGCTGACGCATCTGCAGTTTTTGCTGCTTGTTCTTTTGTCGCTTGATTCGTGTATTGTGTTGACAACGCTTGAAGATTTGATTCCTGATTATTCTTTTCCAAATCTTTTGTATCAAAAGTCACCAGAACATCTCCAGCTTTTACTAATTTTCCAACTTCTAATTTCGGAGAAGAAATCGGTGCGTTTACAGGTGAATAAAATGTTTTCTTTCTCTCACTGTCTACGGTTCCTGATGTTTCAAAGGTTTCTTCTACCGTCCCTTCCTTTATCTTAACAACATCCAGGCTGGTTCCCTGGCCTTTCGAGTCACCGCCCATAAGTGATGCTATTAGCACAACCACTCCAAAAACAACAACAATGATCGGTATAATGACCCATCCTGGTAGCTTCTTTTTCTTCTTAAGTACTTCCTCTTCTACGATATCCAGCTTCTCTAGTTCTTCTTTTTTCACTTGCCTATTCCTCCCCTTGTTGATTCATATAATCTGCCACAATCTTTCCATCTTTTAGTTTGATTACTCTCGCTGCCTGCTCTGCAATCTCATCATCATGGGTAATAACAATAACTGTTCTTCCTGCTCTATGCAGCTCTCTTAGTATTTCCATAATTTCTTTCGTCGTCTTAGTATCCAGGTTTCCCGTTGGTTCATCTGCCAGAATAACAGGTGGTTTTGCTGCAATTGCTCTTGCTACTGCAACTCTTTGCTGCTGCCCTCCCGACATTTCTGAGGGCTTATGCTTCATCCTCTTTTCCAAACCGACAATCGACAACGCCTGCTTTGCAATCTTTTGCCTCGCTCCCTTACTAATTCCTCTATAGATTAAAGGAAGTTCTACATTTCCAATGGCATCTAAGTTCGCAATTAGATTGAATCCTTGAAAAATAAACCCTATCTCTTTGTTCCGAATCTGAGCCAAATCATTATCTTTCATCTGAGAAACATCTTGATTATGCAGGTAGTAAGATCCAGATGTTGGAACATCCAGGCATCCAAGCATATTCATAAGAGTAGATTTCCCGGAACCCGATTGTCCAATAATCGCAACGTATTCACCCTCATGTATCGTTATGTCAACCCCATCAAGAGCTCTTACTTCGTCCTCTCCAGGATTGTATATTTTATACATGTTTTTAATTCGTACAAGTTCCTCCATGCTGTCCTCCTTTTCAAACTGCATTACTTCAATAGTACAATTGTACAACCTCTTCTTTCTTTTTGCAAGCCTATATTGCGAGTTAATTCTATGTACGGATTTTTGTACAAAAAAAGAAGCCAAAGCTTCTTTTTAGTAAAAATCCTTCATTTTTTCAAGTAATTCTTCTTTGTCCTTATCCTCCAGGGTTCCCATTTTCCATCCCAGTCCCACTTGATCTCCTTCATATCTTGGTATCAAATGCATATGAAAATGAAACACTGTCTGCCCTGCCGGAGCTTCGTTGTTTTGTACAATGTTGTATCCATCACATCCCAAAATCGTTTTGAGCTGATTCACCATTTTTTTTGCAAGAGGCATGACCTTTTTACTAATTGAATCATCTAAATCAAATAAATTCCGGTAATGATTCTTTGGAATGATTAAAGCGTGACCTTTCGATGCTGGTGAAGCATCTAGTATCACCCGAAAATCTTCATCCTCGTATAAGGTAGCCGTTGGAATTTCTCCGTTAGCAAGTTTACAAAAAATACAATTTTCATCCTTCATTGCTACATCCCTCCTTCGTCCTAATAATGACTTCTATATTCATTATATCTCGGCTTTCTTTTCCAGTAAAGCAAAACTCCCAGAATAAAGCCCAATATCAAACCGCCTAAATGAGCGATATTATCCACTCCTACGCTGGTAAATCCATAGTAGAGCGTAAAGACTATCATTATGAGCAATCCTCTTCCTGATATATTTCCAATGCGTCCCCTATTGCGGATTGCCACATATAGAAGCGCTCCTATTAGTCCAAATATAGCCCCGGAAGCCCCAACGGAAACTACATATTCATTTTGTACAACATCAAACCAACCCGATAATAAGTTAGCTCCCAGCCCACTGATAAAATAAATCACTATAAATTTTACTTTTCCGATGGTCTTTTCCAGATTAATTCCAAAGAGAAACAAGGAAATCATGTTGTTTACCAAATGATTGAAGCCCGCATGTATAAAGATACTTGTGAAAATACGATAGTATTCATTTCTCTCAAAAACATAAGGAACATACATCCCTCCATGCTCCAATAAAAATCCTGCATCTTCTGTCCTCCCCTGGAAAGTCAGGAAAAAAAAGACCACAATGTTTATTGCTGCAATAATAGCTGTACAGGGCGCCTCTTTAAAAAGTTTTTGCATAAGATTCATCCTTTCTTCTTACGCAATAGTATACCTTAGACTTCTTCATCTAGCAACAAATCATCAAAATCCCCCCATTTCTTTTTCTTCCTTCTCTTAATCATTTTTTTTGCTCGACAAATGACAGATGCTTTTTTCTCACGAACAAAAACCGGTTCTTCCTTCTCTTCTTCATCTATATAGGAAATCTCTTGAATTGGAATTTCCTCTTCTTCTGACTTTTCCATACCAATACTTTGTTTCAGCAATTCCTCTAAATCGTAGTTTTCTTCCCGGGTTTTATCGTACAGAAAATGTAGTTTTTCTACAGCGATTTCATCATTATAGTCTATATGCTTCACAAAATATTCCATTAATTCATGGAACTCTTCATATACCTCTCTGTTACAGGGAGGATAATAACAGAAATAGAATCGTTCCCGCCCATAAAAAATGTAGTCCTTCTGAAACAGCAACTTATTTATATCAAGCAAGTGTTTCTCTAAATCATCCATCAAACAAAGGACGTTTTTAGCAAAACTATTTATATCTTCCGCCTTCACCTTACCTCTTTCATATATCCCGCCCATTGATACTTTTCCATTTACTTTATAAGAATATTGGCTTTTCGTTCCCCATCCGATCCCACGAATAGGAAGAAGCCCTTCTATCTTGTTTAGCCGAATCATTTTTATTTGGTAGTCTTCCCTATAAATTTCTTTGGCCTCTATTGTAATAATTCTTTCCAATTCGTTCTTCTCCTTATCTCCTTTTCCACACGCGCTACCTCCATCCTTCTTTCCACTCGAACCTTTAACTGCTTCTTCTTTGCATAAATAGAAACATAAACTTCATTTTCCAGTACCTTTATCTTGTAATCCGTTACCTGAAGCAAAATACACTTTTTCTGAATTCTCTCTGATAAAAAAGCATCTAGTTCTGATAATACCTCCTCACCTTCCGTTCTCATTTTCATGCTTCCAACAGAAGCAACTTCATTTGCCACCCCTAGCAGTATATTCTTATCATGAAAATAAAAAATACAGTATATAATCATCATGAAAACAAGTAGAATCATAGGTGCTATTATTGCCATTTCTATGGTTGTACTACCTTTTACCCTGTTCTTCATTTGATCTCCTTAATGACTTCTGTGATAACATACCCTAATGTTAAAAATGGTATAAATGGTACACTTTTTTTCCCCAGAATGGCTCCTACGCATATGGCACCAAAGCACGCAAAAATGAAAATGATGCAAACCGGCACACTGCCTTCTACTATGCCAATTAAAATCACTGTTAATCCATCTCCATATCCCAGCTTTTCCCTTGTAACAGCTCCAACGGCAAGACATGAAATTCCCGGTAAACTCCCAATAAGAACGTCTTTTGTAGTAAGGCTTCCCCAAAAACCTGTGACAACCAGAATAATTCCTCCCCCAATGCTAAAAAGCATTAAAGGAATACTTCTATACTTAATATCATACCAATTGAGAAATAGAAGAAAGCAAAACAAAACACCAGTAGTTATTTTGAACACCTTTGACACGCCCCCTTCCCCACTGCCTCTGACAATGGAACTGTATAAATTGTTCTTTTTAACCCCGTGCATCCTATCGTGTAATGATACTTGTCTCCATAATCCGTGACATACACAGAATTGCCAGTCCCCTTCCCTTTGCATAATATACACAAATGGTATTTTCCGCCTTCCATATTCCGTAATTCATTGATACCTGGTTCCGGCACCATCTTAATAGAAAGCTTAAGATGGGTGCATTGAAAATTTCTATGATAAACAACTCCTGTCTCTGTGATATAGACCATCTCCTTAGAATCTCCGCCGTCAAAAGAGTTTAGATATCCTGTCCACGCTTTGATTTTCACCTCTTCTTTCTGATAGACTCCCGCTATTGGAAACAGAGGGAAAGGCGCCTTTAATTCATACTCTACCACAAGATTACAGATTCCTGTGCCTCCGAACACATAGGACTTTTCACACTTGATTCCGCTGCTTCCACCTTTTATCAAGCTGCGATTCATCCGCTCCTCACCCACAGATTTCACAATCCCATTTTCAATCTGACTTGGTGAAAAGAAATCTCCTTTTGCCAAATCATTGCAGGTCTGTTTTCCAGCATTCATCAGCCCGCTCCGCACATTGATTTTGATAGCCATTGCTTCCAGCATAAATACAAGGGTTAAAACTGCAAGAAAAAAGAAGGGTACCGCAAAAGCAGCTTCTATTGTAATACTGCCACGTGTTTTTTGAGGCAAGGCAAATCTGGATACCCTTTTAGTTGACTTTGTCATAGCACGAATCCATCTCCTTTTCTTCATATTTTATCTGAGCTAATTCTTTCCTAACCAAAAGGGCATCCAGACTTGTCTAGTTATAAGAAAAGCTCACAGGGAACTGATAGGAAACTCCACGGCGAAATCTATTTGTGCACTGGATAACCAGACCTCCTACCATATAATCCACGTAAAAAAATGCAGCCCCCTCATCTCTTAAATTGATTTCAATAAGATCCAAAATTCTATCCGATACAATCTTTGGACGTTGAAGATAGAATAATAACCTAAGGTATGCTTTGTAATCCAGTCCCTCTTCATGAACGGGAGATTCTATTGTATCTTCTTCTGTTCCCAGCTTCATCAGAGACATTAGCTGCAGACTCCAGGACTCCTTCGTTTTCATAATAGGAACCCCTCCCCCCTTTAATAAAGAACGTACGTCCATCACTCCTTCTCCATAGGCCCATGCCAATAGAATCCCCTGAGTCAGGACTTCTGTCATCTGGGGAATCGCTACCAATGTAGATATCGAAAGGGCAAGGGCTCTAGCTTCCGCAATCAACTCTTGGTCAGATCTTAAGTAAATATAGTTCGGGGTAAAACGCAGCCAAATCAGCTTTCGGACTACTTCTTCCAGATTCGTCCTATCTGTGTATTTTCCACTAAGTATATACTCTAGTTGATATTCCAGAGCCTTTCCTTCCTTCTGATTTGTAAAACATTCAAAATGATCAAGAGCATACTCTGTAATTGCAATTTTTTCAATTCCAATATCTTCATTTCCTTTTATCTTCACATTTCCGTATCCCTTTTGTATATCTCGCTGTGAATAGACGTCCTCTCCCTTTACTCCTTTTTCTGATATCTGCACATTCTTCGGTTTCACTAACTCTAAAATGCCACCTTTTTTTATTCCTTCAATATGTTCAATTGGATTCTTATCCTCATCTATACTTGCTTCATTTTCTTCAAGATACTCTTGAATCTCCTTCTTGGCTCTGTCTTCATCTTTCGTAAACTCCTCTCTATCTCGATCCTCTTCTATTATCTCTTTTTCTGTATGAATCCATTCTTCCATATATCCATATCCCCACTTTTCTTTCACGTATTCCAATACCTGATTACGAAAATGTCTGTTTTCATAATCCGAAAGCAGAAGTAAATCCGTTATTTCCATTTCAGTATTCTGTCCACTATAGTAGGAAATGCGCTCATTAACACGACTGATATCATAATTCCCGGTTTCATAGGTTGAATCCAATGCAAAAATATGGTACTGATCCCATAATTTTTTTTGATATTCTCCAAAGACAGATTCCACTGCCATGTTAATGTTTTCTCTACTTTGATTTTTTGCCACTTGTATTGATGCACTTTCAACCATAGCTGCAATAAAGGATATCAATATCAAAAAAATAAGACTTAAAAAAACCGTGATCTCGCCCTTGACTTTCATACACTATATACCAGAACTTTCACTTGTGATTTTTTCAAAAATGGTTTGGACTAAAGCAGTTAGTTGACTTTTAAATATTAAAACCAATCCAATTAAAACCACTAATATTAAGATCACCTCCACAACACCTATTCCTTTTTCATCTTTTACAAGCTGCTTCCATAAATACTGTAATCTCCACATAACCTTCCTCCTTGATTTAGATTTGAATTGATAGAAATGCTGGAATTATTACGATAATCAATGCAATGATCAGCATCATAAACATCGGCAATAACAACTTCGTTCCCGCCTCTTCCCCCTTTTGTTTTGCGCGAGCCTTCCTTTCCTCAAAGGCCAGCCTTCCTTCGGCTTTCAGCATTGTAACTAACCCCTTATTCCCTTTTCTTAAATTCTGTGCTAGAATTGCGCTTAGCTTCAAATATGAGCTTTTCTTACATCTCTGCCCAAATTCTTCAATACTCTTTACAAATGACATTCCGCTCTTACTTTGATTCCATGTTTTCTTCATCTCTTCGTAGACAAAGCGATTCCCTGTTACTTTTATCTGTTTTTCATATTCTAAAACCATCTTGTCCCATACCTGTCCCATGCTCATTCCTGCCTGTAAAAGTAAAATCATCTTATTTACAAGAAAAGGATAGTCTCTCATCATTTGCTCTTCTCTCTTTTTTTGTTCATTCTTCTGATCCTGTTTCGTTTTAAAGAAAAGAAGGACTCCAATCGATAGTCCAAGTACCACAAAGGATAGCCCCCGATTTTCTTTTGATACACGATATTCAAATACTTTCCCATCACTCTTTTCAGGCAGTTTAAAGGTCTTCTCTGTTCTGGAGTTTTCTTCCTCATACACAATTCGCTCCTTTATATCATGTATATCTTTCTCGCCTTTCTTCAAATATCCTGGGTACAACATCACTGCCCTTTCATAGACTGCTTGTTCCTCCGGCCTTCTTTCATAGGTAAGAACTCCTTTTAGCTGAACCAAAGTTCCTTTTTCTGGAAGTTTATCTTCCATGAGCTCTCCCTTATAATTTATGACATCATAGCGGTCAAGTATCCATTCAATTCGAATAGGCTCTTTCGGTATCTTTTGTATTAAGTTCAGTCTCTCAGTCACATAATCCAGGCTTTCATTCTTTCCCAATATAATTGTATCCATATCATTACAGTATTTTTTGAATTTTTTTTGGATTTCTTCTCTTGAATATTCTGTTTCTTCCACTAGTATCTGAAGTGTATCTTCTTTTCGTCCATCAATAAATAAATCCACCTCTTCCTTCTTATTTCCTTGATTAACCTCCTTTCTTTCAATTTCGGTAATAGCCTGTTTAGATAATCCTGAATACTCATAGATACAGAAACCTGCTCCCACTCCTAATAGTAAAAACATAACAATGACTATACCTCTATTTTTATAATCTTTAATCCCATGTAATAAGCAACTGTATATATACCCAAGCATATCGTCATAACTCCTACTCCAAAAATATTTCCATAAAGAGGTTTCATAAATTCCGGAAAGCTTAAACTCATATATCCGATAATTAGAAACGGAACCATTGTCATAATCTTAAACTCATATTTCTTAGCTGCAAGTAGTATCTCTATCTCTCTTTCTACCTCTTGCTTTTCAGAAATTTGTCGTGCCGTATCAGCAATAATTGCAACAAGATTTCCTCCACTTTTTTTAACCGTCACAAAAACCGTCACAAAATCTCTCACATCCTCTTCCGGAACTCGAAGAGCCAAATCCTCAAATATTTTCTCCATTGAAACATGCAGCTTTAGTTGACGTATCATAATCTGAAACTCTCTAATAATTCGTTCCTTTGAGTCATATATCAATCTCAGTTCTTTTTCTCCACTCACCACCGCATTTTCAACGGAATTGCCTACCGATAGCCCCGAAGCTATCGCAGCAACTGCATTTTTAAACTGTTCATTAAAAGCATTCTTTTTTTTCCTTAGACACTCTTCTGTTTCTTTCGTCAAAAAAAGTACATATAACGGAAATAGAAAGACTATACCTATAGGACTCCTGTAAAACAAGACATATGTGAGTATTCCTAAGCTACTCGACCTCAAAAGTATGCTCAGATAATCCTTCTTCGTTATATCCTTCCAGAAGCAATTTTTCCTTATTCTTAATCTCATTGATCTTTATCCATTGCCCTCCTCTATACTGATATAACAGTGTCACTTGAATTTCATTATTTTCATACCCTGTGATTTCTGAAATTTCGATCAATTTTCTGGACTTATCCGGCATCCTTCCCAGATGTACTAGTATGTCAATTCCTGATGCAATTTGTCTTTCCACTGCCGGTAGTGGCATATCCATTCCCATCAATACCATTGTCGCAATGCGCCCTAGCATATCTTTTGTATTATTTCCATGACCCGTACTAATACTCCCAGAATGGCCTGTATTAAGCGCCTGCAAAAGCGAAATTGCCTCTTTCCCTCTGATTTCACCAATAATAATCCTGCTTGGACGCTGACGAAGCGCAGTCTTAATAAGCATGTCTATCGTAATTTCTCCAACTCCTTCCGTATTTGGATTTCTCGCCTCCATGTGTACCATATTGGGTATGTCAATAATATCCAGTTCTGCATTATCCTCTATTACAATGACTCTTTCTTCTCTTGGAATAAACTGTGAAAGCGCATTTAAAAAAGTGGTTTTTCCAGAGCCAGTTCCACCACTAATGAAAATGTTGTATCTGGCACGCACTAACATAATCAGAAAGTCTGCCACCTCTTGATTTACAGAACCAAGGGTCAATAGTCTATCCATTGTTATTTTGTCTTTCGGAAATTTTCTTATTGTTAGAATTGGTCCATTTAAGGCCACTGGGTGCAAGACAACGTTGACTCGTGAACCGTCTTCTAATCTTGTGTCTACAATTGGGGATGCTTCATTTACTAGGCGATTTGCCCGAGATACGATTTGTTGTATTAAATCGTTTAGTTTTTCTTTTGAGTAGAAACGGCGGTCTGATGGGAAAAGGCGACCGTGTTTCTCATAAAATATAGATTCTGTTCCATTAATCATGATTTCTGTTATTTCATCATCAAGAAGAAATTCTTCCAATATGTCTAACTTTCGAAAAGTATTAAATAGCTCTTTTCCCAAAAGTGCTCTTTCCCCTAATGAAATATAACAATTTCTGGCATATTCTTTTATTACACTATAGATTCGGTAAATTAGCTCCTCATCATCAATGTCTTCTGAAAGGTTGATTCCCGCCAAAATATCTTTATGAAGAGTCTCTACGTCATGCATATCTTCTCTTTCACTTCCTTTATGCCTATTACCGATAATTCTTCTATAAATCTCTGACATAAACTTTCATGATAGCAATCACTTGAGGGAGGAATATATATCTCATGACAAAGAGCGAAAAGTTCAGGAAGATCAGCAATGGCTTCATTAAGATCTAAAATCAATATTTCATAAAAACTTTTCTCCAAAATAAGCTGAACAAATTTTCTCCACTCTTCTCCAGTAATTCCCTTGATATCTTCCGCCATTTCAAAAGGATAAATAAAATCATAGTCTGCTTCCTTACTCACAACTGTAGCAAGAAAAACAGAAACATCTGCTTCTTCCTGACGCATAAAATAGAACACATCTGAAAGATTCCCTTTTTCTTCCTCCTTCTGAAATAAAGAATTAGCCATATAGGAGTGTGTCGGAACAAATAGTACTTTTCCTTCCATCCTCTTTTTTTGAGCAAGGCTCATTCCATACGTGACGCATGCACTCTTTGAAGTTGGGCTAAAAACACCAAGAATTTTATTTTTTTGAGACGTCGTATTCTGAAAGAAAAGACCTCCTTGCTCCTTCAAATCACTATGTTTATATAGAATCTCCAGTATTTTATCTGCAGATTGATACTTGAAAACCTCTATCTCGTTTTCTAAGAGATTCTCCTCACCGGTGCAGGTAAACACAAAGATTTTATTTGCACGGATTTTTTTTCTTTCTTCCAATGGAATGTCCGCTGTGACAAACAAGAAATGAAGCTGCGTCTGTTCCATTACTTCATGGAGTTGAGATAGGCTATCACACACATATACTTGAAAAGCAAGTTCCTTTTTCCTTCCCATACATGCTGCAAAGGCTTTGGCATATCCACTCTCGTAATCACAAATGGCAAGAGTTTTACTGTTCACACTGTACCTCCCTCTTTGGATTTGCTATTTAGTTGTTCACTGCTAATATATTGTCCTGATACGGACGAGTGACTTCCTAAAAGGTAATAAAAGAAATTAATCAGAAACGAGTCGTAACCCGTGTGATAATTATACATATCACACAGCCATTTGTCTACGCTTCTTTTGCATTTATTATATTTTTGTTTGATTTTGACGAATATATGTATGTATTTTAATGCAATTTCTCTATAGCTATTTCAATCCTCGTTCCCTTTCCTATTTCACTTTCTATGCCAATATCCCAACCATGAGCCTTGACAATATTATATACAATTGCCATTCCAAGTCCTGAACCTTTGTGAGAAGCAGAGGTATTGGTTCCCCGATAGTATTTATCAAATATGTTTTCCAAATCCTTCTCGGTCATTCCTCTTCCATTATCTTTTACAATGATATGAGTCCTGTCCATTTTCAATACTTCCACACTAACCTTCACCTCATCACTGTTGTGGACAAGGGCATTATAGATAATGTTATTGATTAATCGTTTTAAAAGCTTCCGATCAAACTCTTCCTCAATAACCGCCTGGTTGCTTTCAAACACAATTTCTCTTCCAGAATATATAGGGTCATTTAATATGCTAATAATGGAGTTTCTTATTTCCGTTACTAAATTCGCTTTTTGCATACATAGTTTTCTGTTCTCATCTTTTAAATAAATGGTCAAGTTCAAATCGTCTACCAAGCTCTTTATATATTCAGACTTCTCATTGATTACTGCTCCATATTGTTTAATCTCATCCTCTGTAAAATCGGAATAGCTCTCCAAAAGCTCTGCATATCCCTTGATGGAAGACAATGGGGTCTTAATGTCGTGGGTTATATTTGATATCCACTCGTTCCTCATTTCCTCCGTCTTTTTTCTTTCAATTTCATTCTGCTTTAATTTACTGGCTAACATATTAAGCTTCACCTTGACATCCCTGTAAATTCCTTCTTCATCCAAAAGCTCGTAATTTTCATCTTCAAGACTCTCTACCCCTCTTATTACTTCCTTCATTGGCTCTGTAACCTTTCTTGAAAACTTTGCTCCAAAATAAATAATTACAATTCCTTCCAAAATAGGTATGGCGATTAATACCTCCACTAACGCATGATTCAAATTCGACTGCATCAGTAACAGAAACACGCACACAACATTAATTACCGTTACAATCAGAACAATAGATGCAGTCATAAGCATATATTTAATGGTTAAATTTGTTTTTTTCATTCCTCATCCTTTACACTAAGCTTGTAGCCCAGCCCCTTTACATTTAAAATATATTGAGGATTGGAAGGATCATCTTCCAGCTTTTCCCTTAACCTTCTTATGTGTACCATAATCGTATTGTCAAATCCCTCAAAATCCTCTCCCCACACCTTATTACAAAATTGCTCTTTACTAATGATGTGATTTAAATTGTTCGCCATAAAAAGAAACATCCTATACTCTTTTGGCTTAAGCTGAATCACTTCACCTCTTTTCGTCACTTCCACCTTTTTCTGATCAATTTTATAAGGTCCAAATTTTAAAGTTAAATCTTCCTTGCTTGTATTGTCCATTATAATATTTTTCTTCAAATTTATTTTAACCCTTAACGTAACCTCCCTGGGGCTGAAAGGCTTCGTTATGTAATCATCTGCCCCAATGGATAATCCTAATACACGGTCTATTTCTTCTGTTTTCGCTGACAGAAAAAGTATCGGTATGTTAGAGCTATAACGAATTTCTTTACATACATCATAACCTTCCTGATCCGGCAGCATAATATCCAGAATTACAAGATCTGGCTTTACATCATAAAATGTTTGTAGTCCCGTTTTTCCATCTTGTGCAGCATATATTTTCCGAAATCCCTCCTTCAATAAAACCGTTCTTAAAATATTCACAATCTCTTTCTCATCATCAACGATTAATATTTTTTTGTTCTTTATTAAAGAGTCCATAAAATTTCCTTCTTTCTCTAAATCCTCTTCTGAAATAGATAAACATGAATCAAAATACCCAAGACAAGTAATGCAAATAACACCATATAGCATATATAATGCAAATCCAGATGGCTATTTAGAACGGTCAAGCATCCTTTCTCCATGCCTACAAGTATCTGTGGATTTGCAAAAATATCCACAAAATTTATATTCTTTAAAACATTCATAAATTCCTCCGGCAGAAATTTCAGTCCTGTCATTACTTTAAATAGAAACAAAATCATAGATGAGCCTGCTATAGATCCGGTCAAGCTCCTGCTTAAAGCAGAACACACACTCGCATATACTGCTAATAATATATACATGCCCACTAGTGTCATTCCGGTAGCAAACACATATTGCTGAATGGTAGGACTGCCTTTTAATAATAGTGGCATTTCTACCATTCTATACGCTTGAAGCTTCCCGCCTTTGGGTGGTCCATACTGTAGAACCGTTATGACTCCTATAACCAAAATGTAGAATGCATATATTCCTGTAGGAATCAAAAATGTCAGTCCCAACTTTGAATACAATACACGAAACTTGTTTTTAGAAGAGAATATCATCCTATCAACCTTTGAGTTTCTCTCATATATATATATTTGTGAAAATATAATGATAATAATTATAACCATCGAAGCATTCACCAGTAAATTCCCTATTCTGAAATGAAAAACCCGATAGAAATCAATATTTTCGTATAAATCTGTCCTATCCTTTTCCAGCTTATCACCTGCTGCCTCTGCCAGAACGTTAAGGCTTCTGTCTCGTTCTTTATCCTTCTTCAGGCTGCTTATTTCCTTCAGGCTGTCTCTGTTTGTATCATACTCTTTTTTTTCTTTCTCATCATTATAATCCAGCTTCAGAAATGTAATAACTGAAATATTTAGGATTAGTATCACCAATATCGCAAAAATCACTTTCTCCTTACGTATCTTTTTTAATTCCCATTTCAGCATAAGATTAACCTCTTCTTCTCGTAAAGCTCCTAATTGTGAACCGATAAAATAAATAGCCGATTGTGATAGAAAAAATGCCATCAAATACGTATGCACTCGTGGGCGCTCCATACCGTATCAGCTGTGAGCTGAACATTCCATATAAAGGTGTATACAGTAAAAATTTGAGGGGAAATACTTGTGAAACTCCATATATATTCCCCAGAAATGGAATTCCCATTACGATTCCACCCAGAAGAAACGGTTTGACTGCTGATTTGCTTGTACTCGATAGAAACAGACCAATTTGTGCAAACAAAAAGCTTCCTATAATAAATGTTAGACTCTGAATTCCTGCCATTTCCAACACTGTTATATTGGAACCACTATTTTCCAAAAACCATATTTCTTTTATTGGCGTGTCCAGACCTTGAAAATCTACTGCTGACGCAGCCCGAATCATCATAGCAGCCAATATCGAAATACATATAAGACTTGCTGCAATCGTATTTGCAATGCTTTTGGCAATCACTACCTCTTTCTGTTTCTTTGTTGTCTTAATTGAATCATCTGTCCTATATTTATATTCCATAATATAAGCTTCCGAAAAAATCATAAACATCAAAATACCCATTAGTGGCGACACTAGATATATTTTTTGGAATACACTTGAGTAGCTGTCACTCACCGTAGTTCCACCTGCAATCATACAAACCAGAAAGAGAACTACTCCCCAGGTTATCAAGACTCCTTTTCTTACTATTGCTTTCTTTAACTCTAACCTCACTAACTTATTCATTTTGAGCTCCTCTCACATTATCTTTCGAAGTATTCAATGTAAACATCTTCAAACATAGGCTCCTCTTTCCATACATCCACTATTTCAGGCTTTGAGTGACTGATAAAGCGAACATTGGTATAGTCTGCTCCTCTTTGTACATTAACAATTTTGTACTTTTCATTAATCTCTGCAATCTGCTCCTCATCCTTTACTCTTATACCAAATACCTTTCCAGCCATCTTCCCCAACAGTTCCTTGCCACTGGCCTTTATTCTTACTCTTCCATTTTTAATCATGATGATTTCTTTCGCAACCTGCTCAACATCCGAAATTATATGGGTCGACAATATTACAATTGCTTCTTTTCCCAAATTGGATATCATGTTTCGAAACCGGTTCCTTTCCTGGGGATCCAAACCTGCCGTCGGCTCATCCAAAACTAAAATTTTCGGATTATTGAGCAGGGCTTGTGCGATTCCTACTCTTCTCTTCATTCCCCCTGATAGCTTTGCGATTTTTCTCCCTTTCACTTCCTGCAATCCTACTAAACTCATCAATTCATTAATCTTTGCTTTGCTGTCTTTGACATCCTTGAGTGCAGCCATATACTCCAGAAACTCCAGAATCTTAAAGTTTCCGTAAGCATCAAAATCCTGTGGCAGATACCCTAATAAATTCCTGTACTTCGTATCCAGTACTTCTATCTTCTGTCCATCATATAAAATCTCGCCACTGGTTGGCTTGGTAAGAGCCACGATTTGCCGCATCAAGGTTGTTTTCCCAGCACCATTTGGTCCCAATAAACCGTACACGCCACAATTAAGAGAGATGTTAATATGATCATTTGCAATCTTTTTTCCGTAGGCTTTTGTTAGCCCCACAATTTCCAATTTACTCATCTGTGGACTCCTTTCGTTATCTGATTGTGCATTTTTTAGCTGTCTTTTGATTGATAAAGCCCCCATAAATATAAAATTGGAAGTATAAGACTAATCACTGCACTCAGTAAAATACTTGCTAAACTCACTTGTATTTCCGCCATAGCTGCCTGATTCTGAAAAAAGTTCACCATGGCTCCTCCTATATATACAATCATGCAAATCCATGCCACTCGGTATGCTCGCCCCGCAATCCCTAGAATGCCTGCTGTAAGTGCCACTACAATAGCAACAATACTCATGCTCACTGCCAATGGCGTATATCCCGCTTCCAACGCATCAATCATTTTTTGTTCAATACCTTCTATATTTTTTATTGAATCCAAAGATATTTTTCCAATAATTAAATTTACCGTATCAAAAACTGCTGATAGAATTATCAGAACAGATATTACTTTTAGTAATTTGTTTGGTTTAAACATTTTTGCTTTCTCCTCTACTTTGCTTTGTTTACATTTGTCTCAATGCTTCAATTGGACTTAACCTTGCTGCTTTTCTTGCTGGATAAATCCCAAATATAATTCCTACTCCACAAGAAAAACAGGTTGCGATAATCACTGCTCCTATGGACAATTTCGCAGAAATTCCTGTTATTTTAAGTGAAGATACTAATACTGCAATGCCCGCCCCTGAAACAATGCCTATCATTCCACCAATTACAGAAATAATGGCCGATTCAAACAGAAATTGGGTGACAATCGAGTTGGTTCTTGCTCCCAGGGATTTCCGAATTCCAATTTCTCTTGTGCGTTCCGTCACAGATACCAACATTATATTCATAACTCCAATTCCTCCTACCAAAAGAGAGATTCCAGCTACAAAGCCCACAAATGTTGTAAGTGTATTTACTGTCTGAGTCATATATTTCGTTATATCCATCCCTTTCTCCTTTTTAAACAGACTTTCTCCCCCTTCTGTATGAAGAGTATTTAATGTCTTTATAATTTCCTTCCCAATTCTGTTTGCTTTTTCCCCTGGTGCCAAATAAGCCGTAATAGAAGAATAATTGATACCTACGTTCCCACCCCATGCTTCATAGGAAGTATAAGGCATTTCAAAATCAAGGGGCATCTTCATGTCATACAATTTTGCTGCTTGTTGGTTCTCTTCCATCACCTTTGGATCTGTATCACGAATGCCTATTATCTGAACACTTTGAACCTTGTTATCAATCAATACATCTAGATTCATACCTATAACATCCAAATTTCCAAAAAGAAATAGTGCTCCTTCCTTATCAATCACACACTTTAGCTCTGCGTTTTTTATATCCTCCTCTGTAAAGTAAGACCCTCTAATCAATTTTTTCTCATAGGGATCACGTACTGTATCTGGAGTTGTAAATGCTATATCCGTATCAAATTTCCCCTTATTGGTATAGGCTGTTCCATAAACCGGCATCGTTGTAGCAACACCCTTTATACGACTTCCCAACCGCTTTTTTATAAGCACCATATCCTCCGGTGTTATAATCTGTGTATCTGCACTTTTATCCTGGTTCACTGTAACCGTTACCGTCTTTTCTTTCGAGTCTTTCAATATTGCTGCTTTTACACCGCTTCCAATGGATACCACTGTAATAACAGAGGATATCCCAATAATGATTCCAAGCATTGTTAGAAAGGAGCGTCCTTTATTAAATGCAATGTTATAAATCGCCATTTTTACATATTCCATAATCTGTCCCATATTGCAGTCCTCTCTACATTTCTTCTCTTAGATGGGGTGTTGCCTTCATCCCTTCTATCACTGAACCACTGGTATCATGTACAACCTGAGCATCTTTCGTAAGCCCTTTTACAATTTCTATATTTTCACCTGTATTAATTCCCGTCTCAACATTTACCTTCTTAACCACATTCTCTTCAATCACATAGACAAAGCTTCCACTTTTACTTTCATTAATTACTTCTGCCGGCAGATACAATGCCTTCTCTTCTTTTGCTACTGTAAGAGATACCTTTGCGGGAACTCCTATGAAAATGTTCTCATCTGCATCCATGATTTTAATTGCTGCACCTATAACAGCATTTCCCTTCTCATTCTTTGTCGCAATGCGATCTATTTTCTCTAAGGTTCCCTTATACTTATACTTGCCAATACGTATACTTGCCTCATTTCCAATGATAAGCTTAGCAAAGTCATTTGCAGATACTTCCAGACCTACAGAAATTGCACTTGTATCCACTAATGTAAACAAAGCCCCCCCTTGAGCAGCCATTCCTCCTCCTTGGTTCTCCACTTTTGAAATAATTCCATCAAATTCTGCCTTTATACCCTCACGTCCCTGCTGCAAAAGCTGTTCTGTCGACATATTTGTAAGCCGTGCCAAATCCTCCGATACTGCCATTTGACTTGCCTGTCCACTGGTAATTCCTGCTTCCGTTGCTGTATGATCCTGGCCTTCCAGCTGCAAAAGAGAGGTCTCCAGTACTTCCAATTCCTTTGATGCTGCTTGAATCTGTTCTGCCTCACCCGTAGATAATCTTGAATTCAGCTCATCCCTATAGACTTCCAAATCACGTTTTCCTTGTTCCAGCTCAACTATTTTATCAGCCGCTCTTTTCGCGTTATCTGCGTGTATTTCACCCAAAGCAGTATCTTTTTCTACCAGTGCTTTTAGTTCTTCACTTTCTTTTGCTGCCTGTTCCTGCAGTATCTGCGTTTCATTTGCAGCCAAATCAGCCTTTACATTTTCAAGCTCCGCCATTACTTGTGTCTGTTCAGTCCTTGCTGCTGCACTCTCCTTTTCCATATTTGCTATTTCTGTACGCTTCTCTCCAATCTGATTCCGCAGCACTTGCTTTTGCTCTTCTAGCTTTGCTGCCTGTTTTGCTGATGCCTCTGCCGCTTTTGCTGCCTGCTCTTTGGTCGCCTGATTGGAATACTGAGTAGATAATGCCTGAAGGTTTGATTCCTTATTATTTTTCTCCAAATCCTTCGTATCAAAAGTTACTAAAGCTTCTCCTGCCTTCACAATTTTTCCTACTTCAAGTGGGGGAGAAGAAATCGGTGCATTTACCGGTGAATAGAATGTCTTTTTTCTTTCACTGTCCACCGTTCCCGAAGTTTCAAAGGTTTCCTTTATTGTTCCTTCGGTGACCTTTATAACATCCAGACTTTGGCTTTTATTCCTTGCTCCAACACCTGCAAACATAATTCTTTGTGCTACAATAACCACAAAAATCACTATGATAATAATCGGAACAATGACCCAGCCCGGCAGTTTTTTCTTCTTTACTTTTTCTTCTATAACATCCAGTTTTTCCAGCTCATTTTTCTTCACTGTATACCCCTCCCTTCTATTGGTTCGTATAGTCTTCCATAATTTTTCCATCCTGAAGCCTAATCACTCTATCTGCCTGCTCTGCAATCTCATCATCATGAGTAATCACAATAATGGTTCGTCCTGCATCATTCAGCTCTTTTAATATTGTCATAATCTCCTTCGTTGTCTTTGTATCCAGATTACCGGTAGGCTCATCTGCAAGAATAACCGGTGGTTTCGCCGCAATTGCCCTTGCTACCGCTACTCTTTGCTGCTGTCCACCAGACATCTCTGATGGCCTGTGGCTCATTCGCTTTTCTAAACCTACCGTGTACAGTGCCTGTCTTGCGATTTTTTGCCGTGTGCTTTTTCCAATTCCTCTATAGGTAAGAGGAAGCTCCACATTTCCCATTGCATCCAGATTTGCTATCAAGTTAAACCCTTGAAAGATAAAACCAATTTCTTTATTCCGTATATGTGCCAGTTCATTATCCTTCAACTGTGCAACATTCTGCCTATGTAAGTAATATTCTCCTGATGTGGGAACATCCAGACATCCCAGCATATTCATAAGGGTGGATTTCCCCGAACCTGATTGTCCAATAATTGCAACATATTCTCCCTCGCAAATGATTAAATCAACTCCATCAAGAGCTCTTACCTCATCCTGCCCGGGATTGTAAATTTTGTACATATCTTTTATTTGTATGAGTTCTTCCATATCAGTCTCCTTTCACTATCTGCATAGCCTTGTACTTTCTTACTATGTATATATTAAAAGAACAGTCTTATCTCTTTCTAACCGCAACCTTAACACAACCTTAAAAGGTGATTCAGGCTTTCGCCTTCATCACCTTTTATCCTTCAATCTCTGCTGTACCTGTTCCAGCTCCTCTTCACTTCCCGCATATCTTTTACATTCTTCATACAACTGGCAGGCTAGCCGATAACTTCCCTTCTGATACAGATAATCTCCCTTTTCCAGCATACTCTGATAAAGAGCTCTTTCTTTCTCCTCTTCCCTTAAAAGCTCCATTCTCTGCCTTCTAACTCGCTCCACTAAGCGTCTGGTCTCTAAAACTACAGAATCCTCCTCTGGCTCTCTGTGGTCTTGTTTCTCTTCCTCTTTTACTTCTTTTATTTCTTCGCTTCCAGTAGTCTGAAGCACTACTTCTCCATACTCCTTTGCCTGATGGCATAAAATCTCCCGATTATCCTCCTCGGTCTTTGCTTCCTGGGGTTCTATCGCCCTCTCCGTCTTCTTAAGTGCTTCCTGAAATACCCAGGTAGGAACCACCACTGCTAATACGCCTATTACTGCCACCAATAAAGGAGGACCTCCAAACAGTGTGGTTCGAATTGCTACATATACGGAAAAAGCGGTCATGGGTATAACCAGTGCACCACAGGCCCACTCTACCTGCCCCCGGTTTAACAGTATTCCATATGCCAATATTCCGATTATCATTGCTGCTGCCAGTACTCCAATCATCTTTCGCATCATCCCCTGTTTCTCTTTCAGTCTTGTTTTTCTTGCCATGTGTCAAACTCGGCTCGATGAGCCGGATTCTTTGGATCATTTACATAGAATTCTTCTGGTCTCTCATTTGTGCCATACCACAGCACTGGCCTAATCTGATAGTCTCTCGGCCTGCATGTATGAAGCCTAAAGGTAATCAAAAACTCTTCTTCCTCTCCAGATTCCAGCACTTCCCGGTAAAAGGTAACCTGTTCTTTCTGCTCAATCACTCCATATGTCCCATTTCCCACATGGCTCAAATAGCTGCAGTAAGAAGGAATGTAAAAGCGCATCCGTAAATCCTTGGCACTTCCTTTTCCCATGTTTCGTACCACTCCCCGGCATTTTATTTCCCCCTTTTTCTCAGGCCTCCCAACCTCTTCAAAAGAAACCTCCAATACTTCCTCTTCCTTCTGACAGGTATTGGAAAACACCAACTCTTCTACCTCTTTCCCATTTTGGAAAATCCGCTTTCGATAGCTTAAGCACCCTTCTTTATCTTCCTCTACCTCCAATAGAATCCGAAACTCGGAAAGGTCATAGACACTGCCCCTTCTATTTCCAGGCTTTTGTTTTACTAAAAACACATAAACACCTTCTTTTTTTACTGTATAGCTTCCAAGATTTATTCTCCCCCCTGCTTCTGTTCTTCGTTCATTCTCTTCTAATTGTATCTCTGGGTTCTCACTGATGAGATAAAAGGAGAACTCTCCTTCTTTGATTTCCTTCTCTTCTCCCTTTTCAAGCAACTCCACCCTTCCCTCCAGGCAAACCGTAAGCTCCGCCTTTTGCTCTGCTTCTGCATACACCTCTTGAAAGGTTCTAAGAGTCAGGGGGAGAATCCCCAGAAGTACTCCCATCATCCAAAGTCTCCTGGTAGTGCCCCTTTTCCTTCGCTTCATCATCTGTTCCCTCAATCACGTTTCCCTTCGCATCTTTTTTCTTTTTAATGACGCTGTTTCCTTCCAGATCTTTTAGCTTCGTACTGGTATAACGACGCAATCCAAACCCGGTCACACCCATTCCTATCACAACCGCCAACTCAATCAAATGTCTTGTTTCCATTGAATTCCTTTCTTTCTATCTTACAGCCATTCTTCTCTTTTTGAGCTTCCGATACCACAAAAGAACCACTACATCGCTATAAATCAAAATACCATAGATGCCAACAAGAAGACTGCCTCCTCCCACAAGGAGCGTGTCACAGGCACTCCAGCTAACCCTTTTTTGGGGAAATGGCTTTTCCTTTTCCGAAAGAACTTTTTCTTTCTCCTCTGGCAAAGCTTCCATCTCCTGAATCTCCGAAATACTTTTTTCTTCTTTTTCTCCACACCCATAAATACAAATGCGCTCTTCCTTTCCTTCCACTCCCACTTCTGCCTTCTGTATAGTCTGCCACTCTCCGTATTGGTGGGGCAAAGCAGCCAGTACCTTCTCTTGTCTTCCATCCTCCTGATCGCAGGCCACGCAATATCGATACCAAAGACCCTCTTCCTTACAGGTTGCTTCTCTTTGCACCTGCCACTCGCTCCAAGTATGTCCATACTTTGGAATCCTTTCCTCAAAGGTGTATCCACACCAAGTACAGGTATAAACCCTACTGCCTTCCTGGTCTTCCTTTGCCGGTGTTTTTATCTCCACCTCATAGGGGTGGCTGCCACTGGCACAATCATAAGAGGTCTGCTCTGCTGCTACTACTGTTGAAAAAATCAGGAAAACCCCCGCTACCAGAAGAAGGGTAAGCCCAAGCAAGAAAGAAAGGGGTCTCCAAGAGCTTCTCCTTTTTTTATCCTCCATCACTACCTCCTGCCGGTGCCAGCTCTTCATACCCTAATGGAAACTTCATTGGGCTTTTAAAGCTATTGATTTCCTCCTTGATTTCTTTAAAATGAGAACGTCCTAAGGGAATCTGGGTACCATTTCGAAGCTTTAGATCCTGACGGTACACAACCTCTATGGCACGGAGTGCCACTAAAAAGCTTCGGTGGCATCGTATAAACCCATGCCCCAACAGTAGGTTTTCCACCTTTCCAAGACTTGCATAATACTCAAAGCTTCTTTCTCCCTCCGAACTTTTATAGTGTACCGTTAGGATACGGTTCGTTGCCTCAATATACAGGATGCTTTCCAGCGGAATCTTGCGGACTTCTCCTGCTCTTGTTAAGATGAGATACTCCATTTCATCTTCTAAAATTTCCTCCACACAACGGCGCAGCACCTTTTCAAAAGCCGTCTGGCTTGTCTTGTTCTTTAGCAGGTAATGATAGGCATGAACATCAAATGCTTCTGGATAGTGTTCTTCCGATACGGTAAAGAAGATAATTCGTCCTTCATATCCTAACTCCCGCAGCTCTTCTGCCACTGCTATCCCGCTTACATGGGATAAATAGATTCCCAAAAAGAGAATGTCCGGACAAAACACTCTCTCTTTGATATCCGTTAAAAAGATTTCTTCATAGCAATAGGTCCTAAGTGATGTTTCCAGCTCCCAGGTTCTCATGGACTCTTTGACCCATTTTTCCAGGGTGCTTAAGGCTTCTACATCTGCCTCGCAAATAGCAATCTTTATCTTCATGCACTCTCCTTCACTGGTTTTGACTGGTTTTGACTGGTTTTACTGGATGCGAAACACCACCACTGTGCGTTCTTCTTCCTGCACATAGCTGCAGGTAGACAGGAGAATAAAGCGATCCTCTTGTGTCAAATCTTGTGGAACCCTCTCTCTCCCATGGATGTTTCTCTCCCTTAACGTTTCCAAAAAAGCTTCCTTTTTCTCCTTCGTATCTGCCACCCCATATACTTCTGCGTCATCCCACTGTACCACCATAGCAGCTACAAGAGAGAGCTTTAAGTTCTCATAGGGCAGATGGATGGTTCCCTCCTGGTGTCCCTGAAAGAACTCCCTCTCCTGATAGTTTGCAAGGCTTCCAAACATACTTCCATTGTCCATACTGTGGCCAAACAGGATGCCCTTAAACCCTGCCAGCTCCCGGTCAAACCGGTAATCTAAAAAGATGGCTCCTGAAATGCTTGGCTCCTTATTAATATCCGTTCGAAGATAGGTTTGATAATCATTTGCCCATAAAAAAGGGTAATCAACTCCGGTGCCGGGGATGGTAATCCACCCCGCCACATCCGGATTCTTCTTTTGCAGATCTAAAAGGGACTGGTTTATAATAGCCTTAGTTTGTTCCTCTGGCTCTGGCTTATAGGTCAAAAGCTCCTGATGGGTCTTTTGTTCCTCCTGATAAACCTGATTTGATGCCAGCAGCCGATAGGTACTATATCCGATTATTCCCAGAAGAATACAAACTCCTGCAATCCTTATGTTCATTTTCATTCTGTCTTCATCATCCTTACTTTTTGCCCTTTCCCAGAGTCGTTCCAAACACCATAATCCGCAGTCCTGCCATGGCCAGAATTAGTAGGATAAACCAGAAGGTCATTGCTGCCGGGTCATTGGTCTTAGGTGTGGCTACCTTTCCACTGTCTCCGGAGCCACTTCCACTTCCGGAGCCACTTCCACTGATTCCGGATCCGCTTCCTCCTGTGCTGCCTCCTCCTGTTTTACCTTCAGAGCCTTCTTTACCGGAGTCCTTGTCTGGGTCTGCCTGACCTCCGCCTCCCGGTGTGTAGGTATTGGTAATGGTATAGCCTTGCTGTCCATTCTTTAGAATGGTCTTTGTATAATCCTCTGGTACATGAACTTCATCTACTGTCCAGCTTACATCCTTTGACAGACCTGTCCAGGTATACATCCAGTTGTTAGAAGCGTTTAAGGTAATTGGCTCTCCCTCTGCCTTTCCATTTTGATACAGTTGTACCTGAATTGCAGATGGCTGCTGAGGATTGGTATTTCCTGCCCAAACCTTATTGACCGTTAGGCTTTCCTCATTCTTTTCCTGTGGTACGTAGTGGTTTTCAAAGACAGCCTTCTCTTTCGTCTCTTCTCCTTTCTTTAGAACACCTTTTGCAGTTAAAGTTCCTTCCTTTTCTTCTACGGTTACAGTATAGGTATAAACACTGGTATCGTAGGTATAACCTTTACTTTCTCCCATTACCTCTGAGATTGTATAAGTATAGGTGCCCGGCAAGGTATAGGTGATGATTCCAAAGTCTTTGTTTCCTTCTCCATTAATCTGGATCTCTTTTTTGTTCTCCTTTGCTCCCTCTGGCATTGGAGCATTGTCTTTTCCTTCCAGGACAAAGGTAAAGGTTGCTTCTTTTGCTTTTTCCTCTCCTTGTACCATTACCTTCTTTTCCACTTCCATTGCCAGTGCCGGAAGCTGTGCCGGTTCTACATAGGTATTGGTTAGGTTTAGTCCTTCTGCCTGTTGGATAAAGTTCTCTACTGGTTTCTCTTCTATGGTGTAGGCAATCTCTTTTCCTTCCCTGTCATACTTTGGTACATTCTTAAAGGTATACTTCCACTCACTCTTTTCGGTTGCTTCTGCTTCTGCTACTACCCGCTCTCCTTCTTTTAGATACAGGGTAATGGATTCCGGCAGCTTGACATCCTTTGGTACCTTCCAGGTTTTCTGCCCTGTTAAGTTTGTAACCACTGTTCCTATATAGGTATTTTCTGCCGTAACCTGAATTCCCTCTCTGGTCATGGTTCCATACCCTTTTTCCAGAGTCTTTAAGAGATATCCTTCCAAAAAGTAATCTTTTTCCTCTATCTCATAAATTGCTCCCTTGGGAAGAGTAAACTCCTTTTCTTCTCCATTCTTTAAGGTAAATTCCTGCTTTTCTCCGTTAATTCGTAGGATAAAGTCAAAGGTCTTTTCAAGGTCAGCTCCCTCTCCTGTTGTTACTTTTTTGATCAGAAGCCTTCCTTCCTCTTTCTTCGGCTCCAGATGGTTGTTATGCTGGATTACTGCCTGTTCTTCCGGTATTATGATTCCACTTTGCCAGATGATGCTTTGCTTATACCCCTCCGTTTCTTCCTCTGTCACTTCATATCCAACTCCCCGAGGCAGGCCGGTAAAGATGGCCTTTTCTCCATGCTTTAGGGTGAGCTTTCCTTCCTTTAAAGTTTGGGACTCTTTTCCGCCATTTACCTGGTAGGGGTAGTCCTTTCCATCGGAAAAGGTGACCTGGAATGTAAATTCCTTTTCTATATCTCCTGCACCACTGACTTCCTTATGCAGCTCTAAGCTTCCTGTTTCCTTCTTTGGCTCCTTCCAGGTATTGGTATATTGCGCTTTTACACCTTCTTCTGTAATGGTGCCGGTCCCCCCAATGCTGGTGGTTGTATAGCCCTCTTTGTAATAGTCATCCTCTAAAATCTGATACGGCGTTCCTACTGGGATGTCCTTATAATCGATGCTCTCTCCATGCTTTAGAACCACCTCCTCTGGTTCATTGTTTCCAATTTTTACATGAAAGGTGAATTCCTTTTCCTCATCACCTTCTGCTACCTGCTTTTCTAAATGAAGAGCTGCAAACTTCTCCTCTGTGGGAGGGGTGATTTTAGTATTCATAAAGGCTGCCAGGTTTTCTCCTTCTACAATAGTGGCATTGGAGTTGATACTGGAGGTTACATAGTTGGCTCCATAATAGTCTCCTTCTACTACCTCATAGGGGGTTCCAATGGGAATGTTGTCAATCTCATAGCGTTCCCCATGCTTTAAAGTACAGGTATACTTCTCTTCTCCCACACGAATGGTAAAGTGGAAGTCTTTCCCTGTGTCTATCTCTTCCCCCTCTGGTACCTCTATGGTTTTCGTTACAATTAACTTTCCATAAGCTTCTTCTGTATCTTTTACATTCACAAAAGATACCAGGGTGCTTCCTTCTAAGGTTTGCCCTCTTTGTTCCTTCATTTGAGGGGTATATCCTTCTGTCTCTTCTTCCTTTACGTGATAAGGGGTTCCTTTTGCCAAGTCAGTAAAAACAGCCCATTGGTCATGCTTTAACGAAATGGTTTCCCCTGACTTTAGCTCCAGGCTTTCCACTTTTCCATTGGAGTCATAGACATCATAGGGGTATTTCTTCTCTGCCTCTGTTCCAAGGTTCACTACAAAGGTAAAGAGAGTTTCCAGCTCCTCTGGCTCTGTGGTTCCTTTTACAGTCTTTTTCACCGTTAGGTTTCCAGACTCTGAATCTCCAAAGCGGTTGATAAAGGCCACCTTACTTCCATCCTTTCCCATGTTTCCACTAGAGTTCCGGGAGACAATCTGTCCTTCTTCCCCCGGCTTTTCTGTCACCTGATAATGGACTCCTATGGGCACATTTGGAAAAGTGGCAGTCTCTCCATGCTTTAAGGAAAAGGTTCCTTCCTTTAATTCTTGAAGCTCTCCATCATTGATACGGTAGGAGTAGCTTTTCCCATCACCAAAGGCAATGGTGAAGGGAAAGGACATTGCTTTTTGCTCCTCACTGATTTCCTTCCCGTTAAAATTTTCCACGGTCTTGGTAACGGTTAAATCTGCCCCGGTCTTTCGGTTATAGGCTTTTGTTTCTACAATGCCAGTGGCGCTGGCAGTTTTCGTATTGACGGAAAAGTCATACCTTCTTTTCTCTTCTTCTCCGTCCTTATCATAATCATAGGAGTAAGAGGGGTTGGTTTCCAAAAAGTAATACTCTCCTGCCTCCAGATTTCCTACCTGAATCAAACCTTTTTCATCCGTCTGATACCGTCCCCCTACCTGCTTACTGGTTTCCGGGTTGGCATTTAAAATCCGGTACAAATAGAACTCTGCACTCCCAACGGGAGTGGTGGTAGTATTTCCTTCCAAATCCTTTTCCCATTTCTTTAATGTCACAGCATAATCCCCCTTCGTTCCGGAAAACTCATTCGTGGCACCTGCCACTCCACGCCAGGTGAGAGTTCCGGACATCCCAGCAGAGAGGATGCATACAAAGCACAGGATGATGCTGATGATTCGTTTTCCTGTGCTCATGCTTTTGAATTTCTTTTTCACTGCTTTTCCTCCTTTTTGTTTTGCTTTATCTGAAATCCAATCTTACAAAGCGTTTCGCTTTGAAGATGGTAAGTATGACCATGCTTTAAGTGTCCATTAAATCCAGCCAGACTTTGTCTTACCTTTGTTGCATCAATTTTTCCACATGCATAGTCTTTTTCAATTTTTAGTATCCTTTTTTTTAATCTCTGTTTTGATGCACGCTTCATTCGTCGAATCACCTTGCCTGTGTCACTTACGTAGAAGCGAAATCCCAAATATTCAATACCATTTTTAAGGGGAAATACTTGAGTTTTTCGGTTAAGCTTTAAGCCTAAAGCATCTTCAGTGAACCTGGTTATTTTTTCCAACACCATATGGAGATATTCCTTGTCCGGATAAATCATAACAAAATCATCCATGTATCTTGTATACCACTGAATACTTAATTCTTCCTTGATCAATCTGTCTAAAGAGTTCATATAATAAATGCCAAACCATTGGCTGGTTTGGTTTCCCAACGGAATTCCTCTTGCAGAAGATGTTTCATAGCTATCAATCAGTTGATATAAGAGTTTTTTCACATCCTTATCTTTTACCACCTTAGAAAGCATCGTTTTTAAAATCTCATGTGAAATACTCTCAAAATAATGATGAACATCACATTTCAAAACATATCCTGTATTTCCATATATCTTGTAGTACTCTCTCAAAAATCTACTTAAACGATTTATTGCGAAATGAGTTCCTTTCCCCTTTTGACATGCAGCATTATCATATATAACACGCTTGCCTAAGAGAGGCATCAATATCTCATCGCATAAACAATGTTGTAGTATCCTGTCTCTATAAAATCCCGCATATATTTCCCTCTTTTTTGGTTCATATATTGTGAAATTATAATAACCAGATAATTGGTATTTACGTTCTTTTAAGTCCTTCGCCATTTGCCAGAGTTTATTACTCAAATCACACTCAAAAGCAATCACCTCTGATTTGTTACGTTTTCCCTTCCGTGATTGCAAATGTGCCTTATATAGGTTTTGAAAGCTGTAAAGCTTTTCATAATCCGTCACATCTTCTACACTCCATCCTGCATTTTGGGTGAATGAAAAGCCCGGCTTTTGAAATTCACACCAAGCACAAGGCTTTACAAGCAGAAAAATCATCCATGTATCTAAACAACGTCTCTGCTATCATCCACAATTTTTTTCCAGCATTGCCGAAAAGGAGAATGACTCCTTTACTCTGCGCACAGACCCTTCCACTTAGAATCAGGTTTCTAGCAATGAGAGTAAATCGGGACGCACGCCATTTGTATTATTAACATTATTATTATTGTTAAGCGCCCCCGAACTATTGACATTTGTTGCATTATTAGATGCAGAGCCCGGCGAGCGCAGCCAATAAGAACGTGCTGCCCATACAATCATTTCCCTATCCCTATTCAAAGGGACTTACCGGATAAAAACTCCTTATATTGCTTTTATCTCGTAACACACTTTGAATCTCTTCTCAATTATTTTTTTGTTTCATCATTCTTCTTTTATCACTGTTCATCCATGCCCCCAGCAGGTTTTGACAATCGAAGACCTGTCTGGAAATCATCTCATATTGTTTGGCAATGATACATTTTTGCTCCAACGAGGCCTGTGTCATATACCCCAACAATCGAAGGTCTGTAAACGCCTGTCTTTGATGGGCAAGTCTTCTCTCATAGTTATGTTGTACATCCACACCTCCCAGAAATATATCATTGGCTCTGTATATATGCTCTACTACTTCCAATGCCAGATTTTGCAAACGGCTTACGTAGGTAAATCGAAATCGTTTCGGACACTTCTCCGTAATTACCATGACATAGCTACATAAATCCTTTGCTTTCGTTATAATAAGCAATTCACTTTTTTCCTGTTCCGACATCTCAGTCTCCTTCCATTTTTTGCAGCCACCCGCCTTACGGCGGGGACTGCACCGTGGCTTTACCCACGGTGATTTCTCTTATGTTTACCTTTTCCCTTCTTCACGCCTTTTGAATGATTTAAGATTTGAAGATAGAAGAGTAATGATTAATTAGGGCAGTTTAATCCATAAAGCGGGACGCACGCCAAGGGTAGAAGTAACATAATTAAAAGTATCGTAAAGCGCCCCCGAAATATAGACAATTGCTGCATAATGAGAAGCAGAGCCCGGCGAGCGCAGAAAATAAGAATAGCTTGAGGATGCACCCTCTTGATAGGCCACCCTTGCTGCATTTGAACTAAAATAAGTGTTAGCCTCTTGATAGCTCAGAGGGAAACAGGTTTTTAGGCCTCCCGAGTCTACTGCTGATAAGCCTCCTGCTGCATTGTATGCTGGAGTGTTATTCAGGAAGTTTGAAGGCTGTGCCAAATCGGTAATCCAGATCTTTGCCCTCTCTCCCGAATTCTTTGATGCAGTGTCACTGGTTTCCAGAGTGCTATAAAAGTTATTCATAGTCGTCCTTAAGGTGCTGCTGACATAAGCATTTCCTGCACCTTCTGTCGGATTAAACTGTGAGGTACCTTGAAGATACTTGGTAACTACCAAGGCATTTCCATTCCCATCTACCTTTAAGATCGTCCATTCTTTTCCACTTGCTGTAAAAGTTTCTCCTGGTACCTTTCCAATTCCTCCCCAAGGATCCTTTACCGTTATGGCATAGGAGGATGCCACTGTGGTGCCATTTTTATTGGTGATGGTTGCCGTTATGGTTGCCGTTCCATCTGCTACTCCTGTAACTTCTCCTGTGTCTGCATCTACTGTTGCAACACTTGTGTCGGAGCTGCTCCATACCACGGTCTGATTTGTCGTATCATTTGGCAGTACAGTGATGCTGGGGGAACCTTCCTTCTCTCCCAATCCAATGGTATCGCTCACTGGTGTTCCTAATACAATGCTGCTTGCTGGAATCTCAGTGACTGGCTTTTCTGTATCCATTGACCCATCCTCATTTCGGTAGTAAATAAGATCGCTGCTATGAGGGATTGCGGAATGATCTGTATTTAAGATGCCATCTCCTGTTCCACCCTCCTTCCAGTCATCTCCTATGTAATAAGAAACTCCATCACTATCAGTTAGTGGCCCAAAGTAGTAGTGTCCATCTGTGGCTGTGTTATCCAGAATCGGCTTCACTGGATCTGTTAGGGGATCCTCATCAATTCCTCCACCAGTTAAGGTGCTGGTTTTACCTGTCGTTCTGCTGATTTGACCATAGATGTTTTCATTGAAGTCTGCCCAATAATCCGGACTGATCTTGGTTCCAAAGTTCTTGACTTCCTTGTCATCTTCATTTCCAGGTTTAAGGTCTAGTCCACCCCAGATTTTAGTTCCCTCATCTATCGTTCCATCTTCTTTGACTGGTTCATAGATGTTTTTACTATCTTCCAGCTCCACATAGTACTTTCCATCCTCTCCCTTTATTGCAGGAGTACTATCTTCTCCTGTAAGAGGATTATTCTCATCATAGATGTAGCTTGCCGGCTCCTTTGGATTTCCATCTTCATCCGCTTCCCGCCAGATGTTCTTTGGTGCTTCCATTGGTGTCCAATACTTGCCATTTCCATCAGGGCCTACCACATCACTTGCTACAATTCTTCCTACCACTACTGAGTACTGAATCTTCTGGGGCTGGCCATAACAGTCAGTAAACTTTCCGGCGATATTGGCTAGTCCTTCCTCTCCTACTGCAGTAATAGTACCAGTACTCTCATGAACCGTTGCCACACTGGTATCATCAGAAGACCATGCCACTGCATCTGTGATTTCCTTATCATTCATGTCTTTCATTGTAAGGGGAATGGTATCCGTTCCCCCTTTATCCTTAATCACGGAATGGTTTTTAGCTACGGTGTAGGTATAGGGCTTGGTGGAATCATAGACCATGGCTGTTGTACCACCTAATTGTCCTTCAAGGGTACTGCGGTAAGCCACAAAGACTCCTGGCTTTACTGCCAAATATGTTCCTTTTCCTTCGTCACGCCCTTTCACGCGGGCAATAGTCGCGTCACTGCTTCCCCATGTGGATACGCCAGACGCTGAAACGGAGAGTTCTTTTCCCTTTTCGTCCTTAAGACCAGCTGCATCTACATGAAATCGTACATTTGCTGGTGCCCCCTCTGGTACTGTAGCTGTCCAGTTAATAGGGGTTGCCGCTAGTGTTGCTCCAATTGCTGCAATTATCCCACTTATTGCCAATACACCTGTCAGTAGCAGTGCCGTTCCTTTCTTTAATTTCATTTTTTTGATCATTCTTAATACTCCTTCCTCTGCTAATCTCTTCCAAGAATGGTTCCCTTATACCAGATTCCTATCTTGATATTCTTAGATGCGGTCTCCTTTGTCACCGGATCCGTATAAGTCGCTATAATTGTTCCTTCTGGATGATAACCTTCGTTTGTTCCACCATCTTCAAAATCGTCGTAGTCTGGTAAATACCAAATATAAAGACTTCCATTTTCTATTTTTACAATTCTTTCTCCTGCTGCAAAGGTAACATCCTTGCTATATTCGCTTTCCTTTAAAAGCTTCGTCAGCTCTATCACTCCATAATTATCTTCAATGGTTCCAAAATCCTGACTGTTCATCAGAGGATCTTCTGTATAGTAAGGAATAATTGTGGTGTTTGGCCACTGCTGATCATCTGCAATCTTACAACCCTCTTTCATCGTTGGTTCAGCCTGGTACTTCTCTACCACTGCTTCATCCAGCTTTTGGGTTGCTGTCTTTTGGGCTGCCCCTACGGTAACGGTAAACTCTGCTTTGTTACCATTTCCATCTGTTCCCGTAATCTTTACCGGAGTCTCTGTTGCTGCCACTCCTGTAACCTTTCCAGTTCCTCCATCCACTGTTACCTTACTGCTGTCACTGCTGGTCCAGGTGAGGTTCTTTGGATCCACTACTTTTCCTTGGGCATCCTTAATACTTGGAAGATCGGTACTTCCTCCTGCTGTTACCGTTACACTTTCACTCTCTGGTGTTAGCTGGTCTGTTACCGTTACCTCAAAGGTTACTTCATTTCCATCCTTGTCTTTTCCGGTAATGGTTGCCGTTCCCGTTCCTTTTACCGTCATTTCTCCTGTTTTTGAATCCACCTCTACTGCACTTGGATTACTGCTTTCCCACTGAGTAATGGCTACTGTATTTCCATCCTTATCTTTAATTGTAGGTGCACTGACCTTATCTCCTATGTTGAGATTCTTTGGTGCATCCGTGGTTTCTAAATCCTTCACATTACCTGCAATCATGTTTAGCATTGACTTGGCATTGGTGCTTCCTTCTATCGTAGTGTTTCCTACCTGAGAACCAGATTTAATCTTCTCTCCTTTATCATTTTTAGAAGCCGTCATCTGATCCTTTCCATTTAAGGTAAGGGTACGCTCTCCGTCCTCTCCTACTCCTGTCCAGGCTGCGATATCTTTACCATCTACGTATTCCATAGTTGCATTAATGGCATAGTAGTAGGTCTCACTGTTTTCTGTTGGCAAAGTAACACCGTTCAATAGAAGACCTGTGGTTCCATCCTTTGCTAAAGGCTGTGACCAGTAAGCATATCCATCTACGTCATAAACCCATCCGCTAAAGGTTTGCTTATCGGCATCACTTTTTTCTGTATATTCCTTCATGGTAATAACACTACAAGCAGGTGCTGTCTTTTCTGTTGTTTTGGCATCCCCTAGCTTTACTATGGTTGATCCACTGGTTGCACTTCCTAAGGCATCTCCCACTAACTGATCCTGAGCTTTTCTGGTGGCTTCTGTATCATCCTTTACCACAGCTGCCTTCCATTCATCAGAATCCACAATGGATTTGTAGCTATAGGCATCACTGCTTCCCATAGTCCATGTAAAAGCATCTCCATAGATACCATGGAACTGATCGGTCCCCTCACAGTCTGCTACTTTCTTACCGGCTGGGATATGCAGCTTCCAGTCCGGGGTCGTTGGTGCTTTTGCACTATCCTTTACAAAGACCTCTTCTAATTTCACCCGGACAAATATATCAGCATCTCCGGTATTTTCTACGTAAATCTTCTTTGTTCCTGTTTTACTGTCAAAGTCATCATGGAGATTTCCTCCTGACCCTCCCGTTACCTCTGCATCACTAAAGGGGTTAATTGCATTGGCAATTGCCTGCCATGCAAAAGTTCCTGCAACCAGTACTGCTGCTGCACAACAGATGGCTGTGACTCCTGAAACCACTTTTTTATGCTTGTTTTTCATGTTACTTCCTCCTTGTTTATTTTAAGTTTCTTTATAATATATGTAAAAAATAGGATTCAAAACTCTCTATACTTTTACATTCATCCTCCTTTATTTATTTCTATTTGAATCCTGCTTTTTATCTCTCTTCTTAGTTCTTTTTTATCTTTTCTTTCTTACTCTCCCTCCAAAAGATTTTTATAAAAAAGGAAAATGCCATTAAGGATAAAAACAGAACTATAATTAGCCACAGGTTACTTCCTATCCAGCTCAGAGCCGCCCCCATCCTTGGAATTCCCTTCGTGACTTTTCCCATAACGTTATCAGCAAGAACCACATCTGCATCTGCCGTTGCGTTGTCCACTCCTTTGGTCACAAAGGCTCTCTTTCCACTTCCTTCATAGTCCTCCTTTATCTCAATAATCCGATGGGTAATCAAGTTGCTGGAGTCCTTTGCAAAGGTAATGTCATCTCCTACCACTAGCTCACTGGCCTCTGTCTTTTTTATCAACACCAAGCTTCCCCTCGGGTATACGCTTTCCATGGAGGTGGTTAAGACCTCATAGAATCGGTACCCTCCAAAGGTCTGGGTTCCAAAGGCTCCTCTGGAAAATAGAACCGCACAAACCACCATAGCGATTAATGCAAAGTAAAAAATAATGTCTGATATAATGGCAGCACGTCCTGCTTTTTCAGGTTTCTTCTCTGTTACGGTTTCTGTTACTTTTGATTCCCCTTCCCCCTCTTCTGTGATGGCTTCCTTCATGGCTGCCTTTTCAACTTTTTCTTCTTTTATCTCTTCCTCTGGATTTTTCTTATCTTTTTGATATTGATTCCGAAAGGCGGCTTCAATCTCTTCCAAACTTTTTGCCATCTCTTCTCCCCCTTTCATGGTTTATTTTCTTCAAAACCCCAGTTCTCTCTCTGCCTCGGAAAGCTTTGCGTACTCCTGACTGGATTTTTCAATCAGTGCACGTATTTCCCCATACTCTTCTCTGGCTGCTTTTAAGATATCCTGTACTTTTTCTTCTGCCTCTTCTACCATACCCTCTGACTCTTCCTTCGCCTCCCGGATAATCTCAAAGGCCTGGTTTCTGGAACTTCTTAACTGTTCCTCTGCTCTTTCTTCAATATCCTTTACATAGTCTTCTGCCATCTGAGCTGCCCGATCAATCAGGCTGATATATCTCTCTGCTCTGGAATCCACATACTCAACTGGTGTTTTTTGACTCAACTTCTGTGTAAGCTGTTTGATTTCCCTCTCCTGCTCTTCTTTCTCCTCTTGAATTCTTTGACAGTCCATTTGAAGTTGCTCCAAAGCTTTCTTTAATTCTGCTATCTGTGCCTCATACAAGATATCGGCTTCCCCTTCTTTTCCTCTTTCCACACGAAGGGCTTTTACTTCCTCTTCTACCTTTCTTCTGGTATCCTGTTCCTTTATAAGTAGCTGCTGTAACTCCTTCTGCTCCTCGTAGTGGAGGGTTCTCTCCTGCTTTAGCTGTTCCTGCAAATGCTCTCCTTCTTCCACTGTTTCTGTATAGGAATCCTTGAGCATGTTGATGTAAAGATCCACCTCCTCGGCCAAATACATTTTTCCGTTTCGAATCTTTGTAAACTCAGTCATTCCGCCACTTCCTCCTTTAGCAGTTTCAAAAGCTCATTTGACAAGAGCTTCAGTCGCCTTTGCAGCTGCTTTTCTTCTTCCATTAATTCTGCATAGGAGGTTCTTAGGCTATTCACATAAGAATCTACTTCTTCCGATAGATACAGCTCTCCATTCTTTACCTTAGTAAATTTCATTTTCTCTTCTATGCTCATCGAATTATTCCTCCTTTTTTCCCTCCCTGAAAGGATTTGGCATGGACACTCTTTCAGCCTTTAGCGCTTCCTCTTCTCTCAGCAGCTTGAAAAGTTTCCCGGATACCTGTTTAATCTCATCCAGGGCTTCCTGCTTAGCCTGTATAATGTCACTTAAATCTCTTGTCGCTGCATCCCCAATAAGTCTTGCCTCCTTTTTTGCCTTTGCAATAATCTGCTGTGCCGATATTTCTGCTGTCACAAGAGCAGAGGCGATAGCTTCACTATAGGATGTGTTTTCTGTTAATCTCATTTGCTCCACCTGCTGAGACAATTCTTTTTTCTCTTTTTGAAGGCTTTCCAGCTTGTCCGACATTCTTCTTTTGCTTCGCTTTAAATCTTCTATAGCCTCTGTTCCTGCCTGAAGCTCTTTCAAAAGATTTTGGTATTCATCCCGAAGTGTGGTAATGTATTCATCAACCTGTTCCTTGTTGTATCCCCTTCGTTCTTCTTCAAACTCCATGATTCTTACACTCCCTTCCTCTTATTTATTCTGCATGAAGAGCCAGCAGCAATAATGCATCATGAGCCTCTGCTTCCTCCATTACCTCTTCTGTAATCACACTTCCCTTTTTCAATTGAAACTCTCCATCTGCACTTCGGATGTCTTCCTTTAATACAAGACCAATTGGCAGGCTTTGTTCTTCCTGCTTCTCGATTTTTGTGTTCTGAGTATCCTTTTGAATGATTTCCACTGCCTTACTTCCCTCCCGAATATCGACAAACACAATGTCTGGGCATACCGACAGGATATGTCCTCCTTCAATCTCTTGTCCGCTGTCTAAAAAGATACTGCCGATTCCCCTTCCTTCACCTAAGGTGAAATCGGAAATCTCTCCTAATTGATTTCCCACTTGATCCACCACTTCCACCCCTAACAGCACAAAGCTGCTTTTTAAAATAGAAAGAACCTCCTCATGAGTGTAAAGTCCTTTTAGAACTTCTTGACTGGGAATTAAAAGATAATTCTCTCCCACTCCTGTAATGTCTGTCACGCCTAGTAACTCCACTTCTCCTGGATGTTCCTTTTCCAGTGTCAAATGTAGTTCTCCCGTCTCGGGATTAAGCAATATGTTTTTCGCCACACCCTTATGACTTCCTTTTCTAATGTCTACGATTGGTAATGCCAGTACTTCAGTTGCTCTACTCATTGATACGACTCTCCTTTTTCTTTTGATTTATTGAAATATGATAGGACGGCGAACATATCGAAATCCAGCTGGATACGCTGCCTCTACCGTTACCCCCTTGTCGGATGCATTGCAGTGAATTGCAATGAGTCCACCTAATCTGTCTTTCCCCGCTACAATTCCTACGTGAGGAATCTCGTCTGATTCTGTCGGTGGTCCTAGGAAAACCAAATCTCCCGGTCTTGCTTCTTCTTGTGTAACGGGTACGGATGCCATCCACTGTCCTGTGGTTCCCCCGCCTATATTTTCATGAACTCCATTTAAAAATGCCCAAGAGACAAAGCCACTACAGTCTAATCCAAATGCATTTTTATCTTTCCACCTTGAGTCCAGTCCAATTGCATCGGACTTTCCTCCCCAGATATAAGAAACCTTTCCGATGGCTTGAAATGCATTTTTTCTTACTGCCTGGCGTTTGCCATCAATCTCTTCTTCCGATTGATTTAAAAATTCTTCTATTCCAGTCTCGGCCGCACACAGAAGTCTGCATTCTTCACTACTATAGGCTCGCAAAAACTCTTGTTCACTTTCTTTGTATACTGGCTGTTCCAGACTTTGATCTTGACGAATCAGCGCTTCCACACTTACAGACTGAAAACGAACCGCTTCCTCTTTTACACTAAGATACAAAATGCGTGCTGGCTCCAAAGCAACAACTCGGTTCATTTCCCGATAGACCCTCTTTAAATCTTCCTGATCATCCCCTGAAAGGAACAGCTCTGTCTCTCCTTTTTGTTGTTTCTTCAGCAGATACACCGCAATAATATCTTGCCAATTCGTTGCTTTGAGGACAATATCTCCTTCTTCTGGCAGCTTGTACTCTTTTCTATAGTCTGATTCTATTGCTTTCATTACCTCGGAAAAATCTTCTGAAAAGGTTAAATGATATCGGTCTTTCAAATCCTTCTGCTGTACATTTGTCCCTGGCCATATGGTACTTCCAGTTAAATCTTCCTGGGATTCCTGTGGCTCCTGTTCTTCTTCCTGTTCTTCTTCCTGTTCTGCCTCCACTATTTCAGCTTCCTCTTCTTCCTTGATTTCCTCCTCGAGAGCTTCCTCTTGTATGATTTCCACCTCTTCTTCTGTACCTTCAGGCTCTCCTAAAGTTCCTCCTGGTTGGAAAATCATGACCAACAAAACCAAGGCAAACCCAATACTTTTCACTCTCTTCTTCATCTACATCCTCTTCCTTTCCTACACAAAAAAAGCAATTACAACATAATTTCCATTATGTTGTAACTGCTTTTAAAAAAATTGGTAGCTCATCAGAAAGGGAGAGTCTTTGGACACACAAATAAGGAGAAACGATATTTCTCCTCTTCACATACCAAAGACTCTATTTTTTGCTACCCAAATATAATTTCCCCAATATTAAAATGATTTTTTCTAGACAATTGTCAGTCAATTTGCTATAATTATTAAAATATTTGTTGAATTTCAAGCTTGAAATAATATCTAAAACAACATAATGGAAATTATGTTGTTTTTCTTAAGACATCGTCCATACTTTCTAATTTCTCTACGAAATTTTTGTAAGTTGTCGCGGTGTATATCCTAGTTGTTTCAATACTGCTATGCCCCAATATATCTGCTAGATTGACCAAGTCTTTATCAACCGCATAAAAACATCTTGCAAACAGGCGTCTGAAATTATGTGGAAATCCCTTTTTTGAGGCTACCCCTGCCTCTTCACATATTTTTTGTATTTCACGCCATAGATTACTGCGGTTCATGCACTTCCCTGAACGGGTTACAAATAGTGGTCCGCTTTGTATTTGGTTTACCTTTGCATAATGCAATAACTTTTTGCGAAGCTTCTTTGTGATGGCAATAAGCCTTGTCTTCCCTTTGTTGTGGACGTTAATTGCTCCTGAGCGTAAATGCTCCAGCGTAATAAATGCCAGCTCACTCACCCGAATCCCCGTACCATAAAGAGTTTCAATAATCATTGCCAGTCTTTGCTTTCCCTTGCTCTTTGCTACCTTTAAAAGCTTCTCCACGTCTTCAACTGTCAGGCACTTATCCTCTTCAAGAAACGGCTGGCGTTGAATTTTCACCTGCTTCACCTTGCAGTCTGCTCTTTCAGAAAAGATTAGATAATTATTTACCGCTGCCAGCATGGAATTCACACTACTGGTCCTATACTCCTTCATCAGTGCTTCCTTATAATCCAAAACCAGTGTTTTTGATATCTTATCGCTTGTTCCCGTATTGCTTCTTACAAAGACAAGAAACTTCCTTGCATCTCTTTCATACTTCTCAACAGTAGTCCTACTTTTCTCTTCTGTTTTCAGATACTCCCGAAACCTAGCAAGCTCACCTTCTTCTTCATCTAGATACTTACTCATTTTCGTTTACTCCTTTTGTACAATTTTAGTTAGCCTTTATATAGTACAACGAAAATAAGTTTTTTCAATAGCCAAATGAAAATTTAATAAATAATCTTTCAACAAACTGATTATGCCACTTCTATTTTATTTTCACAATATTTTTGTAGTAAAATGCTCTTTTTTTGTTGTGAATGTTGACTTTTTAATCCTCTATGCCTATTATTAACAAAAAAGGAAGGGGAGGAAGCTCACTATGATTACAGCAATATTATTGGCATCTGGATACAGCCAACGTTTAAAACGAGATAAGCTCTCATTGGATTTTAATGGAATCCCGGTACTGGAACATACCATGCGCGCAATCAGCAACGTTTCTTTTTCCAAAAAGCTTCTAGTCACCCGCCAAGAGCAATACTCGTGCTTAGCTTCTCAATACGGATTCCAGACCCTTTTAAATCCTATGGCTCAAACCGGACAAAGCTCCTCTATTCGTCTCGGAGTTTTACAGAGTGATCCTTCCTCTGCCTTTATGTTCTTCGTTGGAGATCAACCTCTTTTGAGCTCTTCTGTCATCAAACGCTTGTTAGAAGTTCATCGTCAAAAGCCAGGTTCTATCATTATTCCAACACTTGACGGGCAAAATCAAAACCCTGTCATCTTTCCCTCTTCTCTTCGTGAATCACTGCTTGAAATTACAGGCGACACTGGTGGACGCTCTGTAATCGCAAAAAATCCTCAGCTGATTCAAAGAGTTTCTTTCACGGATTCTCTTCCTTTCCTGGATATTGACACATCAGAGGATTATTTTACACTTCTGTCAAAAGCAAAAAAAACAGAAGACTACTAACCATTTATTTTACTTCCCTTGGCTTTTTCAATTGCATTTAATATGTTCTCATACCCCGTGCAACGGCACAAATGTCCTGAAATCAACTTTCGAAGTTCTTCTCTGCTATAAATTCTATCGTCTCCAATAATCTCAACAGCTGTAAGTATCAACCCCGGGGTGCAGAATCCACATTGAACTGCCGCCTCTTTTATAAATGCCTTCTGTATATAATTCAACTCTCCATTTTCAGACTTTAATCCTTCAACTGTCACCACGCTCTGCCCATCAGCCCATAACGAAAGATAGATACAGCTGTCAATTGCCTTACCATTGAGCAATACTGTACAGGCTCCACATTCTCCCACCTCACAGCCTTTCTTTACACTCGTAAGCCCCAGTCTGTTCCGCAATGTTTCAAGTAAAGACTCTTGTTCCTGTACCGCGACCTCCCTGTCTATTCCATTTACCTTAATATTGATGACTTTAAGCATCTATTTCACCTCCTGCATAAGTAACTGCCTGTATAAGCGCTCGCTTCGCTAATTCCTCCACCAATTGAAGCCTAAACTCTTTAGAAGCCCGCCAGCTTGAACGCGGATTAACCTCCTCCAAGGCCTTCTTTCCGAACAACTCTACAAAATCTTTCTTTAATTCCTTTCCACACGCCCAGGCCTCAATACTACCACAACGAATAGGTGTAGGTGCTGCCACTCCATAAGACAGGCGAACCTCTTCCACCTTTCTTTTATCTGGGCTCAGACGGACTCCACAGGCACATCCCAACGTAGCAATTTCCATTGCTTTACGCTTTCCATATTTTATATAGTGTCCGTAAAACTGCTCATAATCTTTTCGAGGGATTCTTATTTCAGTTAATAACTCATTATGTTCCCTTATCGTTTTTCCTGGTCCTAAATAGAATTCATTTATGGGTATTGTGTGCACACCTTTTTTACTTTTTAATACTAACTGTGCATTTAAAATAAACAGTGTGGAAGCACTGTCTGCGCTTGTCGCTCCATTACAAATATTTCCTCCAATCGTCCCCACTTTACGAAGCTGAGGACCTCCTGCCTGATCAACTGCATTTCCTAGAATTGGGATGTATCTCCTTACCAGCTCATTGTTTGTTACCTCATAAAATGTCTGGGCAGCCCCTATTGAAATAGTTCCATCTTCCAGAAGACGAATTCCTTTTAGCTCTGGTATATTATGAATGCTGATTAATGAGCAGCCTGCAAGCTTACCTTCTCTGATTTTTACAAGTACATCGCTTCCACCCGAAATGACAATTGCTTCATCCTGCTTTTCCAAAGCTTCAATTGCTTCATCTACTGTCTCCACTTTATAAAAACTTTCAAAATCATACATAATATTATCCTCCTACTACTGTATTAGTCCATGTTTCCTAAATTCACATATAAGTTTCTGTGGAGCTAACGGAAGAGAATCAATAGCAACATCAGTTGCATGCAACACTGCATTCCGAATCGCCGGGGCAACAGGAATCGCTGGCGGTTCTCCAAGAGCCTTATTTCCATAAGGTCCCGTTTCATCAGACAGTTCAATAAATCCCACCTGTAAGTCTGGCGTATCCATGGAAGTTGGCAGTTTATAATCCAGCAAGTTATCATTTAATGGCTTTCCAGTTTCCTGATTGAATAGAAGCTCCTCCCCTAACGCATATCCAAGCCCCATGCTCATTCCTCCATGAACCTGGGCTTCCGCTAGCTTAGGGTTAATCAAGGTGCCGCTGTCATGAACATTTAAAATATTTAAAATCTCTATTTTCCCTACCCCAATATCCACCTCCACCTCTGCAAAACAGACGCCACTTGCAAATGTATTGTCCCTGCATTGACTGGTTGCCTCAGCAGTAATATGTTTCGAATGCTCTAGGCTATAAAAAGCAGTTGTCGCAACTGTTTCTAATGGCAGCACAAGCTCCTTGGAATTTTTATCAACAATTTCATTGTTTACTAATCTGAGTTGTTCCCTTTCCATACCTACCATAGCTGCAGCATACTTAAGTATCTTCTTAACAAGCAATTCCCCTGTCTTTTTAACTGCCTTCCCTGATACATAGGACTGCCTTGACGCATACGCACCAGTATCAAAGGGAGTGATATCTGTATCCTGTGCCGTAACAATGTGAATTTTATCTTCTGTAATCCCCGTTGTTTCCGATGCCATCTGGGTAAATGCCGTATCTGCGCCCTGTCCTATTTCAGTTGCTCCCATCTGCATCTGTAACGATCCGTCCTGATTTAGAACCATACGGCATGATGCCGTCTCCAGCGATATTGGATAAACTCCTGTCTTGTAGCAGAATATTGCCATTCCAACGCCTCTTCTTACTGTACCTGTCTGCTTTTTATATTTTTCCCTCTTCTCATCCCATCCAAACTCTCTTCGGCCTTTATCAATACATGCTCGTATACCATTTGTACGAAACTTAATGTGTGTATGTGGATCCTCATATCCTTCTTTCACACAGTTCATCAACCGATACTCTAAAGGATCCATCTGCAGCTTATACGCTATATCATCCGCCTGGCATTCCGAGGCAAATGCTCCCTGAGGTATCCCATATCCCCGCATTGCGCCGCCGGTAGGCATATTTGTATATACCGTAAAACACTGAGCCTGCATTCCTTCCGCATCATTGTATATCTGTTTGAATTCGTTCGCAGAGTTTGCCACGATAGCATGTGCATGAGATGCGTAAGCTCCCTGATTCGAATATGCCGCAAATTGTCTCGCGATAAGTCTTCCGTCTTTTCTAACCAATGCCTTTGTCTGCATCTCTATAGCATGACGCGTTCTGGTACACGCCAAAGTCTCTTCACGAGAAATCTCCATTTTCACTGGCCTTCCACCAACCAATGTAGTAAGATAGGCATTTAAAGGTTCGTATAGTACATCCTGCTTGTTTCCAAATCCTCCTCCAATATATGGCTTAATTACACGTATCTTTCCCCAAGGGATATCAAGCGCCTGTCCAACAACTCTCCTGACAATATGAGGAATTTGAGTCGAGCTAACGATTACGATTCTGTCATTTTCCATATAAGCATAGGATATAGGTGTTTCAATATGGCAGTGCTGTACTGCCTGGGTTCTATATGTTGCTTCCACCTCAACGGCATCTTCCTCCGCCTCCTTTATCTCTTCATAGCTCCGCTCTCCAACCCTAAATTCCGTGTTCTTTATAACATTTCCCGGGAATTCTTTATGAATATCCACCACCCCCGGTGTCATAGCCTCTTTCGTGCTCAGTATCGGTTCATATATCTCATACTCTACCTGTATTTCTCTTGCCCCACGCTCTGCTGCCACATCGTTCTCTGCAATAATTGCCGCAATATCATCTCCATATGTTCGAACCCTGGTGTTAAGCAATTTCCGGTCTGCAATATCCTGATGTGATGCCTCTACTGACCAGGGATGTCCTGCTGTTGGATATTGGCAATCAGGTACTTCAAAGCACGTAACAATCTTTATTACTCCGGGAACCTGAAGTGCAGCTTCAAGGTTAAAACTTTTAACCACACCATTTGCAATTGTACTTCGTACCACCTTCCCAACCAGAGCATTCCCTGGCACTAAATCCGCTGTATACTTTGCTTCACCTGTGACCTTTAACTCAGCATCCACTCTCGTAATGTTTTTCCCAATACTCATAGTAAAACCTCCTTGTTTTTCTTTCCCCAAGTTCTCCAAATCTAAGAATCATACCAGCTGTAGTTTTCGATTCCATTATAGTCGCTTTTACCAGTAACCCTTCCATGTTCACTGGTTTTTGTAGGTATTGTGCACTTTTTTCCGCTTCTTTAAACTGTTTTTATAGCTATAATTACCACTTTCAGTACATATTAAACTCTTTTTCTTTCAAAAGCAAGGGTTTTGTAACTTATTTCTTAATTTTTTTTATTTCATCTAATTTTTTTTTAGATTTTCTATTGAAATAAATCTCCTATGTGTTATGATTGAAATGGATATTGAACATTTTCGCGAAAGGATATTAATATTTATGATTACCACTAAGAAAACTCTGGATTTACTAATCCAATTGGCCGATGGTTTGTCTACACAATTTGGAAATAATTGTGAAATAGTCATCCATGATTTAACAAGAAAAAACTTAGATAATTCTATTGCCTACATTGTCAACGGACATGTAAGCAATCGTAAACTGGGAGATGGAGCGTCTGCTGTTGTAATAGAGGCTTTGAAAAAAAATCCCGATTCATTAAAAGATGAACTTTCTTACTTAACCAAAACCAATGATGGAAGAATTCTCAAATCCAGTACAATGTATATTCGTGATGAAAAGAGTCAGATACAGTACATATTCTCAATGAATTACGATATCACAGGACTTCTCGGCCTTGACAGTGCTTTACAATCACTGATTAGCACTCCCGCAGATGCAAAAGATAAGTCACCTAAAAGAATTACAAATAATGTCAATGATATTTTAGATGATTTAATCGAGCAATCTGTTGAGTTAATTGGAAAACCTGTTGCACTAATGACAAAAGACGATAAGGTAGCTGCAATTCGCTTTTTAAATGAAGCCGGTGCATTCCTTATCACAAAATCCGGTGATAAGGTATCCACATATTTTGATATATCAAAATTTACCTTATACAATTATTTAGATGCTGCAAAATAGTACCCTTCCAGCCTAACGTATTGCTTTTCCAGCTGAAGGTAATACCGATTCCAAATGTAACCTTGATTCAAGAAAGGATTCGGTAATTATATGATAAATTTCAAAAAAATCCTACTCGCAGTGGTAGGTATATTTCTTGTGGGCATCGGAGTTGCTTTTAATGCAAATGCAGCACTGGGCAATGACCCCATCGCCATTGTATATGATGGCATGAGAAATATTGCAAACCTCTCAGCCTCTCAATTAGGCATTGCATCTAACATTGTAAACGTAGCTCTTGTTGCAATTGTATTTATAGCAGATCGACATTACGTAAATATAGGCACCATCATCTACATTCTTCCTTATGGATTTGCTGTAGATATTGGATATAAATTATTCAATCTTGTTTTCACTACTTCATCACTAACTGGTCGCATCATTGGTGCTGTACTAGGATGTCTTATGGTTTATGTGGGAGTCGCGATATATATAACCACTGATATTGGTCTGGATCCTTTTACAGGAATTGTGATGGTAATTAAAGATAAGTGGAAGAAGAAATTTGTATACGTTAAAATCGGCTTTGATTTTTTTATGATTACAGTAGGTATCATATTAGGTGGTAGGTTTGGAGTTATTACAATTCTCACAGCCTGTTGCGCTGGTCCATGCATACAGTTAATCGCTGATTTCTTCAAAAAAATGAGCGTAAACAACGGGAAACTCTAACAGAGAAATCCACCTCATAGTTCAAACAACTATGAGGTGGATTTCTCTTTTGCTAGGTATAAGCATGCTTCCAGCACAGCTCCACCAATGCATCTTGCCTTATCCGATATCCCATACACTTCTTCTGGAGTAAGTCTGCGGGGATCAATGTCGGCAGATTTCATACCCTTCTTTACATACATATTTTCCCCAATAAGACCTCTAAGAGTTCCCGAAAAAGGTGCTTTTACAATCGTATTATCCACCTTAAATATCGGTTCTCCCTCTAAAATCCAGTCCCCAATCCCAGACAGATGCTTTACTGTCCCTTCCCTCGGCGCATGAAGCACCCTTTGTTGACTTCGTCCTCCTATTTCACCTGGTACTCCTGTATCTTCCTTTGCCTTACCTGCTAAAATAAGGCGCCCCAGGGAATGTCCCCGCACTGTTTCAATCACTGCATCCACATCTTCAGGAGCTGAAAACCCAGGTCCTAATCCAATCGTAATAGGTGCCATAGAGTGTCCTGTTCCTAGGTTTTTCTTTGCCAAAATCCCATCAATTACTGCAATCGGTTCAATTTCATAAACACTTCTTGCCTCACTATCCACAACAATTGGAACATGTCCACAAGACCAGCAGCGCTCCAGCTCTCTCATGGTACACTCCACTCTCTCTGCAACAATGTCTTCCACCTTAAAGTGTCCTTCTGTTATGGCTGTAGAAAGAGCTACCTGCCTGCGGATTGCCGTTGGTCTTTCTATCTCCAGTGCATACACCTGATATCCACTTCGAACCAATTTCTGTATTACACCAGTTGCCAAATCCCCTGCCCCTCGAACACATATAATCTTTTTCTCAATCCTCATGTTCTGAACCCTCCTTCTCATTTGCGGAGTACTTCATATTTCTCATCTCTCATAGAGCCAGCAACAATTCTATTTGTTTCACTCATAAACTCCATCGGGAAATATCCCATCACATCTTTTACTCGTCCCATTTCATCCCTGCTTTCAACTTGATTAAAAAAGAGAATCCGTCTTCCCAATCCCCCTTTCCACATTCCACATGGATGTACAATCCACCTTGCAAGATGTATTTCTTTAATAATTTCACCTTTTCGAATTCCCACCATTTCACAGAACCTTTCCAGCCGAAATACTGTTCGTTCATCTGCTGGGAATCCCAATCCCTTCAGTGTTACAATACCTATGTTACACGCAGCTTCTGCAGGGATGCAAGGTTCATCTATTTTGTAGCCCTTAAGTGGAAACCCACAAGAACCATCTGCTTCTACAATTGTATAATCATATTTCCGCCACCAACGGCTTAAGATTTCAGGGGCAATACTTGTACACTTCCCTTTCCCGGAAAGTTTTCCACAGACAAAAGTTCTCCCTGTTCCCAATACTATTTCCTCCATCTGAGGTGCTACTTTAATGTTGTCTACTTCATTCCCTTCCGGATATTTCATCTTTGTCGTTGTCGTCAGCAGCACCCGGTTATCTTTTAGCTCTTTTCCCAAGCGATATAAGCAGGTAGTCTTTCCTCCCGCTCCAGTAATCGACGTCAACTCCTCCGCTCTAATATCCAGAGCCTTATACAGACTGTTCTTTTCCCCCTGATCTGGATCGATGTATATATTTTCCTTTCCCAACACAAATCACCTCTCCATCCCTGGCCACTAATTCACCTCGTAAATATACCTGTTCTGCCCTTCCCCATACTTCCATTCCTTCGTATGGGTTGTAGTCACAGCTTGAATATTGGTTTCTCCAGTTTAGAACCTGCTTCCCCTCTGGATTCCACACCACAATATCACCGTCACTTCCCGGTTGGATAGCCCCCTTTTGAGGATACATACCGTAAAGCTTTGCCACATCCTCAGACAGATACCTACACATCTGTGCTTCTGTTATCTTTCCTGATTTCACTCCATAAGTATAAAGAAGAGAAGGTCTTGTTTCAACTCCCGGCATACCACAAGGTATCTTCGTAAAATCCTTCTTTCCCATTCTTTTTTGCTCCATTGTAAAACTGCAATGATCCGTTGCCACAGTTTGGATTTCCTGCTTCTTCAACGCTGTCCATAGGGCATCCCTGTCCTTCCTGCTTCGAAGTGGTGGAGAGATTACATATTTTGCACTTTCAAACCCTTGCAAATTATATTTTTCGTCATCCAGAAGAAGATACTGCGGACAAGTCTCCACGTATACACATTGCCCTCGTTTTCTAGCCTCCTGGATAACCTGATATCCCCGTGCAGTACTTAGGTGCACCACCATAACCGGTGCATCTGCCAATGAGGCAATTTCCAGCAGCCTGTTGATTGCTTCTGCCTCAGCCTGAACTGGTCTGGTTCTCGGATGTATTTGTGGATACAGATTTCCCTTTCCCTTTTCCTCCTCCACTAAGGCAGCAATCAAATCCCGGTTTTCGCAATGTACTCCTGCAAGTCCGCCAACCTCTTTTAACCTGGATAAAGCTTGATAAATCGCTCCATCGTCCAGGTACATCGCATCATAAATCATATAGAGTTTAAAAGATGTAATCCCCCATTCAACCATATCTGCAATCTCCTCAGAAATTGACTCATTCCACTCTGAAATTGCCATATGGTAACCATAATCACAAGAACAATTCCCCGATGCCTTCCGATTCCAGTTATCTAAAGCTGCTTTTAACGTCTCTCCCCGGTTCTGAGTTGCAAAATCTAAAATCGTTGTAGTTCCCCCTACAATTGCGGCTCGAGTTCCAGAAGCAAAATCATCCACCGTTATCGTCTGGGACACTTCCAAATCAAAATGAGTATGTGGATCTATGAAGCCCGGAAACAAAAGTTTTCCCCTTACATTGATAACTTCTGCCTCCTCATCTCGAATTCCCAACTCTACTTTTATAATTTTTTCTCCCTCAACTAAAATGTCCTTCCGGGTTCTTCCATTTCCGTCCACAACCCAGCCACCTTGAAATAACCTTTTCATACAATCATCCTTACTTTCTATATGCAGTCCCTTCCAAAGGAAGCTTCGTGCGGAATACTCCATCATATTTGTAGTAAGCCCCCTGCACTGCCGGTGCAGTTGGAATAGATGTAATCTCACCAATTCCAATTGCCCCAAAGGCCAGAGAATCTTTGTTTTTCTCTATTATAATACTTTTTACGTCTGGTGTCTTGTCTGCACGGAATAATCCTAAGGTACCAAACTTAGCTGTTGGTTTCCCTTCCTTCAAAGGATAATCTTCCGTTAACGCATATCCCAATGACATAACCACACCACCCTCAATCTGTCCCTCTACAGATAATGGATTGATGGCTCTTCCCACATCATGAGCTGCAGCAACACTCTCCACTCGTCCTGTCTCATCCAGCAAAACTACTTGCGTCGCATATCCATACGCCACATGAGAAACTGGATTCTTTTTCGGACTTCCCATAGGATCCGTAGCTGCTAAATATTCCCCAAAATATTCTTTCCCATTTAGTGCTTCTAATGCTTGATTCTTTAAATCTTTTACCAATTCTACACAAGCTCTCCTTGTTGCTTCCCCTGTTACAAGAGTCTGTCTTGAACCAGATGTTACCCCTGAATCCGGTGCACGATTCGTCTCCGATGCATGATACACAATCCTCTCTGCATCAATACCTGTCGCCTCATGGCACATCTGTACCAAAACAGTTCCCAAACCTTGTCCGATACAAGTCGCTCCCGTTCGGATATGCATCTTACCATCCTCCACCGTAATCCGGCATCTTCCATAATCAGGCAAGCCGACACCTACACCTGCATTCTTCATTGCACAAGCAATTCCCGCTCGGTCATGGTTTTCAAATATCGGCTTTACTGCCTCCAAAGTTTCCACAAGTGCTGTTCCTGGCGCTGCTAATTGTCCGTTGGGTAATTCCTGGCCTGGGCGAATTGCATTTCGGTAACGAATTTCCCACGGCGAAATCCCTACCATCTCTGCAAGTAAATTCAGATTGCATTCTGTGGCAAAACACGTTTGAGTTACCCCAAATCCACGAAATGCTCCGGCTGGTGGATTATTTGTATAAACAGCAGTTCCTTCCATATCAATATTTTGATAATTATAAGGTCCCGCTGCATGAGTACAGGCTCGCTGAAGTACTGGTCCCCCCAAAGAGGCATAGGCCCCCGTGTCAGTAATCAAAGTTGCTTTCATTCCTGTTAATTTGCCCTGGGCATCACAAGCCGTAGTAAATTCCATCTTTGCCGCATGGCGTTTGGGGTGTATTAAAATACTTTCACTACGACTTAACTTCACCTTCACCGGTTTTCCGGTATACCATGACAATAACAACCCATGATGCTGAACGGACATATCTTCTTTCCCACCGAATCCACCACCAACCAGTTTGTTCATCACATGCACTTTTTCGTGGGGATAACCTAACATGTCTGCACATTCATGCTGCGTAGAATAAGCACTTTGATCTGTGGAATAGATAATGGCTTCTCCATCTTCTCGATTCACTATTGCAATTGCACATTCCGGTTCTAAAAATGCATGCTCCGTGAAAGGGGTTTCATAACTTTTTGTCACAACATGAGCCGACTCCCGAATTGCTCGGTCTGCATCTCCTCTTTTAATATGTTCATGAGCCAAAATATTTCCGCCTGAATGAACTTTTGGTGCATCCGGTTTCATAGCCTCTTCAGGACTAAAAACTGCTGGCAGCTCTTCATATTTTACTTCGATTAATTTCTTCGCTTCTTCTACAATCTCCGGCGTATCACCTGCCACCAAGCAAACTGCATCCCCCAGATAACGTGTTATACCACCGACTGGAATCAAGGTATCCCAATCCTTTTTAACGTGACCAATCTGGTTCGTTCCCGGTATATCCTCTGCTGTAACCACTCCTCGTATTCCCGGCAACTTCTGTGCACGGCTTATATCGATAGACAGCACCTTAGCCCGAGGATAAGCTGAACGAACTGCACTTCCATAAATCATACCTTCTAAGACCATGTCGTCTACATATTCACCATACCCCAGAACCTTTTCTCTTACGTCAATCCGATGTGCCGCCTTGCCAACTCCCAGCACACCTTCTGCTTCTGGTATTTTCTCTTCTTTTAAAAGCTTTCCAGCCAGCTCGATTCCGTCAATAATTTTCTTATAACCAGTACAGCGACATATATTATTCTTAATCGCCTTTGCAATCTCATGTCTATCGGGATTAGGATTTTGATCCAGCAACCCCTTCGCACACATAATCATGCCTGGAATGCAGAAGCCGCATTGCACAGCTCCTGCTTCTCCAAAAGCATATGTATAGATTTCCTTTTCTCTCTCTGATAAACCTTCTACCGTGATAATAGACTTCCCTTCAAACCGGGATATCTTCTGTACACAAGCCTTTATTGGCTTTCCATCTACTAATATCGTACACGTTCCGCAGGCACCTTCACTGCAACCGTCTTTTACAGATTTAAGGTTACAATCCTCTCTGAGAAATACCATCAGCTTTTTATCTTCAACAGCTTCAATTATCTGTCCGTTTACAAGTAAACTATACACATTTCTCACCTCCTTATTCCCATAAATATGGATAATCCCGGCAAACCGTTTCCATCACCATACAAAGCTCTTTTGGTAAAGAGGTCTTTCCTTCACCTTTCTTCCATATTACCGTATTTCCCAAATATCTAACCTGACAAATAATATCATGCTTATCTAAGACTGTGAATCCCTGGTTTGTGCTATCTTCCATGTCTTTTGCATTAGCAAAAAGAGTAAACTTGTCCAAATAAGGAGCACTGTCATAAGGGCAGAAGCTTCTACAGTTTCCACACTCATTACACATAGAATCCACATGAACAATCTGATGTTTCAGAAGCCCGGGCACCTGAATTGCAATATTGGCCCGGTTTGGACAGACTTCTGCACAGTTTTCACAGACACTTGCACATCCCAAACAACGATTATCTACTTCGTCTTCTCTTGTGTGTTGCTCCAAAATTCCTCTTTTTTCATAATATTGATTCAGCTCTAACGATTCCGTTGACTCTCCTGTGTCTCTTACCTTTAAAATGGCATCTGTCGCCTTTCTGGCATCACGAATTCCTGATACTACTGTAGAAGGACCTAAAAGTCCATCTCCAATCACATAAACTCCACCAACACTGCTTTCAAGAGTCTCTTCATTCACTAAGGCACGCTTCTTTGCATCCAACTTTATTCCGTTTGATTCAAGGAATTCACTGGATATCTGTTCTCCCACAGCCGCAATGACTGTATCTGCTGGCACAATAACCTCTTTATCAGTTGCCTTTACATCTCTTCTGCCGTATGCATCAAATCCGCTAAGCTCCATCACAGTACAGAAAAGATTTCCACCTTCTCGCTTTTTGGGTATTAACAATTCATGAAATTCTACGCCATCTTTCAATGCCATCACTAATTCTTCTTCATCTGCCGGCATATACCGTCTTGTTCGTCGGTATACCACAGATACCTTTTCAACACCCTTGATTCTTTTTGCTGCACGGGCAGTGTCCATTGCTGTATTTCCGCCGCCAACTACCACAACCGATTTGCCTACTTCCAGCTCAGACGATTGCTTTTTAAATTGTTCCAGAAACCGAAGCGCATTGCGGGTTTCTCCCCCTTCAAGCTCAAGTTTTCCAACTGTACCGGAGCCAATTGCCAAAATTACAGTGTCATATCCAGCATCCTTTAATTCCTGAATATTTTTAATCTCCGTATTTACTTTTACTTCTACTCCTAAGGCTATAATCAAGGCAATATCCTTTTCCAACGAAGCATGAGCAATTCTGAATTCTGGTATAACATGCCCCACTACACCTCCAAGACTGCCACGTTTCTCATAAATTGTTACCTTCACTCCGCCTTTCGCCAAAAAATAAGCTGCTGCAAGTCCAGCCGGTCCACCACCTACGATTGCAGCCTTCTTTCCGGCAGAATATTCCGGTATCGGCAGATTCTTTAAGACAGCTTCGTAACCCTTTTCCGCTGCAATTAATTTCACCCCACGTATCTGTACCGGTTCCTCATAGAAATTACGGGTACATTTACTCATACACTTATGAGGGCAAATTGTTCCAGTGGTAAAGGGAAGTGGGTTCTTTTCCATAATCACCTTCAATGCTTCTTCATACTGCCCTTGCCTTGTAAGCTCAATATATCTGGTAATATCCTGGTTAATCGGGCAGCCTTCACGGCAAGGTGCCATAAAGCAGTCAATAAGTGGAACTTGTTCCTTTACTTTTCTTATCGGTAATGGTTTTACTGCTTTCACATGATGCGGATCCTTTTTCGCTTCCTCAACAAGTTTTTCCGTTTTTTCTACCGAAACCTTATCAAATGTTAAGTTTATACCTTGTACCTTTTCCGCTAATTGCAGCCCGCGCTGATAGCCACCTGGTTTGAGCAGAGTCGTTGCCACAGTAACCGGCCATATTCCAGCATCTATGATTCCTTCAATATTGTGAGCTTCAGCACCTCCGGAATACGAAATACGAAGCTTTCCATCAAAGTCCTTTGTTAGTCTTGCTGCAACAGACATTGACAATGGATATAAAGACTTTCCAGACATATACATTTCGTCTCCCGGAAGCTCATTTTGCTTAATATCTACTGGAAAAGTATTGGTTATTTTCACGCCAAATTCAACACCTTTTTCCTTACTTTTTTCCATTAATCGGTGAAGCATGGGTATAGCATCCTTATATTGAAGATCGTCCAAGAAATGAAATTCTCCAAAAGCAACATACCCGTACCCCATTTCATCCATAGTCTTTCTTGCGTATTCATAACCTAAAAGTGTAGGATTGCACTTGATAAACGTATGTAATCCCTTTTCATCAATCAGATGATTTGCAATTTTCTCTATTTCCTGAGGCGGACAACCGTGCAAAGTAGAAAGTGTCACAGAATTACATATTCGGGAAGAAATCCCCTCAATGTCTTCTTCCGTAATACTGGTAAATAAATTGATATTCTCTTTTAAATATCTTTTGCATTCTTGGAAAATTTTTGTGTCTTTGGCTTCTATCATACTATCAATAAAAGTATTTACCTTCTCAGACTGAATCCCTGCCAAGTCATATCCAACACTCATATTAAACTGGAATCCATCAGAAGCCCCCAACTCATATTCCTTTGCTATTATACTTAATACAAACCATGCCTTAATATATTCCTCCATCGCTTGAGGTACGTAAAGCTCTGTTGACCACTCCACGTTGTAGCACTCGTCATCTGCATTGATACATGGCTTACTTACACAGGCCGACAACTCATCTCCATCCATAATCTGTACCGTCTTTAACTCAAAGAAACGGCAGCCTGCATAATATGCAGCTATGATATTCTGAGCCAGTTGAGTATGAGGCCCTGCTGCTGGCCCAATTGGTGTCTCTAAATTCCTCCCAAAAATTGTTCGGTTGTAGCTTCCTTCTGCCTTATATGGTCGATAAACACCGAATACAGTACCATATTTTTTCTTTTCTTCTACTGCCCATTCAACCAACTGTGAAATCGGCATTGGCGTCATTCTATCACTCATGTTTCATCCTCCTCTTCCCTCTATCTTTTATTGATAGATGTGGCTAATTCTGCTGCTGCCTGGCGACAATCTGCCAGCACCTTTTCCTCATCTATTTGCATTAATTCACGATCCTTCATCAATACCTGTCCATTCCCAATCGTTGTAACCACACTGCGTCCCGTCATACCAAACAGAATATGACCGTTCACATTGTCTTTTGTCATTGGTGTCAATGGATTATAGTCCGTTACAATAATGTCGGCTGCTGCCCCTTCTTTCAGTATTCCCAAGGTTTTTTTGAAATAACGGTTCGCAATCTTTGCATTTCCCTCAAATAGCATTTGTGGTACTTCTCCCCACGCTGCATTAGCATCACACAAGTGATGCTTGTGGAGTATATTTGCCACCTTGTAGCTTTCCAGCATATCATGAGTGTATCCATCTGTTCCTAAACCTGTCAGCACTCCTGCTTTTACAATTTCCATGGTTGGCGGGCATCCACAAGCATTTCCCATATTTGATTCTGGATTATGCACCACCATAGTATTGGTGTTCTTCAGCAGCTCAATTTCGTGCTTGTTCACATAAATGCAGTGTGCAGCAATCGTCTTTTCACCTAATACATTACAATCCATCAATCGATCAATAATCCTTTTTCCATGTACATGAAGACATTGGTGTAAATCTTCAATTCCTTCCGCTACATGAATATGATAACCTACTTCTGAGGGTTTGTGCTCTGCGCACAATTCCATGGTCTCATCTGAAATTGTAAAAGATGCATGCATTCCCATCATTCCCGCAATCATGTCACGATCATCCTTTCGTGCATGTCGGATAAATGCAGCATTCTCCATAATTCCTTCTTTTGCCTTCTCTTTTCCATCCCGATCTGACACCTCATAGCATAGGCAGGACCGAATTCCAGCCGCTTTAGCCGCTTCTTCAATTTTAAACAAGGAATCGGTAATTGCACCGAAACTTGCATGATGATCAAAAACTGTCGTTACCCCATTCTTAATTGAATCAACATATGTTGCCATGGCACTCAATTTAATTTGCTCTAATGTAAGATGTCGGTCTAATGTCCACCACATCCCATCTAATATATCCAAAAATCCTTTTGGATTATATCCATTAATGGACAATCCTCTGGCAAAGGAGCTATAGATATGCTCGTGAGTATTAATAAATGCCGGCATAATTACTCCACCTTTTGCATCAATAAATTCTGCTTCCGGATACAACTCTTTTATCTCTTTTGTCACTCCCGTTTTTAAAATTGTATTGCCTTCAACAGCAACGGCTCCATCCTCTACGAATGGATTCTCTAAATCTCTGGTAATCATTCTGCCATTCCCAATTACTAACATGTTGCTTTACCTTCCTTTCCTTGTAATCTTTACTTGACTTCATTTGAATATTTTGCACATTTTCTTCGACGTTTTGCCGATGTTTTTATGAATATTCACTATTGATATACACATATTAACCTTATGTATATCAAAAATCAAGTGTTTCGACCTATTTTTCTTATTTTTTTTCATATCATCTAAATTTTTTTTAGATTTTCTATTGCAAAATAAATCTCCTGTGCTATGATGAACTTAAGAATTGATTGGCCAGAATTCTATACACTACAAAAATATAAGGAGGATTTACAGGTGAATAATATCAAATGGACCGTAAATACACTGCCCAAAACAGATGATAAAAATTTATCTCTGCTATCAATTGAACATGCCCAGGAAGTAAAAGCCTTCCATGAGAGTTTCCCGCAGTACAGTGAAACACCTTTGGCAAACCTCAAGCAAATGGCAAAACACCTAGGGTTGAAACAACTTTTTGTGAAAGACGAATCTTATCGTTTCGGACTAAATGCCTTTAAAGTACTGGGTGGTTCTTACGCGATTGCCAAATATATAGCCGGAAAACTTGGAAAGAATATCTCAGAACTTCCTTACAATGTGCTAACATCTGATGCACTTCGTGAAGAATTCGGGCAAGGTACTTTTTTCACCGCCACAGACGGAAATCACGGCCGAGGCGTTGCATGGGCCGCAAATAAACTGGGGCAAAAATGTGTAGTCTACATGCCTATTGGCACCACCCAAACACGTTTGGATCACGTGTTGCGGGAAAATGCAGAAGCTACGATTGAAAATCTAAACTACGATGATTGTGTACGTAAGGCAGCTGCCGCGGCTGAAAATACAGAAAACGGCGTCATTATCCAAGATACTGCATGGGATGGCTATGAAGAAATTCCAACTTGGATTATGCAGGGCTATGGAACCATGGCCTATGAAGCAGATCAACAGCTTTCTCAACATGGATGCGACCGTCCAACCCATGTATTCGTTCAAGCCGGTGTTGGCTCACTGGCAGGTGCTGTACAAGGTTATTTCGCAAACCGCTATCCTGAAAATGAACCAAAAGTAATCGTTGTAGAAGCTCTGGTAGCTGCTTGTCTTTATGAAGGTGCTCTTGCCGGCGATGGTGATGTTCGCATGGTTGGTGGAGATATGCTGACGCTAATGAACGGACTGGCTTGTGGAGAACCTAGTACCATTGCCTGGGACATCCTTCGCAACCATGTAAATACCTTCGTTGCCTGCCCAGATTGGGTCACTGCAAAAGGGATGCGTGCACTTGCAGCACCTATAAAAGGGGATATTCCTGTTACAGCCGGCGAATCAGGTGCCGTGACCATGGGGCTTCTTTATACAATTATGACAGATGATAAATATAAAGATTTACGTGAAAAACTAGAACTTAATAAAAATTCCAGTGTACTGCTCTTCTCAACCGAAGGTGACACGGATCCAAATCGCTACCGTTCCGTTGTATGGGATGGTGTAAATTCACTATAAAATTTAAGGAGGAATTCGTTATGAATTTTGAAAAAATAAAACAAGCTGCTGAAGGTTATGAAAAAGATATGACTGCATTTCTACGTGCAATTGTCCGCAACCCTGGTGAAAGCTGTGATGAGAAGGCTCACATCGACACCATTGCTGCGGAAATGAAAAAGCTAAACTTTGATGAAGTACTAATTGATCCACAAGGAAACGTAATCGGCTATATGGGAACCGGCAGCCGCATCATTGCCTACGATGCCCACATCGATACTGTTGGCATTGGAAACCCTGCCAACTGGAAGTTTGACCCTTATGAAGGATATGAAAACGACACAGAAATAGGAGGCCGCGGTGTCTCCGATCAATGTGGTGGTCTGGTGTCTTCTGTTTATGGTGCTAAAATCATGAAGGACTTCGGATTAATTCCGGAAGATTGCAAAATCATGGTTACCGGTACCGTTCAGGAGGAAGACTGTGATGGTCTCTGCTGGCAATACATCATCAACGAAGATAAAGTCCGCCCAGAATTTGTTGTTATTACCGAACCCACAAACAATAAAATCTACCGTGGACACCGTGGACGTATGGAAATCCGCGTTGATGTAGATGGTATTTCCTGCCACGGTTCTGCACCAGAACGTGGAGAAAATGCCATTTATAAGATGGCAGAAATTCTTCTTCAAGTACAGGCATTAAATGAAAATGACGCCAATGATAACACGGAGATAAAAGGTCTCGTGAAAATGCTCGACCAAAAATATAATTCTCAGTGGAGAGAAGCCAATTTCTTAGGTCGCGGAACCGTTACAACCTCTGAGATTTTCTTCTCATCACCAAGTCGTTGTGCCGTTGCCGACTCCTGCTCTGTTTCTTTGGATCGCCGCATGACCGCTGGTGAAACATGGGAAAGCTGCCTGGAAGAAATTCGTCAGCTTCCTGCCGCAAAAAAATACGGTGCCAAAGTAAGCATGTATAAATACGACCGTCCCTCTTATACCGGTCTCGTATATGAAACAGAATGCTACTTCCCCACATGGGTTATTCCGGAAGATCACCCCGCTTGTCAGGCAGTAGCAGAAGCATTTGACAGCGTTTATGGAAATCCTGAGATTGATAAATGGACCTTCTCAACAAATGGCGTCTCCATTATGGGTCGTGAAGGAATTCCTTGTATTGGACTTGGCCCTGGTAAAGAAGAAGAGGCACATGCTCCAAACGAAAAAACCTGGAAAGCAGATTTAGTACAATGTGCCGCTGTATATGCCTGCGTTCCAACCTTATATTTCAAATAGTATCTATCTTACTTATTTAATAATGATATAACCTGTAAGAATACAAACACAAATATTATTCAGGAGGATTAATTTATATGAAAACTTTACAAACCTATATTGACAAATTAAATGCATTAAACTTTAAAGAAATGTACAACAAGGATTTCTTTCTCACATGGGAAAAGTCTGATGACTCCATTGAAGCCGTTTTCTTGGTTGCAGATGCTCTTCGCTATATGCGGGAACAGAATATTTCAACAAAGGTATTTGAAAGCGGTCTTGGAATTTCCCTCTTCCGTGATAACTCTACCCGTACACGTTTTTCCTTTGCTTCTGCCTGTAACCTTCTTGGGTTAGAGGTGCAGGATTTAGACGAAGGAAAATCTCAAATTGCTCATGGCGAAACTGTTCGTGAAACAGCGAATATGATTTCCTTTATGGCAGATGTAATCGGCATCCGTGATGATATGTACATTGGAAAAGGAAACAAGTACATGCACGAAGTTGTAGACGCTGTAACAGAAGGAAAAAATAACGGAATCTTAGAACAAAAACCCACTTTAGTGAATCTGCAATGCGATATTGACCACCCCACACAAGCAATGGCCGATATGCTTCATATCATTCATGAATTTGGTGGTGTTGAAAATCTAAAAGGCAAAAAACTGGCTATGACATGGGCCTACTCTCCTTCTTACGGAAAACCCCTTTCCGTTCCTCAAGGAATCGTTGGTCTGATGACTCGTTTTGGTATGGATGTAGTCTTGGCTCATCCTGAAGGTTATGAAATTTTTGAAGAAGTAGAAGAAGTGGCAAAAGAAAATGCAAAGAAAACTGGTGGTTCCTTCACCAAAACAAACGACATGGCTGAGGCCTTTAAGGATGCAGATATTGTATATCCAAAAAGCTGGGCTCCTTTTGCTGCTATGGAAAAACGAACTGATTTATATGCGCAAGGCGATAGTGCAGGCATTGACGCTCTGGAAAAAGAGCTTTTAAAACAAAATGCAGAGCATAAAGATTGGACTTGTACAGAAGAATTGATGAAAACCACAAAAGACGGAAAAGCACTTTACATGCACTGTCTCCCTGCTGACATTACTGGCTTAAGCTGCAAAGAAGGCGAAGTAGATGCTTCCGTATTTGATCGCTACCGTGATCCACTTTATAAGGAAGCAAGCTATAAACCATACATTATTGCTGCAATGATTTTCTTAGCTAAATTTGAAAATCCAACTGAAATCTTGAAAAAGCTGGAAGAAAAAGGCATTTCACGAATTTTCGAATAACCCTCAAAAAGGAGGTACTATATGTTGAAATATGTAAATACCCAGAAAGCACCTGCTGCCATTGGACCTTATTCTCAGGCAATCATTTGCGGAAATTTTCTATTCACCTCCGGACAAATCCCACTTTCTCCCGAAACAGGGGAGATTGTAGGTGACTCCATTGAAAAACAGGCAGAGCAGGTTCTATTAAACATGAAAGCAGTTCTAGAAAGTCAAGGTATATCCTTGCAAAATGTCATTAAGACCACCTGCTTTCTAACAGATATGAATGATTTCGCCTCATTTAACGAAATCTATGGAAAGTATTTTACCGGCAACCCTGCACGCTCCTGTGTCGCAGTCAAAACCCTTCCCAAAGGTGTCCTCTGCGAAGTTGAAGCTATTGCTTTTATAAAGGAGGACTAATTTATGGGAAAGAAAAAACGTATCGTTCTTGCCTTAGGTGGTAACGCTCTTGGAAACAACCTTCCAGAGCAAATGCAGGCAGTAAAAACAACTGCTAAAGCAATCGTTGATCTTTTAGAAGAAAATTGCGAGGTGATTATCGTACACGGAAATGGTCCACAAGTAGGTATGATTAACAATGCCATGGGAGCTCTTACCCGTGAAGATCCCTCTCATCCCAATACTCCTCTTTCTGTATGTGTTGCCATGAGCCAAGCCTATATTGGCTATGATTTACAGAATGCATTACGAGAAGAAATGGAAATTAGAGGCATAGAAAACATCCCTGTTACAACTATGATTACCCAGATGAGAGTAGATGCCAACTCTCCCGCATTTAAAACTCCTACCAAACCTATTGGACATTTTATGACTAAGGAAGAGGCTGATAATGCTGCAGAAAAATACGGTTATGATATGATTGAGGACTCCGGCAGAGGATATCGCCGGGTCGTTGCATCTCCAAAACCAGTTGAAATTATAGAATTGCGGGCTATACGTTCTTTAGTAGATGATGGACAACTCGTTATTGCTTGTGGCGGTGGTGGTATTCCAGTTATTTCCAAGGGCAAATATTTAAAAGGTGCCAGCGCTGTGATTGACAAAGATTTTGCCGCCTGTCTATTGGCGCAAGAGCTAAATGCTGATTGCCTGATCATCTTAACAGCTGTTGAAAAGGTTGCCGTTAATTTCGGAAAACCAAACCAGGCATGGATTGACCATATGTCTGTCTCGGAGGCAAAAAAATATATCGGTGAAGACCAATTTGCCCCTGGCTCCATGCTCCCGAAGGTTGAAGCTGCCATTCAATTTGTAGAATCAAAAGATGGTCGTGAAGCGATTATTACCTTGTTGGAAAAAGCCCGTGAGGGGATTAAGGGCGATACCGGAACACACATCCGAAAATAAAGAGGAGGATCTTTACCATGAACAAACAAAAACAATACGCATCTGTATTTGAGTTAAACGGTACCCCGAAATTTGGTGAAGCATTTCCTCTTGCCCTTCAGCATGTTATTGCAATGATTGTAGGATGTGTCACACCTTCTATTATCATTGCTTCTGTTGCTGGTTTATCAGATGGCGACCGCATCATATTAATACAGGCTGGTATGACAATGTCTGCCTTAACCACCTTCCTTCAATTATTTCCTATTGGAAAGAAAAATGGTTTCCGACTTGGGTCTGGGCTTCCTATGATTATGGGAATCAGCTTTGCTTATCTTCCCAGCATGCAGGCCATTGCAGAAGGCAGCAGCATTTCCTCCATTTTTGGTGCCATGATTGTCGGAGGAGTTATTGCAGTCATTGTTGGACTTTTTATGCAAAAAATACAAATATTATTTCCACCTTTAATTGCTGGTACAGTAGTATTTACAATCGGCTTGTCACTTTATCCCACTGCGGTACGCTATATAGCCGGCGGTTCCGATACAGCAGTTCCCTTTGGCTCGTGGCAAAACTGGCTGATCGGTCTAATTACCCTTGCCGTGGTTACCACTTTGAATCATTTTGGGAAAGGTTTTTTAAAACTTGCCTCTATCCTTATCGGTATGGGTGTAGGTTATGTGATTGCCCTCTGTATGGGAATGATTGATTTCTCTGGGATTGCTGCCGCAGGTCTCTTTCAACTTCCCCAATTTATGCACTTTGGTATCACATTTGAACCCTCTTCTTGTATCGCACTAGGGCTCTTATTTGCTATCAACTCTATCCAAGCGATTGGAGACTTTTCCGCAACAACCAGCGGAGGAATGGACCGACAGCCTACTGGAAAAGAGCTTCAAAACGGCGTTGTCGGATACGGCCTATGTAATATTATCTCCCCGTTCTTTGGCGGATTGCCTACTGCTACCTATAGCCAAAATGTAGGGATCGTTGCAACTACGAAGGTCATTAATCGAGGCGTCTTTGGGTTAGCAGGCGGACTGATTTTGATTGCTGGGCTTGTTCCTAAATTCTCTGCTGCACTAACGACAATTCCTTCTTGTGTATTGGGAGGGGCAACAATTTCTGTATTCGCTTCCATCGCAATGACCGGTATCAAACTAATTACACAAGAAGAGCTCAGTTATCGGAACACCTCTATTGTTGGGCTTTCCGTTGCTTTGGGGATGGGTGTTACGCAAGTAGTCGGCTGCTTTGGTGAATTCCCCACATGGGTCACAACGGTGTTTGGGAAATCTCCAACCGTACTTGCTACCATTGCTGCAATTATACTGAATCAAGTTTTACCTAAAACAGCTCCTAATGAAGCTCTCAACGAATAAGCAAAAGCACTTATAACGCATAAAAATGTGATATAAGTGCTTTTGCTTTCGAACTCCTGTTCTTTTTTATGGTAATAGTGTATACTATAACAAAGAAAGGAGACCGTTAAAGCATGGAAAATCGAACTTATATCGCAATTGATCTTAAATCATTTTACGCCTCAGTTGAATGTATAGAACGTGGCCTTGATCCAATGACTACGAACCTTGTAGTCGCTGACCCAAGCCGTACCCAAAAAACAATATGTCTTGCCGTCTCCCCCTCGCTAAAAGCTTTTGGCATCTCCGGAAGAGCAAGGCTATTTGAGGTGACTCAAAAAGCCAAAGAATTCTCTTTTGAATTCATCACTGCTCCTCCTCAAATGTCTCACTATATAGAATGTAGTACCAAAATTTACAATATTTATTTGAACTATATTGCTCCAGAGGATATCCATGTCTACTCCATTGATGAAGTCTTTATGGATGTCACCGACTACTTACATACTTACGGACTTACCCCCCGTGAACTCGCTATGAAAATTGTCCTTGATGTCTTAAGCTCAACTGGTATTACTGCCACTGCAGGAATTGGCACGAATCTCTATCTTAGCAAAATTGCTATGGATATTGAGGCAAAACACATAGAACCGGATGAAAATGGTGTCCGAATTGCTGAATTGGATGAAATGTCCTACCGTCGTTCCCTTTGGTCTCATCGCCCTCTCACAGACTTTTGGCGTGTGGGAAGAGGATATGCAAAAAAATTAGAGGCAAACGGACTCTTTACGATGGGGGATATTGCTCGTTGTTCGATTGGAAATCCCGGTGCTTTTCACAATGAAGAGTTATTATATAAACTCTTCGGAGTAAATGCCGAGCTTCTCATTGATCATGCATGGGGTTATGAACCCTGTAGAATTTCAGATGTTAAAGCATACAAACCAGATACAAATAGCATGGGCTCCGGACAAGTATTACATGAGCCCTATCCCTTTGAGAAAGCCCGCTTAATCGTGCGGGAAATGGTGGATTTATTAGTGTTAGATTTGGTGGATAAAGGACTGGTAACGAATCAGATTGTCTTAACCGTTGGCTATGATATCGACAATCTTAAAGACCCTGTCCGAAGGAAGAAATACCATGGCCCCATTACCACAGACCATTATGGACGACAAATTCCAAAACACGCTCACGGAACAGTGAATCTTGAAAAACATACTTCTTCAACCAAACAAATTCTGACTGCTGTATCGGAACTATTTGACCGTATCGTTGATAAAAGCTTATTAGTCCGACGAGTAAATATGGCTGCGAATCATGTGATAACCGAGTCCTCTGTCTCAAGGGAAGATGCATTTGAACAACTGGATTTATTTACAGATTATGAAGCCATTCAGTCCAAACGGAAGAAAGAAGAAGCCGAGCTTGAAAAAGAAAAGAAGAGACAAAAGGCTGTCTTAGAGATTACGAAAAAGTATGGTAAAAATGCACTCTTAAAAGGGATGAATCTCGAAGAGGGTGCAACAACCAAGGAACGAAACAATCAGATTGGAGGACACAAAGCATGACTGGATCATATCATGATATTCTTCACTTGCCTCGCCCCATTTCCACTTCTCATCCACCCATGCCCATTGAAAACCGTGCAGCACAGTTTTCCCCATTTGCAGCACTGACTGGATATGAAGAAGCCATAAAAGACACAGCAAGAATCACGATCCGGCGTATTCAACTGGATGAACATGAACTCTCCTCATTGGACCAAAAACTTGGCCAGCTCATTGAGATGCTTTCCAAACGTCCTGAGATTTCCATCACTTATTTTCAGCCGGATGGCACAAAAAAAGGTGGTAAGTACATTACCACCTCAAATATCATTAAAAAGATTGATGATTTTGAAAAACTCCTGATTTTAGAATCCGGGGAAAAAATTCCAATTCAAGATATTCTGACTATAGACTATTAATTTTTCCCTATATCTTGAATTTTATTTCCCTTCCAGTCCAGTGATAAGGATGATAGCGTACTCCTGCCGCATCAAACATTCGCATAGAAGCCTTGACTGCTGTAGAGTCTTCATACTTATTATCACCATAAATCACTTCCTTGATACCAGATTGAATAATCGCTTTTGCACATTCATTACAAGGGAACAAAGATACATATATCTTGCTATCGTCCAAACTGCCTCCTTTGTAATTTAAAATTGCATTCAGCTCACTATGCACCGTATACACATATTTGGTCTCCAGAGGATCTTCACCTTCTCTCACCCAAGGAAATTCATCGTCAGAGCATCCTTTAGGGAGACCGTTATATCCCATAGATAAAATCTTGTTTTCCTGGTCTACAATGCAACACCCTACTTGGGTGTTTGGATCCTTGGAACGCATACCGGATAAAAAAGCTACACTCATAAAATATTCGTCCCAGCTTAAATAGTCTTTTCTTTTACTTGTCATAGGCCGCTCCCACTCTTACTTCGTTCCAAAGATACGATCTCCTGCATCTCCAAGTCCTGGAACAATATATGCATGATCATTAAGCTTTTCATCTAATGCCCCAATATAAATATCTACATCTGGATGTTCCTTTTGCATAAGTGCCACCCCTTCTGGTGCTGCGATAACACACATAAAACGAATGTTTGTCACTCCCTTATCTTTTAGCATCTGAATCGCTGCCACACTGGATCCCCCAGTTGCAAGCATTGGATCCACAACAAATACTTCTCTTTCGCTGCTGTCTGCCGGAAGCTTACAGTAATATTCAACTGGCTTTAGGGTTTCCGGATCACGGTATAACCCAATATGACCAACCTTTGCCGCTGGAATCATATTCAGCATTCCATCCACCATTCCAAGCCCCGCTCTTAAAATCGGAACAATTGCCAGCTTCTTACCACTTAACTCTTTTCCAACCATCTTGCCCATCGGTGTTTCTATTTCCACATCCTTTAGCTTCAGGTCCCTCGTTGCTTCGTAGCACATCAGCGCCGCAATTTCTCCCACCATATTTCGAAAATCCTTTGATCCGGTTTCCTTTCTTCTAATATAAGTAATTTTGTGCTGAATCAATGGATGATCCATAACATGTACCTTTGACATTACTGTCTTCCTCCTCTTATGAATTAATAATTTGATGACTCGCTGCTTTTAAAAGACGGTTCATAATTGCTTTCCCTATCCCCGACTCCTCAAATGACTCACTGTAAATCACATCTACTTCTTCTGTATCAAACTCTCTTAATACTTTATATAAATGTCTGGCAATGTCAATACCACTTTTACGACTGCCAATACACTTTATAACACCTTCCGAATACTGCTCCATATTCTCTTTGGTCCCAATGATTCCAACCTTCAATCCCCTTTTTGTGTCTGCCGCTGCAAGTTGATTGATTTTATCAACCGCCTCATCACTTTTTCCACTCACAATATAAAGAGTTGCCTTTGGGGCATAATGACGATACTTCATTCCTGGTGCTTTCGGAGATTGTCTTTCATTCTCCTTTTGAAATCCTGGATCATCTACTACTTTTGGAAGAATTTCTTCAAGCATTTCTTTTGTTATTGCACCAGGTCTAAGAATCATCGGTGGCTCCACTGTCAAATCCAATATAGTAGACTCTACACCAATCTCTACCTCTCCACCATCTACCACCATATCAATTCTTCCTGATAAATCATCCACTACATGAGCTGCACTCGTAGGACTTGGCTTCCCCGACGTATTTGCACTGGGTGCCGCAATAAACCCTCCACCAGAATCTATAATTGCTCTTGCAATCTTATGATCAGGCATACGAATCGCTACTGTATCTAATCCCCCACTAGTCTCATAGGGCACCTCTTCTGTTTTCTTCAGAATAATTGTCAAGGGTCCCGGCCAGAACCTGTCTAATAGCTTTTCAATAATCGGAGTCACTCCCGTTACAATCCGACTCAAATCCTCAAGCCTGATAATATGAATAATCAAGGGGTTATCCGAAGGTCGCCCCTTCGCTTTATAAATTTTCTTTGCCCCTTCTTTGTGAAGCGCATCTCCCCCCAATCCATAAACCGTTTCGGTGGGAAACGCAACAAGACCGCCGGATCTTAATATTTCTCCGGCTTCTTCTATTTTCTTTATCTCAGCCTCCTGGCCGATCTCATTTTCATTTATTTGCAAGACTTTTGTTTTCATAAATTCTATTATACTACCCCTTCTATTCTTGCACAATAGAAAACATCTCCTTTGATTTTACCGCAATCATTGGAGATGCTTCTCTTTATTAATTTACATATTTAACTACGAGATTCCATATATTAGAATCCTCTTGGCCAAGCGCCCAAAAAGCACAACCTGCCAAATTATTTTCCTTCATTAGCTTAAGCTTTTCTTCTAATGAAGCTTCGTTTTCCATCCAGATTCTATACGTTGTATTTTCGATTGTCCAGCTAGCATAGTATTGCTTCATCTCATCATCCCAGGCTGCTTCAATTCCATTTTGTGTCAGAACACTTTGCGCAGCAACCATACCTAATGCTTCACTGGTTACATTCACAGAATAGTTCTCCCCATCTGTTCCCTTTCCAGCCGATATTTCCTCTGCTGTTTTTGGTGTCTCCGACCAAAGCCTTGTAAAGAAGGGCATACCACTGATGATTTTTTCTGCGGGTACCTCTTTCATTGTTTCTTCAATTCCATCTTTTACAAAAGAGTACGAGGCCACACTTCCAGCTTCTGGAGAGCCTCCCCAATGTTCATCATACCCCATAATCACAACATAGTCCGCAAAAACTCCCTGCTCTTTTCTATTATAATGAGCATTAAATCCCTTCGGCACATAATTATCGATTGAAAAAACCAGTCCATTTTGTCGGCATCTTACAGAAAGTTCCCGAACAAATTGGATATAATGCTCTCCGCATTCTTCACTAATCTTTTCGAAATCCAGATTGATTCCATCAATTCCACTTTGAAGTGCCGCACCGATTAATTGACTAATCAAGTTCTCTCTTCTAGATGTGTAGCGTAAAAGCTCAAAGCTTTCTTCATAAGAGTTGATTCCTCCATCAAAATCTCGAATAGCAGCCCACACTTCTATACCGGATTGATGGCAATAGTTCACATACTGGCTGGATGCTATGGACTGCAGTGTTCCTGATACATCTCCTACATGAAACCATGTTGGGGATATGGTATTAAGTCCCTTTGTGCTGGCAATTGTTTCCAGTACATTTCCATTTGCAACCTCATTGGTTACATTGTGCCATGCCATGTTGATGGTATAATCCTTACTGATACTTGTATATTCCGGTTCCAGGTAACCCTCCGGAGCTGCCTGATCCTCTCCCTTGGAAAGCTGGCTTTGTTTGATATACCCGATAAACCCATCTTCAGTCTTTACCTTCTCCCAATCACCTTCCTCCTCAATCAGAACTACTTTAGATGATTTTTTTACCTGAGAAAGTACAGGACTTTTTATTCCTGCCTGATAACGAATCTGCGTATCCTTTTTAGCCTTTGCCATTTGATTTGACCAGTCTGTTTCAATCACTGCCCGGTCTGGATCCTTATAAATCTCATACGCCATATTGGTGTATTTCTTGATAAAATCAAGAGCAATATATGCCGTACTTCCTTCTGTTTTCAATATCGTATAATCTTCTGAATTTTTCTCCTTAGAGACCGTATAATCTTTACTGCCAACAGGCACTGTTACAATATCATTGGGTAAGGTATAGAGAAGTAAATTCTCATTTGGATCCCAGTAAAATCTACTATTAATTTTATCCCTTAAAGTCTCATATTGAATATAGGTTTTTCCTTCTTCAATCTTCCCTTTGGACTCCACCACTTCATTATTGATTACCAATGCTACTTGTCCTTCATTTTCAATCCCATAATATTCATTTAAATTCACTTCATCTTCTGAAGGACTGTATCGATTCCATAAGAATGCCGCAATAAAAATTCCAATAATTCCAAGACCCGAAAAAATCGCCTTAAATGCAAGACTACGCTCTCTTCTTCTCTTGTTCTGTGGCTTCCTTGTTCTTTTTCTTCTACTGGATTGTACCGGCCTTTTTCGTCTTTCTTCCATTTGCCACCTCCTACCTTACCCATTATAGCAATAAATTAAAACCCCGTCATTAATTATTTACACAGTTTTCGACATTTTATAGGTATTTAGAGGGTACTTACAGCTTCCTATACTTCGTGTTCGCATTTTCCTACATAATGAAAATACAATTCCAAAATTTTGCCACTTTCATCTAAGATGTACTCTCTCATATAGCTGCCTTTTTCTTTGACCATATGTGCTTCAACAACATCAAAGGCACTTGTTGGTGTATCCTCCATATAAATGTATACCCCCTGCCTTTCATATCCTATAAGCTCTTTAAGAAACTCATCCAGATCGTTGGCATCACTTCTCAATAGATCCTCCTTTCCGACCAAAACTTGAATAGCAAACGCGTATGTAATACTTATTTTTGTGATACAAGTGCAACACACTAAACTTATTTACTTTCTTCTGATTAATTTCCGGGAAATTGGCTTGAACAAACCTTATGATTTCTTTATTAGACAATTTGCAATTCAGTTCAGTCTCTTTGTCTCATTATAATAAACAAATGAAGATATAGCAAGCACATTTTATCCCTCTATTATTATCTTTATACATATTTAATTGAATATGGGAACATCTGTATGCTATAATATGGAAAAGGAAGTGATATTATGAAGATTGAAAAAATTAATGACCATCAGATTCGCTGCACATTGACCAGAGCCGATTTGGCCTCTAGGCAACTACAACTTAGCGAACTGGCCTATGGAACCGAAAAAGCAAAATCACTTTTCCAAGATATGATGCAACAAGCAGCATTCGAGTTTGGCTTTGAAGCAGAAGATATTCCTCTTATGATAGAGGCAATCCCTGCAGCAGACTCCATCGTATTGATTATTACAAAAGTAGAAAATCCCGAAGAACTAGACGCTAGATTTTCACGATTTTCACCACAACCAAAAGTCGAAGTTGAATCAGACCTAGACACAGTAGATAAACTCGAGGGAGCTGATAATTATATGGATTATATTGGAAAGGTTAAGGATAAAACTGCACAAAACCCAGTCCCCGCCAAAACAGGTACAGCGGTTAATGCAGGTTTGCACTTATTTTCTTTCACTACAATGGATCAAGTCATTGAGGTGGCTAACCTCTTAAATAGTATGTATAGTGGATCCAATACCTTATATAAGGATGGGAAAGAGGATATGTATATCCTTGCAATTACCCAGTCTGAAATGACAACAAATGCTTTTAACCGCATATGCAATATGCTTTCAGAATACGGTTCTAATGAAAAGGCCTCCAGTGCTACTCTTGCATATTTGGAAGAACACTGTGAAATTATTATTTCAGCAGATGCAATACAAAAACTTGCATCATTATAATTGAATACTAGAAATAAAGATACCAGAGAATGAACCCTCTGGTATCTTTTAATTTGTAACCATTATTTTGCATCAACAAATGCATTAATTTTAGCGACTAATAAGTCTGCATCCATTCCGTGAACCATTGCCGCCTCTTCCAAGGTTTCTCCCTGTGCTGAAGGGCATCCCAAACAATGCATTCCCACTTCCATCAAAATTGGCGCAACACCTGCATTTATACTTAATAGCTCACCAATCGTCATATCTTTTGTAATATTCGCCATAACTATGCCTCCTTTTTACTTGTCCTCTTATTATAGAACTAAAAACTGCTAAAGTAAATACGACTATTTATTTTCACACTATTCCTCTCATTTTTTCTTTATGTGTGACACTTTAAATGTCAATGCCGATTCATATTTTTTTATAAAAAGGCGTGTTTTTATCAAAACTCAACAAAACGTTCGTTCTTTTTTTGAGGTAAGTAATCCCCCAAAATCATCCTTTTTTGTGTGGATAATGTGGATAAAAAGTCATAAATCCTCTTTTTTCCACGTTTTTCGCATTTTTTAATGTGGATAACTTGGATAACTACTTTCTCAAAACTTGGCAAGTACTATTTTTTTTTTGTCACTTTGTATAATTCAATCCTTTGTAAAATAAAAATAAAGATTCATAAACAATAACGAAAACTTCAATCAGTTGAATTGACTTTAAATAGCTCCTGTACTATGATGATTTTAACGATAATTATTACTATTTTGAAAGGTGGTTTTTGCATGCAGAAGTTAAAATATAGTAAACAACGTGCATATATAAAAGAGTACCTAATGCAAACCGAAGAACATCCCACCGCAGATACTGTGTATTTACATATGAGAAAACAATTTCCCAATATTAGTTTAGGAACTGTCTATAGGAATTTAAATCTACTTGCTGACATGGGAGAAATCATAAAAATCACTACAGAAAACGGAGGCGTACGTTTTGACAAGGTCAGCGTTCCCCATTATCACGTTATCTGTACAAAATGTGGAAAAGTAGATGACTTGATGTTGACACAAAAGGATTTTGATGAATTAGATAAAAAAGCTTCTAAATCCTATAGTGGTGAAATAAATACACATGCAGTTGTCTTTTATGGAGTTTGTGAAGATTGTTTGAGAGTTGACAAATCTGAAAATCCATGATAATCTTGATTATAATAATAGTAACTATTACTATTTTATAAAATATATTGAGGAGGTACTATAAAATGAAAAAATGGGTATGTGGAGTTTGTGGTTATGTATATGAAGGTGAAACACCACCAGAGCAGTGTCCACAATGTAAAGCTCCTGCCGAAAAATTCAAGGAACAATCTGGGGAAAAAGAATGGGCTGCTGAGCACATCGTTGGAATTGCAAAAGGGGTCAGTGAAGATATTTTAATGGATCTAAGAGCTAATTTTGAAGGGGAATGCACAGAGGTTGGTATGTATCTGGCAATGTCAAGAGTCGCACATAGAGAAGGCTATCCTGAAATTGGTCTTTATTGGGAAAAGGCTGCTTATGAGGAAGCAGAACATGCAGCAAAATTCGCAGAGCTCTTAGGAGAAGTTGTAACAGACAGTACTAAGAAAAATCTGGAAATGCGTGTAGATGCTGAAAATGGAGCAACTGCTGGTAAATTTGATCTTGCAAAAAGAGCAAAAGAACAAAATCTGGATGCAATTCATGATACGGTTCACGAAATGGCTAAAGACGAAGCAAGACACGGTAAAGCTTTTGAAGGTCTATTAAAAAGATATTTCAGCTAAACAAGGTAACAACATTAACAATTACGATAAGGAGGTAATATCAATGTCAAAATATGATGGAACAAAAACCGAGAAAAACTTAATGGAAGCATTTGCAGGGGAATCAATGGCTCGTAATAAGTATGACTATTACGCATCTGCTGCAAAAAAAGCAGGGTTTGTACAAATGCAGAATATCTTTATGGAAACTGCAATCAATGAAAAAGAACATGCGAAAATGTGGTTTAAAGAATATCACGGTATCGGTGATGTTGCAGCAAACCTGGAAGATGCTGCTGCTGGTGAGAACTATGAATGGACTGACATGTATAAGAGAATGGCAGAAGAAGCCAGAGAAGAAGGCTTTGAAGACTTAGCAAAGAAATTTGATGGAGTTGCTGCTGTTGAAGCAACACATGAAAAACGCTATCGTAAATTGCTAGAAGCTTATAACAATGGTACTACCTTTAAGGGAGATGCTCCTTTGGGATGGAAATGTGGAAACTGCGGATACATTCATAATGCAGAAGATGCTCCAGATGTCTGTCCTGTATGTGCACATCCACAAGCCTACTTCGAAAGAGCTGTTGTAAACTACTAAAATCAAAATTTGCCTTAGCTGCAGATATTTTTTAGGGGAATCACATTTATGTGATTCCCCTATTGACATTTCCACACAAGAGTTGTAGTATTTGTATATGCTTCATGTAGTTTTCAAAACTACATGTCGTGATGGAGGTGCTTATGTCAAAAATAATCAAAGAAAAAATCAAAGATCCAGGTAGTGCAATTACACATTTTATCGGAATGCTTATGGCAATATTTGCGGCAATCCCCCTTATTATAAAAGCATACCATAATCCGGATCCAATATCACTTGTTGCTGTTACAATATACGCTATCAGCTTAATCTTGCTTTATTTCGCAAGTACAACTTATCATACTTTCAACCGCTCTGAACGTATAAACCGTATTTTAAAAAAATTTGATCACATGATGATCAGCATTCTAATTGCTGGAACCTATACCCCTGTATGTCTTCTGGTATTAAAAGGCCGAACCGGAATTATCTTACTAAGTATCGTATGGGGAATTGCCATCTTTGGTATTGTCCTGAAGGCACTTTGGATTTACTGTCCAAAATGGATATCCAGTGTTCTTTATATTGCCATGGGCTGGACCTGTGTTCTGGCTTTCACAAAATTATTGAATACTTTAAGTACTGCCGCTTTTATGTGGTTATTAATCGGAGGTATTATTTATACAATAGGAGGTATCATTTACGCTTTAAAGCTTCCTATTTTCAATGGAAGGCATAAATACTTCGGGAGTCATGAAATCTTCCACCTGTTTGTAATGGGGGGAAGTATCTGCCATTTTATCTTTATCTACTCTTACATCCTATAAAAAGGAACTGCCGAGCAGGCAGTTCCCTTTTATATCTAAAATTTTATCACACCTGTAAAAATTCCTACAATCAGACATGCGACACTAACGTTCCACATCCAGCCGAAACATCTTTTAATATGAGCCTTAATATCCACTCCAGCCAATCCAATTCCTAAATATGTTGCTGGTACAACAGGACTGATAAAGGTTGCACAGTTGCGACAAACAACCATTGCAATTGCTGTGTGTACTGGATTTACACCGAAAGCATTACCCACCGTAATCAACACTGGCAATAAACCAAAGAAATATGCATCCGTACAAAACATCATCGACAGCGGAACCGATAGAACACCTATGATGATTGGTAAAAATCTTCCCATTGCTGCCGGCATTAAGCCTGCAATTGCAGTTGCCATGTTGTTCATAATACCAGAACTTTCTAATACTCCTAAAAATACTCCTGCTGCTAAAATCGTTGAAGCCATCATCAGAGCTGAACTTGCATGAGCCTTAATTCGTTTGTTCTGTAATTTAGAACCAGAATAATTAACCAATAACGCTATGGCACAACCGACCATAAAAATGAAATACGCTGGCAAATCTGAAAGTGCAATCAAAGAAACAATTACACAGAGAGTAAGAATTACATTAAAAACAAATAACTTAGGCCTTGCCAATTCTTCACTTTCCTCTTTTGAAGTTTCTTCAAGCTCGGAGTAATCTTCAATTTCTAATGTACTATTAATACCTGCTCCACGCTTCTTCTCTACATATCCCCAGAATAATGCTGTTCCAATTGCAATAACTATACCTGCAATCTGCATAGGAATAAGTTTCATCCACAAAGCATTTGCCTCGATTCCTAAGACAGTAGCGGCACGCATTGTTGGTCCACCCCAAGGAAGTAAATTCATTACACCCATAGCAGTTACACAAATCAATAGAAGTGTTGTGGGACGCATTTTCAGCTTCTTATAAATTGGCAGCATTGCTGGAATCGTAATTAAAAATGTGGAAGCTCCACCTCCATCTAAATGTCCTATCATTGCAATCAAGCAAGTCATCAAGGTTACGCCAATAACATTATCTCCTACTTTTTTAACCAGCGCATTGATAATACGATCAAACATTCCTACATCATTCATAATTCCAAAGAATAATACTGAAAAAATAAATAGTGCTGCCGTACCATGAACATCTGCTACTCCCTCTTTTACAAATTCTCCCATTTCATTGATGCTAAAGGTTCTTGTAACCACTAAAACCACCGAAGTCAGCAAACCTACACCGATAAAAGCAATCGATGGAATCGTTACATTTCTCAGCAACAAGGTAATCACCATTATTATGGCAGCAAACCCTAACACTGCAAGCATTACTTCACTCATAATCTTTCCTCCTATAATAATTGATTTTATAATAGAAGTATAAATGCTCAACCTTACAGTATTGAACTCCTACTCTTATTTCATATTAAGAATTGGATTAACACCTGTTAAGATTTACTGTATCACTAGCGTTTTTGTGCCGCCGTTCTGGCCTTTCTAAGAATCTCAATATCAGATAAAGGTTTTTCAAGGTAATCATCTATGATTTCTCGTTTTTTTGCTTCGAGAATCTCTCGATCTACTACATCTACCGCAACTAATCGAATCAAGTTCGGAAACCGAGCCTTTAATGACATTGCAACTGGAATGGCACTTTGTCCAGAAATACTTTGATCCAAAATAACAATTCCAATTTGATCCGTAAGCATTTCGCTGGCTTTCTGATATGTATCTGCCCCTAATACAGTAATTCCCACCTTGGCAAGATTTTTCGTTAACATTGATAGCACTTTTTGATTGTCATCTACAACTAAAACATATTCCCCACTGTTACGCCGCTGAATACGAGATTCTTCTATATACATTTCTGACACCACTGGTAAATAGATGGTAAAAGTACTGCCACAACCAATTTCACTATTGACTACCACACTACCTTTATGAGAACGAATAATCTGATCCACCAAAGCAAGCCCAAGACCCGTTCCAGCTCCTCCTTTTTTCGTGGTAAAAAAGGGCGTGAAAATTTGTTTTATAATATCCTCACTCATCCCCGGCCCAGTATCTTCTATCTCTATTTTTACATACTCTTTCTCAAACTCTAATTCAGAAGATGGCAACTCATCAGATTCTATCCATTTAATCTTATCACAGTGTATACAGATGGTTCCTGGCTCTGCCCCCATTGCTTGAACTGCATTTAATGTAATATTTAAAAGTACTTGACTGATTTGTGTTCTGTTTCCTAAAACATAGACCTCCTCATCTGAAATCTTCGTAACAACCTTAATATTATCCGGACAAATTGACTGTACCATTTTCAGTGAACGCTGCATTACCTCAAGAACCGATAGCTTGTTGAATACAGTTTCTATATTTTTACGGCTCATGGAAGAAAGTTGTTGAATAATATCCTTCGCTTTTAATGCTGCCTCTTGAATTTCTTGCACCTGTTCATGCTCTTCTGGCTGATGTTCCAACTCTAATAGAAGCAAATCCGCATAGCCCAGAATAGGAGTCAATAAGTTGTTAAACTCATGGGCAATCCCTCCCGTCATCGTTCCCATAATCTGCAGACGCTGGCTATGGGAAATATTTTCCTCACTCTTTTGCATCTCTTCCAGAATATGATTTAAATCCGTTAAATATTCTATCTTTTCGGTATCCTTCTGTCTCTGAATGAGTAACCGCCCACTATAGATTAATACAAATAGAATAATTACCAATACAGCAATAAAGAGTAAAAAAAGCTTCATATATCCCTCAGCAATAGGCACATAAATATCATCATAATCAATAACCGTACTAACAATCAAAAAAGATTCCCCTAAGTACGCTGGTACATAAGCACTAATTTTCTTCACCCGTGCAGACTTTTCATCCTGATTCTTTAATTTTTCCCACCAGTAGGAATAATACTCGCTGACACCTTGCTTTCCCTCCTTTTGCTTCTCAATCATGCTTTTTAAGCTTGTGTAATCTGCCTGGGGATATAATTCCATTCTCCCTTCAATTACATTAATCCCCAACTGGTCATCCGTAGGATACATAAGAATAACCCCATCACTGTCCTTAATCACCACATAACCATTGCTTCCCATTTGAACATTAGCCATTATAGATTGGTAGTACTTCTTTCCATCTAAAAGAATGGACAAATATTCTACTTCCGATAATTTACGCCGGATTGCAATGTATTTCTCCTCATTTGTTAGGGCAACAAATTGAATGGATGTCTCATGATTAATAGGAGAATCTGAAAAGACCTCCTTAATAGTAAAGCCGGAAACACTTCGCATTTGGTTTTCTTTAATATCTTCTAAAAGAACATCATAAACAAACATCTTATGCACCTTAACATACGAAGCTATACCTTCCCACGCTTCTTTAGTGGAAAAATCATTCTTCTGTATTTCACATAAATAATCCAAATCATACTCATAAGATGTGAGATTTGCCTCCATTCCATCAGCAATGGATTTTGCAGTCAAAAGCATCTGATCTTTTTGTCCTTGAATAATTTGATTCTTATAATCCGTCCAGATACTATAACCCATATAGATAAAAATCGCAAAAATCAAAGCTGCACCGGAAAGAATTCCTACTTTTATGAACGCACGACGGCTTTTCTTTTTTTTCATATTACACCCTGCCCTTTATTGACTTGATACGTAGCTCCCCTTATAATAATAATTATATAACAACTAACAGAACTTGTGGAGAAGAACATGGCAAATAGAGTATTAATCGTTGACGATGATCCAGCGATCCGAAAGTTATTAGAAAAAGTAATGCAAAGCAATGATTTAAGCTGTACCCTTGCTGAAAATGGAGCTACCGCTCTCACCATGCTTAAAAACCACACCTTCGATATTGTACTCCTTGATATTTCTCTGGGTGATATGGAAGGCTTTGAGATAATCCAGCATATGCGTGCTCAGGGAATAACCACCCCTGTCATGGTAATTAGTGGAAGAAATGAAGATTTTGACTCCTTGTATGGGCTTTCATTGGGTGCAGATGATTATATTACAAAACCTTTTCGTCCCGTAGTTGTCGGTGCAAAGGTAAAAGCAATCTTACGACGAAATAAGCAGCTGGAGGAAGAACAAAAGACGGTGATTGAAAGAGGTGAATTTACTCTTGATACCACGACGATGCGTTTTTATAAGAATGGTGAAGAAATTATCCTTTCCTATAAGGAAAGTGCTTTATTCTCAATGTTTCTCCACCATCCAAATCAAATATTCACAAAAGATATGATTTACGAACAAATTTGGGGAACGGATGTAGCCGTAGATGATAATGCTATCATGGTCTATATCAATCGCCTACGAGGTAAAATTGAAGATGACAGCAAAAAACCCACCCACATTGTTACCGTTCGTGGTATAGGATATCGCTTTATTCCCTAAGGCTTAAAAGATGGTCTAGTGTCGACTTTGGCACTAGGCTTTTTATTTTATCCCATTGCCCTTCTTGGTAATAGGTGCGTACCCGAGAAGCACTAATCACCTCATCTTTCCACTGTTTCCTCGGTATTTCGACTACTTCAATACCATATTGGGGCAATATTTTTTTCATTTCAGCATTGTACTGATTCGTAATTTTACAGTTTGGCTCAGTACCTATTAGACGCTTTTTTATGCCTAACACCGGTGCTATTTCCTGACCAAACAGATGAAGATCAAGCCGGCAATTAGCTCGTAACGCTTGATCTTTATTTTTACGAAAATATGTTGGGAAAGTTGCTGCAGAGACCATGTAATTATTACCCATGTGCACCTTAACTGGTTCAAAATTCTTAACTCCCTTTTGCACCATTTCGTATCGTTGTTTAGGCGTAAAAAAGCTTCGATGATCTCCCAAGACAAAAATGTGAAGAAACTCACAGTGCTTAAGCCCCTCCTCCACCAAATATCTATGCCCCCAGGTAAATGGATCACAGTTCATAACCACTGCACCTGCGAAAGGCCTTTGACTATAGCCTCCAAGCTTTCCCTTAAACTCCTGGAAATTACTTCGGCTATTTTCCATCAAAAGCACCTCTTTTGTTTCCAAAATAGAATAGAATCCCAACTGTTCAAACAGCTCACTATTTTCCGGTTTGGTATAAACAAATAAATTGGTGCGCCCTCTTTCATAAGCATATTGGGTCAGCTCCGAGATAAGCACTCCCATAAGACCCATCCCTCTTGCTTCCTGGCTGATTGCAAAGCATTTGAGAACGTTGTCCTCTATTGATCCCGTACCAAGCACCTGGTCATCCTCATTTAGGAGCAATACACTATACTGAATACCACTGTCATAATCAATTTGATTTTCTTTAAGAAATGAAATCAGCATTTCTCGCCTATCCTCTGTGAAGGGTTCTCCTGTAATCTTATTGTATTCCATGTCCGTCATCTCCTAACAAACTATTGATAAAGATTGTTAGTGCCAACAAATCAGCACATCCACCCGGACTAATATTTTTTCCAATAAAATAAGAATCCAATCTTTTCAATTTCAAAAATGCGTTGTCTTGTCCCATCCCACCATTCTCTATAAAGTGAATCGCTATTTCCTGCATTTCTTTTAAAGTCTCAGGATTTGTACGAGATAAAACATTAGCATCTTCCACTTGGGTCATGAGAGAAAAAAGTGTTTCTATCTTGACTTGATTAAAATTTCTACCTTCTCGAATTCCTTGCTGCAGCTTGGGCAGGCCAAGTTTTTGCAGAGAAGCGTATCCGCTCAGAGCCTCTCCTCGGGCTCCAAGTCCTCTCTTAAGTTTTACAATATCGCCAATCTCCTTCATAAGAGTAGTCCTTACCAGCTCTGTTTGCTCTTGTATTAAGTTGTCCAAATTTATCTGATGATGATGCTTTCGGCACAAACCATATGCAGCACAAAAAATGCCCATAGAAAAAATCAAACCTTTATGAGTATTGACACCTTTTGTTCCTTTAAACATTGCCCTTTCTGCCGCTACTCCCCATTCTCTAACTACTTTGAAAACTTCTTCATAACTACCTTCCATAACCCTTCCCACATAAGTCATTCTTGAAAAGTAAGGATAAATCACTCGTGCACTTAGCTCAAACAATGCCACATTCATATCCTTATGGGCTCCGTTCGAATAGCAGTCAACCAATCCTGGTTTTAGTGTTGTATACACCTCTTCTAACAAAGACTTCCACGCAAGTATTCCAACTCTGTTACATGCTCCATGAATAGTTTGAGAACTAAGTGCCTTCATTTTGTCACACTCCTTTTCTTATATATTGATGAATCATCTTCTCCATTTTCTGACGCACCGCCTCCTGAGAATGAGCTACGCTTCGACTACAGATCTTCGCTTCCTCCTCACAGAGCAAACATTTTCTGGGAAGCCCGCCCACCTCTCTTCGTGAAATGCTTCCTTCTTTTCCCATTACATCAATGTCAAAAATTCTTCCCAAAGGATGATTCTCCTCAATTTCCACCATTTTCTTCTTTAATTCTCTGGCATTACTTCCTGCCAATGCATAAGATACACTATATCCAGCAAAGCTCCTTTGCTCTTTTTTACGATAAATCACCACTTCCATATCATGAAAGACAGCTTCGATATATTTCATCCCATAAACAAAGGCCTGTATTATTTGCTCCGTCACCTTTATTGACCCTGGAATATTAAGTCCAAAACTAATAATTGTTTCCTTCTCATATTCTTTAGATAATAACTTCCAAATTGCTGCCTTTTCTTCACGAAAAGCCATTACCTCTGTCATTGTTACTTCTCGAATTGTCTCTATCATATTTTCACCTGACGAACCACATCCATAATTGTTCCATCTCGACCTTCTATAATTCCTACTACTCGTTCATCAAAGGCAACCTTTTGTGGCTCCCCAGCAATAGAATAAGCAATATCCCGCAATTCCTCTATCGTCATAAAGGGAAGCTTTACATCCTTCATACAATCTATCAAGTCTTGCCTTGCAGGATTAATAGCAATTCCATATTCTGTAATGACCACATCAATCGATTCCCCTGGAGTCGTTACTGTAGTAACCTCATTGCATACTGCCGGAGTTCTTCCCTGTAATAATGGAGTCAAAACCACGGTACACTTCGCACCTGCTGCAGTATCCGGATGACCTCCTTGTGCTCCAGTAATTACACCATCCGATCCAACAACAACATTACAATTAAAGTTGACATCCACTTCCAAAGTCGCTAAAATCACAAAATCTAATTTATTGACAATTGCACCTTTATTAAAAGGATTTGCATATTCTGATGCAGAAATACGAAAATGCTTCATATTTTCAACGGATTTTACCGCATCCAAATCAAAATCCTGAGTATCTAGCAGGCAGTCCACTTGACCATTAATCAACAAATCACACATTGGTTTCGTCAGACCTCCAACACCAAATCCCATACGGATATCTCTTTCTTTCATCACCTTAGCTAAGGATATGGTAGAAGCAATAGACGCCCCTCCTACACCAGTCTGGTAGGAAAATCCGTCTTTAAAATAAGGCGTATTAATTACAAATTGAGTACAGTAATCAGCCATCATCAGCTTTCGCATGTCCGTCGTTGGTTTTGCTGCACCGGTTGCTATTTTTTCTGGATTACCGATTTCATCCACTTCCACAACATAATCCACTTTCGTCATAGATATATGTGCCGGAAAATTCGGAAAAGGCACCAAACAATCTGTAATTGCCACAACTTTATCTGCATAATCTGCATCTACCATAGAATAAGAAAGAACTCCACAGTTTGATACGCCTCCAATCCCCCGGCAGTTTCCATAATCATCACAAGTCGGTGCTCCGATAAATGCAATATCAATTTTTACTTCTCCAGATTCTATCGCCCGAACTCGGCCTCCGTGGGAACGCATAATAGCATATCCCTTTAATTTCCCTCTTGAAATTGCCTGTCCGACCCTTCCTCTTACTCCTGAGGATTGAATATCCGTAATTGTTCCATCTTCAATATAGTCACACAATAGATCATGAGCCTTTCCCAAAGAACTTGCACAAATTGTGATATCCTTAATCCCTAGTGTATGAACTTCCTTCATCACCATATTTACGATATAGTCACCATCTCGAAAATGATGATGAAAACTGAGTGTCATACCATCTTTGATCCCACATTTAAACAATACGTCACGAATACTATCAACCAGCTTATCTCCACCGGAGCGGTTAACACACTTCGTTTTCGGTCCTTTTTTTTCATATGTGTACCCATCATAATAATGTACCCCCTTAAAAATTTCCTTATTGGTATTTTTCACCACTTCTTCCGGTATGTCTCTTCCAACTGCATTCAACATTTTCATCCCTCCTAGTAAACTCCTGAGGCTTTCGCCATATCCAAAATTCTCTTTGCTCCGTCATAGAAAGCAATGTCTATCATCTTTCCGTCTACTGTGAAAACTCCAATGCCTTTCTCTTTCTTTTCATCGATTTCCCGTACCACTTTTTCTGAGAAAGAAATATCCTTGGGAGATGGAGTAAAAATATCATGAACCACTCTTATCTGCCGTGGATTCACAATCGATTTTCCATCAAATCCCATAAGATGAATGGTCTCCACCTCTTTACGGAACCCCTCCATATTATCTAAATCCGTATAAACGGTGTCAAAGCACTGCACTTTTGCTGCTCGAGCCGCAATAATCAATTGCTGTCTAGCTCCCATCAGCTCCACGCCTGTTCCGGTGATATGTGTTTGCAAGTCTCTCGTATAATCACCTCCTGAAAGAGCAATTCCAAACATTCTTTCTGAAGCCTCGCATACATCCATGGCCTTCATAACTCCTCTTGCAGACTCTACTGCTGCCATAATCAGAACCTTGCCCGCCTCTACTTCATAAGCCCTTTCAGCTTTCACAATTTCTCCTTCTACCAGCTTGATCTGACTTGCACTCTCTGTCTTTGGTACTCTAATCCCATCACATCCACCGGCCACAGCACATCTTACATCTTCTCGCCAATAAGGCGTATCTAGTCCATTAATTCGAACAATCTTCTCACATCCTCGATAGTCGATGGTCTTAAGTCCATGATAGAGTGAGTATCTTGCAGCATCCTTTTGATTCTCTGCTACTGCATCCTCAAGATCAAACATAATGGAATCTGGTTGATAAATATAAGCATCTTTTATAAGACCCGGCTTTTGAGCATTTAAAAACATCATTGTTCTTCTTAATCTCTTTTTATTTTGATTCATGCCAATTCCCTCCATGGTCCTGTTTCCTCATTTGCCCGGTAGACTGCACACTCTACTCTCGCTCTGATGGTGCAGTCCAATGCCCCCTTATCAACTACTACTATTTTGACATCCTCTACTTCAAGCTTTGTAAGAGTTTCTTGTATAACTCTCCTTATTTGCTCTCCATACTGATTGATTACACTACTACTTAGCTCCAGCTCGACTGTTCCTTGCCCTTTTTCGACTGTTACCTGACAGTCACTGGATTCCAAAGTTCCTGCCATAGCCGGTTTTTGTATCTTCATAATGATTACCTCCTCCTTCATCTTTCCATTATTGTATTTGACAAACCTTACATAGGGCATTTTCTTACCTTAATAATTGTTAATGAAAGTTCCATTCTCCATTAATTTTCCCTTGTTACAATAAGTCCACAAGAAAAAAGGAGGATTAAAATGCAAAAAAACATGTTGGAATACAACCGTTATTTCGTGAAAAATCAACTACATACTTCTTATTTCGCTTCCAGTAAACCTGCTAGAAGAACAGCGATTCTCACTTGTATGGATACACGATTAACTCATCTTTTAACTGCTGCTTTAGGTATTAAAGATGGCGATGCTAAAATTATCCGCAACGCTGGTGGGACCCTTTTAGACGAGTATGATACTACCATTCGAAGCCTCTTGGTTGCCATTCTTGAGTTTGACATATCCTATCTGGATGTTATTGGTCATACGGATTGCGGTGTCAGTAAAATAAGTTCTGCTTCCTTAATTGACAAACTCTATTCTCGTGGTATTTCTCCAAGCTCATGTCAAGAATTCGCCGGTCAATGTCCCGCATTTGAGCACTGGTTTTCCGGCTTTTCTAATGTGGAAGAAGAAGTAATTCAAACTGTAAAACTGCTTAAAAACCACCCCCTCATGCCAAAGGATATCTGTATCCAAGGCTACCTGATGGACATAGATACTGGAGAGCTTTCTCCTTTAATCTAAAAAAAGAACTACGCAGGCTGTCTTATGCTTGCGTAGTTCTTTTTTTACTTTACCCATTTATTAATTTCTCTTTGTCTCTTCGACTCATTTGCTTAATCTCATATTCCCGCTTCATCGCTTCCTCTTTTGTTTCAAAGGATTCTTGATAAACCAGTTTTAAAGGTCCCCGTCCTCTCGTATATTTCGCACCTGAACCCTCTTGATGAGCCTTTAGACGTTTCTGCACATCTGTCGTCCATCCAGTGTAGTAGGAACCATCCTTACACTCTAGTACATAGATATAATTCATTAATATCCTTCTCCACCCTTTTGTATAAAAATCGGTTCATTATTTCTGATAACGAAGAAATATATGGATGTGTATAGCGGAATAAATAATCCCAAAATCGTATGAACAATGGCCATATTATCTTCCGTATACTGGGCATAAATCTGCTTATTTATCAGTACAATAAGTACATTTTGTACTGCCGTCAAAAAGATACTGGCTAAAACAAAAAGTATCAATGCCATAATCATAAAGAATCCTCCCGGACCTCCAAATAAGCTGCGAAGAACCGCCTCCTCACTTGCATGGTTGGACAGCGCAGATGTCATTCCAATCATCTTTGCAAAAAAGGATGCATAGAACAGCCCCATAAAAATGCTGGAAATCACCGAAGAAATAATAGGTACTAATATCAGCCAAATACCTGGATTTGTAATCGTCTTTCTCTTCAGATGAATTGGCCCTGATAACTCACCTAAGAAATACGTTCTTCCATAGGGAATAAATGCAAGCCAGGCATTTTGTATTCCTTTTCTTTTTCCCATCGTATACATCCCGATGGATTTGAAAAGATAGGATGCCAATCCTATAATTAAAGCAAAGAAAATAACTCCTAAGTAAATCAATAAAACTGTTATGAGAACTTGATCCGTTTCTGTTTGATACATTACTCTTCACCTACCTTTATCTTTTTAGAATGCCATATGTCTGCTACATATTCTTCAATTGTTCTATCGGATGAAAACTTCCCACAGCTTGCCGTATTAAGAAGTGCCATTTTAGCCCATCTCTTCTGATCACGATATGCTGCGTCCACCTGTTCCTGGGCATCGCGGTAAGATGCAAAATCTTTTAATATAAAATACATATCTGCCATGCTTCCATCTTTTGGAGATAAAAGTGAATCATATATATTTCGATAAAGTTCCTTATCTCCGTTGCCATACGTTCCATCAACTAACTGATCTAATACCTTTCGAATGTCTTGATCCTGATTGTAGATATCCCAAGGATTGTATCCACCATTTTTCTCAAAGTGAATAACTTCCTCTGAGCTAAGACCGAAAATAAAAGCATTTTCTCTTCCGACCTCTTCTACAATTTCAACATTTGCACCATCCATGGTACCTAATGTAACTGCACCATTCATCATAAACTTCATATTTCCTGTTCCAGATGCTTCCTTTGATGCTGTTGAAATCTGCTCACTTACATCTGCTGCTGCAAAAATAATCTCAGCATTAGACACCCTGTAGTCTTCAATAAATACTACTTTAAGCTTTCCGTTGATACTACGGTCATTATTTACAACCTCCGCCACAGAATTAATTAGCTTAATAATCTCTTTTGCTCTCGTATATCCTGCTGATGCCTTTGCTCCAAATATATACGTTCTTTTGTAATAGCTCTTCTCTGGATGTTCCTTCATCTGATTATATACATACATAACATGTAAAATGTTGAGAAGTTGTCTCTTATATTCATGGAGCCGCTTTACCTGAACATCGAAAATAGAATCTACATCTACCTCTATATTATTATGCTTTTTAATATAAGCTGCAAGACGTTCCTTGTTTTTCCTTTTAATTCCCATGAATTCACTTAGGGCATTATCATTATCCGCCAAAGGCTTTAAGTTCTCTAAAAGCTCCAGATTTGTTGCAAAATCTTCTGTTCCAAGCTTATCTGTAATCCAATTTGAAAGCTCTGGATTAGCATGAAGCAAAAATCTTCTTTGAGTGACACCATTGGTTTTATTATTAAACTTCTCCGGCATCATTTCGTAAAAATCCTTCAGCTCCTGATGCTTTAATATCTCTGTGTGGAGTCGTGCCACTCCATTGACAGAAAACGCCGCAGCAATCGCTAAATGAGCCATCCGCACCTGTCCATCACAAAGAATACTCATTCTACGAACTTTTTCTTCATTCCCTGGATATCTTTGATGAATCTGTTCTACAAATCTCCTATCTATTTCCTGAATGATTTGATAGATTCTTGGAAGCAATCTGGAGAAAAGATCAATTGGCCATTTTTCTAAAGCTTCTGACATGATGGTGTGGTTCGTATAGGCACAGCATTTGCTTGTAATACCCCAAGCCTCTTCCCAGCTTAACCCTTCTTCATCTACCAACAGCCGCATCAGCTCTGCAACCGCAACCGTAGGATGGGTGTCATTCATCTGGAAGATAATCTTTTTATCCATCTCTTTTACAGCATATCCTCTTTCCTTTAAAGCTTTCAATGCAGACTGTAAACTGGCAGAAATAAAGAAGTATTGCTGCTTGAGCCGCAATTCCTTTCCTGCATAGTGGTTATCATTTGGATAAAGTACATCGACAATATTTCTCGCTACATTTTCTTGCTCAACTGCCTTGTAATAATCTCCGCTGTCAAAAGAATCCAAACGGAAATTAACAATCGGCTCTGCATCCCATACACACAGAGAATTTACCATATGATTATTGTATCCAATAATCGGAATTTCATAAAGCACTGCATTTACTGACTGGTAGTTTTCCTGTATAAACTTAGCATTATTGAACTCATCATGCTCAACACGTATATTTCCTCCAAAACGAACCTCTTGTGTATACTCTGGTCTTCGAAGCTCGAAAGGATAACCATTCATTAACCAATCATCTGGAATTTCCTTTTGATAGCCCTCTTCTATCTTCTGTCGAAACATCCCATATCGATAACGAATTCCACATCCATATGCCGGATATCCTAAAGTGGCAAGAGAATCTAGAAAACAGGCTGCAAGTCTTCCCAAACCACCATTCCCCAAAGCAGGATCTCTTTCTTCATCCTCAAGAGCGTTTAAGTCTACCCCCAGTTCATCCAATGCTTCTTCCACCATTTTGTAGTTCTTCATATTAATCAGATTATTACCAAGAGCGCGTCCTACCAAAAACTCCATTGACAAGTAAACAACAACCTTCGACTCTTCTTTTTTCTCCGTCTTTTTGGTTTTCATCCAGTCATCCATAATCACTTCTTTTACAGCAAATGAAACAGCTTGGAACAATTCCTGTGAAGAAGCATCTTCTACCGACTTACGGAATAAATTCTTAAGGTTCTCTTGAATTTCAGTTTGGAACTTCTTTTTGTCAAATCTCGTATCAAACATTTCAGTGTCCTCCTATTAATTATTGCCTTTCTACTCCCAGTTCCACTTCTTCCCCATTTATTTTCCATTTCTTAGTATAACCTGTTCCAGGCTCTTGGTTTGCATTTACAGACAAGGTTTCCGACTTGATTTCTTCAATATTTCTTTCAAATATCTTTATGACCTTCTCCTCTGCTTCGTAAGTTAATGAAATCTTATCCATAACCTCAAAACCGGCTTCTTTCCTCATGGTTTGTATTTTACTGATAATCTCCCTTACAAAACCTTCTTCCAAAAGTTCTTCTGTTAAAGTTGTATTTAGTACAACCGCCATATTATTATCTGTTTCCGATACGTATCCTTCTGCCTGTGCATTCTCAATTAGAAGATCCTCTTTTGTCAGTACTACCTCTTGTCCATTAACCTCAAAGCGGATTGCTTCAGACTCTTCTAAATCCTTCATCGCCTGACTTCCATCAATTGTATTCAATGCTTCGCGAATTCCATTTAATAGCTTTCCATACTTTGGACCCACTGTTTTAAGCTGTGGTTTAAAGCTATAAGAAGTAAATTCCCCAACGTTTTCAGCAAATTCAACCTTTTTTACATTCAGCTCTTCCTTAATAATGTCCTCATAAAAAGAAGGAAGTACTTCTTTTGTCTTATAGTATAGAAGGCTGATTGGCTGGCGATTCTTGATGTTCGCAGTGTTTCGGCAAGCACGTCCCATTACAACCAGTTTTAATACCTCGTCCATATTGCTTTCCAAATCCTGATCTACGAGAGATGCATCATATTTTGGATATTCAACCAAATGTATACTTTCCGGCGCATCCTGATCCAGGCTTCTTACTAAGTTTTGGTAAATTTCTTCTGTCATAAAAGGAATCATCGGAGCTGCCACTTTTGAAACCGTAACCAAAGCTGTGTAAAGAGTCATATAAGCATTGATCTTGTCCTGCTCCATTCCCTTTGCCCAAAATCTTTCTCTGCTTCTTCTTACATACCAGTTACTCATATCATCTACAAAAGACTGTAAAGCTCTTGCTGCCTCTGGTATTTTATAGTTTGCAAGATCATCATCTACATCTTTTACAAGAGAATTAAGCTTTGACAACAGCCATTTGTCCATAACCGTTAAGCTGTCTAAATCCATGGTATGATCCTTGGCATTAAATTCATCAATATTAGCATATAGTACAAAGAACGCATAGGTGTTCCAAAGAGTACCCATAAATTTCCGCTGTCCTTCCATTACTGCCTTGCCATGGAATTTGTTTGGAAGCCATGGTGCACTGTTTACGTAGAAATACCAACGAATTGCATCTGCCCCATAAGTTTCAAGAGCCTCAAAAGGATCCACTGCATTCCCTTTTGACTTACTCATTTTTTGTCCTTTTTCATCCTGAACATGACCAAGAACAATTACATTTTTATAAGGTGCTTCATTAAACAAAAGTGTTGAAATTGCAAGAAGTGAGTAAAACCATCCTCTTGTCTGATCCACTGCTTCCGAAATAAAATCTGCTGGAAACTGAGATTTAAACAACTCCTGATTTTCAAATGGATAGTGATACTGTGCAAACGGCATAGCTCCACTATCAAACCAACAGTCAATTACCTCTTTTACTCTTGTCATTTCACCTGCACATTCGGGACACTTGATTTTCACATCGTCAATATAAGGTCTGTGAAGTTCAATGTCTTCCGGACAATTGTCCGACATAGCCTTTAGTTCTTCAATGCTCCCTACCGCATGTCTGTGTCCGCAAGAACATTCCCATATATTTAAAGGTGTTCCCCAATAACGGTCACGACTGATTCCCCAGTCTTGAACATTTTCAATCCAGTCACCAAATCTGCCCTTTCCTATGCTTTCCGGTATCCAATTAATCGTGTTATTGTTTGCGATTAAATCCTCCTTTACTGCTGTCATTTTAATAAACCATGATTCTCTTGCGTAATAAATCAAAGGTGTATCACATCTCCAACAGTGAGGATAACTATGCTCAAACTTCGGTGCATCGAATAGAAGACCTCTATTTTTTAAGTCTTCTAAAATATGAGGATCTGCCTTTTTTACAAACATTCCTGCAAAAGGTGCATTCTCACTCATTTCTCCCTTTCCATTTACCAACTGAACAAATGGAAGATCATATTTCTTTCCTACCTTGGCATCATCTTCACCAAATGCAGGTGCAATATGTACGATACCCGTACCATCCGTCAAAGTAACATACGTATCACAGGTAATAAAGAAAGCTTTTTTCTTCTGTTTATCTGCTTCCTCTTTTGCAGCCATGTAAAGTGGCTCATACTCTTTGTGCTCCAAGTCTTTTCCAACATAAGTTTCTAAAACTTCATAAGGTTTCTGACATTCATCCTTCTTTACAAGGATGGATAGCACACTGTCACAAAGTGCCTCTGCTACGTAATAAGTATATCCATCTATTGCCTTTACCTTCACATAGTTTTCTTCCGGATTCACGCAAAGTCCCAGATTCGATGGCAGCGTCCATGGTGTTGTAGTCCAAACTAACACATAAGCATCTTCCTCTTTTAACTTAAAGCGGACAATCGCTGATTTTTCTTTCACATCTTTATATCCCTGAGCCACTTCCTGGGTAGAAAGAGGTGTCCCACATCTTGGACAGTATGGCACAATCTTAAAACCTTTATAAAGGAGTTCTTTTTCCCATATTTTCTTGAGCGCCCACCACTCTGATTCAATAAAATTATTGTCATAAGTAACGTATGGGTTTTCCATATCCGCCCAGAATCCTACGGTAGCTGAGAAGTCTTCCCACATACCTTTATAACGCCAAACGCTTTCTTTACATTTCTTGATAAAAGGTTCCAGTCCAAATTCCTCAATCTGTTCCTTACCGTCTAAGCCAAGTTCTTTTTCCACTTCTAACTCAACTGGTAATCCATGCGTATCCCATCCTGCCTTTCGTGGAACTTCATATCCCTTCATCGTGCGGTATCTTGGAATCATATCTTTAATAACTCTTGTCAGCACATGCCCAATATGAGGTTTTCCATTGGCAGTAGGAGGACCGTCATAAAACATATATGTCTTATTTCCCTTTCGCTCTTCCACACTTTTTTCAAAAATCTCATTGTCTTTCCAGAACTTTTCAACTTCTTTTTCTCTTTCAACAAAATTCAAGTCTGTTGATACTTTCTTATACATCTAAACTTCCTCCTATAATGTAAAAAAAGCTTCCGTCCATTTAGGACGAAAGCAAACTTCCGATTATTACCACCTAACACACTATCATATGTCCTTCTTATAACGGTGAAGCTCCGTCAGTGCTTACTATTATTTCATCCACTGCAACTTCAGAAGTGATTTTCAATTGGTATTTACTGATATCAGGCTTCCACCACCCCTGACTCGCTTAAACTTTCCATACCAATCTACTGTCTTCGTCATCGTCTTTTCATATTACTCCAATTATAGTAACAAAATCCCGTTTCGTCAAGTTTTACCTACGCCTTCTGCGTCTCAGCCTTTTCCTTTGCCTCTTCCTTTTATTTAAAATCCCAAAATACAAAATAAGACCAAGAACGATTACTCCTCCTGCAATCATATAAGGAATTGGCAATGCTTTTTTCTTCTCCTTGAGAAGTGTTACAATATCACTTTTCTCTTGTCCACTCTCTTCCAAATGTCTCTGACGCTTCGTATACTCCTTGCTGAGAGAAACGCCTACTGAACCTACTGGATTATCTTTGTAGGTGTAGCTTACACTTGCTTGCCCCGGGTTCTCTTTGTCCTGAATGATTGTGCTGTTCAACTTCGAGACATCAAAATTCTTCGGAACTACCACATAGCCTTTGTCTTCCTCTAGAAGTGCATCATAGTCCTTACTTTGGTCAAATTCTGAAGTCTCCACTTTCTCAAAGTTTGAAAACACATACTCCAATATATTTTTCGTATCACTCTGACTATTTACTCCGTAGGTATGAAGAACCACACATACCAAATCCATTTCTCCGTCTGTTGCCATCGTCACAAGAGTACTTCTGGAGCTATCCGTATAGCCTGTTTTTCCAGCAATCACTTTATCATAATACTGTTCTGCCTCCGGGATTAGCATGGCATCCATTTGTTGAAAAACATGCTCCTCTACAGTATCAGACGCCGGAATCTTATAATTCAAGGTCTGGCAGATTTTAAAAAACTCTGGGTAGGCAAATAGCTCTCTTCCTATTAACGCCATATCTTTTGCCGTTGTGTAATGCTCTGGATCCTGGATGCCGTTAGGATTAACAAAGTTACTGTCATTGGCTCCAATTTCCTTGCACTTTCCATTCATCTGCTCAATAAACCATTCATAATCATAGCCCTTTTCTTTTCCTATGGACTCTGCAACACTATAAGCCGCCTCGTTTGCCGATGCCAGAAGAGTTGCATAAAGAGCTTGTTCTACCGTAATCTTATTGCCTTCTTTTAATCCAATGTGGGCATAGCCTGCTTCTACACAAGACACACTATCCGCTGAAACTTCAACCTCATCCGTTAAAGAACTGTTTTCAAAGGCCACCAGTGCCGTCAATACCTTTGTAATACTAGCTGGATAAAGTTGTTCATTGATATTTTTGGCATATAGAATCGCCCCTGTTCCCGCTTCCATTACAATTGCTGCTCGTCCATTTGTCTCTGGAGCCTTAGGCCACTCTTTCAGCTCGTTTGTTTCTATGGGAATCTTTTTTCCCTTCTCCATCAATTCTTCTAAAGTTCCTTCTTCCGTTTCTCCATCTAATACCTGAGCATTTACGGGCATCACAAAGAAAGACGCAGCCAAAAGAAAAATTCCTACTTTTTTTATAGTTCGAAACATTGTATCTCCTTTTAGTAAACCTTGACTTCATATAACATGAGATATTATAATTGATTTACTTGAATTATACAAGATAAGCAAAATGGGGAACTAATAAGGAGGTACAGTGATGCATATAAAATCAATAATATCCGTTCTATTGATTGTGTTTTGTTGTGCCTTTTTTTCTGGTTGTGGCGAAGAAGAAAGTGTTGCAAAGGAAACAAAAGCAACAAAAGAAAAAGCACCTGATGAAAATGCAGCCTTACGTGATTCCACACCAAAGGTACTACAAACCAGCGCCAGCGGAGAAGTTGTTTACGGCAACGACATTCTCACCTTTGATGTCTCTCACACCGATCAGGGCTACTTTATGTTAGAGTACAGAGGTGACAATGATACGGTAAGAATGCAGGTTGAAACCCCCTCTGGTCTTGTCTATACTTATGCAATACAAAATAAAAACGTATATGAAGCCTTTCCCTTACCTGACGGAAATGGTGCCTATAAATTAAAGCTCTTGGAAAACATTGAAGGGAAAACCTATGCAATATCTTTCGTACAAGACATTGAAGTTACCCTTGCAGACGAGTTTCTCCCCTTTCTCTATCCAAGCCAGTATGTAAACTTCACCGCGGAAACACAAGCAGTCGAGGTTGCAAAAAAGGAAGTTTCCAGTGCAAAAAATGATTTGGATGCAGTTGCTGCCGTTTACCATTACATCATTAAAAATATTGACTATGATAAACAGAAGGCTGAATCTGTAGTCTATGGATACTTACCAAATCTTGATGATACATTAACAACAAAAAAAGGGATCTGTTTTGACTATGCCGCCCTTATGGCAGCAATGCTACGTACACAAGGTATTCCCACAAAATTAGAAACAGGATATGCCAGTACCGTTTACCATGCATGGATTAGCACCTATATAACAGATGTAGGATGGATCGATAAAATCATTGAATTTGATGGTCAGTCTTGGACCATGATGGATCCTACCTTTGCCGCCAACAGTAAGAACGAAAGCTTAAAAAAATATATCGGTGACAGTAGTAATTACAATACGGAATATATCTACTAGCGAAAGGAGCTATTATGAAGCAACAGCTTGTCCCATTATCAAATATGGAGTTATCCGCATTTTGTTCTCAGATGAGTATGATCTTAGGTGCTGGAATTTCCAGCATTGAGGGAATATCTCTTTTATTAGAAGAAAGTGCCCATCCCTCTGAGAAGCCTCTTCTCTTACACATTCAAAAAAATTTAGAAGAAAGCGGCAGCCTTTATACAGCTCTAAAGAGTACGAAAGCTTTTCCTCATTATATGTTGCAAATGGTTGAAATCGGTGAAATGACCGGTACCCTTGACAGTGTATTTGGAGCACTTGGCAAGCATTATGAGCGTGAAGCCTCTCTCACATTATCGATTCGCCACGCAATTACTTATCCCTTGATTATGGTCGTGATGCTCACTGTAGTAATTCTATTGTTAATTACAAAAGTAATGCCCATATTCAATCAGGTTTTCAAACAGTTGGGCAGTGAACTAACCGGTATATCCAAGGCTTTTCTAGATTTAGGCCTTGGGATTAATCGTTACGGCTTTGTACTAATTGGCATTGTTATCCTCCTCGTTTTAGTGATTCTTTATTTTGCAAAAACCCAAAAAGGACAACAGTCGATTCGTACTCTCACCCGCAAGCTTCCCTTTTTCAAAAACATCTCAAATCAAATTGCTGCAGGACGTTTTGCAAGTGGTATGTATTTAACTTTAAGCAGTGGATTAAGCCCGGAGGAATCTCTTGAGATGACAGAAAAACTGATGGAAAATCCTGATTTTTCAAAGAAAATAGCAGACTGTATCCAACGTGTAAAAAACGGAGAAGAGCTCTCAAAAGCCCTTCTCAGCTCCCATATATTCACCGGCCTGTATGCAAAAATGACATCCATCGCATCAAAAACCGGTTCTTTAGATGACACCATGAATGATGTGGCAGAAAAGTACAATGACGAAGTCGATGTAAAGCTTACCGGCTTAATCGCTGCAATTGAACCAAGCCTTGTTATTGTTCTCTCTCTAATTGTAGGCGTGATTTTACTTTCTGTTATGTTACCGCTTTTAGGGATTCTATCCAGTATTTAAGATAAGGAAAGGCTTAAAATGACCCAGAGATTTGTTTCAGAAAAGACCACAAATTCGTATCGCAATCTCATAATCTCTCTCCTTCTATTTATAATGATTACAGGAGGATTTATTTACCTGATTAGCTCTGCTTCTTCTCGTAGTTCAACAGAAGAACTGGATACACTTTATCAGGCTATTTCTCGTGCCACCACACAGTGTTACGCGATTGAGGGTTCTTATCCACAGGATCTCCAATACCTGAAAGATCAATATAACATCACCTATGATGAGAGCCGTTTTGTTGTCCACTATCAGGTGATGGCTCAAAATATTCTACCTAAAATCACAGTATTGACCAAGGAGGTAGAGTAATATGAGCAGAAAATTTAATCGTCACGTTATTGATTTTATATTTCCTTTGGCTTTACTTTTTGGTTTTGTAGCTTCTTGTGTCGTAATTCTTTTGATTTCATCTGATTTTTACCAAAGAACAAACACAAAAATTCAATCCCGGGATACCAGCAGAACTTCATTGTCTTACATACAAACAAAAATCCGTCACAATGATTCTTCTGGTGCTGTATCCGTACAAGAAATCGACGGAATCTCCTGTCTCACCATTGAGCACAAGGACACGACACCTCAAACAGTAACCTATATCTACTATCACGAAGACTATATGAAAGAATTATTCCTTGTAGATGGTACTGATTTTAGTTTAGATGATGGAACAAATATTATTCAGATGGAGAATTTTGAAATCAAAAAACTCAGCTCCTCTTTATTTCAATTTACTGCAACGGATAAAAGAGGTGTAAAATCCTCTCTGATTGTATCAGAAAGGAGCGAGCGATGAAAAAAACCTATACCTCTCGATCCCTGATTCTTTTGATGGAGATTATAATATCCTTTACTTTTTTTGCTCTTTCATCTGCTATTTGTATACAGCTCTTTGTAAAGGCCTATACCATTAGTCAAACAAGTCAGGCTTTGGATTATGCAGTCACACAAGTCTCCTCTATTGCAGATTTGCTCTCTGAAAATTCCAATGTTTCAGAGGCTCTTTCTCCTTATTATGAGACTCTTGTCCAAGAAAAAGAGAACTATATGATATACTTTGATGAAGAGCACAACCTCTGTGATAAAGAGGATTATTACTACCGAGTGCTCATCCGTGAAGACCAAAAACAGGAAGGCTTATTCACAATTGTATTTACGAGGGAAGACTCCGTATCACCGCTCTATGAAGTGACAGTCTCCACAAACCCTCTTACCATGTGAAAGGAAATGACCTATGCGAAAGAAAAATGGACCTATCACCAATATTGGAACCGTATCTTTGCTCATGATTTTTATTGTATTGTGTCTCGTCATACTTTCGACTCTTTCTCTGGCTACCGCTTCCAGGGATCATACCTTAAGTAAAAAAGTAGCCCAACACAATCAAGCCTATTATACGGCTAGCATGAAGGTGAACGAACAATTAAAAAACATTAATAATATTGCAAAAAATAACTCTTTCAAAGAAACGGTGACTCAACTTTCTTCAATAGAGGACTTATTACTTGAAACAGATTCCGAAACTATTTATGTAAGCTTCACCCAAAAAATAAACCCTGAAAATGATTTATCTGTTTCCATTACGATTAAAAATCAAATCTGCAAAATAACCAGCTGGGAAGAGACCCCAACAGAAGAATGGGCCGGGGATGATACTTATGACCTGCTATAGGAGGATAACAACACAATGAATGTACAGACATTATTTGAAGAAATGATTCGTCAGGAGGCCAGTGATTTATTTATTGTCGCAGGACTTCCTCCTTCGATTCGAGTAAATAATACCCTACGCAAATTAGGAGAGGACTTCTTATCCTCTGAGGATACAAAGGAATTGATTCACCAGATTTATGATGCCGCAGGTAATCGCGACAGCTCAAGACTCTACGGCAAAGGAGATGATGACTTCTCCTTTGCAATTCGCGGTCTGTCTCGTTTTCGCGTAAACACTTATAAACAAAGAGGTGCCGTATCTGCTGTCATTCGGGCAATTTCCTTTTCACTGCCCAGTCCATCTGACCTTGCAATACCGGATTTTGTTATGAAAATGGATCAGTTTTCCAAAGGGCTTGTTCTTGTGACTGGACCTGCTGGAAGTGGGAAATCCACCACATTAGCATGTATGATTGATGATATCAATAAGACAAAAGAGAAACACATCATTACCCTTGAAGATCCTTTGGAATATCTGCATCGTCACAATAAAAGTATTGTAAGTCAAAGGGAAATCCATGATGATACAGAGAGCTATGTAACCGCTCTTCGTGCTTCTCTTCGTCAAAGTCCTGATGTTATTCTTCTTGGAGAAATGCGAGATTATGAAACCATACAAGTGGCTATGACTGCTGCCGAAACAGGTCATCTGATTTTCTCCACCTTACATACTCTTGGGAGTGCAAATACAATCGATCGTATCATCGATGTATTTCCATCCAGTCAGCAAAGGCAAATTGCAGTTCAACTTTCCATGGTACTTCAAGGTGTCATTACCCAGCAATTGGTTCCTACTGTTGATAACCGTATGATTCCTGCCTTTGAAGTAATGACCGTAACACCTGCTATTCGAAATATGATTCGGGAAAATAAGATTCCACAAATCGATGGGTTGATTTATTCTTCCACAAGTGGTGATTTAATATCTATGGATAATAGCCTGCTAAAGCTTTATCAGTCAGGCATTATTACAAAAGAAAATGCAATAAAGTATTCTACAAACCCAGATATGATTTCACGAAAACTATAAAAGAGGCTGTCGCCTAACTAAATTTATTTTAGCTAATGCGACAACCACTTTTTTTATTGAAACTTATGTAAATTCTCTTCCATGAGATCCGTAGGCAATGGTCTGGAAAAATAATATCCCTGAATCATACCAACCCCATTTTCTTTTAGAATATTTAGCTGCTCCTCCGTCTCTACACCTTCTGCAATGACTTCTATATCCGCTGCATGTGCAAACTCGACCATAACCTTCATCATGTATTGCAGATATTCATCTTCCTCAATTCCCATCATGAAAGACCGGTCTGTTTTCAACACATCAACTGGAAGAACCCGTAAATTTGAAAATGTTGCATATCCAATTCCAAAATCATCCAGAGAAAGAGAAATTCCCGTTTCCCGTATATAATCCAGTTGTTTTAACGTCTTCTCATCAAAATGAACCTCTGCACTTTCCGTAATTTCAAGACTCAGCTTTTCTGCCGGATAATTATAGTAATTCAATACTTCCCGAATTAAGCCTACCAGCTCCCTGTCTCTAAGCTGAATCGGTGAAAGGTTTACGTCAAGCATAAAACGTTCACACTTATCCAACTCCCACTCTTTTACATTTCGAATCGCTTCTGTTAACACCCATTTTGTCAGAATATTAATCAAACCTAGCTTTTCCGCTTCAAGAATGAATAAGTCTGGGCGTACCGGCCCAAATTCGGGGCGATTCCAACGACATAAGGCTTCACATCCTATCCAACGACCTGTCGCTGCCTCTACAATCGGTTGAAAGTTCAAGGAAAATCCATTCATGTTGTTTAAGACACAAAATTTCAAATCTTCTTCAAATTTCAAAAGCTCTTTCAGCTCTTCATTAATTCTTTCATCAAAAAGAATCAGGCGATTTTCTTTTCTTGCATAAGTCATCACCTTATCAATTACATTTTGCATACGTTCATAGCTTTCCATGGAATTATCCACTTCGATTACACCCATATGAACACCTACAAATATTTCCTGAAAAACCTCGTCTAAGTCAATGTCCCAGGGCTGTTCAAAACGGTTATGTAAAAATCTTGCTACATTCATCGTCTCAAGCTCTGATGAATTGTCGGCAAAAACAACAAAGTCGTCCTTCTCAATACGGTAAATCGGATATCTGAAGTTTAGAACCTTAGAAATCCATGTTACAATGTTTTTCAGCAGCTTATCCCCTGACTCCCTGCCGTACAGGTTATTTACTTTACGAAGGCCTTGTACGTTAAAGCATATCATATAGTGAGAATTGATTCCTAAATTTTGAATGTCTTCAAAAAGCTTAATACCATTTGGTATTCCAAGTCTTTTATCATTATATGCTAAGTAGTGTATCCGCTCTTCTTCATTTTTCTTTTCTGTAATGTCAGCAAAGGTCGTGAGAATTGCAAGACGTCCGTCCATCCAGTTAATTGACCTGCTGACAAACTCAAACCATTTACTCAATCTCTCTACATAGATTTCCCATGTATATGATTGTTTGTTCTGCTCCTCTTCCCCACGTAATGCCTCCCGTATTTCTTTCGGTATAAACTCAATCTCAAAATCATAGATTGAAGTGTTCTCCGATACGGATATCTTTTCATAGTTTTGCAAACTTTCTCTGTACTGATCATTGCACATAATAATCTTACCGCTTTCATAGTCCGTTAAAACCATGTTTGCGTTGGTTAGATTAATGAAATCATCGAAAATATCATAAATATTTTTATTGTTTTCCAAGGTCACTTCCAATACTTGATTTGCCGACCTTAAATACTGTATAAAATCTTCTCTTTTATTATCATGCATAGGATATACGAAGGCCCAGCTCCCTAAAAGATGATTTTTTAAAATAAGCGGTAATGTCTCCGTTACAATGCCTCTTTCCGGCAATTCTTTTCTCGCCTCTAAAAGAGTTTTCTGATTACGGTTCACCAGCTCAAGCACTTCTTTTTTCGGTACAATTTCCTCGATGGTATTCTCTGTGATTGAGGTGCCCTTTACATCCAAAAGAGTAATGGGTACCTGAAAAAGTGTAATAAATGTATCTTGTAGCTTCTGGATATTCTCCACTTTTATTGCCTTTGCCAGAACGTTAATTCTATCTTTCATTCTATCCCCCGATAAAGCATTTTTTATTTCTGTTTTTTGTTTTTTTGCTCGTACATTTTTTGATCCGCATTTTTTATTAACTCATCAATCGTAACATTGGTAGCAGAGTTAATTTCTTCAATTCCATAGCTAAAATCTAAATGAAATGGAATTTCACGCTTTTCATTATATTCTTTTAGAGACTCTTTAATCTTCTGCATAACAATTTCACATTCTTGAATTCCGCCACGAATAATCATTATGAATTCGTCTCCGCCCCATCTGCATATTAAATCGCTTTTTCTGATGTTGCTTTTTATAATCTCCAAGGTTTTAATAATCATAAAATCACCGTCTGTATGTCCATAGCGGTCATTGATTGTCTTTAATCCATCAAGGTCAATGAAAATAAGAGAATTTTCCTGGGCTCTGTCTTTCACACTCAAGATGTTTTCCAGGATTTTTCTTCCCCATTCTCTTGTATAAGCACCCGTCATAATATCCGTAGATGCAATGTATTCCAGATGGCTTTCATACTCTTTACGGTTCGTAATCTCTGTAGCCGTCTCAATATGCACATCTCTTCCATCTGTCCACTTTATAATTTGATCTCGGATTAAATACCATTTCCCGTTAATCGTATTTCTAAATTCCCAACGGTAATAGTCTTTAATTTGATTTCCCTCTTCGTCATACATTTTCTTAAGAGGGCAAAAACTGCAAGGTCCCTTACTTCCTGCTTGAAGAACTTCCCAGCATTTCATTCCAATCAACTTATCTTTTTCTATTCCTACAGAAGATGCCATATTGCTGTTAACAAATAAAAGCTCATGGGTATCAATATCGGAAACATATATCAAGGTATCTGTGCTATCCGTAACAGTTTCAAATATATCCCTGCTAAATATCAAGCTTTTTTGCAGGTCTCTTTGTACCAGCATAGAGGCAAGCATACTTGATAATTCATTTAGAAAGTCAATTTCACTCTGTGTCCATTTCCGGTACTTATGGCAATCATCAAAGCCTACGTAGCCCAATGGTTTTCCTGCTGAGAACATTGGAATAATAGCCAACGCCTTAATCCCTTGAGGTTCTAAAATTGCACGGTCCTCTTCAGACATGGTACGGATATCATCGGTAATTGCCATTCCTCCCCAAACAATCTGTTCATAACTGTATTCGTCTTTTGGAAGATTTTTCAATTCGGAAATAGATGGCTTTGTTCCCACCGAACACCATTCATACGTATTTGATGTTGATATTTCCGAGACAGATTCAAATATGTATGCCCGGTCCACATCCACATAATTTCCGGAAAAAGCCAAAACATTATCAATGGCTTCTTCAATATTTTCCGACTTATAAGAAAGACTGGAGATTGTAAGCAACGCTTTGGCATTACTCTCTTCCTCGCTTTTCTTATCATGAACCGTATCAAAAAAAAGTGCCCCATACTTTTGGCCTGACAGCTCAATTTCTGAAGCGGAAATTACGACTGGTACCTGCTTTTCCCCTTGCACAGTAACTTTAGAAAGAAAATCTTCTACCATTCCACTTTTCTGGAGAATTTCTATAAATGTATCATATTCATCTTGGGGCATTTCTAAGAACTCAAAGAAATCTATGGAATCCTGCTCCATATTCCAAAATGGATTAAGCCAAAACAAGGCTTTCTTATTCTCGTATACTATAACAGGGTTGGAATAATCCTGTATTACAACAACAGATTTATTTATATTTCCATAAAATTGTCTCAATTCACTCTGAATCATCTTTATACCTCATAATCATTTCTTCTTTAAATAAAGCACATAATCGAATTATAGCAAGAAATTTTTAAAATAACAATGACTCCTACTAAAGTTAAGGCTATGAAAATAAATTTTTAACAATATTTTTTTTATTTTTCATTCTTTTATGACTAATTTCCCAAATTTTTCTGTATTTTCTATTTTTCTGTTGACTTCTTTTTGCAATTGAGCGTACAATGCAGACAAGCAAAGGCGCCGACGAGAACATCTCGTTTGGCGCTTTTTGTATTCTTAAAAGCGAATGAGTAAAAGGAGGAATTTTTATGGATTTTAGTTCAGTAAATACGTTATGGGTTTTACTTGGAGCCGCAATGGTTTTCTTTATGCAGGCAGGCTTTGCTATGGTTGAATCCGGGCTTACAAGAGCAAAAAATGCCGGAAATATTATCATGAAAAATCTAATTGATTTTTGTCTCGGTACCCCCGTGTTTTGGCTGGTTGGTTTCGGCCTGATGTTTGGTTCAGACAACCCAATTATTGGTAGTATAAAGGGTATGGCCTCAGAGGCCACTTATGGAACTGGCATGCTGCCAGAAGGTGTTCCTTTTTATGCATTTTTTATTTTCCAAACAGTATTTTGTGCAACAGCTGCAACCATTGTATCAGGTGCAATGGCAGAGAGAACAAAGTTTTCTTCTTATTGCATTTACAGCTTTATTATCAGCCTTGTTGTCTATCCTATTTCAGGGCACTGGATTTGGGGTGGTGGTTTCCTTGCCCAGCTAGGATTTCATGATTTTGCTGGTTCCACAGCTGTTCATATGGTAGGTGGTGTAGCCGCCTTGGTAGGAGCCAAAATATTAGGACCCCGTATTGGAAAGTATCGGAAAAATGGAACTCCACGAGCAATTCCTGGTCACAATCTAACCCTTGCAGCCCTCGGATGCTTTATCCTTTGGTTCTGTTGGTTTGGATTTAATGGCTGTTCTACCGTTTCAATGGAAGGAGAGGCAATCTCTCTTGCCGGCAAAATTTTTGTAACCACGAATTTAAGTGCTGCAGTTGCTGCTCTTACCACAATGTTCTTTACTTGGTTGCGTTATAAGAAGCCTGATGTATCGATGTCTTTAAACGGAGCATTGGCCGGTCTTGTAGCAATCACTGCTGGATGCGATACCGTTTCTCCTTTGTCTGCCGCTATTATCGGTGGCCTTTCCGGTATCTTAGTTGTTCTGGTTGTTGAATTCATTGACCGTGTCCTGAAAATCGATGATCCTGTCGGTGCTGTTGCAGTACATGGAGCATGTGGTGCTTTTGGTACGATTTGTGTCGGTCTTTTCTCTGATGGAACCGGAACTGCAACTCCTGGTCTTCTTCTCGGTGGTGGTGCTTCTCTCCTTGGTATTCAGGCACTGGGAGTTGTATGTGTCATTGGTTGGGTAGCTGTGACAATGACAATTGCCTTTGTTGCAATCAAGAAAACAATTGGACTCCGTGTAGAGAAAGAAGTAGAACTAGAAGGTTTGGATTATCACGAGCATAATCTTGTAAGCTCATATGCTGACTTTATCACAGAGGATGGTGCCGGTGGTTCTGTAACACCGTCTCCTGAGAAAAAGGTAGTTGCTATGTCTGAGAGGACTCTCCAAAATGAGGATGAGATTACTAAAATATCCATCGTTACTCGTCCAAATCTATTAGACGAGCTCCTGGTTGCATTGAACTCAATTAATATTACCGGAGTAACCATTACCAAAGTAATGGGATGTGGTCAGCAAAAAGGCCAGAAAAACTATTATCGAGGTGCAGAAATGGAAATGCGTCTTCTTCCAAAAGTAAAACTGGAAATTGTAGTTGGGAATGTTCCTGCCTCTTTAGTAATTGAAACTGCTGAATCCGTTCTTCAAACTGGAGAGTATGGAGATGGTAAAATCTTCGTATATGATGTTCAAAACGTTGTAAAAGTACGTACCGGTGAAACAGGAAAAGCAGCTCTTATTGACGCCGACGCTAGTTAAAATAATATTGATTTTGCAAGAGAGAGAGGTGCATTTGCGCCTCTCTCTTATTTTGACACTTCCCTTTAAGAATGCTATACTATCATTCGACCAATTTTATAAAATTGAAGGGAGAATTGTTATGAAAAGAAACAAAATTACATCTTTGGCATCTGTTGTATTTCTATTTGTATTCTTAATTCTATCTTCTTCTTATATTAGTAGTGAAACCTCTCATGAAATTCAGTGTCATACCAGTCATTGTGAAGTGTGTCAGGAAATTGCTCTTTGTTCCACACTATTAACCAGCTTTTTAGCTTTGGTATTCGTTGGTACCGCTCTATTCCTGCTCTCACTCAATTCCATTTCAAAGAGGAACTTACGTGAGTTCTTACCTTTTATGACTCTGGTCTCCTTAAAAGTCAAGCTTTCAAATTGAAGCTTTCATGAATTCTTGATAACGATTTAATTTCAAATGGAGGAGAACATGAAAAAATCAATTACTTACTTAATAGTAGTTTCATTAATAGGAATGCTACTGATTGGCTGCACAAAAACAACTGAAAAGACAGAAGAAAAAAAACTAAAAATTGTTACCACTATATTTCCCCAGTATGACTGGGCCAAAGAGATTCTAGGCGACTGCACTGACAATGTAGATTTAAGCTTTTTATTAGATAAGGGAGTAGACCTTCACAGTTTCCAGCCTACAACGGAAGATATTGTAAAAATATCCACTTGTGATCTCTTTATCTATGTCGGAGGCGAATCCGATGAATGGGTAGAGGACGCTCTTGCTACAGCCAAGAATAAAGACATGGTTGTTATAAATATGATGGATGTGCTGGGTGACAGCATAAAAGAAGAGGAGGCAAAAGAAGGGATGGAAATCCATGAGGGCGAAGAACATGAGCCAGAAATGGACGAACACGTTTGGCTTTCTCTAAAGAATGCCAAAGTAATTTGTGATTCTATATCAGAAGCCTTACAGAAGCTGGATCAAAAAAATGCAGCTGCTTATCAGCAAAATACAGAAACCTATGTTGAAAAGCTTTCTTCCTTAAATAATAACTACCAAAAAACTGTGGATAATGGAACAGTCAAAACCCTTCTATTTGGAGACCGCTTCCCCTTCCGTTATCTGGTAGATGACTATGGATTAGATTACTTTGCAGCATTTTCAGGCTGCTCTGCCGAAACCGAAGCCAGCTTCGAAACCGTTGTTTTTTTAGCCAATAAGATTGATGAGTTAAAACTGCATACGGTGCTTGTAATCGAAACATCCGATCAGTCCATTGCCAAAACCATAATTGAAAACACGGAGGAAAAGAATCAGGAAGTCAGGGTTCTGGATTCCATGCAAAAGGTTACTTCCTCTGACGCCGAATCAGGTGTTACTTATTATGGTATAATGGAAGACAATTTAAATATTTTAAATGAGACACTTAACCAGAAATAAGGAGGCATTACAATGGCATTACTTAGCTGCGAAAATATCGCTTTAGGCTATGATGGAGATACAATTGTATCGGACTTAACTTTTGAAGTTAAGTCCGGTAATTATTTGTGTATTGTAGGTGAAAATGGTTCTGGTAAAAGTACCTTACTGAAAACCATGCTTCACCTGATTCCACCCATTAGCGGAAGGATTCATTTTGGTGACGGTGTCCAGCAAAACGAAGTTGGCTATCTGCCTCAACAGACCATTGTACAAAAAGATTTCCCTGCATCGGTATGGGAGGTCGTATTATCTGGCTGTGTCAACCGTCTAGGACTTCGTCCTTTTTATCGTAAAGAAGAAAAAAAACTAGCTCTTAAAAGTATGGAACGAATGGACATTCCCGATCTGGCAAAACATTCTTACCGTGATTTATCTGGCGGCCAGCAACAACGAGTTCTTCTTGCAAGAGCTCTTTGTGCAACACGAAAGCTGTTGATATTAGACGAGCCTGTTGCCGGTCTCGACCCAAAGGCCACTTTGGATATGTACTCCTTAATCGAAAAACTCAATAATGAGGGTCTTACTATTATTATGATTTCTCATGATATCACTGCTGCTACCCAATACGCTTCCCACATTCTCCATATCGGAAACAGCCAACCACTATTTTTCGGTGAAACAAAGGATTATTTGGAAAGTGATATTGGCAAGCTCTATGTGCATATGCAAGGAGGTGTATCATGACCTTAATAGAATATTTTTCTTATCCTTTTGTGCGTTACGCACTGGTTGTAGGAATATTGATTGCACTATGCTCCTCTCTTTTAGGTGTCACCTTAGTATTAAAGAGACTCTCTTTCATCGGAGATGGGCTATCTCACGTTGCATTCGGAGCCATTGCTCTTGCAACGGTTATGAAGGTATCCAACGATATGATTTTAGTAGCCCCCATTACCATTCTGTTTGCTATTTTATTAATGGGCGTTGGAGAAAAGCGAAAGATAAAGGGAGATGCTATGATTGCCATGCTCTCCGTTGGTTCTCTTGGACTTGGTTATCTCTTGATGAATATTTTTAATACCTCATCCAATTTAGGCGGAGATGTGTGTGCCACTCTTTTCGGTTCCACTTCAATATTAACTTTAACTATTACTGATGTGTGGGTTTGTATTATCATGTCGATTATTGTCATTTTGATGTTTATCTTCTTCTACAATAAGCTTTTTAGTATCACCTTCGACGAAAATTTTGCAAAAGCTACTGGAGTACAGACCAGTGCCTATAATATGCTTATTGCAACTGTTGTTGCTATGATTATTGTACTGGCTATGAATTTAGTGGGATCTCTGTTAATTTCCGCACTGATTATCTTCCCGGCACTTTCTGCAATGCGTATTTTTAAAAGTTTTCAACAGGTAATCATATGCTCTGCCTTGTTTTCCGTCGTGTGCACAACCATCGGTATTCTTATTTCTATTATTGGAGGCACCCCTGTTGGCTCTACAATTGTTGCCGTTGATATTACTGGTTTTATTCTGTTTTCATTTATTGGAAAGCTTTTGAAGGTGGCAAGATGAAAAAGACGCTAATAATTCTCTGTTTTCTCTTCCTTTTTTCTTTAATCGGATGTAAGAAGGCAGAAGAACCTACAGATATCGAAAAAGAAATCTCAACAGATTCCTCTGAAAACGAGGTCATAGATTTAACAGTTTTGAATAGCACTATGGTTTATGCTGAGGTCTTTAATATCGTTTCAAATCCTGATGATTATCTGGGAAAAACGATTGTTATGGAAGGACTTCATTATACGAACCATATTGATGAAACGAATACAACTTATCATTTTGTTGTAATTCAGGATGCCACTTCCTGTTGTCAGCAAGGCTTAGAATTTATCTACAATGACGATACTTCTTATCCCCAGGACGGAACCCCTGTTGAGGTAAGTGGTACCTTTGAAAAATATACGGAAGGTGAAGATGTATTCTATCGGGTACATGCCATGTGAAAATAGAATTTGCACACAATGCTAATTTCGTGTATAATAGAAAAAAAAAGAGCAACCGTGTTTGCGATTGACCTTTAAACGAGTTATGAAAAACCACCCTGTCGGTCAGGACATTTATCGGGTGGTTTTTCTGCGTCTAATGACTTATCATATAAACAAAAGTCAGCAACGCTATTATGCTCTAGAACTCTTGAAACCTTACTCCTGCATAAGACTTCAACTGCTTCAATAATTTTTCATCAGGGGAAAGAATAATTCCCTTGCTTCCTGTCTGATCCTTTGATAAAACAATAAATTTTTTCAAATTCTCTTCTCTGGAAGAAAAGTCTTCCAGCTTTGTAAGCTGGCTGGTATTTACAGCTGAGGATTTCGCTGGCCGAATCATCTCTGCGTCCTTGATGTCCATCGAGAACAGCTTCTTACGATTCGATTTTTTATAGATAGCATCAATCTCCAGTTCTGAATTTACCAGTACATACTCATACTCTAGCTGCATTCTTGGCATAAATAGAATTACGTTTACAATGACTGCTGCCAGAAATAGCAGTAAAAATATAGATGAGAACATCGATCCCAGTAAGCACACTGCTGCCACTATCCATAATCCTACAAATATCAGTCTGTCTTTGTTCCTTGCCTTTGCAGGAACCAGTTGTTCATAATATGCATCATTCATATTAAAACCCTCTCTATCTTCAAATAATTAACCACCATCAGCGCCACCTTAAATACCAATGCATCTTCAAACTTTCGGATATCCATTCCCGTCTTTTTTTCCAGCTGCTCAATCCGATAAATCAACGTGTTTCGATGCATATGAAGTCCTCTTGCTGTTTCTGCAATATTTAAGTTGTTGGTAAAAAAGGTATGTACCATAATCAAATACTCTTCGTCTAAGAAATCCGGTATCTCACCCTTAAATACCTCCAACAAAAAGTTTCTGCACACATCATATGGAACTTCCCGAATCATCTGTCCAATTCCCAAATCATTGTAAGGAAATACGTTCTTACCGAACTGGAATATCTTACCGATTTCCATTGTCATATGTGCTTTCTTATAGGCTCCTTCTAAATCCAGCAAACTATCAAATGTCTGACTAAAAGAAAGCTTTGCGTTTACATAGAGCTCCATATTAATGGTATCCACAATCGTATTTCCAAGATCAAATAAATCTTCTTGTTCCTTTATGGGATAAAGAACCGCAAGTCTATTCTTTGAAATTTTTACCAGATATGTATTCCTCTTATCATGAAACAACTGCTTTAGCAAAGTTTCTGTCATGGAATAGTTTTTGCTTGCAATCTCAATTAAAAATAAAGTCCGCTTTTCCTCTAATGAAATATGAAGCTTCGCGGCTCCTTCCACAATATTTCCCTGTTCAAGATTTCCTGTTATAAGATTTTGCAGAAAATAAGAAGTGTTATACTTTTCCTTATAAGCACCTATCATTCCATCTATTTGTGCAACAGCGAAATCAACATCTAATTCTTGATTCCAATCTATTTCCATGGAAAGACCTGTAATCTTTTCAAGATTTCGAAGGGAACGTTTCAGCTTTTCCTTATCACCCATAATCATCCTCCTTATAAACAAGAATGGAAAAGGTTGTTACAAAAGCTGGCTTTTGTAACAACCTGAACTTCTAACTTAAATTGTAGAGGATTAGTTTGTGATAGTCAACTCACTTTCCTTGTCAAAAACATGAACTTTTTCCATATCAAGTGCAAATACACCTGTGTCTCCTGTGCGAAGAGTCGTACGAGGATTCACTCTTGCTGTCATTTGCTCACCTTCAACATCAAAGTATAGATAAACCTCTGCACCTAGTAATTCGTAAACCTTAATTTCTGATTTAATAACGCTCTCTGGGAAACTGTTGATAAAGCTTTCTTCATCATGTACATCTTCAGGACGGATACCCAATACAACAGTTTTTCCATCGTAGTTTCCATCGATTAATTTCTTTGCCTTTGCAACTGGAAGCTTAAGCTCACTCTCTCCAATCTTCAAGAATACGTCGGTACCTTTTACACTTACTACCGCATCTTGGAAGTTCATGTGAGGAGATCCGATAAATCCTGCAACAAACAAGTTCTGTGGGTGATTGTATAGGTTCTGAGGTGTATCCACTTGCTGTACCACACCATCTTTCATAACAACAATTCTGGTTCCTAATGTCATTGCCTCTGTCTGGTCATGGGTTACATAAATCATAGTAGCTCCCAAATTCTCATGTAGCTTGGAAATCTCAATTCTCATCTGTACACGAAGCTTTGCATCAAGATTTGATAGAGGCTCATCCATTAGGAAAACTTTTGGATTTCTTACAATTGCTCTACCCATTGCAACTCTCTGTCTTTGTCCACCTGATAACGCTTTCGGCTTACGATCTAACAAAGATTCCAAATCTAAGATTCTTGCTGCTTCTTTTACCTTTTGGTCAATTTCTGCTTTTGGCACTTTACGAAGCTTTAAACCAAATGCCATGTTATCATATACGGTCATATGAGGATAAAGCGCATAGTTCTGGAATACCATCGCAATATCTCTATCCTTTGGTTCAACATCATTTACTACTTTTCCGTCAATCTCTAATGTTCCTCCAGAAATATCTTCCAAACCTGCAATCATACGAAGGGTTGTTGATTTTCCACAACCGGAAGGTCCAACAAAGATAATAAATTCTTTGTCTTCAATCTCAAGGTTAAAATCCTTTACTGCGTGAAATCCATTTGGGTATTTCTTATCAATTCCTTTTAGTGATAAATTTGCCATTTCAATTCTCCTTTATTTCGCTCACTCATTTGTTTTCTTGTTTTAGTATAAAATACTTCCTTTTTCTTCACAATGGAACGGCTAAACAAAAAAACCAGGATTTTTTAGACAGGCTAACCAATATATGAGATAATACTCTCCAAATAGAAAGGAGATTGAACATATTGTACAGCCAAAAATGCTTTATTTATCTGAGCCTACTGAGCTGGGTTCCCTGTATTCCCGCAAGGAGCTTTTAGACTTGTCCGCAGTCTGCAAAAAATACCACTTGCTTTTCTATATTGACGGAGCAAGGCTGGGCTATGGTTTGGCATCTCCATCTTGCGACTTTGATCTTCCCTTCCTTGCCCAAATTTGTGATGCTTTTATATTGGCGGCACCAAGATTGGCGCCTTATTTGGAGAAGCATTAGTGATTCGAAATCCTCTCCTTCAGGAAGATTTCCGTCATATCCTCAAACAAAAAGGAGGCCTCCTTGCAAAGGGACGCCTCCTCGGAATTCAGTTCTTAACTCTTTTTACCAATAACCTTTATTATAAATTAGGAGAAAATGCTCTTCAAATGGCCTCTCATCTTACCAACGGTCTGGAAAAATTAGGTATACCTCTGGCGATTCCAAGTGAAACGAACCAAATCTTTGTCGTTCGTGACATGCTCCCACCACTTGAATGCTATCATTCTGAAGTGGGGGCTTCCTGTTCAATATTCCCAATGGAATAAGTATCTGCAGGCTATCCCCGTATGCCCTACGGTTTGT
>NZ_JAMXOD010000001.1 GCF_024721305.1 Aequitasia blattaphilus | reverse complement strand
TAATAATTAAAATTCAAGTAGTTAATTAAGAAGTGACATTTTCTCAAGTTAATGTTGCTCTCAAAAAGTGACATTTTCATAAGTTATTGACAGAAAAAACAGAATGCACTTTGGTATAAGTGCATTCTAATTCTACCAGCAAATTATTCAATTTAATACATAAACATCCACCACGGCGTGCCTTATTGGAGATTCTTGGTCTGTTTAACTCTCAATATATAATAGAAAAATGGTAACTTTAATATCATATAAGCAATCATTACACTCAAAACATAGTATATAGCTGCACCCATAAACAATGCTCCTATCCCACTCATATTATTGTTAATAAAAATATCACCCACCATAAATCCATAACAATTATTTAGAGGTAAATATACGAGATAACCCAAACCGGAAAAAGCGGCCAGTTTACGTAATCGTACTTCTTGGGACGCTAGCCAGTTGTTTATCTTTTCCTTGTTTTTTAGATAGATAATAAAAAGGCCTCTGCCACTGATTAGTATTCCTATGTTAAGGTAAAACCCATTCCAAAATAAGGGACCAGTCCACCATGTAATCAGCATCACTGTGGAAAATGTGACTATCACACCAAATATTATCTGTCCCACAGCCCAAAGAGTTTTCTCTTCTTTTGCATTTATAGTTGAACCATAATACCCTCCAAGAGAAAGACCCCCTAAATACATAATCACAACAAAAATGGGAAAATACGGTTCTATAAAATGACGATCCATATTCCAGACTAATATATAGGTAATGTATGCTCCCAGGTTAATCAGCCAGACCATTTTCTTCCCGGATACACTCTTAACAGCAAGAACTCTTTTTAAAAGAGAAAAAATAATCAATGCAGCTGCAATCCATACAATTCCATGAATACTTACATTATTAGGCGGATTAAGAATATTTTCCATTAAACTTTCTTTATTGTTCTCTTGATTTATTAATAAAGAAAGATGCATGGTGATATTAATTATCAAATAGGCGACGATTAACAGGAGACCTGCTCCTATAAATCGGCCTCTGATTTTTTCATCAGCTTTAGCACCGATATGCAATAAGAGAAGCATAATCGCCGGCGAACAAATGGCTGCAATGATTATCTGTCCGAAGTCAAGATTTAACATATTGTTGCCATACCAGCCCGAAGTATTTTCTCCTGCAAGGTCTAACAATACTAGTAAGAACATTGTAATGATAAAGAGAAGACTCTCACTGCTTTTATTTTTACTCTTATTTGTGTTCATTTTTATACAACGGGTAATCAGAATCAATGCCAGGTTTAAAAGACACAGAGCAACAAAGGTTATTCCAAAAACGAACGCTCTGTGGTAGAGACTGCTCGTCCCTTGCAAAGCATTTCCAGGCTCTATAACCATATCTTCATACACGTATTCTGTATTATAGCAATCCACCGTCTGTGTTTTGTCACCAATTGTAACTTTGACAATTCCACGCCACTCTTGCTTTACAAAACGAATAATATATCGGTTTCCGGCTTCGATAGAACCGGTTATAACCTGAGGACTATCTTCAAACTCCCGCCATGCATAACCGCCGTCTACCGTCCTTCTCCACACATCTCCTCCGAATATTTCGGTAAAAGTCAGACGTTTTCCATCGACAATGATGCTATCAAGCTCTATATCTGCACTGCCGGCCTCTTCATTCTTTTCATTTGTGGCTTCTATTGTAATTGTCTCTTTTGGTGTAAAAAAACCACTTCCCGCTACCATAATACTAATAAGCAAAATTGCGATTAACGATTTTACCTTGCTATCCTTTAATGCCAAAAGAGCCAAAAAAGGGATGATGATAAGTATAATTGCTGTAAACATTACGGCCTCATTTCATTTTTTTTAAAACTAAAATATGTCGTTTGGATTCTTTTATTGCTCTTATTTCTTCACAGTCAAACCAAGGTTGAAACGCTTCCTTACACCCTTCTAAACTGTAATCATAAAAAACATCTTCCCGCATTGCAAGTAATTTTTCCATCTGTGAATCTTCTTTTGGAACAAATTCCAATACCAATACGCCACCTTCATTTATCATAGATGCAAAAAATTCAGCAATTAAAGATAATGGTATTCCTGCTGTAACCCTCAAATGGTGAATTAAAGCCAGGGCAATCACAAAATCTCCCTTGCACCGTTCTTTAAATTCCGGTCGTTCCAGATTATTAAAACCGATTCCCGGTGACGGGTTTGATAAATCAATGAGCAAAGGTAGAATGTTCGTTTCCTTGTCCCTCTTTAGCATTTTATAATTTTGATTTACTGCAAGAGGATCCATATCTACTGCCAAAGCATATTGGAAAAAAGGAGCAATTGCTCTTGTATAACGTCCGTTATTTGCGCCCAAATCTACTGCTATCCCTGTTCCCCGGAATTTCTGGGCAAGCTCTTTAACCATTTTAAACTTTTCTTCTTCAGCAGCTTCTGTGTAATTAGTATTCTCGTAGTAATTTCCCCATACCGTCTCTACTTCTGGTAATTGGAATGCTTTGTCTTTGATCATTCTCTCTAATTGGGCGGTTAAATTAATCAAATAATCCTTTGTGATTTTTACACTTTTTGTTTTTCCTTCTGCCTTTTTCGTATCACTGTATTTATCCTGCATTTTTGCATGGGTCACAATGTGAAAATGAATCCCGGGATTCATCTTTTTCTTCATTGGCAGCATGGTGGAAGCCATATCCAAAGGAATTCCATCGATAAATAGCCGCATCATAAGTCCACAGCGTAAATCCACTCCGCTCATAAGCGCCAAAGGTGCTAAGAAATGAGAACAAAACTGCCGATACGCTCCCCATGGATTTCCTTCCTGCCACACTTCAAAAGAGAGATGATCTATAAAAACCGGCTTTGCTCCATCAAACTGAATATTGTAAACAGAGGCATCTTTTAGAATCAGTCCTTTTTTCAATGCTTTTCTTTGTAGCTTCAAGGTAAGCAATGCAGCATCTTTTAATTGATCATAGCTCCACTCATAAGGATAAGAAATAAATGGCAGACGCTTCACTTCAATCGTTTTCCATGCCCCTGTAAAAGGGGTTGTTTCTTCAAATGGCTGTATGAGATTTTCCTTTATCATCTGCTTCAAAAAAGGTTCCACCTTTTCCCAGTGAGGCCGATAAAATTCTGTAATTGTACGGTAAATCTTTCCTTCCTCTTCCCAAACAAAACCACTGGGATCCCGGAAAGAACCGGGTGCTTTCTTTATCGTCATAATTTATTTTGCTCCTTTCACTCCCTTGGACAGCTCTATTCTTGTCAAGTAGAACGTCGCCTCTCCCGAGCTAGGGAAGTTATCGATTTCAACTTCTAATCGGATTGTCTGGTCCTCTGAGACCTGTATCTGTTCCAATTCAAAATAGTTTTTATTAACATCTATTTCCTTTGATTCCGACACTTTGCTAACAGGATCCGTTATCGTGATACGATACGTCTGTTCATCCGCCGCTTCTCGTTCCTTTGTATATGTAATTCCTAGATTTGCAGTCAACTTGGTTCCTGGGCTTTCTTCCGTTAAAAACTCTCCTGTCATATGAGAGTCTGTCATTCGTAAGCCCCAGCCATTTACAAGGTTCCCATTCTCACAATTCAGAGGATATGCAATCTCCGGTATGTCTGTATTTAATGTAGACAATGAATATGTCGTACCTACCTTCAACGACGTCGGCGAATAATCGTGAGTGACTTCCAATTTACTTACTTCTTCTAGCTTCGTAACATCTGTTCCTTTATAGGTTCGTACCTCTGTACCACCAATCAAAAGAGAACGTTCCTCGGGCAAATCCTGTATCAGATTTTTCCAATTTTCCCCCTCTATATGGAGTTTCGGAATAAATTCCGCTAAGTATCCATTACTGGTAGGTTCTTTGGATACAACCAAATCCCCCTCATTATAAGGTGGTTTAATCAATAATGCTGCATGCCCTGTATATTCCGCATGGGTACGACTACTCTCGAATAATCGATCTCCGTGATCCCCCAAAATAACAATCGTTGAAGATTCATACAAATCATTATCTTTCAGCGTTTTCAAAAAGTCCATCACATGGTTCCATGTCCAGGTATTTTGTCCATTCAATCCTTGCACCGTATAATTATCTTCCTCTGTTAATGGCTGACCGTCTGCTCCTACGGTATAAGGTTTATGGGTTCCATTGACATGGTGCAGATGAAACGTTGGTTTTATACTGCTTTTCTTATTTGCAGCATATTCCAGAGAAAAGTATGTCAGTTCATCAAAGTTGATTGGATTTTTCTTTTGGGCATTGAGAACGTTTCCATCCTCTTGCTGACCATTTAACATAACCGTTGTAGCAAATCCAACCTTATTTGCAATTTCATTCTTTGCAACGTAAGGGACAAATCTGATTGAAAACTGGCCATATAACTCTGGTGTCACCTTAACAGCACTGGATTCTTGTTCCTCTACCTTCTGATCTCCTCCAACATAATTATACATTGCTAACGTCGAGGATACATAACTATCATATCCTGCTTTATCAAAAATTTGCAGAAGAGAGTTTTTGTCTTCAAAAGCAAGAGACGCATCTTCGGAAATTTCTCCATTTTCATAGTTTTCGCCCCGCAGAATAGACGGCAGGGAGTACTGTGTACTGGAAGCCGTCTCCATATTATTTTTAAACAACACAAAACCTTCCAACTCTTCACTCATTTCTGGATTCTCATCTAGATAGTCCATCACGAGTCCCGTTGACATGGCATCCAAAAGAAGAAAAACAACATTATCCTTTTTTGAAAAACTGCTTTCATCCAGCACTGTTGTAGCGCTGATTCGCTCTACATTTTCTTGTGGGTTCTGTAACAATAAGCCTTCTGCCATTCCAAAAATATAAAGAAACGTCGTAACAAATAAAAGAAATTTGAAGTTTTTACTTAAAATCTTCCAATAGACCAAAGCACAAATCAAAATGACAAGCCAAATGACCATGTCCAATAACAATCGTCCTGGGGACCGAAACAAGTCAGCCTCTCCCGTTAGCTGAGGTAATCCCCGGTTAAGGAATACACTCTCAATCCAAACAAGAAAAAGTATCGTCAGCAATAAGATGTGAACGACAGAGGCTCCTCTCTTTGTCACAAAAGATGCCAGTAATAGTATGGTCAAGCTAACAATAAACACAATTACAAAGGGAATTACCATACCCCTAAGTAGCTGAGACAATGAAAATGAATAAGAGCTTACATTGCTTAAGTATGAAGTACTTGGGATATATCCGCAAAATATCAAAGCATACAAAAGTGCAATCGCAACAGATGGAAATACTCCCTTATTTTTTGTCTTCTTCGTTGTTGTCTTCTTCAACTTCTTCTTCATCTTCTTCATCTTCCTCATCTTCATTTTCCAGCGGCTCTTTTCCAAACATCATCCGGATTTTGTTCTTAAATATAAAGAAAAACCCACTTAGTGTAATGAATGCCATCCCGAGAATCTGTATGATAAGACTTCCGGAGCTGGGATCAATATATGCATGAACCTCCGTTGGAAAACTAATTACAATAATCAAAACCATCATTAATACTGCAGCAATTTCTTTTACTATTCTCATATCTAAACCCTCCTTTTTGATAGATACTGTTAATACTGATTCAAAAATCCAAAGTTCGAATCATTATATGAACCCGGATTTAAACCAATAATAATTTGATCAAAGTGCTCTCGATTTATATATTCTTCCAGACTTGAACTTCCCTCCGGCGGCGCATAGGGCCAGACAAAGACCACTTCTGAGGCTGCCGTCGTTAGAAAAGCAGTTACCGGCAGCATATAATCATCCCCAATTACCAAAACTCTTTTTCCTGAAGTAATTAGATTGTTCGTTATCTTGCGATAAGGATACAACTGGAGTAAATATGAAAAATACGGACTCTCTTCATAGGTATTATTCACATTCATTGTCTCCTCAAGATACATAATGCTCGTTTGAAAGTCTCCCTTTTCCTCCATTTTAAATGCCGTCTGGCTATAGCTAATGGTGTAATCTGTTTCAAACTTTGGTGTGATAAGGGTGAAATCTTCAGGTTGTATTCCCGGTATTCCTATCTGTTTTCCCATATTTCCCACAAAATCATTTTGATAAACCACCTTCTGATAGTTACTACGACATAACCCTTCCGGCTTTTGTGACTCCTCTTCTCTATACATCTCTTCCATTACAGCCAAAGATACTTCATGAGCTGCTTGAATAGTCCAATGGGAATCCGTCTTATAGTGGCATTCCTCATCTGTAAGCAATGAATTTTTTAAGATTTCTCTTGAGTCTAAGTATGGTATATTGTTCTGTTCCAGTTCATAAAGGAGCTCATCGCTTCTAAAACCTAAGTCATTAAGAGGCAAGGGAGACTTGCTCTCACCTGTTGGCTCATAAATGTCATCACAACTTAAAAATAATATTTCTGTATCAGCTCCTTCGGCTGCCTCCTTTACTTCCCTTAATCGAAGTGCCGTTTCCCTGTAATCGCTTCTCTCATATGGATATGGATTCACATATCGCAGCTGATTATTATCTTGCTTAATAATCGTATAGTTTCTAAGCGCTTGTTTTCCCGTTTCCCGCACAACAATCCCATTCAAATCCTGAAGAAATTCCTCCCCCAGCAGATTACTACCTGTTGTATCTGCAAAATTTGTAAATATGGATTCCAGATTCCAACTTCTTTCATATCCCATTTGAATTGCCGGCACTTGCATAACCATATTAGCAATTGCATAAATCAACCAGAATAATGATAATACTCCTGCTGAAACCTGTCGGATTTTATCTGTAAATTTCACCTTTACCTCCTTATACCATAATCTTCTCAGCTCCACATTAGAACGTCCAATATCTTATTCGGATTAAATACATTCTGTGTAAGTGCCATAAAAGATAAAACAACCAGCACAACCAATACTAAAAAATAAAATACGTATAGATATCGTCCGACTCCGTCTTTTTTCTTGCCAAATGTAAATGTTGTAAGATAGCCAATAACTAAAAGAGGCCAGCTTTCTTTGAACAGAAAAGTAGTTCCAGCACTACTGAATGCGTTTTCTCTAAGACCAATCAGATTACCAATATACAAAGATAAATGGTAAGCTGATTCACTGCGAAGTGCCAAAACGGCAATAAACATCACTACACTAACATATATAAATCGAAGGATTTTATTTTTCTTTCGCATAAAACTATCAAAATCTACGATTCGTTCATAAATTATAAAAATAAAACACCAGCCTGCAAAAATGAACTTAGACGTATCCGGTCCCAAAAATACACCTATCAAAAGCCATGTAAGCAGCGTGTAAAGTACCATCATATCGTTATTCATTCGCTCTTCATTCAGCGGATGATAAAAATATTCATCAAACCAAGATCCCAAAGATATATAAAATCGTTTAAAGAAATCTTCTATTGAGCTGGCACTCCAAGGACTGTTAAAGTTCTCCGGATAGTGGAATCCCACCATCAATCCTATTCCTTTTACCATCTCTGAATACCCTAAAAGATATTGCCAAATGGATATCCCAGCAGCCAAAAGACCAAAAATCCCCATCATAATTGGCACACTTTGATAGATTCCGCTCATTCCAGACCATGTAAAGACCATATCTGCTGCCTTTGATAAGGGTGCAGCAATAATAGCTACTCTTGCAAGTCCCGGAACAAAACACGACACTCCCTGTAAAAACTTACTGAGTGTAACACTTCGCTCATAAAGCTGTGTTTCCACATCTTGATATTTCAGAATCGGTCCTGCATGCATTGTAGGGAAAAAACATAAGAATAGCGTTGTTTCCACTAAAGTAACCTTTTTTGTTGTTTTCCCTTTATATTGATCTGCTACATATGAAATCCCCTGTAAAGTCAAGAATGGAAGCCCCAGGAAAAACGGCACAATATTAATCATAATAAGCGCAGCCAGAATACCCTTTTCCCTTTTTCCCTTCGAAAGCAAAATACTGCCTCCAAAATTGATCAGGCTTAAGGCCAATAGTATCGGCACAAAAAGCAGTTTATTAAAAGCATAGAAAATCAGGCTTATAATAATCAGCCAAATATTCCTAAACTTTATAGTATTTCGTGAAAATGATAATAAAAAATTCACAACAATTGTAAGAGGTAATAAATATAAAAGAAACGTTAAATCTGTTAATGTCATATTTTAGTCCTTTATCCGGTCATCCCTTCTAAATCTGAGTAATCACACCGGTTCCTATCGGTTTATTCGCTTCTCCACGCTGATTCATCCCCTGCCATTTTTCTACCAGGGGGATAAAGGCAGCATCTCCTAAAAGCTCTTTATAATTAATTACTTGATACAGATCTTGGATTTCACTGTTCGAAGCTGGGGTCAATATAAGCTTTAATTTGCCCTCCCATTCTAACGTTATGATATCCGTCGGTTCTACTTTATCCGCCATTTTTAGTTTCGCAAACTCATAGTTAAAATCCATTAACACTCCTTGGCTTCCACCATCTATCCGAAATGGCATATCTACGATAAAGCGAGGCATTTTTCGATAATTACGCACCGTTTTCTTTGTACGTCTTTGAATATTTGTCCGGACATCATCAAAAACGCTGCTGCTTTTTTTGAAAGTCTTTGGTAGAGGGTGCGCTCGGTTGTAAACAATCTGGTAAAACTGGCGTTTATTTTCTTCATCTATATCTTCAATAATAAATCCATATTTATATCCGCCGCCGGCATCATCCGGCCGCCGGTTAACGTTTGCTACACGGCATTTCATCGTCGCACTGTACTCTTCATTTCCCACCGTTATCTCTACAATCGAGTCGGGACGGGAATTAATTGGTTGAGAAAATACAACTGACATACCGGTATGGGAAATATCTGCTGTTTCCCCTTCATGGGTTAAATCATTGCTTCGAACCGTAACTGGCATTTTCACATAATAACGCTCTGCATTACGATAATTCGTTCTTCCCATCATAAAAAAGATTGCAAAAATCAAATCCTTTGTTCCTGATAAAAGCCAGAATAAAACAATTGGATTGTATAATCCGGTAGTTGTAATACTTTGATACAGAATAAAAGCTACCGTTATCAGATTGAGAATTAATAATAATGCATGAGGAATCGTATAAAGAAATTTCCTCCATTGCTGAATATCTTTTGATTTACTTTTATCAGTAACAACAAATTTCTTTTGCTTAAACCCTATTGTTTCAAGGATTGCCGGCATGGACAAATATGGTGCCATTATCGTGTCCACCACATGAGACCAGTGATTCGATCGTGTATTATCCGATAGAATTCTCGTCGAAAAATAGTACAGTACATAAACTGGTAAGCTAAATATAAATGCGTGAAAAATCGTAGTATTTACCAACTGCACCTTAAATAAAACGGCAATAATCGGGCTTAAAATAAAAACCAGTCTTCCTAAGAAACCAAACCAATAACACAAAGAACCTGTTAGTTCAAATTTCTGCCAAAAATTCAACGTTCTTGATGTCCAAACCCGAACCAGACGGAAACATTGAATATTACCTCTCGTCCAGCGATCTCTTTGAGATACGAAAGAACTTATTGTTTCCGGGCAAAGTCCATGAGCCAATTGATCTGGTATTGCAAGATTTCGGTATCCTGCCTGTAAAATCATTAATCCGGTTAAGAAGTCCTCTGTGATACTTTCCCATGCAAATCCTCCGACTGTTTCCAATGCTTCTCTTGAAAGCATTGTATTTGAACCTGCATAAGATGATATGTTGTCATTGTTCTTTGCGACGTTTACTTGGGTAAAGAAATAGTCTTGCTCATTCGGAATGTTTCGTTCCGAATATAAGTTATATTGAAATAAATCAGGATTATAGAAGCTTTGTGGTGATTGAATAAACCCAATCTTGTATTCTTCATCTATTTCATCTTCTTCTAATATTCGCCACGTTCCCTCCTCATCCACTTCCATTTTCGGAAGAAAGAAGTAAGGTACTATCTTGGTCAAGAATTCTTCTTTTGGAATCATGTCTGCATCAAAGGTAACCACCAAGGGTGCTGATGTCTTGTTCAGTGCATTGTTTAGATTTCCTGCCTTAGCATGTTTGTTTTTTTCTTCCATGCCGATATAGCCTACACCTAAACTATCTGCCAAATCCTTCATTTCCTGCCGGTTATTATCGTCGCACAGCCAAATATGGACTTTGCTCTTATCAGGATACTCCATAAAAGTACAGCCATTTAATGTTCTGTAAAGAAGCTCTACCTCTTCGTTATGGGTTGTCACAAACACGTCAACCTCCGGATACCAATCTTCCGGTATCGGTGGAAGGTAAGGCACTACGTAATGGGTTGCCTCACGAAAGTTCGAGAGTGTTACCGTAAAAGAAGCCATTTCGGCTAAAAGCAAAATAATTCCCAGTATACTGGATAAAAGGCCAAATCGAAAGGGCATCGTAAAGAAAATCCGCCATCCCAAATAAATAAATACTACTGCCATTGTAAGGTAAAGTAAAATCTTGTGTCTGATTGAAATATGTTTCGTAACACCCTTTAACGGCCATCGTTTATACGGTGTTCTTTTGTACGGTATTCTTTTTCTTAATTCACTACCTGCACTCATGCTTAATCACATCCTTTCTACACTCCATATTTTCGAACAAATCGGATTAGTAGAAAAAAAGCCACCAAAAAAACAAGAAGCCAGATAGGATTCGAGTTTAAAACCACCTCGTGACTAACAGCTTGATCACTAAAATCAAAATTAGCAAATCCAATTCCCATATCCAGATTTTTATTTCGTAAGTTTGTCTTTATCTTTAAAATCTCTGCGTCATAGTCCTCTGTCTGTCTAGAAAGTAAAACACTCTCCCCAGCACCATTTTCTACTTCTAAAGGCTGTAGCACATGACCTTTGTAATCATTCCATCTTTCCCAATCCCGGTCTTTTGCTTCCGAAACCTGTTCCGCAGCAGACTCCACCTGTTGCTCTAACCACTTCTCCGTAAGCCCCTTATCCCGAAGCTCGTGATAGCGCTCCTGCATACTTCGGATAAACTCCGGACTCTTAAAGAATTGCTCATAATATCCAGACCGCGTAAAAGGAAGGAGTTCCTCTTCTTCTGCGTCAGCATCTTCCTCATCTACCTCTAACTCAAAGGGTACTCGTTCATTGTCTATTGCTTCATCAAATCGCCACAACGGTTCAGAGGTAATTTTTTCTGTTTCCAGGCTGTATCCATAATTTCCGCTTTTTATTTCTCCATAATTTGACATTAATTCTTCAATTATAAAAGAATCAATAAAAGAAGTCACGTCAAACATTTCCTTATATTCATAAAACACTTTATAGTTATCTGAATATAAAACCTGCTCACCATAAGAAAGCCTCGAAATATACTCTTCGTACTCTTGTTTCCATTCTTTTCCTAAGATGGGGGATAGTGCTAATTCCCCATCTTCCTCATAGTTTTGAGTACGATAAGTTTCTATTTCCAAGCCTATTGGGCTTTCGCCTTGTTCAAACTCCAGCTTATCTATTTCATTTTTCTTTTCTACCAACAAATAAACCCCTTGATAGGATTCCTTTTTTCCTTGTTGAATCACTAATTCCACGAGTCTTATCTGTGGGGCATCTTCATTTGTTTTCTGTGCAATACGATAACCCAAATAATTACGAATTAAGGATTTATCTTTGGCACCACCAAGAAGGAGATAAGTATCACTTTCTCCCACTCCCAGTAATTCGCTCTTCTGTTCTAATTTCAGGCAAATATCATCTTTTTTTGTTGTATAATCATGATTGCCGTTTAGATTAATTAATTCACCTTTTGCCAAGGTTTTCGTAGTTCCTTCTACTGTAGCCGCAAATTGATCTGTCTCTCCCCGACTATCAATTTCCAGTTCCAGAACAGGAATACTACCCTCCGCTGTACTCTCTTCTGCCATCACTTGTATGGAAAGTAATTGTACAATCAGTATAACCAAAAAACTCACGCTGATTTTTTTCACAATTGCCATATAATTCCCCAATTATCCTTTAACTATCTTCTATCTACATCAAAATACTTTTACTTATCAATGCTCTTCATCGTAGGGAATAACAACACATCTCGAATCGCCTGTGAATCTGTTAAAAGCATACACATTCTGTCAATTCCAAAACCGATTCCACCTGTTGGCGGCATTCCAATTTCCAATGCATTTAAGAAATCTTCATCGGTAGTATTCGCCTCATCATCTCCTTGTGCAAGCAACTCTTCTTGTGCTTTGAACCTCTCTCTTTGATCAATTGGGTCATTCAGCTCAGAGTATGCATTCGCCATCTCCCAACCATTCATAAAGAACTCAAAACGCTCAACGTAATCCTCATTTTCTGGAATCTTCTTTGTAAGAGGCGAAATCTCAATTGGATGATCCATAACAAAGGTAGGCTGAATCAAATGTTCTTCTGCAAATTCCTCAAAAAACAAAGACAGAATATCACCCTTTTTATGTCTTTTTTCTACCTCAATATGATGCTTCTTTGCCAAAGCAACTGCATCTTCAGTTGTTTCAACTGTGTTCCAATCAATATTGGCATATTTCTTCACAGCATCTATCATGGTAATTCGCTCAAAAGGTTTTCCTAAATCCATCTCTACGCCATTGTAAACAATTTTCGTAGTTCCAAGAACCTCTTGCGCCACATGGCGGTACATATTTTCTGTCAAGTCCATCATACCGTGGTAATCCGTATAAGCCTGATACAGCTCCATGAGAGTGAACTCAGGATTGTGTCTCGTATCCAACCCTTCATTACGGAATACACGTCCGATTTCATAGACCTTTTCAAGACCTCCTACAATCAATCTCTTTAGATACAGCTCTAAAGAAATACGAAGTTTGAAGTCCTCACTTAAAGCATTAAAATGGGTCTCAAAAGGCCTTGCTGCTGCTCCACCTGCATTCTCTACAAGCATAGGCGTCTCAACCTCTAAAAATCCCTGTGCATCTAAGTATCTGCGAATAGAACTGATAATCTTTGAGCGGTTAATAAAGGTTTCCCTTACATCCGTATTCATAATAAGATCCACATATCTCTGGCGATAACGTAAATCCCGATCCGTTAATCCATGGAACTTTTCCGGAAGAATCTGCAGACTCTTCGAAAGAAGCTCTACCTTTTCTGCATGAATGGAAATCTCACCCATTTTCGTGGTAAATACTTCTCCAGTAATTCCCACAATATCTCCAATATCCATTCTCTTAAAAGCCTTATATGCATCTTCTCCCAGAGAGTCTCTGGCTACATAAGACTGAATATTTCCACTTTGGTCTAACACATTACAAAAGGAAGCTTTTCCCATCACTCTTTTTTGCATGATACGACCGGCAATTGATACCTGTTTGCCTTCCATTTCATCGTAATTAGCTTTGATTTCTGCTGCATGAGCAGTTACATCATATTTCGTGATTTCAAATGGGTTTTTATTCTGGTCCTGAAGCTCTTTTAATTTCTCTCTTCTGACCTTTCTCAATTGATTTAAATCTGGTTCCTGATTTTGTTGATTATTTCCCATTTCCTTACCTCCTATATATCGTTAAATAAGGCTGTGGCAAAATCCCCCTGAAATCAGGGTTCTTTGATTCTGCAACAGCTCCCTTTGTATTCCTATTCCAATTCTTATCCTTGTCCTTAGATTGACGGACCTATTTCTAATACTTTGTATTGCATAATTCCTGCCTGTGTCTCAACATCTACTACATCACCTGTCTTTTTACCAAGCAGTGCCTGTCCAACAGGAGATTCATTGGAAATCTTTCCTTCCAGGCTGTTTGCCTCTGTAGACCCCACAATTTTATATTCGATATTTTCATCGAAAGTGATATCATGAACTAATACCTTACACCCAACATTAATCTGGTCGTAGTCCACTTCATCTTCCACAACAACTTCAGCGTTTTTCAGAATTTTCTCTATATGCTCAATACGAGCTTCAATGTCTCTTTGCTCATCCTTTGCCGCATCGTATTCTGCATTTTCCGAAAGATCGCCTTGCTCTCTTGCTTCTCGAATTTTTCCTGCTACTTCTTTACGTTTTACTACCTTTAGATGCTCTAATTCCTCTTCTAAAGATGTTAATCCTGCGTATGTTAATATGACTTTTTTTGCTTCCATATCTTAACGCTCCTCACATTTAAAATTTTTTATAACAAAGATACTTTCACAATTTCATCATTATACATGATATTGCAACTCATGTCAATTGCAATATCCTATCTGATCGATTGTTCTTTTCAGGTCCTCATAAGTTGTTACATGATTGATTTGATCACGGATTTTGGCAGAGCCTTTCAATCCCTTAGTATACCATGCAACGTGCTTCCTCATTTCTCTGATTCCAATATATTCTCCCTTATACTCCAGCTGCAGCTTCCCATGATAAAGCATAACCTCCTTTATCTCCTGAAGACTCGGCCGCTCAGGTACCGTTCCATTCTTTTCATAGCTCAGGCAATCTCGAAAAATCCACGGGTTTCCTCGTGCGTATCTCCCGATCATTACACCATCACAACCAGTCAGCTCCATCATCTCTTTTGCCTTCTGGGGAGAGGTCACATCTCCATTCCCTATTACCGGTATCGATACTCCCTCTTTCACCTGTCTAATAATATCCCAGTCTGCCTTTCCGCTATAGTACTCCTCTCTCGTCCTCCCATGAACACTAATTGCTTTTGCACCTGCTTCTTCAACAATTTTCGCTATCTCAACTGCATTAATTTGATTCTCATTAAAGCCCTTACGAATTTTAACTGTTACAGGCTTCTGAATAGCATTTACTGTCTGTCTCACAATTTCATAAACAAGCTTTGGGTTTTTCATAAGAGCGGAACCTTCACCATTTTTTACAATTTTAGGGACTGGGCATCCCATATTAATATCCAATATTTGGAAATCCCTGTCCTCTATCCTCTTGGCTGCTTCACTGATGACCTCTGGCTTTGAACCAAAAAGCTGCAAAGAGACCGGATGTTCCTTTGGGTGAATTTCCAAAAGACCCTCTGTGTTTTTATTGCGATAAAGAAGAGCCTGGGCACTTACCATCTCCATGGACAAAAGTCCTGCTCCCATGTCATTACAAATGCAACGAAATGGCAGGTCACTAACCCCTGCCATTGGTGCGAGAATATATGGATTTTTTAGTTCTACATTTCCAATTTTCATTATTCTTCCTTACTTATGATTCTTATCAAAAATGATTTTCAAACCTTTCAATGTGAGTTGTGAATCGTACACATCAATACACTCTGTTTCCTTATAAATAATCGAGCCCAGACCTCCTGTCGCCACAACCTTCACATTCTCATATCCTGATTCAATTTTCATCTGATTAATAATATACTCCGTTTGACCAATTTGCCCGTACACAATCCCTGCCTGCATACTGGTAATGGTTTCCCTTGCCAGGATTGATTCCGGTTTTTTCAGCTCAATTGCTGGAAGCATAGCTGCCTCAGCCCACATTGCCTTAGCAGATGTTCGAATTCCCGGAGCAGTTATTGCTGCTTCAAATGTCCCCTTTGGCCCCACCAAATCATAGGTAGTGGCAGTCCCAAAGTCTACCACAATTACAGGTCCACCATGAAGAACATAGGCTGCCACAGCATCTACAATCCGATCCGGCCCAACCTGCTTTGGATTTTCCGTCGCAATACGGATACCTGTTTTTGTTCCTGCTGAAACGACAAAGGGTTTTTTGTTGAAATACTTAATAAAAGCACTTCCTAAAGAGTGCATAACATCCGGCACTACAGAAGCAAGAATCACGTGACTGATATCCTCGATTTTTAACCCTTGACCTTCTACCATGCTTATTAAATCAACACCAAACTCATCCGATGTTCTCTGCGCTTTTGTCGTCATACGCACAGTTCCTATTAACTTGTCTTTATTAAATATTCCAATGGTGATGTTTGTGTTTCCTACGTCTACAACTAGTAACATTCCTTATCTCCTCCCATAAATACTTTGTAAAACATTTGCAAGGACTGTAAAAGATCCTGATGTTTTTCTTGTATTTCCTTAATCTTAAGCCTGCTACCAATTTCATCAAACATGGGATCTCCCTCTGTGGAAGAAACTTCCAACTGTAGTTCCCCATTCTCATCAAAGACAATGGTTAATATACCACCCACATCATTTACGTAAAGCACACAAAGAACCCTTAATTCCTCTTTAATCTGATCCGGCAAAGCATCAAATTCAGGATTGAAATAATATTTCACTTCGTAAGAATTGGCACCACACAAGACAACCTTTTCATCATACATATCCATACACTCCTCGAACGGAAACTTCTCCGGCATAAATGTTGGCAAAAGTTCCATCTTCTTTTCTAATCTTTAGCTCCCCTTGATCCGAAATTCCCAATCCTGTTGCCACATAACCATGGTCACCCTCAACAATTCGAACCTTTTCCCCAATATTAATCAGATGCTTTTCATATACATTACGAAGCTTTGACAAATCCTTCGTTTCCAAAAAAATACGATAGTTCTTTTCAAATCCTTCCAGGATTCTTGCAATTAAAAGGGAACGCTTTACCTCTTCTCCTCCAGACAGTGCAAGAGAGGTTGCTTTTTCCTTAATCTCCTCAGGAAAGTCTTTTTGATTTACATTAATTCCCACTCCAACCACCACATAGTTGATGTAATCCACCTGGGCACTCATCTCTGTAAGAATGCCACAGACCTTTTTTTTCTCGACAATAATATCATTTGGCCATTTTATTTTTGTGGATAAGCTGGTGACTGCTTCAATTCCCTCTGCTACGCTAATTGCCATTACGTGAGTCAGCATCGGCGCAAGATCCGGCGAAAATGAGGGGTATAAAAGAAGACTCATATAAATATTGCTTTTCTTAGGAGAATCCCAAGAACGGCCACGTCTACCTTTTCCCTGAATCTGACTGTCAGCAACAATAAGAGTCATTTCCTTCTCTTTATCCTCTTCCGCTAACTTTTTTCCTATGGTATTTGTGGAATCAACTTCATTAAAAAAATGAACGGAAATAGCCTTTTCTCCCATTGCCAACTGGCTTTCCAGCTCAGCCTTACTTAGGATATCTCCCTTTTGAATCAGGTGATATCCCTTGTTTTTGACTCCTTCTATTTCATGCCCTTCTTTTTTCAGCTGCTCAATCGCTTTCCAAACTGCAGTTCTGGAAACATTAAAATGCTCACTTAATTCCTGCCCTGACAAATGACCAGAGCACTCTTTCAGCATCCTTAGAATTTCAGATTTCATGTTATTCTCCTAGCGTTGCAACCATAACTGCTTTGATTGTGTGAAGCCGGTTTTCCGCTTCATCAAATACGACAGAGGCTTTGCTGTCAAAAACTTCTTCTGTTACCTCGTTTCCTTTTACCGCTGGTAAACAGTGCATAAAAATAGTCCCGGAATTTCCTGTGCGTTCCATCATCTCTTTATTAATCTGATAAGGGCGAAGCAAATCCACTCTTTCCTTTGCCTTCTCTTCTTCTCCCATAGATACCCATACGTCTGTGTAAAGAACATCCGCATTTTTTACAGCCTCTACATCATCTGTAATCGTAAGCGCCGCTCCTGTCTCCCTTGCATAGCCTTTACAAATTTCAACCAAATCTTCTTCAGGCCACAAAGATTTTGGTGCAACAATTGCCACATTTACTCCCGTCTTTAGAAGTCCTATCATCAAAGAGTTCGCCATATTATTACGGCCATCTCCCAGGTAAACAAAATTCAATCCTTCCAGCTTTCCGAACTGTTCTTTCATTGTAAGCAAATCAGCCAAAACTTGTGTCGGGTGAAAATCATCTGTCAAACCGTTATAAACCGGTACTCCACTATGTTTTGCCAGTCCTTCCACATCACTTTGTTTAAATCCACGGAATTCAATTGCATCAAACATCCTTCCAAGGACTTTTGCTGTATCTTCCACACTTTCCTTATGTCCAAGCTGAATTTCACTTCCTGCCAGATACGTAGGGTTGGCTCCTTCATCTGCTGCCGCCACTGTAAATGCACATCGCGTTCTGGTGGATGGTTTTTCAAAAATCAGGGCAATGTTTTTCCCTGCTAAAGCTTCCCCTTTGATTCCGGCTTTCTTCTTATCTTTTAGCTCTTTGGCAAGATCCACCAGGTATTCGATTTCTTCACGATTAAAATCCTTTAATGTAAGTAAACTTTTCCCCTTCAAGTTCATTATTTTTCTTCCTTTCCTGCTACCTCTGCCAATGATTTTGCAAGACCTGCAATTCCTTGGATTTCAGAAGGAATAATAATCTTTGTTGCCTTTCCATCTGCCGCCTTTTCAAAGGCTTCCAAACTCTTAATTGTCAGAACAGATTGATCTGCACCAGCTTCTTTCAAGAATACAATACCGTCTGCGTTCGCTTTTTGCACCTTAAGGATTGCTTCCGCCTCACCTTCCGCTTCACGGATCATCTTTTCTTTCTGAGCCTCTGCGCGAAGAATTGCCGCCTGCTTTTCAGCCTCTGCATCCAAAATAACAGATTCTTTTTGTCCTTCTGCTACCAGAATTGTAGACTTCTTTTCACCTTCTGCACGAAGAATTGCTTCTCTTCTTTCACGCTCTGCCTTCATTTGTTTCTCCATAGCATCCTGAATAGCTGCAGGAGGAATAATATTTTTAAGTTCCACACGATTTACTTTGATTCCCCATGGGTCTGTTGCCACATCTAAGGATGCACGCATTTTCGTGTTGATTGTTTCTCTTGAGGTAAGAGTCTGATCCAATTCCAAATCTCCGATAATATTACGAAGAGTCGTTGCTGTAAGGTTCTCAATCGCCATGATTGGATTTGCAACTCCATAGCTGAATAGCTTTGGATCTGTAATCTGGAAAAAGACAACCGTGTCAATTCTCATTGTAACATTATCTTTGGTAATAACTGGCTGTGGTGCAAAGTCAACTACCTGTTCCTTTAAATCAACCTTTCTTGCAACTCTGTCAACGATAGGCAGCTTAAAGTGAAGCCCCGTTCCCCAGGTTGCCTGAAAAGCTCCCAATCGCTCCACTACTAATGCCTGTGCCTGTCTTACAATTTTAATACATGATATTAAGATCATAATCACAATAATTAATACAATAATTCCTATTATACTTAACATTATACATTCTCCTTCCGTTCCACAATCAAGTGGACTCCTTCAATTCTTTTTACTTCTACCTCAGTGCCTGTTTCAATCTTACCATGGGGACTCTCTGTCTTAGCTGCCCATTCCTGTCCCTTGACCTCTACTCTTCCTTCTGCCCTTAAAGTATCGATGGGTATGATTACCAAACCCTGTTGACCAATGAGACTGTATACATTCGTCGCCTCTCTGGAATTATTAAAGTGTTTCTTTACCAAAGGTCTGGTTAATATCAAGGATAAGATAGAAATGCCAATAAAAACAATAACCTGCACCATTAAATTTCCGCCTAACACAGCAGCAAAAAAGGCGCATATTGCACCAATTGCAAACCATATGGTCGTCAATCCCATGGTTGAAATCTCGAAAATCAATAGTACTGCAAATGCAATCAACCAATAATAATTTTCCATGCTCTACTCCTCCCTTCTTCTTTGGCGAGCAACTTCAAACATTAAAATCGTTGCCGCAATAGAGGCATTTAGTGATTCTACCTCTCCCTTCATCGGGATATAAATTTTTTCATCTGCCAAATCAGAAATCTCTTTGGTCAGACCATTCCCCTCATTTCCTATTAGAAATCCACAGGCTCTTTGATAGGTTGCTTCATCATAGCTTGCTTCTCCATCTAAATCGGCACTGTAAAGGGTTATGTTGCTGTTTTTCAGCTTTAAAATACTTGCTTTTAAATCATCTGTATAGCAAAAGGGTATCCGAAAAATCGATCCCATTGTGCTCCTGATTGTTTTGGGATTATAAAGATCAGCACAATCCTTACTTAAGAGGATTCCACTTATACCAGCTCCCTCTGCACTTCTTAAGATTGTGCCCACATTTCCCGGATCCTGCACATTTTCAAGAATCAAAAAACAAGGATTTTTCTGCCCCATCAAATCTTCTTCTGTATAGGCTCTCTGCCGAACCACCAACAGAATCCCTTGAGGTGTCTTCGTATCTGACACATATTGAAACACCGTATCAGAGAGAAGTATTGGCTCCTGCTTTTTTTCAAAAAACTGCCGATTGCTCCGATAGAATTTCTCAGTGGTATAAATCTTGAGGATATCAGCCTTTGGAACTTCTCTTGCCATTCGCAGGCCTTCCACAAGATAGGCTTTTTGCTGGTCTCTTTCCTTTTTTTTCTTTTTTAATTGTACCAGTTCTTTCACCTTCGGATTTGCGGTGCTGCTAATCATTCTTCCTCTCCATCCTGAATCTCCTGCAGTGCATCATTGGCCCCCATAAGGATGATAACACTTTTCTCCTCAATTACCTTTTTCGGATCTGGATTTACCTCTACCATGGATCCTTTTATAAATCCTATAACACTTACATCATGATTTTCCCTGATGTTCAGCTCTTCTAATGTCTTTCCAATCCATCCTTTTGGAGTAGCTGTTTCGATAATGCTATAATCCGGAGACAAGCTAATCCAATCAGAAAAGTTTTTTGACACCAGCTGCCTTGCAACGCGTTGTCCCGTTTCTCGTTCCGGGTATACAACAGCATCCGCACCAATTTTCGTCAATATTTTTTCATGGGTAGCATTATTCGCCTTGGCAAGAACGTAGGGCACACCCAAATCTTTCGATGCGATTGTTGCCAAAATACTCGCTTCCATGTTGTTGGCCACCGCAACAATGACACCGTCCAGATTCCTGGCACCCAAGACCTTTATCACCTCTGGATCCCCTATATCTGCACGCATTGCATAGGATACTTGGTCTGCTATCTTTTGTACTCTTTCTGCCGACTGATCCACCGCAATCACCTCACAGCCCAGTTCTTGAAGTGTAAGGGCAATACTTTCTCCAAAATTACCCAATCCTAAAACTGCATATTGTTTCATCTTCTTATTCTCCTATCCAACCAAAATATTTCTTTCCGGTAACTCTCTTATCTGACTCGCAGCATGGCGTCTTCCCCCAAATACTAAGGCAAATGTAAGTGGTCCAATTCTTCCCAGGTACATCATCCCAATCAAAACAATCTGGCTTGTCTTTTGTAAATTAGGAGTAAGATTTGCTGTAAGCCCTACCGTTCCTGATGCAGAGGCGGTTTCATAAATAATGTCAATTACAGGCACACTATCACTCTCTATCATAACAATTGCCATAGTTCCAACCAAATAGATTATCATTGCAAGGAGAGAAACGGCAAAACCAGTTCGAAAATTGCTTTTTGATATTTTCCTGCCGAAGCACTCTGTATCCTCTCCGCCACGAATCACTGCAATCGCTGTCAGTACTAACATTGCAATGGTCGTTGTCTTGATTCCACCGGCAGTACCTCCTGGTGATCCGCCAATAAACATCCATATTGCACCAAAAAGCTTTGTCTCATTATGAAGCACATTCTGGGGCAAGGTAAAGTATCCAGCCGTTCTCGTTGTAACAGACTGAAATGCAGCACTCATTATTTTATCACCCACAGAAAATTTCCCCATTGTTTCCGGGTTATTATATTCAAAGAACAAAATTGCTAAAGTCCCTGCCACCAGCATAATAGCCGTTGTTGTCAATGCAATCTTTGAATGAAGATTCAACCTTGTAAACCACCATTTCTTAGGAACTTCATGTTTACGAATTCTTTTTCCATTGTCTACGATGTCAAACCAAACAATAAATCCTATTCCACCTAATATAATAAGAAGCATTGTATTAATATTAATCAGAGGATTATGTACAAACTCTGCAAAGCTGGTGCTTCCTAAAATATCAATTCCTGCATTGCAAAAAGCGGAAATCGAGTGAAAAACAGAGTAGCCGATTCCATTTATCACTCCATAATGAGGAATAAAATAACAAGCATAAACTGCTGCACCCACAGCTTCTACAAAAAAAGTGCCCAGAACCGCTCTTCTGACCATCTTCACCATACCGCCTGGACCATCTGAGCTATACGTTTCAGAAATAATAACTCTCTCACTAATTGTGATTTTCTTTTTAATTAAAATGAAAAACCCTGTCGTACAGGCAATAATACCAAGGCCACCAATCTGAATCAACAGAAGCAGGATTACTTTTCCCAGCAAAGTAAACTGAGTAGCCGGCACAATTGTAACAAGACCAGTCACACAAACTGCTGTTGTAGAAGTGAATAATGAATCCAGAAAGGTAATGGGCTCATTATTACAGATAGGTAACCAAAGAAGGAAGGCACCCAGGAAGATTGTTCCTAGGAAACCTCCCGCCAAAATTCTCATTGTATCCCATCTCAGATTTCTTTTCTTTGTATTCATCGTTTCCACCTTATACCTTGAATCGGTATCCGACTCCCCATATGGTTTCAATATATTGAGGATTTGAGGTATCGACTTCTATTTTCTCCCTTATTTTTTTAATATGTACTGTTACCGTTGCAATATCACCAATGGATTCCATATCCCAGATTTCCCGGAACAGCTCTTCCTTTGAATAAACATGGTTTTGGTGCCCTGCCAGGAAGGTCAGCAAATCGAACTCCTTGGTTGTAAAGGTCTTTTCTTCTCCATTAATCCAAACACGTCTCGCTGTTGTGTCTATTTTCAGCCCTCTGATTTCAATAATTTTATTCGCTTCTATGGCACTGCCCGTTAAGCGGTCATATCTGGAAAGATGAGCTTTTACTCTTGCTACTAACTCGCTTGGACTAAATGGCTTTGTTAAATAATCATCTGCTCCCAGTCCCAAGCCTCTAATTTTATCAATATCATCTTTTTTCGCCGAAACCATGATGATTGGAGTATTCTTCTTATCGCGGATTTGCTTACAAATTTCAAACCCATCCACTCCCGGAAGCATAAGATCCAGGATAAACAAATCATACTCTTCTTCTAATGCCTTTTTTAATCCTGATTCCCCATCATTTTCTGTCTCTACCTCAAAGCCGCTCAGCTCCAGATAATCCTTTTCCAGTTCTGCGATTGCGACTTCGTCTTCTACAATCAGTATTCTACTCACCTATCGGTACCTCCTGAAATTTTCTCAGAACAAAATACACTGTTGTTCCAATTCCTTCTTTGCTTGTTGCCCAAATTTTGCCTCCGTGCTCTTCGATGATTTTCTTCACAATCGAAAGTCCTATACCGCTGCCACCCTTCGATGAATTCCGGGAAGCATCTGTACGATAGAACCTTTCAAAGATATGAGCCAGATCCTTTGCTGCAATTCCTTTTCCATTATCTTCCAGCTCCACCTGTACAAAGTCACCAATATCCTTCACCCGCATCTTAATTACAGGTTCATCCTTATCCATGTATTTGATGGAATTATTTACAATGTTATGAACAACTCTTCGTATCTGCTCCGCATCTGCAATAATCATAGTATTCGGATCCGCGTCATTTCTGTATTCAAATACGACTCCCTTTGACTCAAGTTCGAGTGATAAATCTTCGGAAGAGTCCCCAAAATACCCATGGGTAGAAAGAGTGGCAAAATTATACGGAATACGATTGGTATCAATTTTAGAATAAAGAGTAAGCTCATTGATTAGTAAGTTCATCTCATTAGCCTTATTATAAATGGTTCGTATATATTTGTCCATTTTTTCTGGCGTATCTGCCACTCCGTCCATGATTCCTTCCGCATATCCTTTAATTGCAGTCACTGGTGTTTTCAAATCATGAGAAATATTACTGATTAATTCTTTTGACTCACGGTCATAAATCAATTTTTCTTCTGCATTATCTTTTAGACGTTTTCTCATATCCTCTAAGTCTTTGCAAAGCTGTCCGATTTCGTCATCTGCAACTGGTGACAGTTCAAAGTCCAGATTTCCTGCCTTGATGTTTTTTGTTGCTTTTTGCATCTTACCAATTGGATTGATTATACCTCTGTAAATCCAGTAAATCAATATCCCCGACATGAGAACCAAAACCACCATCACACCTAATGCAACATTCCGAAAGAAACGTCCTATATCTGGAATCACATTTCCTGCATCCGAGACAATAAAAGCTGTCCCTTTTTCCTGATTCGGATAGGTAAAATCGATTTGCTTTACCAGTGCTTCTGCGGTACCAACATAGAGGCCATCATTTCCCGCTTCCTCTCCATGTATCTCTGCATGTGGGGGCAGATGGGCAATTACCTCGTCTACATTTTCTCCATTGCTTCCCTGATAAATAATGTCCTCAGACTTCCGAATAATTAAATAGGAATCCTCTTGCTCTAGATGTTTGTTAAACTCATCCAAATATTTGTCGTCTTCCAACTTCTTCGGATCCTCCATAGATATGTGAAGCAGCTCCATATAGTGCTCCTCTGTCATCATTGAGGTGATTTGAATAAAGTTTGAAAGACTGCCTATCGTGGTTCCTGATATGTCATAATTGTCCTTAATGGTATTAATTTGAACCCTGCCAATTACCTGGATAACACCAAGGATTATTGTAAGGGGAATGGCTACCATAAAGAAAAAGGATAGAATTAATCTGGTTTTTAGCTTCATCGTCCTACCTCTAAAGATATTTCTTTAAATCATCCGTCTTGTTCAGACTTTCCCATGGGAGCTTGATATCGTCTCTTCCAAAATGGCCATAGGCTGCGGTCTGCTTGTAGATTGGTCTGCGCAAATCAAGCATTTTAATAATTCCTGCCGGTCTTAAATCAAATTCCTTACGGATAATCTCGGTTAAATCATGGTCTGATATTTTACCAGTTCCAAAGGTGTCCACCATAACAGAAGTGGGGCTTGCCACTCCGATAGCATAGGACAACTGTACTTCACACTGTTCTGCCAATCCAGCTGCTACGATATTCTTTGCAACGTAACGAGCCGCATATGCTGCCGAGCGGTCCACTTTCGTACAGTCCTTTCCTGAGAAAGCTCCCCCCCCATGTCTTGCCATACCGCCATAAGTATCTACAATGATTTTTCTGCCTGTCAATCCACTATCTCCATGAGGTCCACCTACTACAAATCTTCCTGTTGGATTGATAAAGAATTTTGTGTCCTTATCTACCATATCTTTCGGAAGTACCTTTGCAAAGATATGCTCCGCAACATCCTGATGGATTTGTTCCTGGCTAACTTCCGAATCATGCTGGGTAGACAGTACCACTGCATCTAATCGTGTTGGTTTTCCCGCTTCATCATATTCCACTGTTACCTGGGTTTTTCCATCTGGGCGAAGGTATGGTATGGTTTTATCCTTTCGAACCTCTGTCAGCCTTCTTGCAAGTTTATGAGCCAGGGCTATTGGGTATGGCATATATTCTTCTGTTTCATTGGTTGCATAACCAAACATCATTCCTTGATCCCCTGCTCCAATCTGATCCAGCTCTTCCTCCGTCATTTTCATTTCCTTTGCTTCAAGAGCTTTGTCTACTCCTAATGCAATATCCTTGGATTGTTCATCAATTGCAAGCATCACTCCACAGTTGTCTGCATCAAATCCATATTTTCCTCTTGTATACCCTATATCGCGAATGGTATCTCTTATGATTTTCTGCATATCCACGTATGCATTGGTTGTGATTTCTCCCATCACCATAACTAAACCTGTTGTTGTGCAAGTCTCACACGCCACCCTGCTCATAGGGTCCTTTTCCATAAGTGCATCCAATATTGCGTCGGAAATTTGATCGCTCATTTTATCTGGATGTCCTTCTGTTACTGATTCTGATGTAAATAGTCTTCTTTCCATTTTAATTCTATTCTCCTTTGTTTAATAATTTTAAAAAAACAGTCCTAAAAAGGACTGCTTTACGTGATTCATAAACCAATCCTTTTATTGTTCGATTACTCGCTCAGGTGAGCACCTACCACTTAATGGGGGTTGCCGCAGTTTCACAGATCCTTCGTCTCCACTGCTCTTAATAAAAGGGATGTTTCCATATTCTATTTTATCCAATTTTTAACTTGAACTTTTGAATCTCTTTCTCTGAGGAAACTTTTTCAATAAGAGCCCCTATGCCACGGAGTTTTTCTTCAAAGTGTTCATATCCTCGTTGAATATACACAATATCATCTACTATGGTAATACCATCTGCTGCCATTCCGGCAATACACAATGCCGCACCAGCTCTTAAGTCTGGAGCACTTACTCTTGCTCCGGTAAAGCCTTCGATTCCTTCAACTGTTGCTGAATTTCCTTCCACTTTTACCTTTGCACCCATCCGTGCCAATTCATCTAAATACTTAAAGCGGTTTTCAAATATGCTTTCTGTGATTGTACTGGTTCCTTTACAAAGAGCAAGAATAACTCCTATTTGAGGCTGCATATCTGTAGGAAATCCGGGATAAGGTAGTGTCTTTACGTGGGTAGACTTTAGGTTTCCTTTCGAAACAACTCGGACAGCATCATCAAACTCTTCCACTTCACAGCCCATATCCTTTAGCTTTGCTATGGTTGACTCTAAATGCTTTGGTATCACGTTTAAAACAGTGACGTCTCCCTTTGTTGCCGCTGCCGCATACATAAAAGTACCTGCTTCAATCTGATCTGGAATCACAGAATACTGTGTTCCATGAAGAGATTTTACGCCACGGATTTTAATGACATCCGTACCCGCACCTCTAATGTTCGCCCCCATACTGTTCAAGAAATTGGCAACATCTACCACGTGAGGTTCTTTTGCCACATTTTCCATGATGGTGATTCCTTCTGCTAAGCAGGCCGCCATCATTACATTAATCGTAGCACCCACCGTAACCACATCAAAGTAAACGTGTTCACCCTGAAAATTATGTGCTTCCGCTACAACTTTTCCATGTTCAATGGAAATTTCTGCTCCAAGAGCCCGAAAGCCTTTCAGATGCTGGTCGATTGGTCTGCTCCCAATGTTGCATCCTCCCGGAAGAGCTACTTCGCCTCTTTTGTATTTCCCAAGCAAAGCTCCCAGTAAATAATAGGATGCTCTAATCTTTTTAATATAATCATATTCAACACTCATGTTCCTGATATTGGTTCCATTAATCTTTACTGTGTGTCTGTCTACTCTATGTACCATTGCACCGATTCCTTCAATGGCATCCAGCAAAACATTAACATCATTTACATCTGGAAGGTTGTCAATTAATACAGTATCGTCTGTCATAATAGCAGCTGCAAGTATCGCAAGGGCAGCATTTTTGGCTCCGCCAATTTCCACCTCGCCCACTAAAGGGTGCCCGCCTTTTATCACATATTGTTCCATAAATACACCTCTTAATTTCTTTTGAATTCTTGGCTATTATACCACATATTCCCCATTTGTAAAATGTTTTTCACATATTCGTAATTGTTTCGTAATATTTCATGACCGTACTAATCGTTTGATTGATGGTGAGTCCTTCTTGAGAAACCGTTACATCGGCGTATTTTTCAAAAAACGGAAGTCTCTCTTCATACAGATCTTTTAAAGTTTGTCCTTCCTTTAATACAACCCCTCTTCCTGCTGCATCACTAATTCTTTTTTCTATTTCCTTATAATCCACATCCAGATAAACAACAACCCCTATTTCTTTGAAGTGCTTCATCGCTTCCTCACAATAAATCACACTGCCTCCGGGAGAAATCACTGCCTGCTCCACATCTAAGTCTCCATTTACCTGATTCTCTATTTTAAGAAATCCTTCGATTCCCTCTTGTTCTATAATCTCTTTCAGTAGTCTTTTTTCTTGCTGCTGAATTAATAAATCCGTATCAATAAACTGATACCCCATTCTTTTTGCCGCCACTACTCCAATTGTACTTTTCCCTGAAGCTGGCATGCCAATTAAAATCAAATTGTTTTTTTTCATAATTTGTGTATCCTTTAAATTACCGAGACCAAATCAGCCGAAATTTCCAGCTCCATTTGGTCTCGATTTCTTTATGCTCTTTCGCTGTATTTATGCGCGTCTTCGAGCATCATATCTTTTACCTTCATCAGTCGAACCTGAGAACTTCTTTCGTTCTCATCTAATTTCATCGTGATGTATTTTATACTTTCCTGAGTTTGAGGAATAATAACGTGTTCCAAAGCATTTACTCTTCTTCTAGTCTTTTCGATTTCCGAAGCCATTAACTGGCATGCTTTTTCCACTTCCGCTAATTTCAGCATATCTTTTAATACTTGAGACAATGATTTTACCGCTCCATCAAGATCGCTGGATGTAAAAGCAAAACCATAGGAGTAGATGTCATTTTCATCCTGTGTTCTTGTTTTTGTATTAAACACAGGAATGTTTACACTCATAACATTCTTTTCCTCTACTTCTAATTGAATCTCTTGTTTTGGAGACATTAATGCCGTATTAAGAGTCGCTTCATCCATACTGGCTTTTGCCATTACAAAATTGCGGTTTGCTCTCTTAATTCCCTCTTCCACACCTCGTCTTAAATCCATATTGGAACGAACCAGCTCCAAAAATTGACGCATAAGCTCATCTCTTTTATCCTTTAACAGCTTATGGCCTTTTCTTGCAGTAACCAGCTTTTTCTTTAGACGAGTAAGCTCCATTCTGGTTGGTGTTACCTGGGTAGATGCCATATTATTCACCTACTTTCCATAATACTCATCTAGGTATTTGTCATCAATACGTTTAAGCTCTGTTCTTGGCAGCATGCGAAGAAGCTTCCAACCAATATCCATAGTTTCTTCAATAGAACGATCTGTATTGTATCCTTGAGAAACGTATTCTTTTTCAAACGCATCTGCAAAATTTGCATACTTAATATCCATTTGAGTAAGAGCTGCCTCACCAAGAATAACCATCAGTTCTTTTGCGTCCTTACCACGGGCATAGGCTGCAAAAAGCTGGTTCATTACATTACTGTGATCTGCTCTCGTTTTCCCTTCACCAATACCTTTGTCCTTAAGACGTGAAAGTGACGGCAAAACATCGATTGGCGGCTGAACGCCTTTTCGGTATAAATCTCTGCCCAGAATAATCTGTCCCTCTGTAATATATCCTGTTAAGTCAGGAATTGGATGAGTTTTATCATCTTCAGGCATAGATAAAATCGGAATCAATGTGATACTTCCATCTTTTCCTTTTTGACGTCCCGCTCTCTCATATAAGGTTGCAAGGTCTGTGTAGAGATATCCCGGATATCCTCTACGTCCTGGTACTTCTTTACGAGCTGCTGATACTTCTCGAAGAGCATCTGCATAATTGGTAATATCTGTCATAATAACCAACACATGCATATCCTTTTCAAAAGCAAGATATTCCGCAGCTGTCAGTGCCATACGAGGTGTTGATATACGCTCAATGGCCGGGTCATTTGCCAGGTTAATAAAGAGAACAGTTCGGTCAATCGCTCCTGTTTCTTTAAAGGATTCAATGAAGAAGTTGGATTCTTCAAAGGTAATACCCATTGCCGCAAATACAACGGCGAATTTCTCATCCTTTCCTCTTACCTTTGCCTGTTTTGCAATCTGAGCTGCAAGGTTTGCATGAGGAAGTCCTGATGCAGAGAAAATCGGTAATTTTTGTCCTCGAACAAGTGTGTTTAGTCCATCAATTGCAGACACTCCCGTTTGAATAAATTCCTGGGGATAGTTTCTGGCTGCCGGATTCATAGGCAATCCATTGATATCTTTTCTGGCATCCGGTAAGATTTCCGGACCACCATCTATTGGTCTTCCTAATCCGTCAAATACACGTCCCAGCATATCCTCCGATACGCCAAGCTCCATGCTTCTTCCAAAGAAACGTACTTTAGAATTGCTTAAGTTAATTCCTGTAGCGCTTTCAAACAACTGTACCAAAGCGTCACTTCCATTGATTTCCAAAACCTTACATCTTCTGGTTTCACCGCTTGCCAGCTCGATTTCACCGAGTTCATCGTAAGTTACATTTTCTACCCCACGAACAAGCATCAGAGGACCGGCCACTTCTTGTATGGTTCTATATTCTTTCGCCATAATTTATAAGCCCTCCCTTTCCAGTATATGGTTAATCTCATCTTTTAGTTCCTGATGGATTTTATCGGATTCTTCCTGAATTTTATCGTTTTCTACATACTTAAAACGACCAATTCGTTCTCTTACTTCCATGCCAATCAAGTCATCAATTGCCGCTCCCTTTTGCAAAGCCTCTTTTGCCTCTACGTAGTAAGCCACAACCAGCTTCATTAATGAGAGCTGTTTTTCCAATGAAGTATACGTGTCAATTTCATGGAAAGAGTTTTGATGAAGAAAATCTTCACGAATGGATCTGGCTGCTTCCATCTTCAAACGGTCTGCTGGTGACAAAGCATCCATACCTACCATCTTAACAATTTCTTCCAGCTCTGATTCTTCCTGTAAAAGGTTCATCATATCCTGTCTGCATTCCATCCACGCTGGAGACACATTTGTGTCAAACCATTTTGCCATATCATCTAAATAGAGTGAGTAGCTGGTCAACCAGTTAATCGCCGGGAAATGTCGCTTATAAGCCAGTGCTGAATCCAATCCCCAGAACACCTTAACGATTCGCAGAGTTGCCTGAGAAACTGGTTCTGAAATATCTCCACCTGGAGGAGAAACTGCTCCAATAACGGATAAGTATCCGATTCTTCCGTCTTTTCCAAGGCCAACAACCTGACCCGCTCTTTCATAAAACTGTGCCAAACGGCTGCCTAGGTACGCCGGATATCCTTCTTCACCTGGCATCTCTTCCAAACGACCAGACATTTCTCGAAGAGCCTCTGCCCACCTGGAGGTTGAATCTGCCATAAGTGCCACAGAGTAACCCATATCACGGAAATACTCCGCAATTGTAATACCTGTATAAATTGATGCCTCTCTGGCAGCAACCGGCATATCTGATGTATTTGCAATTAAAACGGTACGCTCCATCAAGGATTCTCCCGTTTTAGGGTCTTTTAGTTCCGGGAATTCGTTTAGAACGTCGGTCATCTCGTTTCCACGTTCTCCACATCCAATGTAAACCACAATATCTGCCTCTGCCCATTTTGCCAGCTGATGCTGAATAACGGTTTTACCGCTTCCAAAAGGTCCCGGTACTGCTGCCACACCACCCTTTGCGATTGGGAAAAAGGTATCAACTACCCTTTGTCCTGTAATCAAAGGCATTTGAGGCGGCAATTTCTTTAAATAAGGACGTCCCTTACGAACTGGCCATTTTTGCATCATGGTCACTTCTTTGTCCCCTTCTTCAGTGGCAATCACAGCGATTGTCTCTTCTACCGTGAATTCCCCTTCTTTAATTTCTTTTATTGTTCCTTTTACTCCAAATGGAACCATAATTTTTTGCTCAACTACAATGGTTTCTTTAACCGTACCAAGTATGTCTCCGGTTTCTACTTCATCCCCTGCTTTTGCAACTGCTTTAAAGTCCCATTTCTTATCTCTTTTGAGAGAGTCCACTTCAACTCCTCTTTTCAGAGAGTTTCCAGAGACTGCCATAATTTCATCCAGAGGTCTTTGAATTCCATCATAAATACTGGAAATCAATCCTGGCCCAAGTTCTACGGACATCGGTACTCCCATGGACTCTACTGGTTCTCCTGGGCCTAAGCCAGAAGTTTCTTCGTATACCTGAATAGATGCTTCATCTCCATGAATCTCTATAATTTCTCCGATCAATCTCTGATTACTAACTCGGACGATATCGAACATATTAGCATCGCGCATCCCCTTTGCAATAACCAGAGGACCAGCCACTTTTTTTATTGTACCTGTACTCATTTTTATCGATCACCCACCTTTATTTATTATTGATTCCCAAATAATATGTCAGAACCTACTGCTTTTTCTACAGACTGCTTCACCCTGTTGATACCTTCTCCAGTATTATCTGAGATACCGGGTATCAATATAATTGCAGGTGTGATTTGTTCTTCATATTTTTCAATTTCTTCTGTCAGCTTAGACGCTAAGGATTCTGTAATATATATAATCTTATATAATCCACCTGTTAATTCCTTAAGCTTAGTCTTTGCTTCGTTCTCATCATGAATTGGAAATGTATCAATGCCAAGGGTGGCGAAACCGTATATGCTGTCATAATCGCCTATTACCGCTATTTTATACATACATCTGCCTTACCCTTTCCCGGATTTCCTTTTCTGGTAACTGATTTCTTTTACCGGATAAAATCACCCGCACTGTTTTAATCTCATTTTGTCTTGCAATCACATATGCAAAAATTGGACCGATTCCAAATGGATTGTACTTTTCCGGTTGGATTGTTTGAATCATTTTATTATCACACCAACGTTCAAAAGCAGAAGGGGAATGTTCTAATGCTTCCACTCCATCTGCATAAACCGTTGTCCTCAAATAGTCTTTGATACTGTCCACACCAATCTGAGCCGCTTTTGCCAGAGCTTCAACATCTACTGTATCGCACTTTGCAAGGGCTCTTTTTACAAACTCAAGGGATTTCTTCGTTTGGCTGGAACGAAGGGCGGTCTTAATATCTGCCACTGCCACTGTCGTCTCTGCATAATTGGAAATAATAGCTTCTCCTGAGTTTTTACCATCTTTATAGATTGCATCCAACGTTGCTTTATCAATGATTACATCGCATAATTGTCCGTCTTTGGTATGCATAAAGGACTCATACGCTTCTTTCGCTGCTTCCTGCATATACTCTGGAAGGCTTGCGAAATCTTTATTTCTGATGATTTCCATCATCTCGTCTCTATTCAATTCAACATCATCATAAAAGAACTGCCATGTTTCTTTTCCCTGACCTATTGCCTTAATTGCAGCCTTTAGGTTATGAAAAAGATTGGGATAAAATAATACAGAAAATTTTTCTTTATCAACAGACAACTCATTAATTGTTTCCCAAATTTTTTCTTCCTCTTTTTCCAGCATTTTTTCGGGATCTCGAGAAATTTGAGAATCTCCCCAGCCTTTCTCTTCTAAAAAAGAAAGTGCCTGAGGTTCGTCTTTTGCACCCATCAACTGATCGATGATGCTGTCAGAGAATAGAGAAACTTCTAACGCTCTAATTCGAGCAACCGCGTAGGCTAACTGTTTACTCATATACTCCTCCTGCTACTATGAAAATAGTATCTGATGTATTTTATCTCTTAATAAATCCTTCTTATCATCAAACAGAGCCTTTATTGTACAGTTCTCTTCAATGTCGCCGTAAGCCAGCACAAATCCGTTTTCGATATTCTTTGCTTCCTTGGAAACGGTCACACTTCCGCCCTTTTCCTTAGATGCTTTTTCAATCTCACTTAAAAAGTCACTTGGAATACGCTCCAGGTCTTTTGCAGAAAAATAGAGTACTCCTTCTCCATCTCTTACATGACCTTTGAAGATTTCCAACAGAAAAGCGAAATAGGAAACATCATCCAAGGCCTTTATTTTTTCATAGGCACGATTGGTCATCTCATTGATAATTCCTTGCTTTTCACTGAGAAGTCTTGTTCTTCTCTCCATATCAATGGAGGACTCCATTTTCTCCTCATACTTTTTCACTGTTTCATCGGACTTTCTATTCATTTGTTCAAGAGTTTTGTCAGCTTCTTTTTGTGCCTCTTCAATCATCTCTTTGGCTTGCTGATTCGCTTCATTTAGCTTTCCCTGTGCAACTTCTTTGGCTTCTGCTAGAATTTGGTTTTGTACCTTATCTAATCCAGTCACTTACACCACTCCTTCTATACTTGAATTGCACTAACTGCTAAGATTGAGATCAAAAGTGCAAGAATTGCGTAGGTCTCAACCATTGCCGGGAAAAGCATCGCTTTACCAAACTGATCCGGTTTCTTTGCTATGATTCCGATTGATGCTACAGAAGTTCTTCCCTGATGAATCGCTGAAACCAAACCAACAATTGCAAGTGGAAGACACGCTGCACAAATCAAAAGGCCTGTTGTCATGCTAATGTCTGCAGCCTGACCACCTAATAAACCGATTTTTGATAATGTAATAAATGCTACCAATAACCCATAAATTCCCTGTGTACCAGGAAGTAATTGTAGAAGTAATACCTTTGCAAACTTCGATGGATCTTCTGTTACAACTCCTGCTGCTGCCTGACCTGCAACACCTACACCATAAGCAGAACCACATCCTGCTAAAATAACTGCTAACGCAGCTCCTAATAACGCCCAAACTAATCCACTCATAATAACTTAATCCTCCTTCAAATCTACATAATTCGTATTTGTTGTAAAGGGGCGGAATGCTCTTCCACCTCCTTCGTAAAATTTTCCAAAAAACTCTACGTATTGTAAACGACAGGTATGCACGTATGCACCCAACATGTTAATACCCAGATTAAATGTGTGTCCTACCACAAAGGCAAATATAAAAATAATGACACCTAGCACACTTTTTCCTGCCATGGTTCCCATCTGATTAATTACCGATGCAATAACTCCTGTAGCAAGTCCAAGTGCCAATAATCTTGAGTAAGAAAGTACGTCACTGACCCATCCTGTTATATTGTATAAATCATAAGCACCAAGTGCTAAACGAAGCCCAAAGTTTTTGCTGCTTCTTCCGGACATGAGAAAAATCCCAAGTGCCCCCGCAATTGCGAGCCCTTTCGCCAACGTATTAATCGCTGGTGGAAAAACAATATTCATCTGTGACATGGAAACAAATATTTGACTTGGCAATAGCATTAAGATCAGTCCTATTAACATCATGTACCAAAAGACAACATCGCTTACGAAGCCTACTATATCTTTATTCTTGATGCAGAGATATCCTTTCACCCCTAAACCAACGAATAAGTGAATTACTCCAAATAGCATGGAGAAAATCAATAGTTTCATAGGATTGTCCAAAGGTGCGAACCATAATGGCTTTATGATGATTTCTTTATTGAAAAACACCTTACTTACTACAGAGATTAAATCTCCAAAGTATCCGCCAAACAGTACACCCCACACAGTTGTAGAAACACCGCAGTACATGAAAAGCCGTATAGACTTTCTCATTTCTATTCCCATTCTGGGGAATTTTTTTAGAACGATAAAACATGCCAGAAATACAACCAATCCATAGGCTGCATCTGAAAGCATTAATCCGAAGAAAATCACATAAAAAATCGATGTTACCATCGATGGGTCTACGTCATCTTTTCCAGGTAAACCGTAAGAAGATACTACTCCTTCCACGCTTGATGGGAATGTAGAGTTATCTAACAGGACTGGCGCTTCCTCTTCTTCTCCCAGTTCATCAATGTCTATAATACACGTATAGACATCTCCGATTGCCTTCTGTATTTTAGGCACTTCTCTTTTTGGTATATATCCGCTGATAAAGAATGTTCTCTCTGACTGTGGCAGAGTTCCAAGTACTTCGTACTTCTCTTTTCTCATGCGGTAATAATCCGATACGAATTTTAAACCTTTTCTTTTTGATTCAAATTCTTTCACCTGACTTATTCTGTCTTCAATCTCTTTTTCATATGAACGAATATCTGCTTTTAATTCCTCCTCATAAGCCAGGGGTATCTGTGAAATAGGGTTTGCAGGTCTGGCGAATCCATTTAGCCGCAAGGCTTCTTCCACCTTATCTGCCTCTTCCCTTAAGCAAACTACACACAGATAGGTTGCATCCTTATCTTGATTAATAATTTCTACCTCTACCGCATCAAGTGAGTCATCATACTCTTTGATAAAGGTATAAACCATTTCCAGCGTTGTCAGTGGAGCCATAGTTCCAATAAGAGTTCTTGTATGCTGTGTTCCCTTATAATCCATTGGTATATCTAATTTCAGCCAAGGCTGGATTGCCTCAACCTGATTCTCCGTCTTACTTATGTTTGCTTTCTTTTCACTGATTTCTTTTTCAAGTGAAATCAGCTTTTTAGAAGCACTTAAGTATTCTTCTCTGTCTTCGATTACAGGATTAAATTCATCACTTTCTATCAGGTCTTTCCCCTTTAGACCATCAAACATCGAAGTTTTCGCTGGTGCATAAGTCTGCAAAATCGTCAAAGCTGATTCAATGCCATTTGTTTTCTTATCGAAGCTTTGTCTCGCGGTCTGCGTATCTAACCGCTCCAATTCTTCATCTTCAATGGAAGAAACTTCCATTACCCCAAGTTTTTGCATTTTTTCTAATACAGCTTTTCGATCTCGTTTCAAAGCGCAGATACTCACTCGTTGCATCTGCAATTTAGCCATAGGCAATTTCCTCCTAATTCTTTCTTAACTTAGGCTAACTCTTTCATAATCAATGCAATTGCTTCTTCTTCTTTTGCTTTTGCACTTTCTTTTACCGAAAGAACCTCCTTGTTAATTTCTTCAAGGGCAAGTTTTCGTTTTTCCTCTCCCTTTTCCTGCGCGGTTTTTAAATCTGATTCCGCTTTTTTACTTCCTTTTTCCTTTGAATCTTGCTGAATTCTTGCGATTTCATTTGTGGCGTTTTCAAGGATTTCTTTGCATTTTACATCGGCCTCTTCAATAATCTTTTGAGCCTTTTCCTCAGTTTCCTTGATTTTTTGAATTGTATCCACCACCATAACCTCACCACCTCTCTTTTGCGTCATGTTAAGAAAATTATAATATGTTTCGATTTAAAAGTCCACCTTAAGTTATTAGAAAATTCAACGCTTTTCAACTTAATCATGTAGTAAATTGAGAGTTTCTTCTTATTAAAACTAATTATGAGCAACCTGATTTCCAGATTGCTCATACGATTCTTTTCTATATTTTTTCCAACAAGCTTTTACATCCCTTTACGACATCTCGGTAGGTGGCATCGAATTTGTTCGTATACCAAGGGTCTGCAATATCTTTATCTTCTCCGGCAAAGGATAGGAGTAAATGGATTTTTCCCTCAGGGTCACCACCTGTTATACGTTCCATGTTTCGAATATTGTAATGATCCATTCCTATCAGCAAATCATATTTATCGTAGTCTGCTCTGGTTAGCTGCGTTGCTTGTTTTCCTTTTGTATCAATTCCATGCTGGCTTAAGATTCTTCTGGTACCAGGATGAGGTGGATTTCCTATTTCCTCTCGGCTGGTTGCTGCTGATGCTATAAAAAACTCCGCTTCTTTTCCTTCTTTTTTTACCATGTCTTTTAGAACAAATTCTGCCATTGGTGAGCGACATATGTTGCCGTGGCAGATAAATAATATTTTTTTCATCTTTCCTATTCTCCTTGATTTTACTGACTTTCCCCGTATTTACGCGGTTTGTTGACGCTTGCCTTTATCCTTGTTTTTCTGGTTTTGGTGGCATATCTTTGCTTAAATTGGCATATCTTTGCCTGCAAAATTAGTAAAATAATTAGTAAAACAACCCTCTTTTTGTCAATTTACTAATCGCAATTTTAAGCCTCTTTCAACCGTTTCATTTCTTTCTTAGCATCTTCAAAGTCTACATGCGTATACGTATTAAGGGTAACCCCGATATCTCCATGTCCCATTATATACTGTAACGTCTTCGGATTCATACCACTTTTCGCTTTATTAGAGCAAAACGTGTGCCGGCACACATGAGGTGTAACTTTGGGCATCTCTTCCTTATAGGTCTTATTATATTTATGATATATATGTTCGAAATACTTTTCCCAATGCAAGGCAACCATCGGCATGCCATTTTTATCCAAAAACAGGAAGCCATGAATTCCGTCTATCACCGGTTCTACCTTTACCGACTTCCGATTCTTCAAGATTCTCTTAAAGCATTTCATCAATTTTTTATCCATGGGAACATATCTTTCACCGTTAGCTGTCTTCGGGGATTCAATTATGTATTGCATATTCCGCGTTCGCTGTAACTGACGGTTAATACGAAGTTTTTGATTTTCAAAGTCTATATCTTCAGCAATCAAGCCACAAAATTCAGAAATACGTACACCTGTCTTAAATAGGACATATATACCATCATAATATCTAGAAAAATGCTTATCATTTTTTATAAATTTCAGAAGCTTTCGTTCTTGATCTCTTGTTATCGCTTCCCTTGTCACACTATCATTTACCACAACCGTGGCTAATTGAAACTCAAAAGGATTCTTGCGAATAAGATCATCATCTGTAGCAAGTTGAAAAGCCGGTCTGACCACACCTCTTACCGTATGGATTGTACTATATCCTCTTCCGTCAGCCTGCAATTTGATCAGCCAAGCTTTGGCATCTGAAAGCTTGATACTATCAATTCGTCTACTTCCAAATTCTTCCTTCTTGATAATGTTGATGACAAATCGATAATTAGCTTCCGTGTTATGTCTAACGCCAGTTTTTTGACTTATGTATTTCTCGACCAACTGCAAAACAGTCATTTTTCCTGCATTTGCAATAATACCGTCTGCTTGATCCTTTTTTAAAAGTTTTATTTTATCTCTTAAGCACACACAATCTCGCTTCCCACTAGGCAGTGTATCATTTGGCTCAAGCTTCCAACTATACAAGAACTTCTGGTTTCCATTACCATCTACGTATACATATACATACCTTCCATCATTCCTTTGGCTTTCTCCATTTCGTAAAATTCGATTTTTATTATCTCGTCTCTTTTCACTCATTTCTATCGCTCCCTTCTGTTTCAAGAAAGCCTTAGTGCGATATAAATACTATATCACATTCTCAGCTCCCGTCCAAACATGTAACCCACTTAAATACTGGATATTTGATTGAGAAACTCTTCGAATTTTTTACGATTAATCAATACTTTTGTTCCGTTATAAATCGCAAATCCACAATCTAAATTATCATCTGTAAGCTTCCTTAGCTTCTTTTCTCCAATATTAAAATACTCTGCTGCTTCGGTTATCGTTAAATTGAACTTCTCCCAAAGGGGAACGTTTTTTTCATTATCCCTCACCTTCATATTCATCATTTTAAAGCCCCTCCCTTCTCTGAAAAAAAACAACCCTTTAATATCTTCTAAAAACATTTAAAAGATAGCAAAAGGTTATTTCTAACTGTCAAATGTGCAAAGGTACTGGATTATTCCTTTGCACACTTGACTTTATATTTTCAATACTTATTTGTTCTCAACACCCCAGTAGTCGGGAAGCCATCAAACGGCAAAGGGCTAGCTTTGCACCATGAGAAGAAATCTATTTCTTCATCCTGCCGGGATCTCCGGCAGCCGCTTTCATTACCGGGGACGCTTTTAACGCACGGGCTATGACGAAACGGAAGTATCATTATCCCTACCACCTGTCATCGCCGGTATCTAGGAGCCACCTAGTACTAAGAGTTGTTGTTTTATCGCTTTCACGTTTCTCTGTGATACAATTCTCGTGGTCATGGCGCAACCAACTCTTATGGCTTATGCTCATCGCAAAAGCAGTAGGAATGTATTTGACGCTTGTCTATTCAGTTCTTATATTCATTTTATCGAGATATTGATAATATGAACATGGAGAAGAACTGAAAGATTTCACCTATTTCTTTCACATATACTGAAAGAAATCCACTTTTGGTAACAAAAATTTCAATTTACCATTGTTCGTCTCTGTGATTATTAATGGATGTAATCATCGCCTCAATGACATCTTCAATAATATGTAGCATCGTTTTCTCACACCTAGAAAGCTTTTTAACAATTTTATTTAAGACTTCTTGAGTTGCTGCGATTTTTGAAATATTATGTTCACTCTCTTCAACACTTTTTTGCTCAAGCAAATCCCCTATAGGGACTTCTAATGCATTCGCAATTTTGATGATTGCATTTAAGCCTATTGATACACGATTCGTTTCTACTTTGGAAATAAATGAAACTGATAAATCCGTTAATTCTGCTAATTGCTCTTGTGATACTTTTTTAGTCATTCGATAATGCTTAATTCGTACTCCGATGTTCTTTTTCATTTCTCCCCCCTAAATGTTTTCACAAAAAAGAGACCATCAGTTTTCAATGATCTCTTTCTTCTCCTAAATCAAATATGACTATTCATGCATTACGTTTTACTTTTATCGTGTATATCAAACTCTTTGCTTATTTGCCTCGCCCCTAGCAAACTGGATTCATCAAGCGACAGACGACGAACCCGCCTCATAGACTAACGTCTCTCCCGGGACCTCCGGAAGCCGTCTGGGTAAGTTAAGTTATGCACTGCCCTACCTTACCTGAACGGAAGTATCATTATACCCGTAATCTGTCATCGCCGCCCGAAAGTCATTCGGATTAATAGCAAACTATGTATCGCTCAAAAGTTCTACCGTCTGTCATGCTAATACGTCAAAACACAAACTCTGTCATGGCGTAGCGCTAAATGGCTTATGCTTAAAGCAATAATTACAGGAACGTACTTGATGAATGATTTATATAATTGTCAAGGTTCCATTCATATGGGACTCCCTATATGTAATATCGACAAAAATTATAGTTGAAATAAGGTTTTTTGCAGTAGTTGCGTGCACGTCTTGCCTACGTTTTCCGAAAAACACTACCCCTCTCATAACCTATATTAGAAATATATACTTTCTAAGGCTGCGTCTCAAAATCATGTTTTAGTCATTCAGTATCCCATAATTATAACTACTTTTAACTAACGATTACAGCGCATAAATAAACTACCCTTCACGCAACGCACTTTTTTGCAAATTTTCATGATTTTTCAGTTTAGATAACATTTTATCTAGATTTGATAACGTTATCAAAGATAATTATATTTCATTAATTCTACAGCAAGAACAAAAATGTCCTTCACTAATCTCACGCAACACCACTGGTTCATTACATTGCGCTTCCGCATACGGACATCTAAGTGCAAACCTACACCCGGGTTTGGGATTGATGGGAGAATTGATTTCTCCTTTTAGAATAATTCTTTCCTGCTTATGGCGTATATCAACTGTCGGGATAGCCGACAACAAAGCCTTTGTATATGGGTGTAAAGGATTATCAAATAATTCCTTTGTTGGACAGGTCTCAACCATCTGTCCAAGATACATTACACAAATATTTGTTGAAATATGGCGTACAACCGATAGATCATGAGTTACAAACAAGTATGTCAACCCATATTCCTCTTGTAAATCCATTAATAGGTTTAATATTTGCGCTTGTATAGACACATCCAAGGCCGAAACCGGCTCATCACAAACAATAAATTTAGGGTTTAATGCAATTGCTCTAGCAATACCTGCTCTTTGTCTTCGCCCTCCATCTAACTCATGGGGGTATGACATTCTAAAGCGTTGTTCAATCCCGACTAAATCCATAAGTCTATTTGCTTCTGCCTCAAGTCCCTTTGAATCAAATCGCTTAGATAGCATTAAGGGTTCCACGATAGTATCATGAATTGTAAGTCGAGGATTCAAGGAAGAGTACGGATCTTGAAAGATTATTTGCATATCTTCACGAAGCTTTCTCAGTCCTTCTTTTCCTAAATTTGTTACGTCTTTATCTTCAAACTTAATAATCCCGCCTGTACTTTCTTGCAAGTGTATTATCGTGCGGCCTAAAGTCGATTTTCCACATCCTGACTCTCCCACTAAGCCCATGGTTTCACCTTTATTAATGGAAAAGGAAACATCATCAACTGCATGAACCAAGCCTCGCGGCGTCGAAAAATATTTTTTTAAATGTTCGATTTCTAAAAGTGGCATTCTATTCCTCCTCACACCTAATACAGCGAACCTGATGGTTCTCACTTATTTTTATCATATCGATTTTGTCCTTTTTGCACTCTTCAGTTACAAATGGACATCTAGATGCAAACGCACACCCTTTAGGCAAATTACTTGGATCGGGCGGCAAGCCTTCAATCGGTGTAAGTCTTTTTACATTCTTTGATAAGTCTGGCAATGCATTAAAAAGTCCTTGCGTATACGGATGAGAAGGTTTATCAAAAACTCTTTCCTTTGTCCCATATTCCACTAGTTCGCCTGCGTACACAACCGCAACCGTATCACACACCTCGGCCACCACTCCTAAATCATGGGTAATAAGAATCATAGCCGTTCCCAGTTTCTCTTTTAATTCTTTCATCAGCTCCAAAACCTGAGCTTGAATAGTTACATCTAGAGCTGTCGTTGGTTCGTCTGCTATGAGTATTTCGGGATTACAGGCTAGAGCTATCGCAATTACCACTCTTTGCTTCATTCCACCTGAGAACTGATGAGGATACTCATATGCACGGTCCTCAGAAATTCCCACCATTTCCAACATTTTAATCGCTATCTCTATCGACTCCCGCTTACTTGTATTCTGATGTAACCTAACTCCTTCAGCTATTTGATCTACTACCTTTTTCACTGGATTTAACGCTGTCATTGGATCCTGAAATATCATCGAAATGCTTTTTCCACGCAAAAGTCGCATTTCACTCTCTGGTAACTCTAATAACTCTTCCGCTTTAAAGTCAACTTTTCCGCTAACACTTTTCGTTGCGTAGTCAGGTAAAATTCTCATAATCGCACGAGCTATAGACGTTTTGCCTGCGCCTGTTTCACCAACTAGCCCTATCGTTGTTCCAGACTCTAGTTCAAATGACACACCATTAACCGCGTGAATCACTTCTTGCCCTGAGGCATACTCTACACGTAAGTCACGAACTGAGAAAAAATTATGTTTACTTTCCTTCTTTACCATTTCCATTTCCTCCTAATCCCTGAGCTTTGGATCTAATGCGTCACGTATAGAATCCCCTACTAAATTAAAGCTTAAAACTGTCAACATAATAAATAGCCCCGGAATGATAACCATGTGGGGATAATCGCGCATATAACCACGAGCTGAAGCCAACATCGCACCCCACTCCGGCGTTGGTGCTTGTACACCAAATCCTAAAAAACTCAACCCAGATGCTGCTAAGGCCGAACTTGCAATACCCATAGCGACTTGAACAATCAATGGTGAAATCGCATTCGGAATAACATGATTACGAATAATCCTAAATGTCGAACAATTAATTGACGTAGCCGCTTCAACAAATTCAGCATTACGCACCGTTAATATATTCGCACGCATCATTCGTGCAAAATTAGGAATTCCGCTAATACCAATTGCATATATAACTTTATCAAATCCGGTTCCTAATACTGCTGATATCGCAATTGCTAATAGTATGTTGGGAAAAGCTTGAAATACGTCTAAAAAACGCATGATTAGTGTATCTACAACTCCGCCAAAATAACCCGAAATAGAGCCTAATATCACCCCTGCAACACAACTAAGTGCTACAGATAATATTCCGATACTCAAGGTGTATTTTGCCCCAAATAAAATGCGTGAAAGAATATCCCGACCTACTTCATCACAGCCTAATAAATGATTCCAGCTTGGAAGCGAAAAGCGATCTTTCATCACGATTTCTTGGTAACCGTATCTACATATATAAGGTGATAATAACGATAAAATAAGTAACGCAATTACAAAAAACAAGCCAAACATTGCACCGGGATTTCTTTTGCTTCAATTTATCTCATAATAGTCATATGAATATATTACAGCGTATTTTCAATGACTATTTCGAAATCATAAAATACTCTATGCATCCTCGTCCGGTTGAACTAGAAAATATCGAGAAGATGCTTAATTGTGGTGACCCTTCCTTTGGCGGGGCTATGTATCATTGCGACTGTGGCGAATGGAAATTTGTCCCTTTTCGCTGTAAAAGTCGATTCTGTCCTTCTTGTGGGAATATGTACTCCATTGATCGCACCACGTCTATGTCTTTCAAACTTATTAAGTGCAGCCATCGGCATCTCGTATTCACCATTGCTGAAGAACTTCGGCATTATTTTCTTGATGATCGCACGCTTCTTGATTGTCTCTTTTTTGCCGTTAAAAGTGTTATTCTTCGGTTGTTTCGCAAGCTTAATAAAACAGAAGAATTTACACCCGGTTTTATTTGTGTTCTTCATACATTTGGTAGAGATTTAAAGTGGAATCCACATATTCACTGCCTTCTTTCAGAAGGGGGCACCGGCAACAATATTCCCTGGCGTAAAGTCCATTATTTTAGCTATGAATTTTTGCGAAAATCCTTTCGCACCGCTTTACTTAAGGCAATGCTTTCTCACATTGGACCTTCATTCAAATCCGAAATCAATAAGAATTACTTGATACACAAAGACGGCTTTTATGTTTATGCTGAGTCTAATAAATGTAATCCAGATATTGTCATTAAATATATCGGTCGATATCTTGGACGGCCCGCTATAGCCACTTCTCGTATCGACGATTACGACGGTGATAATGTAACCTTCCATTACAATCGACACGAAAACGAAAAACTTGTTCACGAAACTGTTCCTGCAACCGACTTCATTTCTCGACTTATAAGACACATCCCTGAAAAACAATACAAGATGATACGTTACTATGGTATCTATGCGAGACATAGAGAAAAGGATAAAAAGCTATTCCGTGCCATTCCAACCGAGAAGCATTTCTTCCTACTTGCTTTTAATAAGTGGCGCGAATCCATTCTCTCTACTTTCGGTTACGATCCCTTAAAATGTCCTAATTGCGGCAAAACAATGATTTTTGTCGAACTGTACTATAATCACAAGCGCTTCTCTTTACAAGACTATTATGAAAAGGTTATGACTACAAAACTTGTTCATACATGATGTTCTTTTCCCGCCTCTTTATTTATGCTAAACTTCATTCATAAGCGAATGATTGGAGGCGATTCAAATGAGCAACGAAAAAGAACTTGTAAAGAAGCTACGTGATAAATATACTAAAAATCCACCCGAAGGTATGACACCTGATCTCATTAAAAGCATGAGCGATAATGACCTTCTTGATATGGACTACTTCTTAAATGAAGATGTTTTTGGTGATGAGGTTGGTGAAGAGGGCTTTTACATCTTCTAAATACTTATCATCTGATTTTGGTGCTCTCAAATATGAAGGTGCCATTTTCACTTTATAGGAAAGTCCACGGACTTTCCTATAAAGTAAAAAATAAGCAGCCATTATCGACTGCTTAGGTAGAAAAATCCATGAATTCCCGCTATAATAATGCTATATTGCTGAAATGCATTTGCAAAGGAGATAAACAATGAATTTTCCGGGGGAAATAAAGAAAATAAGGCAATGCTTACTTATGACACAAGAGGATTTTGCAAAAGAAATCGGTGTGGCTTTTTCAACTGTAAATAGATGGGAAGGCGGAAAAGTAAAGCCTAATCTAAATGCAATGAAAAAAATTAAAGATTTCTGCCTCCAGCATGATATTGATTTTTCTACTGCTCATGAGGCATGGCTAAACTATAAGACGGAGGAAAATAATCGTGATAAATATTAGAAAACTAGAAGCAGAACTGTGGGAATCTGCTGATTTGTTAAGAGCAGGATCTAAGCTTACATCCAACCAGTATTGTATGCCGGTGTTAGGACTTATCTTTTTGAGATATGCCTTCAGCAGATATAAAAAGGTTGAAGAAGAGATTCTTAAGAATAGACCTTCTCGTGGTGGTAGAGTGATACCTGTGGAAGCAAGTGACTTTGCAGCAAAGAGTGCTTTATTCCTTCCGAAAGAGGCACAATATGATTATCTGTTAAATTTACCGGAAGACATCAAAGCAGCTGGTCTTAAGAATAAAGATGGACATGAAATGACAAGCCTTGGTGAAGTTGTAAATAATGCTATGCAGCTGATTGAAGACCAGAGCGAACAGCTCACAGGTGTTCTGCCTAATAGTTATACAGATTTTACAGATGAAATATTGTCTGAGCTTCTTCGTATCTTTAACAACAGTGCCATTGATGAAGTTGGTGGAGATATCGTAGGTCGTATTTACGAGTACTTCCTAAATAAATTTGCTAAGAATATCGCATCTGATGATGGTGTTTTCTTTACACCAAAATCTCTTGTAAAAATGATTGTAAATATTATCGAGCCAAAGAGTGGAGTTCTATTAGATCCAGCTTGCGGTTCTGGAGGTATGTTTATTCAGTCTGGCGATTTTGTTAACCAGTCAGGCATGAATGCAAATAGTGCCATGACATTTTATGGACAGGAAAAGGTAGAATATAATGCACAGCTTTGTTTGATGAACATGGCTGTTCACGGGCTTACCGGAGTGATTAAATCTGGTGATGAAGCAAATACTTTCTACCATGACGCACATAATTTGGATGGTTACTGTGATTATGTTATGGCGAACCCGCCTTTTAATGTAGATAAAGTAAAATCAGAGTCCACACAGGCTGCCGGTAGACTTCCTTTTGGTATGCCAGGAGTCAATGCCAAGAAAGAAGTTGGAAATGGAAACTATCTATGGATTTCCTATTTTTACAGCTATCTGAATGAACATGGTCGTGCTGGCTTTGTTATGGCATCATCTGCTACAGACAGTCAAGGTAAAGATAAGGACATTCGTGAAAGCCTTGTTAAAACAGGTCATGTGGATGCAATGATAAGTGTTGGGAATAACTTTTTCTATACAAAGAGTCTTCCTTGTTCGCTATGGTTCTTCGATAAAGGGAAAAGCGAAGAAATCAAAGATAAGGTTCTCTTTATCGATGCCAGAAATTATTATACAGTAGTAGACCGTACCCTTAACGAATGGTCTGAATGGCAGATGAAAAATCTGAATGCTATTGTATGGTTATATCGTGGGGAAACAGAAAAATACACTGCATTACTTAATGAATATCACAGTGTCTTAGGACACGATACTTCCTTTGAAGAAGCACATACACAGCTCAAGTCTGAACTGAAAGAATTACAGAAACGAGCAAAGGCTGAACTCGAAGCTGCAGGACGTGGAGACAAAAAACGTATTCAAGCAGAATATGATGAAATAATTGCAGCCAAGACAGATGAATTAACCACTGCAAAAGAAGCGGTATGGCTGTATGAAAAATTTGATGATGGAGAATATAAAGATGTTCTTGGTTTGTGTAAAGTTGCAAGCCTTGCAGATATCGAAGAAAAAGGCTGGTCATTAACTCCGGGTGCTTATGTTGGTGTTGCACCTGTAGAAGATGATGGCGTAAACTTTGAAGAACGAATGACAGAAATCCATCGTGAACTACTTTCATTACAAGCAGAATCCAATGACTTGATGGATGCCATCTCACAAAATATGAAGGAGATGGGACTATGAGTAATGAAATGAAAATACTAGGAGATTATATCGATATACTCTCGGGATTTGCATTTAAAACCAAAGATTTTGCAGTGAATGGTGTTCCAATAATTAAAATCAAAAACATTTCACCACCCACGGTTTCGCTTGACGATTTAACATATGTATCAAAAGAGGTGGCTGAAAAACAGAACAGATTTATCTTATCATATGATGATGTACTAATCGCAATGACTGGTTCTCATATAAATCAATGGGCTTCTGTTGTCGGAAGAGTTGCTAGAGTTAAATACCTTGAAAAAACATTACTAAATCAACGAGTAGGTAAAGTTGCAATAAAGAAAAATGCAGAAGCAGATATAGATTATGTGTATTATTATCTATCGCAAGATGCAGTGAAGATTGAACTGGCTGCAAAAGCTGGAGGTGCGGCAAATCAAGCTAATATAAGCCCATCACATATAAAGAATTTACAATTTCCTTGTCCTAGTTTAGATACTCAGAATAGGATTGCAAACATCCTTTCTGCATACGACGATCTCATCGAAAATAACCAAAAGCAAATCAAGCTTCTTGAAGAAGCAGCACAGAGATTATATAAAGAATGGTTTGTGGATTTGCACTTCCCTGGATATGAGGATACAGAGATTATTGATGGTGTGCCGGAGGGGTGGGAAACAGCGTCCTTAAGCAGTGTTTCAGTACTTAAAGCTGGTGGTGATAAGCCAAAGGTATGTTCTGAAAATAAAACTGACGAGTGCCAAGTCCCCATTTTTTCAAATGGAATTTCTAATAAAGGACTTTATGGGTACACTAATAAAGCAGTTGTTGAAAAAGAAAGTGTCACAATTTCTGCAAGAGGTACCGTTGGATTTGTGTTCTTACACAGAACTCCATTTGTTCCAATTGTGAGATTGATTTCAGTTACACCTAAAGATGACGTGATGGATGTGCTATATCTTTATCTTAATCTCTCAAATCAAAACTTTAGAGCTACTGGAGCGGCACAACAACAAATCACAGTTCCATTATTGAAGGATAAAACTATTCTTTGTCCAAGCGTAGAAGTCAGAAAAGATTTTAATGACAATATGTTACCTATTTTTAATCAGATAGATACATTGGAGAAACGAATGCTGTTTGCACAACAAGCCCGCGATCGCTTATTACCTAAACTCATGAGTGGCGAATTGGAGGTGTGACTTAATGATAGAGTTAACGAATTTTATAGATTATGACACTTCCAAGATTCTTCAATACGGAAAACAATTGGATTCTATTTTTCAATATAATTCAGATATTGAGAAAACTGCATATCTAAATTGGCGCATGGGATTTGGACACAACTCACGTTCACAATTTGTAGTCGTAGGTGAAGCATTTTTCTCAACGGCATTTAACTTAATCCATCAATGCCTAGAAGATAATTCGGACAAAAAAGCAGATTCATGGATTTTCCCGATTATGTTTAATACAGTTCACGGGATTGAGACCTATCTGAAGGCTATAAATGCGGTTCTATCCGTTATTCTAAATATACATCGTGGAATTACGGAAGGTGGACATGATTTAAAAGGTCTGTGCAGTGTTGCAAGAAAATTGATTATCGAATATAAAACAAAGAATAAATGTGATACTACTGAGCAAATGTTTCTAGGAATTAAAGTAGTTGAAAAGTTTATAGATAACATATACGAGAAAACCGATGATATGACCTTTGCGAGATACCCTCTTGCAAAAAATAAGCAGGGACATTTTTACATCCAAACATTTGATAATGAAGTCATAGATTTAGAATTGCTTGAAGAACAAATTATCTATGTGTTTAAAATGCTGGAGTTTATTTATGATATGCCAGAATTAGATATTGAGATTCAAGAAGATGCTATGATGGATTGTTATTAAAGGAGGTGCTGATAAATGAGTTATGATTATTCTGAAAATATACTTGTGCAGGAAAGTGCAGGAAATCTACTCCATGATGAATTAGGCTGGGAAGTTGAATTTGCCTATAACACGGAAGTGTTAGGTGCAAACGGCTCATTCGGAAGAACCAGCTATCATGAAATATTACTTGTTCGTTACTTTCAAGCGGCACTAAAGAAATTGAATCCGTGGATAAACGACACTCAGATATTAGAGGCACAGAAAGTTCTTGAGAACAGACTTTCTACGTCCTCTTTACTACAGGTGAATGAGGAGAAGTATTTTCTTATCCGTGATGGTATCCCTGTGACTGTAAAAAAGCCGAACGGTCAGAATGAAACTAAGAAAGCAACCGTTATCGACTTTCATAATCCGGACTACAACCATTTTCTTGCAATTAAGGAATTAAAGATACATGGAGATCTCTATAGACGCCGTACTGATATTGTGGGCTTTGTAAATGGTATTCCTTTGCTCTTTGTAGAGCTAAAGAAAAATACGGTGGATGTGCAGAATGCCTATGATGATAATTATACCGACTATCAAGATACCATTCCACATTTGTTCTATTACAATGCATTCCTAATGCTTTCTAACGGGACAGAGGCAAAGGTTGGCACGCTGGGCGGTAAGTATGAGTTCTTTCATGAGTGGAAGCGTCTCGTAGAGGAAGACCAAGGAAGTGTAGCTCTTGAAACTATGCTCCGTGGTATCTGCAAAAAAGAGAATTTCCTGGATTTGTTTGAGAACTTTATTCTCTTTGACCACTCTAATGGTCACACAGCGAAGATACTTGCTCGTAACCATCAGTACCTTGGTGTAAACGAAGCAATGAAAGCCTATGCGGATAGAAAGTTGAATGACGGAAAACTTGGTGTGTTCTGGCATACGCAAGGCTCTGGTAAGAGTTATTCAATGGTATTCCTTGCACAGAAGATACGCAGAAAGTTTGAAGGTTCTCCGACATTCGTTATATTAACGGACCGTGAAGAATTAAACTCACAGATTAGTGATACATTTGAAAATTGTGGATTGCTTGGAAAGAATATCAAGGCGTCTCAGTTCATCGCCTCAAGTGGTGATGACTTGGTGCGTAAACTGCACGGCAACCCAAGCTTTATCTTTACATTAATTCAAAAATTCAATAAACCCAACGAAGAACCAATCTATCCTGATCATGACATTATAATTATGTCTGATGAAGCACATCGTAGCCAATATGGCATCTTTGCCGATAATATGGTTAAGTTATTGCCTACCGCTGCTCGTATTGGTTTTACTGGAACACCGTTATTATCCAGTGATAACATTACTGCCCGTACCTTTGGTGGATATGTTTCTGTTTATGATTTCAAACGTGCTGTTGAAGATGGTGCGACTGTACCACTTTATTATGAAAACCGTGGTGAGAAAATCCTCGACCTGCGTAATCCGGAAATCTCTGATAAGATTTTGGATGCTATCGAGAATGCAGATTTGGATGTAGATCAACAAGATAAACTTGAAGCAGAATTTGCAAAGGAAATCCATTTGCTTACTGCAGAACCAAGACTTAAATCTATAGCTCACGATTTTGTACAGCACTACTCTGATTTATGGACAAGCGGTAAAGCAATGTTTGTCTGTCTGAATAAAGTTACCTGTGTTCGTATGTACAACTATGTACAGGAATACTGGAAAGAAGAAATAAAAAATCTAAAAGAAAATATAAAAAATGCTACGCAGCAAGAAGCTCTTGAATTGGAGCGTAAGCTTAAGTGGATGGAAGAAACAGAAATGGCTGTGGTTATCAGCCAAGAACAAAATGAAATCCAAACTTTTAAGAAATGGGACTTGGATATCAAATATCATCGTGCAAAGATGGAAAAGCGTGAATTGGATAAAGAATTTAAAGATTCAAAGAATCCTCTTCGTGTTGTCTTTGTCTGTGCGATGTGGCTCACAGGCTTCGATGTAAAGTGCTTGTCTTGTTTGTATTTGGATAAGCCTTTAAAAGCACACACCTTAATGCAGACCATCGCACGTGCAAACCGTGTAAGCGAAGGTAAGAGCAATGGATTGATTGTTGATTATATTGGTATCGTGAAAGCCTTGAGAAAGGCACTAGCGGATTATACAGCCAATGTTGGTGGTAATGGCGAGACAGACCCTACCATTGATAAGGCTGAGCTAATTGCAAGAATTATGGATACTATAGCGAAGGCTAAATCATTCTTAGCAGATAATGACTTCGACCTGCAGCTATTGATTGATGCTTATGACTTTATGAAACTATCATATTTGCAAGAAGCTGCCAATGTTGTCTGCGGAACTGTAGAGGATAAAAAGACCTTCAGTACATATGCATCAGAACTAATTCGTTTGATGAAATATACAGACCGTGATGATGTAACCGGCGCTACAAGAAAAGAATATGAAGCGATAGTAGCGATATTCTCTGAATTGCAGAAGAAGCGTAAGCACACGAATACCACTGACCTTATGATTGAAATTAATAAAATCATAAGTGACTATGTAGAAATACAACATACGCCTATGATGGTGCGTGAAGAACCGCGCAGATTTGATATTAGTGCTATTGATTTTGATTTACTTCGCAGAGAATTTGCTAAGGTACATAAGAAAAATCTTGTGATGAAAGACCTGGAGGAAGTAATTCAGCAAAAGCTGGATATGATGTTGTTCTCTAATCCAGACCGTATCAATTATTATGAGAGGTATCAGCAAATTATTACAGATTATAATAGTGAACAAGACCGTGCTAATATTGAAAAGACCTTTATGGATTTAATGGATTTGGCTAATCAGATGAACCAAGAAGAACAGCGCTATGCTCGTGAAGGCTTTACAAGTGATGAAGAATTATCCCTTTATGATATGCTGTTCCGAGATGACTTGAGCAAAAACGATATTAAGAAGTTAAAAGAAGTAGCTGCTACGTTGCTGCAAAATATTAAGTCTAAGATCGCAGAACTTGACCATTGGACTGATAAGCAAGAAACAAAAGCAGAAATTGATAACCTGATTCGTGACACGTTATGGGCAGACTTGCCAGAGTGCTATGATGAAATGGCTATCTCAGGGTATCGTCAACAGATTTACGAATATGTGTACACACGCTACGGCGCAGTAGCATAATGCAAAAAATCCTACATCCGAGGGAATGTCCCTAAGATGTAGGATTTTTCTTTGCACCCGCTTGAAGGTGTCGCTCAAAATTTACTTGTTTTCGCAAATCCCTAAGTTGCACCACCTCTCAGCGGCGTTTACTTTTGCATTGCTCCGGAAGGTCTTTTGACCACGGAAGCAGCGTATCCAGTTTTAAATTATCGATAGTTCTGTCTTCCGCAATCAGCTTCGGTATCTCTTCCAGTAAATATTGAAGATAGTAATAAGGATTTAGATTATTCAACTTGGCGGTTTCTGTGATGCTATACACGATTGCACTTGCTTGTGCACCTTTAATCGAATTACAAAAAATCCAATTCTTTTTTCCGACACAAAAAGTTCGAAGGCTTCGTTTAGATGCTGAATTATCAATTGGTACGTCTCCATTTTCTAAAAACACCTTTAGGTACTTTTCCTGATTGACACTATAGTTAAGTCCAGCAGCTGTTTTCCCTTTCGGTAAACAGCTCGTATCGGACAATCTCTCTTTTATCCATGTGAAATACTCCTCAACCAATGGTTTGATTGTGGCTTGTCTTTCTACCAGCCGTTCTTCTGCCGGTATGTCCGATAGCGTTCCCTCCAGTTTATAGATGCTACTGATTCGAGCCAGTGCCTGATAAGCAATGGAGCGTTTTACTACATCCGGATTGCTCTTTCCCAATGCTTTTACAGCATCTGCATAATCTCGCCTTGCGTGAGCCATGCAATTCGCATTTGTAAATCCTTCAAGCTCCCTGTCGAGTTTATGGTATTGGCTCAATCCATCTGTAACCACGACGCCTTTGTAATTCTTGAAGAATTCTTTGGGATGCTCGCTGTTACGAGTCTTTTGATACTTATACAGGGCAATCGGAGTCTCTTTGTAGAATTCTCCACTCCGAAATACCCACATGTAGCTTGGAGTTCCGGCACTGCGATCATCACGAATGACATCTACCGGTGTTTCATCTGCCTGGGCTACAGGGAATTCTAAAAGTTTTTCACGTAGTCTCTGGTACAACGGTTCAAAGTAACGCTCTGAACATTTAATAATCCAATCCGACATAGTCTGACGGGATAGATGGACATCATTTCGTTCAAACTCCGCTTCAATGCGAGCAACCGGTATGGAATTCACATACTTTGCATTCATGATTGCTGCGCCAAGTGATGGTGTTAAAATACTGTTTCGAAGAAGGTCTTTCGGACGTGTTCCACGCAGAAATTCATCCTGATGTTCTCCGCCGGTTCCAACATAAACATGTACTCGATGTCGTTCCACCGTCCATGATGCCGGTTCATAACGTAGTCGCTTGTATTCCTCGACTGTCATTTTTCTCCAACAGCCTTCGCCGAATAGTGCATCCAGCTTTTCCATGGGCACATCATGTTCCTGCAGTTCTTCAGGGAAATCCTGAAGATCTAAATCTCTCTTACCCTTTTGTTTCTTCGCACGTGGCTTTTTTTGTAATACTTCCTCAATGTCCGGCTCTTCGGCATTTTCCTCCGAGAGATACTCTGCCTCGTTAAAAAGGAGAGCTGTCCATCCATAGTATCTAACTTTTCCGTATGGCGACCAAACCTTTGCTGATTTGCAATCCGCACCTGCTCAATCAGCTTTTCGAGATTTTCATTCATCGTTTCCATTTGCCCTTGTAAAGAAGAAACCAAAAATACAAGCTCTTGTTTACTGAACTGATTCAATTCTTCAGCTGTGTACTTTTGACCCATGAATGTTCACCCCTTTCCTGTTTTTTATTATACTCTAAAACATAGAAAACAGCGAATTTCACGATACTGAATATTCGTCATTGTGCCTATAGATAAGACCTCAACAGACTGCAATAAACGCTCCATATGTAGAGGTGTCAAAGTACGAGAATGTCCCTTTTTAGTGGTATGAAACAAAGAGATTTGCACTGCTATAATCCGTTTTACAGTGCGAATCTTCGTTTCTATTCTCTCGGAAAAGAGCCTGAAAATTTCTCTGTTTTGCATAAAACTTTATGCTATTTTAGAAGGATTGACTTCCTTAATCTTTGGATTAACTGGATTTAGCCCAAGCATTAGATGGTGGAATTGTTCTTCTGTTAATTCAACCGCTTCCTCTTGTGTACGTGGCCATGAAAGAGAGCCGTCTTCGAATCTTTTATAGAGTAACAAAAAACCATTCCCCATCCAAAGTAGCCCCTTCATGCGATCTGACCTTCTGCCACAGAACAAAAACAAGGTGCCCTTTTCGAATGGATTCAGGTCATATCGGGCGCCAACAATCTGAGCAATCCGTTGATTCCTTTTCGTAAATCAACAAAACCACATGCGATTACGACACGGCGAATACCGGCTACATCTTCAAGCATGATGCACCGCCTGTAGAAGTTGATTAAGAAGTCGCTCTGATATCGAATCAGATAATGCAACTGTTATCTTTTGTGTCTTCACAATCGCTGCCGGTTGAAAAGAAGTAGATGACTCCTGCCTAAACGATAACGGAATCTCTGAAAAGGAAATGTTGGCATCGGGTTGTACCGCTGGTATTGCTGTTGGTGAATTCAATTTTTCATATACTTCTTGTCGGACTTTTCGTTGCCAGTAATAATAAGACTTCTCAGGTATTTCCCGGTCTGCAAGCCATTGCTTTGCTGATTGATTTCTCGGGCGACCTTGACACTGTTCAACAATCGTTTTCCAGTGCATAAGGCGCATTTCATGTGTAATTTTATCCATCGCAATCCTCCTCGAAAAAACTGTTAGTTTTTGGAATTTTTTCAAGTATGCCACAAAACTCAGAAAACTACTAGGCGGATGATTTGACGTTTACCAATTTTCACACAAACGACCATTTAAAAGCATTAAAAAAGAGCAATCATTTGACTACTCTTTGTCTTTCATAAAACTAAAATGGCAGAGCCTATATTTATTAAAGATCCTGGATATCTACTTCATAAGCACGTACCCAGGACCTCTTTTTATAATTGTTTTTCTACTTATTGTTCCTTCTCTACTAATCCAGATAATCTTTTATCTAAAGCAAACAGTATTAGAGCTGAAACAAATGCCACTATAGCAATTACAATGCAGGCTGATGAAAATTTAAAATTGCCTCCGAAAGCAAACTCATAAACATTGCCATAGCTTTTTCCAGCGATAAATGTGGCGATTCCCCATACAGATATCATGACTCCTAAATAACGGCTAGGCGAATACTTACTAATGAATGAATGTCCAAGTGGTGAGAAGAACATTTCTCCTAGTGTTAATAAGAATGCGAATATTATTAGTAATAAAACGCTTGGTTTTCCATTTCCTCGAGTTATTTCAATCACTGCAAAGAATACGTACCCAAGCCCAAGTATCCCTATTCCTAATCCAGTTTTTCTAAATAAGCTCATATCCCCTTGTGGCCTTGCAGCTAAAACTGTCCACAGTTTTGCCGTAATCGGCCCAAGTATTACACAGAATATTGAATTCGCCGCATCAAACCATGTAGCCGGAACTTCGTATCCCGCTACTACCCAATTCATATTTTCTGCCCAGTGATAATATACTGGAAGATATGCTAAATACCAGAATATCCAGAAAACGATTGAAAATGCCGACACCAATACAATTGCTCCAATACGTTTTTTCTCAATTGTAGTCATTGGCATTTTCTTTAATTCTTTATCTAATGCCTTTTGTTTTGCTTCTTCTTCTAGCTCTTCTTCCGTCTTTTCCATTTTAAACGGTTTTTTACCTACGTCTCCCATAAACCTTGTAGCAATCATAAACCAAACCGCTCCCACAAACATGGCAAGTGCAGCTAACTTAAAGCATGGAGCAAACCCTAAAACACCATCTTTCGCAAATACATCTTTATAAAGGATCCCAACTAAGAAGGTTCCAATGAACGCCCCAACATTAACTAAAGTGTAGCGTATAGAAAAAGCTGAATCCATTTTGCTGTTGTCTCCAATGATTCTTCCGATAAGAGGCGCAGTCCTAAATAAACCAAGGCCTAAACTTACGCATACAATCATAGCATATATCATACCAGGACCTTTGGCTAACGCTCCCATGTAATAGCCTATTCCGACCAGCACCATACCTATAGGAGTAGTATATCTTGCCCCGATAAATCTATCTACAATTACTCCTCCTAGTACCGGCCCTAAATATGCAAACGCTGTCAAGTTCGCTTGTAATTTAGCCCCAACCGAATCGCTTAACCCTAATCCACCATTTACTACCGCAGTTGTTACAAAAATCAATATTAGAGATCTTCCTAAATAATATGCAAGCCTCTCGAATATTTCTGTGCCCGCACACATCCAAAATCCCAACGGGTATTTTCTTTCTTTAGTCTTCATTTTAATTCCCTCCTACTCGACTTCTCTTGTAAATTTCTCAAGCCATACCTTCTCTTCTTCATCTAAAAATGGTGATATTTTTTCAAATACCAATTTGTGATAATCATTTAGTAGTGTTTTATCTTCTTGTGTCATTATTTTTGGTTCTATTGCTTCTATATCAAAGGGTATGTATGTAATTGGCTCTAGATACATGAATTGGCCATATTCATTCTTTTCCCCATTACATACAAGTAATTCATTTTCCAAGCGCACTCCATGAGAACCTTCATAATAGATTCCCGGCTCATTTGTTATTACCATTCCCGCTTCTAATTGATGAGATTCATGACTTCTAAAATTCCATCTAAAACCCGATGGCCCCTCGTGTATTCCAAGAAGGTATCCCACACCATGTCCTGTACCATGGTTAAAATTAATGTTACGATCCCAAAACGGCTTTCGAGCTAAGATATCTAAAACCATTCCCGTTGAGCCATATAAAAATTTAGCACTAGCAAGACGCAAGTTACTTACGGCAACTAAAGTGAAGTCTTCCTTTTTATCCTGGCTTACCTCTCCCAAAGCATAAGTTCTTGTAATATCCGTTGAGCCTTCTAAAAATCCCGCTCCTGTATCTGCCAAGAAAAAATTACCCGCTTCTAATACTACATCTGTTTTTGGGCTTGATTCATAATGTGGACTTGCACTATGGGGACCATACGCGCATATAGGTGCAAAACTTGGCCTAATATAGTTCTTTTGCTCATTTCTTAATTCATCCAGCTTCGCAGAGGCACTTAATTCAGTAATATCACCCTTTTCATAATTTTCCTTAAGCCATTTCATGAATTTAACATAGCATACGCTATCCTTGATCTGTGCTTGCCTGATATTTTCAACTTCTACCTCATTTTTCATAGACTTAAATAATATTTCAGGATTGTTTTCTTCAACTTTCTCAACCCCTCTAGGAATATTATTGAAAGTCGCGTAATTAATTTTTGCAGGGTCAAGCATTACACTTTTGCCTTCCGCAATATTTTTTACAGCTTCATAAAAAGAGTTATAAGGGTGCAAGAAAATGTTTTCTTTTTTTAACTTCTCTTTCATTCGTGAATCTAGCTTCTTTTCATCAATATACAAATCCATATGTCCCATATAAATAATTCCATATGATAGTACAAGCGGGAAAAATTCAATATCGTTTCCTCTAATATTTAATGTCCAACAAATATCATCTATTGTGTTTAAAATATGAGCATCTGCCTTGTTCTCTGACATTTTCTTACGAATACGTTTTAGCTTAGACGAAACAGATTCACCAGTGTATTTCTCATCTAACGCAAATGCTACTTCTTCACTGATTGGTGGGCGATTTTCCCATACTTTATCCACCAAATCTTGGCCACTTACAATATGGCCTTTCTTGTTTTGAACTATTTTTTCATATTCAAGGCCTTCACTCATAGATACTACTCGGCCATCAAAGCCTAATTTTTCGCCTTCTTTAAGCTTAGTCTCCAGATATTCATTAATTGTAGGTACTCCAGGTTCTCCCATTTTAAAAAGTGTTATCGGCGCTCCCTTGATTTGGTTAGCAGCTTGAATAAAATATCTGCCATCCACCCAAAGTCCTACCTCTTCACGAGAAACAACTATCGTTCCAGCAGAGCCTGTAAATCCTGTCATAAACTTCCTAGCTTTGAAATACTCACCTACATACTCACTTTGATGAAAATCAGCAGTAGGAACAATGTAGAAATCAATTTCTGCTTCTTTCATAAGCTCTCGCAGTTTCCGAATGCGATCCGCAACTTCCAACATATCTTATCTCCTTTTCTTTTATTGTTGATTGTTAACAATTTACATTAAACTATATCGTATGTCAATGCTTTATAGTGATTTTTCATTAATTAATATTGTTTTTACTAGGAGTGTTTACCATTCAATTTTACTGTGCTAAAATAAATTTGTTGATATTTCCAAATACACAGTAAAGGGACGATGATATGGGGGAAATAAAATATCGCACTCTCCGTGAAAGCGTTGTTGATGCGATCCGCGAAAAAATAATTAGTCACGAACTAGAGCCTGGTATGCGAATTATTGAGCAAGAAATTTCCGAAGAATTTGGCGTTAGTAGGGGGCCGATTCGTGAAGCCTTTCGACAACTTGAACAAGAAGGGCTAGTTGAATACACCCGTAATATGGGTTGTTCAGTCAAAGAAATCACCTTAGAAGATGTGTTTGAAGCATATCTTCTACGTGGGACATACGAATTAATTGCCGTTAAATCATTTAATGGAATTATTCCTGACAGTGCTCTTAAAGAAATGAAACGCATATTACGTTTAATGGAAACTATGAATGAGGACAGTTTTAACGATATTATCACTTATGACAATTTGTTTCATGGAGCAATGATTAAAGAGACCGGTATGCCTCGCTTAATTAAGGCGTGGAACGATTTAGATTATGCAACTATTCTAAGTTGTTCAGTAGAGACACAAGATAGTAAAACTCTTGCAGGATGGCAATATAAAGTTCATAGCAAATTATATGATGTATATCGCAGCAACGATACAACTGCTATTTGTGAAGTTATTGCTGATCACTATATGAATTCCATTAAACGTAGATTAGATTCTAGTAATGTATCTGAATCTGATTTTAAATTTCCTCTAGACATTTTAGAAACACTATTTGCTAGGTAAGATAGTTAAAGTCTTGTTTGCCATATTCCATACTATATGGAAATTCGTTATATGATAGCTTTTTATTTTCAAATAAACTAGAAATAGCCAAGATCAGAAAACTTCTGTGCTTGGCTATTTTTTGAGAGTGTGAAACTTTTTAAAGCCATGGCCAGTAAGACTATATCTGACCATGGCTAATATAAAATCATGATATTTACAAATAACTCTCTTCTCTGACTTACATATTATATAAATCGTTTCTTTATAACATTTGCTCACGATTACTCCCCTTTATTTTGGAGACCTCTCTTTTAAACACCTCCATATTCCCTACGGGCAATACGTCTTCCTCTAACATACTGTAGTAAGGCATATTTCCCCTACCAATAATAATGTGGTCCAATAGTTCTATGCCAAGTAGCTTTCCTGATAGGCCTATCCGTTCTGTGAGTTTTATATCCTCTTTACTGGGGGTAGGATCTCCTGAGGGGTGGTTATGGCAACAGACAATACTAGCTGCGTTGCTTAAGATGCTGGCTTTAAAGAGCTCTCGCATCTCAATCACAGCGGAATTTATTGTGCCCATGCTTACAAAGTTCAAATTGATAACGTCACACTTAGTTGAAAGATTCACTACACACATCACTTCCCGGTCATAAGTAGATAACTCCTGTTTCAAAAAATCTACCACCGCTTGTGGGCTGTTAACAGGCGCATCGCTATAATAGGTCTTTTCTTTTATTAGGCGGACCGCTACTAAATCTAATTCATTGTTCATCGTCATCATCACTCCTTTCTAGTTCCACGATTAATACCTGATTATCTACCAGTTTTTCAATGCGTTCTCTCAGTTCCTTTTCATTTACTACTTCTAGTTCTTTCATGACTTCTCCTTTCTTTGACAGTTATTTTCTCTCCTATTCCTGTTTCCGTTCCTAATAGTTCAAAATGTTCTTCCATATCTTTTCCGTATGCTTCAACTGGGTACCCTAAGACACGTACGTCTAATAATTCCTCGCGATTTAAAACCGCCTGATAGAATTTCCCGTCTTTACTTTTCTTTAGCCGGTCCTTTGGTAGCTCCATGGTTGTGCGCTCCCCTCTTCCTGGTACTAGAAACTCGAGGCTATAAGCGGTCTCGCTTACTCGGTCACGGACAGGAAAAGAAACTTCAAAGGCGCCTTCTTTCTTCCGCTCTGCTTGATAAAGCTCTGCCACTTTTAGTCGTTTGGCTTCCGCAAGGTCTCTTCGTTCTTCTGGTGATAGCTTTTCTAGCTGCAAGAATTCTTCTCGCTCAAATGCCAGATAAATATCCTTCCCTAGTCTACGTTCAAGTATCTGTCCCTCTTTAGATAAAATCGGATATTCGTCGGTAGGCTCTAGTAAAAGCAAAAAGTCCTCTCCCTGATTTATAACCTCATCACTGGGAATCGCAATCAGATGTCCTTCTTCTTTCGGATGCTTAAACAAGAGATGGGCAAAACGTTCTTCTAGCTCCTGGTTTTTCACATACTCTTCCTGCTTAACAAGGTACTTAAGGGCTGTCGGCACATTGGACTTTTTTTTAGTATTTAAATGTTTTGCTACCTCTTCCTTAATTGCCTGCTTATCCTTCTCCGGTGCCGACTTAAAGTAGTCTTCCATCTTGATGGCCCCGGCCATTAACTCTTCATGGGCTTTAAAGTAGGCGTTTAGCTTCGGGCTATCGGAGGCACTGCTGTAAAACTGAGTGAAATTATCCTCTAAATTAAAGTCAAATAGCTGGGAAAAGGTAATTCCTCTCTTGGTCAGTTCTTCTTTTACGCTACTTAGTTCTTTTTCATTTGTTACCTTTACCTGAAACACTACCGCTTGGTCTCCCATTAGGGCTTGCTTTTCCATTAGCTTATCTAAAGTCATTTCCCCATACTTTAAGCGCATGTTTTGTTGGCGCTTGGTCAGTGCCAGCCGCATGAAAAACTGAATGACTTCTACACTTACTTTTCCTAAAATGAAGGCTCCATGCCCTGCAAGACTTACAATCTGCATGGTATCGCTTACATCACTCATTGCTCTTTGCTCCTTTCTTTTTCATCACTAAATAAGCCCGGAAGCATCCAAGCTCCCGGGCCTCTCTTTATAAGCTGTGTTCTTTTAGTGGTAAGAAGGATTCTCTTACTGAATGAAGCTTCTTTTCCCTACTATCGTAGGCATAGATATGATCGCTTAAGCGATCCTCCACGTCTACTTGAGTCGCATTAATTTCCCGCACCATTTCACCTAGCTCGGCCGCTGGTGGTGCTCCTTCTTTACGGATACAAATCGTTTCATGCAAGGACGAAGGTAAAATGTAATAATCCCCGCCTAGTACTGCCGAAACCTGTTCCATAATGTCTGGACGTAATAGCGCTGTGGCGCCATTTACTTTCGGTTCATTGGTTAAGACAAACATGCCCTCATTCTCGTGCATCTCTTTATTAAGCAGGTTTTGGGGTGCTCCGTTTCCCATCATTTCACCAATAATGTCTTCCATGCTATATAGTCGAAAGTCATTAAAGTTATGGGTATTGGAAATAGCCATGTCATAGACTTCGTTAAAGTCCACGTTCCAAGCATCTAGTAGTTCATAGGTAACCTTCATAAATCCCCGCTGCTCTTCACTATTTATCATAGGGATTCTACAAAAGGCTGATAAATCATCCATTTCCACATAAGGGATTTCATTTAACATCTCCTGATTCTTGGCCGTGTTGACTACGCAAAGAGTAAGTTCATTCTTGATCTGATTAAAGGAGAAGATATTCTCGAGGTGGATCTGTCCGCGCATAGCACGGTTCTCTTCATAGATGCCCACAAGTTCATCAATAACCCTGTCCATATCTTTGCTACCGTCTTGAACGTCTTCATAAAATTCTTCTAAGTAGATAATCGGCGCCACCTTACTATCTTCTGGTTTAATAATGATACCTTGGCGATTAACATCATTTACTTTTAGAACGCTATTTAGTTGAACCTGAACATCTAGCCCATTGGTTTCAAAATGCGCCTGTAACCTTTCTTCTACCTCTTTTGCAAACTGATTAAACATGCTTCTTTCCCCCTTTGCGGTTCTTTTTTCTTAGGTTTTGATAATAAGCCTCTAGATTTGACTTTCTCTTTTCACTGGTGTTTTCCTTCTTGATTTCAATTAAAATCATATGTATCCTCCATTTCGGTTAATAGGTTTAAAGCAAAAGCCATATTTTCTGCTGGTAGCTCTGGCTTTGCAATCTGCTTTAGTTTCTGGAAGGGAATCTTTTTTAAAGAAACTCTTCCTAGAACCTCCATTTGTTCTTTAGAAAAGGCGCCACTAATCACGTAATCCAATAAATCCTCTGGAGTCTTTATCACCTGTTCTTTGGTAGGCTCTTCCTTAGCTAGCCATTTCTCCTTTTTCTCATATTTCTCGTCGTAAGCCCCTTTTAAGAAAAGTAGCATCTGGGCTTCCGTCTTACTTTTGCTTTTTGAAAAATCATAGGTCAGAAAAGACTCCCTACTTATTTCGTATAACTCCACTGACTCGCCGCTCTTTTGACAACGCTCATAATAGGTTCTACTTTTTTCTCCTAGAGGGGTAAACCCTTCTGTCAGTTCCTTGGTTACCAGTCGGTCCTCTTCTCTTTCAATCTGAATCTCTTGAGAAAAGGTGCCAAAGGCTACAATCTGGCTCCGGATCTTCTTATGCTTACCGTAGTAGTCCCACTTCTTATCCTTTACAGAATACTCTCCTTTTATCCGGACTAGGCATTCATCCTTAAGCATAGAAACTTCTTCTGGCAAGATTAGCCGTCGCCCCATTACATCGTAGTTGGCATTACTCGATCCATGACTACCTTTGCTTTCTCCCTGGCTTCGTTTTTCAATGGTCTTTTCTCCTGCCTGCTCGCTCATGTGCTTATGAGACGAGGGTTCATTACCACCTAAGAACACTACGGTATCGCAGTTCCCATAGACCCCTTCCCACTTATCTTCTCGGTAAGCAACCTTCAGCTGGGCTAAGGATTGTAGAAGAATGGCACAATAGATATCCCGACTACGACAAGTGGCTAGGATCTTTTCAAAGGCGGCGGGCATCTTGATATTGGCGAATTCGTCTAACCACAGGCCCACCGGTATGGGGCACTTACCACCGTTTAGCCTGGCTTGTCGGTAGAGCTCCTGAAAGAGCTGGGTATAGAGTAACCCTGGAATAAAGTTATAGGTATCGTCGTCATCGGGGATACAACAAAAGAGACTGGTTTTGATATCTGTATTTCCATGAAATCCCGCTGCTAGGGATGGTAAATCAATATCATCCCCATCAAGAATCCGCAGTAGCTCCTCATTATCAAAGGGATCAAACCTTGCATTAGCGGATACGATAATACTACGAACGGTGTCGCCTGCTCCTCTTACGCAGCGCCTATAGCTACGAACGGCCGGATGGTTTTCTCCTTTTTCTCTTGCCAGCTTATTCATTCTGACATCGAGAGGCGATTTAACCTCAGGGTCATGATTTACCTTTGCTTCGTTTAGTAGATGAAGCACACTGCGAAAGGTACGGTCTAAATACACGTTTTCAATTACCCCATTTTCTAGCCGGCGATGTTCCTTTCGGGGGCACTCTGTCCAGACGTAAAAGAAGATACTGGATAAATACATCTTTTCCGCTTTTTCCCAAAAGGGGTCTGAGTGATTGGCATTCTCTTGGGTGGTGTTTGCCATTAAGTTGGTGACAAGCTTATTCACGTCACTGGCTTTCCTTAGATACCGGAAAGGGTTATACCGGCAAGACTGGTTCATGTCTACAAGATTTAGCGATAGCACGCGCCTTCCCATAGACATAAGATAATTGCCACACTCCTCAGCTAACGTTCCTTTCGGATCCGTATATACGTTACTGCCGTAGTTGGCTAGAAGATTCGGAATGACTACATAGGCTGTTTTCCCTGAGCCAGAGCCCCCAATGACCAGTAGGTTATTATTAAGCTTGGTGTGTTTCGTATCGTAAGAAACCCGCAAGCTTTCTGACAGAACACGGTTTTCTGACCCGGGGCGTTTGTAAGAAAAACACAAAAAATGACAAGTCACCAGACTTGCCAAACGACGATTTATTTTCTTTATGCTGCCCCACTTACTAGTACCATGCTCTTCTCCGATGCGTAAGTCATGAAGTGTAGAGTAATGCCAAAGAGCTGCTAAGAACCAGACAAAGAGAGCAACACCCAGACAATGCATACTTTTGTCATTCCAGCAGGACTTTTCTAACGGATGGGTTAAGAGTTGTAGCGCTATCTTATCGTAGGTTTCAAGATTCACTCCTGGTACCATAAATAGTCCGGATAAGCAATACGCTACATACAAAAAGAATATAAGGATGATGATCCAGCTAATCCCCCAACTGACCTTTTGCCGTTTACTTGGTGGCATTTATCTCACTCCCTTCTTTCTCACCTCCTTTCACAAACATGCCTATAACTTGTTTCATGTGGCTCGCCTCTATCTCTGGACTGGCTAGCTTTAGTAAGATGTTTCTTTTAATTCCTGCATGATAGGCTTCTGTTAAGAGGCTCATCTGTTCAAGGGAAAACCCTGGGGTCACAAGGACCTCTAAAAACCAATCAGGTAGAGACTCCCGCTTCCTACAAAAGAAAAGGCTCTGTCGTTTTCTTCTGGGCGTTTCTTCCCTTTCTGTTCTCGCCCTTTCAAGGACTTGGTTTCTAGACTCTAAAGCACTTAGCTGTTCTTTTAAATGATTACATTTTCTTTCGTAGTCCTGAACTCTTAGGCTCTCCTCTCCCTTTTGCCGGTCGCTAAGTAATAGCTGCTCTTTCAAGACTTTATTCTCAGCAGCGGTTACTTGCAGCTCTTCTTTTAACTGAGTATTCTCTAACTCCAACCGCTGGGTGATCTGGTCAAAGAAGCTCTGCTGAGTATCGATTCTGGTTTCCAAAAGAGATAATTGGGCATGAATCTTCTGGATATAAGCACCATTAACAACCTCTGGATTTTTAACACCTGCCTTACTGTTAAAATACTGAATCTTAGATTCGAGCATGGCTTCCGGGCTTTTGCTTTTTAAGGCAATCTTTTCTAAGATATAGGACTTAGGAATCCCTTCTTCGATGGCTACACGAATCGCCTGCATCTGCAAGGAACTATAATCACTGGTTGCATAAAGCAGTATCTGCTCTTCGCTTAGCCCATGCTCAAAACCGGTACGGATTTCTCGCTTAATGGCTTCTCGCTCTTCCTCTGACTTTCCTTTAAACAGGTTGCCTTTGGTTTTAAGAAACCGACCGGCTTCCGTTTTTACTTCAACCATAGGCTTATTCCCTGACGGAGGTTGCGGTTCGGTAGCTCAATATCCTTTTCTCTTTTCGTTGCCCTTTCTACTTCTTTTACCTGATCCTTAATTGCTTCTTTCTTTGCTGAGAGCTCTTCTACGTATTTTATGTACTCTGACGTGAGCCCTCGTTCCTCAATAAACTTCTCCATAGATACAATTCTGTCTTGAATCCTTCTGATTAAATCTTCTAATTCTTTCGTTGTCGCCATAACTTCTCCTTTCACCTAACACGTTCCTTTTCCACCTTCCACTCCTTAAACAGACTTTCCTCGCTTACCGAATAAGTGTCACTAATAAACCGGATGGTCCGAAGCTCCTTCCTCACTTCCTTTAGCTTTTGCAAGCACTCTTTCTTTTGCTCCTCACCTCCTTCCTTCTTAAGCTGCCGGTAGTCTGCATTCAGCATTTTCTTTTTTAATTCAAAGCTTTCTTTTAGCTGTATAAGCTGCTCTCGTGTTTGGATTTTATATTTATCGGTTAATTGCAGACTGTCCATGTGCTTATCTAGCTCCTTTACGTCCTTCCGGTACTTCCAAGGCTTTATCTTTGGATAGGTAGCAAACAAACGATTATTCCAGCTACAGAGGAAGATACACTTTCGGTAATAATAGGCAGGTAGTCTAAGCAGGCGTTTTCCATAATACCGGGAATGCAAAAGCTCCCGGTACGTACTAACGTCCGAGAGCATCTCCTCAATGTCCTTTAATAATTCCTTGTTATCAATTTGCTTCTTTATATCCTCCACACTGTAGCCTGCGCCTAATCGGTAGTTTCGCCTAGCTTTTCCCATCCCTTCACACTGGATAGAAAAGTAGGGACCATACTGGCTACTATTTCCTTCTCGAATCTGATAACCATTATCCCTTAATATCTTTAAAAATTCATTATAGTCCCCTGCTGCCTGCATCGCCTCTTGAAGGTTTTGGCGGATAAGGTTGTCCCAGCTCTTGTGACCTTGCTTCTTTTGCCACTTCTCTTTTCCTGTAGTGCGCCTATTTAATCGCCCCTCTTTATCCTGAAGAGTAATATAACTTAAACCGTTCGCGATACAGATGCCATTAAGAATCGGCAGCATGTCCTTTTCCCAGTCACCGGCTTTGTAATGGTATTTATAACCATTCCTGGAAAGGCTGTTAAATAGGATGTGACTATGCTTGTGTTCCTGATCGTCATGAGTGGCAAATACGATATCGTAGCGGTCCCCTAGGTAGCGGTCTACAAACTGGCCCGTTAGCTCATGGGCTACTTCTGCCGTTACTTCCCCTGGGGGAAAAGAAAGGACAAAGTGATAAGCCACTCTGCCCCAGTTCTTTCCAAAAAACTCTTTCGTTTCTATCATTAATTCATAAATCTCATCTGCAGTGATTCCAGCATTGCCGCCAATGAGTAATCCGCCTTTGGTCTTTTCCCCATTATGCCCCTGTTGCATATCTAGAATATAGAGAATGGCACCATAGAGACCGGCGGATGGGTTTCGACCGCTACCTTCTTTAAGGTGGTCTAGTTTGATGATTGCCATTAGGAGAGTCCCCTTTCTCTTCTAAAATCATGTAACATTAACTTTAGTATTAGTGCATTTTCATACTCTTTTTTAAAAACATTTACATTATAACCTTTCATCTCTGGTATAGATGCAATATGTATCGAATCCTTGTATTTATCTCTTTCTTCCCAATTACAAATGACATAATCTATAAATGAGTCCTTTTCCAATTCAGTTTCAAATATTAGAATAACTGAAAAGAAATTATCGCGCGCTATTTTTGCTTCATAAGACCACTCATTATGATAAAGAAATTCACTTAATTTATATTTGAACGACCCTTTAACCATATACCTGTATGGAATATCCCAACTATAATATTCATTAAAACAAATCCCATCTATATCTGGGCAAGGGGTCATGTATACACCACCATTTAGCGCTACACCATCAACTTCAATTAAAAGAGTTTGATGATAATAAACTTTAATGTCTTTCCAATATGGTCTGCTTTTATATTGAGAAAAAAGATAATAGGTATATCCATCGCGCCCATCGGCAGCGTCATCATACACTAATGTATATTCCGGAAAACGCTTATAATACTTTTGCATTTCTCCGTTCGGACCATTTACCCAAGCATTTGGTTCCTCTAAAAATGACTCAATTCGCTCAATTGGAGTTTGAATTAAGCCAAATCTTTTTTTCCAAAGCCACTCTATTTTATCAATATCTGCTGAAGAATTAAGTGGTGTATTTGTGTCTTGAATCCTTGTGTAGATTTGATTTGCAAATACTCCCTTGTATGCTTCTTTCAAATAAAACGGCGTTTTATTACTATTCTTTATAACAATTATGTCAATACATGACCTTGCGTATTCTATCGTTTCTACATGGACAATCGGTCTCATATCACCGGCAAACTTTTTGTTCTTTAGGAAATCAACTAATTTTTGGGTATTTTTTCTATTTGGGTCTCCTAATACATCCTTAAAATCAAAATCATTTTCTTCATCTACGCCGATTATAATATAGCAATCTCTATTAGCTAAGTTGTTGGCCATGCTAATGATATCATGTAATAAATTGGGTAGATGTTGTTTATCATACCATTCTCTTTTAAAGTCCCAATAATCACCCTCTTGTTCTAGTGCGATTAAATTCTCTATCTCTTGTTTTAAATTGCCCATATTAGACTTCTCCCCAGTAAGTTCTAAAGTGCTCCCCTGCATTATTTGCTTCAAATATTTGCCGTACTTTGCTTATTATCGCATCTTCGTCTTTACCATTTAGATCTGCCTCCAAATCAACAATAGAGTGAGAGTTAACATTGAATAACTTCTGAGACTCTGCGTCATTTTTATATAAATCATCTATTCCATTGAATTTTTGATAAGTTTCAAATATTCGCCTTATAGGATTTATCATAAAATCGGGTTTATGCTCTTCATATAAAAATTTAACCTCCCTCCAAAGAGCATCATAATTGGTCTTAATATCATCCCTCTCAGACGTGATTAACTCTATAGATGATTTGTTTCCAACTCTTTTCAAATGAAACGTGGTTTTATTATATGTATCCTTTTTAGAATTTCGCCACCAGTTATATCTTGCATTAAGATAAAAATGAGTACAATGGGTCAATATAAATATCTGATCATCTCTTATATCCTTTATTAATTTTTGTATTTCTGTAATGATTAAATACTGTACTGTATCATCATTACTATTCATTGGATCATCAAACACGATTATCTTTGGTTTTGAATCTGTTTGCCTCGCCTTTTCTAGATTATTCAGAAACCAAAGAAAAGCGACTATATTTTTTTCTCCAGTACTTAATGTTCCGATATTTCGAACAGTACCATCATAACTTTTTACTTGATACTGCCCTCGTTGCTCAGACTCTATTCCTTCCAAGGTAAACGACTGATTTCCTAGTGATTTTATAGCTTCATTAATTCTTTTTTCTGCCACTGTTTCGTCGATAGTTTGTGACAAAAGTGCTAGGAGTTCCTTTTTTGCCTCTTCTCTCTTCCCACTCTGCATCTCATACTTACTTTTTGCCTCATTAAGAAGTGACTCAGTTTTCTTTAGCTCATTCACCTTCTGTTGATAATCAAATTCTTTAAGCCTTTTTGACACTTCATGTTGACGGAGCATGTCCTTCGCCTCTTTTATTTTTGAGTCTAAGGTTTCTCCATATTTTAAGTTTTTCTTATACAGACTTAAATAGATTTTCTCAACTTCTGAGTAAGTTGAAGGTTTCGATAACACAAGAGCTTTTTGAGAAATGAAAATATCTTTCTGACGTTCTTTAAGCGCACTTTCTATCTCTTCCAAGAAACGTGTATGCTCTTTCGTCACACTATCAATTTGATCATTTATTGTGGGAATCTCACCATGAAAATCGGGGTAAAAACTCGACTTTTCAACCCGCTTCTGTTGACTTAACGCGTTCTTCATAATGGAAATATTTTCTAACAGATTACGAATTTTGCTTTCTATCGTTTTCACTTCTTCACTAAAAAAACTATTCAAATCATCTAGGCGCGTCGCTTCAATCTTATTACCACAAAATAAACATATTTCTTCATTTTCATTACCGTAAAAATTCAAACCTTCACGAACCCAATTCATTTTCTCAGTACTTTCAAACTTTAGAATAGCCGATTTTACCACCTCAGTAGTCAAAATCTCATTTACCTCATCTACAAGACTGTCAACCTCTAGAGCCTCAAACTTCATTTTTTCTGAAGCCTCTATGGATGTCTGCTCAAATTGAGTTTTGTATTTAAATAATTCTTCCTTTGATAATTCTTCAGCACTCTTCACATCCTCTTTAAAGTTATTTTTATTGTAGTTAGGTCCAGTAAGTTCAACATACTCCCGTTTAATCTCACTCGCTGATGCCGAAAAAAAGCGATCAATTACACCAATCAAATGATTATAATTTAACTGCTCTTTCGAATATATAGTAAATGTATTTTCTATACTATCATTACGCTCTTTAAGATCATCATCCAACTTCTCTATATCCTTCTTCTTTTCACTAATAAGTGGTTGAAGCTTAACATTTTGTATACCAAGCGCTATTGTATTCAACCCGTTGTTTTCTTCAATAATTCGATTAAATCCCTGAAATATGTGAAGATCATAATTATCTTCACACTGAGTGCTAATCGCTTCTGTAATACTGCTTTTTCCTGTTCCGTTCTTGCCATAAAAAAAATTTTTTGCTTTTAAATTAGAAATCTCAGTATCATTGAATCTATCTGTTTGTAAAGTAATCTTGCTAAGCATTTTCTCCCACCTTTAAATCAAATAGAGGCCACATTGATTTCTAAGTTAATCCATCTTTACAAATTAACTTTCTCTCTGCAACCCCTAGATATATTTTTTAACTCTTTTTCTAACGTTTCAATCTTAACCAATACTACCTTAAAATGTTTCTGATTGTCAACGTCCAGCGTTCTCATATACTCTTCACAAATAACTCTCAATTTGCAAAATTGATATCGCAAATCTCGAAATTGTATCTGATAATCATTCATCACTTCTTCATTTGTCCTCCTAATCAACAAACGAATATATGCGCTAAGACCACCATAGCTAAGCGCTTTCTCAAGCAGCTGATTATAGGATCTCTCATCTAACCTAATTGTAATGCTTTTATTTTTTCGGTTAACTTTTGCCTCCATACATCGCCTCCTTTTATACTTGCAGATAATTTACGCGCTTTGCCCAAGAGGATGCCCGCTCAATATGAGAGAACGTTTTTATGATTTAAACAAGATACGCATTATGTAATACAAAGGCATCTTGCTAGGGGGATGCCCCCTAATACCCCCATGCTAGCCAAATAAATGGCCTAGCGCTCTCCTGCATAGTAACCAAAGACGTACTCTTTCGCTTGCACATCATACAGTCCTTCTATTCTTGACTGCTCTTCATTATCAAGGGTTAGATAGAACCGGCGTACTTTAATAACCTCGTCGTAAGCATCTTTACCCTCAATCATCACTTCTGTATACTCACCGTAATAGTCTGCGCCTCGAATATACTGCTCTAACTCACTTTTAAACTCATTCAGGCTTGGTTCATCTTTTAAAAATGATAAAAGCACTAAGCCTGAATAATGGATTTCCTCTACTTCTGGATCTGACACTATTACGGGTGTTTCTTGTAACGCCTCAATCTTCGATTGCCGCTCCCGTTGCTTTTCTAAATTCTTTGTTCGATTACTGTTGATACGATTTATCATAGCTCCAATAATAAGAGCAAATGCTACCATGACTACAATAAGCCCTACTAAGATCTTTAGAATAAAGCATTTCTTCTTTCTACGAATCTCCCATTCCTTCATCGGCATCATTCTCCTTTCCTCATGAGATATCGCAAGCTCTTTTCTAACATTCTTCCTCACCTGCTTTCTTTCCACTATAATCCATAAGTTTCACCTGAATCTTATCCTTATTCACTACTTGTCGCATAAAGCGGTCGGCATTTCGCTTCTCTAAAAATCCAGCGATTAACCGATACCTTGGATTCTCTGCAACTCCTATATCCATATCATATGTTTGAACCTCGTAGACAACGTAGGGAAATAATAGCTTTCCCATAGGTCCACCCCCTTTATATTTCTGATAAAACTCCATCGCATATTTATATCGTTTCTCCATTGCCGGTATGCCGGCTCTTTCAAAGGCTTTCTCAAAAGCTAGTGTTGCTTTGTTTACATCAGTCATTGATTTAAAACCAGCTAAACCGCCATAGTCTCGGTTTAGAATAAAAGTTGTTGTCGCATCACCGCCATTTAATTCAAAGTATAAATGTTCTAGCTGAGGTTCGATGGTATCCCAGGTGGTCCCCATACTTGTAGCTCGGCTTTCTAAGTTCTTGAAACGATTGGACCCTACTGTCCACTGCGCAATTCCTCTTCCAGGTCCCCCGCCCTGTTGATAACACTTCGGGTCTAGACCAGACTCTTGCTTTAGATTTCCCATAATCCCAGCAGCACTCTCTGGACTAAACCCTTTGCTTATTAAAAAGTTCCAAGTGATTTCCTCGTTCGTTTCTCCTTCAAAGTCGCTAAACTCTTCCGGATAGTTAGGAACACAATAACCAGAAATACCACCGTAAGATAAGGGATATGTTCGCGTTGCCACAATGTCACCCGTATTCCCCTCAATGGTTATTACTTGATTGCCTTTTACGTACTGAACGATACCGATATGACTCATGCCGTTTTCAAAGATGATTAAATCTCCTGCCTTTGGTGTGTATCCATCTTTTTTCATGTAGAGATTTCGCTTATCATACCAGCTTCTATACTGAGCAACAGAAGCGCTCTTTGGGAATATCTCCTTTTCTATGTAGTCGCACTGGTCAGCACACCAGCTGACAAAACAAGCGCACCATTCTTCTCGCTTCTTAAACCCAAACCAAGACCAGTACTTATCGCCGCCTTTCTGATCCCCTTCTTTTTCTTCGGCTAAAGCTACCTCTACAAATCTTTTTCCCCCATCGCTTTGCCTTGCACTTGCAATTACCAGCAGCAAGAGACTCGCTGATAGCATAACCACTACTAATACCGCCAAGAATACTGGAACCACTGCCGCCATGGCGAACTTTGCTTTCGGTCCTGCCACCATGGCAATACCTTCTCCCACTCCGCCAGTAGCACTTGCTGCCTTTTTAAAGTCATCTGCCATCATTTTCTCAATGACTTCTTCGCGTCCGAGTTCTACTTGGCGCTCTTTCTTAATGTTATCCATAGCAACTAACTTAGTAGCCGACTTAGCAATCGTCGCTTCTACGTGACTTATGTCATCAGGTCTTGGGTAGTCCGCTATTTTATTGACCGTAGCTGTCTGATTCGTAACCTCTTCACCAGTTGGAAAACCCTTACTTGATGGCTTTTGATTCTTTCTTAAATAGTTCTCCGTAGCCTTTTCTAGATACTGCTGTTTTTTTCTGGTGTTAAGTCTATTCCACTGACGTCTCTCCTTCTTATTTAGATACTTCTGAGGTTGATAGCCCTTTCTGATAAATAGTAACTTTTGAGCGGATTTGCTATTGAATTTCTCTTCTTCAAACAACTTCATCACAGCACCTCTCGTAGTTTTGCGATACTGGCTTCTCCGTTTCTATCTATTTGATCCCTCTCCTTAGCATCACGCATGCAAGCCTCTTCCTTTTTCTTAGCAATCAACTCTTTTAGTTCCTTCATGCGCTTTTGCTTTTGCCTACTTTCCTTCGGATCTGTAGTAAAGAGCCAGTAAAGGATATTATCTTGGTCGATTCGAGCATCAAAAATGACTTTCGTATTCCCAAATTTCATAAGACCCATCCCTTTATGCTTAGCATCCACATACTGCATTTCGGTATCTGTTAAGTCAATAATCTCCGGTAAGTCCTGCCGGTCTGTTTTCGATAAGGAGAGGATTCCGATTACATCCGAATTGGCAACCATGGTTTTGGCCTGCTTACTCATAATAGAGTCGCTGATGTTCTGGGTAATACCAGTAGTAATACCGCCATCTTTTCTCGCTACCTTCCATAACTTCTCCCAGGCAAGCGCGAACTCTGGGTCATCAAAGACTACGTGTAGCTCATCCCCGTAGACCCTCGTCGCCTTATGGTTGCGTTTATTGTAAGTAAGCCTTGTAGTCATCAACTCGGTAATAATCATCATGGAAGGTTTCTTTAGCGTTTCTCCTAAGTCCCGAATACCAAAGACTACCATTCGACTATTGATATCTACGTTGCTTTTATGGGCAAAGACATTGGATGAACCACTTACATATAGCTCAAAGGCGTCCAAGATATCCCCAGCCTTTTCTCTTGGCTCTTCCGCTAAAAAGCGTTGGTATTCTAGGAACGTTGGCTCTTCCATAATTCCCTGTTCATCAAAGATACGAAAGACTTCCTCATACAAGCGACGTACCGAGCGGTCGATATAGGTGGCTTCGTTTCCCTCTAAGGTTTTCTTTTTGATATAAGGGAATAAGCGCTGCATGAACACTCCCTTATCTGAAATGAAACCTTCTCGTAGGGACTCATCAAGGTATACGTCTTCAGGTATCCACAAGGGATTGATATGGGTTTCTGTGCGATTGCTAAAGTTAATTACTTGGCCTCCGTAAAACTCGCAGATATCAAAATACTCATTGGCCGGATCGAGTATTAGTACATCATCATAGGTATAATTTAGTACCTGGACGATTTCCAATTTTACAAAAAAAGACTTTCCACTCCCCGGCGGCGCATAGATAAAGCCGTTCCCATTCTTAAGATTCTTCTTATTGGCGAAGATTAGCGTTTTGGACCCTTGGTTTATGCCATAAAAGGCTGAACTACTACTTCTATCATTTAACTCCGCCACGTGATATGGACAAAAGGCGGTAATACTACTTACCTTCATGGGGCGAAGCACCGGTACTAGCCTTGTCGCCGTTGGAAGCATCGTCTGAAAGGCTTCTACTTGCTGTCCTCTTAAAAACTCTAGTTCCACATCTTCCATCGCTGCTTGTTGCTTAACTCGCTCTACTCGGCTATCTAACTCTTCCTGGCACTTTCCTTCTACATATATGAGCAGAGAGGTATAAAAATACACCTCATCATTTAGATGGGCGTTCTCCAGTTCTTCCGATATCTCTTGTTTTTGCTGGCGCTTATCCCAACTAGGATCTGTTAGAAATGCTCCTCGCTGATTATTCTGCTGTTGTTGGCGATCGATGCTGCCTTCAATGTTCATAAGCTTTCGACTTAGCATTTCCTTTGTATCGGATTTACTAAGAGGTGAAAAATCCATTGTAGCGATAACTGGAAAGTTAAGCCCTTTTACAAACTTCGTAAGGAAACCATCGGGAAGAGATTCTGGGTATTCTCTCGCAAGTAGTACACAACCATAACGCGCATCTAGACGTAACTGCTTTTTCTCAATCTCCATTGTGAGTGGCGCTAGTATATGTCTAAAGTAATCTCGTTCCTCTCGTAATTTTTCCCATGTAAGCGAAAAACGCTCCTCTTCCAATGGCCGATAAATACTCTTTAAGATTTGCAAGCGGTTAATCCCATCAACTGGTATCAGCTCACTTTCTAGTTGATAGAAATAGGGAACAATACTGGTCTCTAGGTTATTGAAGAAGAGAACTGCCTCTTCCATGTTTTGTTTTACACAAGAAAGAATTAGGTAGTACTGGTAATCGATGCGGTTATTTCCTAGCTTCCTCTTTTTCCCAATCACTTCGTTTAAGGCCTCATTTGTTAGTACGTAAATCGGACCCTCGTGAAGCGGTTCTCGCCGGCTTTCCTGCTCTACTGTTTCCTGTGGGCGTTCAATCCCTGATACCATCACTTTAAAAGCCACCTTCATCCCTCGAAGGATCTCCATCCAGACCTGCAGTACTTTCCGCTTCCCTTCATCATCTTCTAAGTCAAAGTTGATGTCTGTAAAGCGATACATCTTATCAAAAACCATCCCCTCTTTATTATCTGGTTCTATCTGAAACACACCATTTTCAGATATCTTTTCTATCGGTATGTAGGAGCCTGTGTCTGTAGGGTAAGCATTCTTCCGAATCTGATACACTGGCACACTACACTTTTTATAACTTTTAAACGTTCGTTTTCCCATCTCGTTTATCACCTTGATTCCTTCCTTTTCTTGACCATCTTTTCGTTCTCTTCCGCTTGATAAGCCCTTCATAGCGAATATCCTTTTCTCTCGTAAACTCCTTTGAAGCATAGTGAATCGTTGGCGTAAACTTTAGGCGCCAACTTCGTTTCGCTAGCTCAATAAACCCTACTCCCATACGACTAGCCGGGAAGAAGCCAATCAGACCCACTAAGATATCTAGAGGCAAGATGATATAAATCCCTAAGAGAACGTGAATATCAAATAGAAATAGACAGCTGAGGACACCGCCTAAGTTTAAAAACAGTAGCAGCCCTAAGCTAATGGTTTCTCGCTTATTTAACCCACGAAAGAAATCATCTTTGTATTGCTCAAAGTCTCGATTTATTTCAATTTTCATCCTAACTTTCCTCCTAATGCATCCCTAAGAATTTTCTAAATATAGCACCTGACCCTCTGACTGCACTACTCATAAGCACCATCTTAAATGCTGGTTCGATAATAGACATCAGCGTATCCACCACCCCTGAACCTGGAAATAGCGGGATTGCCATAATCGGTACACAAATCCCGATCGCTAGGATCATAAATGAAGCCTCTAAGATAACTGCTAGAAACTCTTGAAACCAGCTGCTAGCAGTTCTTGATAGCTCCCGACCACCCGCAATGGTCGCAATGGCCAGTGCACCTGTTGGTGCAGCAAAGATAATCTTTATGATTCTCTGAAATACCGATAAGCAGATAGAACCTCCACAGGTCAGTGCTGCGATAAAAAATAGAATTCCAATAATAGTACCGGCAAACATAAGACTGCCACTTTTTAAATACTCTGAGGATGGTGCTAAGTGACCATATGCGCTACCAGTGGCGAATCCCATGCGACTAATAATCATCCTCGATAACGCCTGGCCCGACTGAAACATTGCCATAATAAACGGCTTTAACCCTACGATGACCGCTTGGCATATGCCTAAGCGAATCAAAATGAAAATAAGACTTTCTAGCTGGATGATTTGCCGGTAATCACTAACATCCCGGTATAGTCCCAGAAAGAAGAAGGTTACTACTAGTGCTGAACCCACTGCAAGAAAAAGAGGATAGATGTTATCCATTACAACCGCCCATAAATTGGCATCGATTTCCTCTGGTGTTTTCACCAGAAAGGCTAACGAGATATCCACAAAGGCATTCCAAACATCACATCCTAATTGGTATAGCATATGGCCATTGATTAAGTTTTGAATAAAGCTCATTCACAACCTCCTTAATACCCCATAAGTGCGAGTAAAGTAGAAATGCCAACCAACAGTCCGCCAGCAGCAATCTTAAACGCTGCGGTCTTTAATCCTCCTGTATTATGATCTCCCCAACTTGTCACCAGATCGACAACTCCTAGGATTAGCACAATCGTACCAATACCTACAACCACCGCAATCAGTACGGTTTTTATCACATCAATAGGCTTTGTGATTGCCCCGACATCTATAGCAGCAAAACTAGGTATGGTTAGAATAAGGGAAAGCGTTAGTGCTTCCACTACCGCTAATACTCCTTTTGTCTTCGCTCCATATCTTTTATATTTATTTCTCTTCATTTTTCGTTTCCTCCAATTAAAAAGCCACCTTCTTGGTGACCTGATTGGAAGGGGCACAAGGCCCCTCCCCTACTATTTCCTTCTCTTTTTTAAGATAACGATAGCTACGATTGCACTCACTAGAGCAAAGGCCAAGAGAATGATAATATTGGCACCATCTCCGGTATTTACTACTTCCTTCGGTGGGTTCACTGGTTCTGCCGGCTTTTCTGGCTCCTTAATCCGAATCGTTTGATCTTTATCTTCGATGTCCGCATGACTAGCCACTAGTTTTCCGTCTAGGTACAGTTCTTCAAACACGACAATATCTTTTCCACCAAGTGCGCTTCCGTCAAAGGTAAAAGTCATGATTTCCGTGTCATTCATTTCCTTTGTCTGAAAGGTCTTTGTCGCCGTCACTTCTTTGTCGTTTATAAGAAGTGGCTTCTTCGTTTCTTTATCCATCAAGATGCCTCGTAGCTCATACTCAAGTTCCTTCGTTAGATTCTCATAGCGAACTTCATCTTCAAAGATCATTTCTTTCTCGGCGAGTGCTTCCTGAGTTCCTGTCTTTTTATCCTTTGCTTTCGTACCAATGGCTGGAACAGATTTGTAATCATTGGTGATGGTACCTAAATCGATGGTGGTCATCTCTCTACTAATGGTGACTTCAATCGGTTCAAGTAATACACGGTCTTCATTTACCTCACAAGGTAATTCTTCTACTAGATAGGTATCGTAGATTAACGCTCCTCTTTTATCGTCTAATGTGGTAAGTTCACCAAACCAGATACCATCTGTTGGCTCCTCTCCTCGATTGGTATTATTTGAGTGCAGATTCCACTGGGACGATGTACTGAATTGTCCGTTCTTATCGGTAACTACTACATGGCTTTCTTTTGTGGTTACCGATGTGATTCGAAACGGAACGTAAGCCATTCGCTTTTGGTCACCATCAGAAACCTTTACTCCTTTTAGATCTCCTCGGATTACCTGGTCCTCTTGCAGAGGCACATTATATTCATAGACCGGTTGTCCGTGTTCATCTGGAATAATCCTTCTTACATGAACACCGGGAGTCTTTCCCTCTTTATCCGTTAATAGATACCCTGACGGCGCCTTTGTTTCTTGTACTGTTAATGTACCAAAAGGAACCGTTGGCATACCGTTACTCAAGTAAAGAGCATCGCCACCAATCTGATAGGCGCCGTGTAGATTGGCAAACCCGTTCTCATTCGTCTTAAATATCCATGTGCGTTTAGGCTCATATCCTTTTGTTCCTGGGTCTACATCTTTTTCTGCATCGCTTAGGAGTACATCATAGTATTTAACGGTAAACTCACCATCTATTAGTTTCGCTGTTCCTTGAGGCTTATCCTTATTGGTTTCTGCATCTATCTTTCCTAGCAGCATCCCTATAGGGTCATTGCCCGGAACATTTTTGATTTCTACTGTTGCGGTCTTCTCCCGAGTAACAGTTACCGATACGCGGTCGACTTTTGAGAGATATCCTTTCGGGCTTTTCGTCTCTTGAATTTGATACTCGCCCTCTAGTGCTTCAAGCTCTCCTGTATTCCCTTCTGCATCTGCAACCAGTGTTCCCACCACGTCATTGGTGCCCGCTTTAAAGACCGTAAACTCTGCTCCCTCAAAAGAATAGCAGCCATTGCCTTCGGTAATCTCTGGGTTCGCAGACACCTTTTTAATCTTTACTTTTCCGTTCGGGGTATAAGAGGAACCACCCATCACTTGACCGGCACCGTCTTCGTTATACACAAATGCTTGAAAGGTCCATGGTGCGTCTGGCAATTGGTCTAGTAGACTCACTTGATGGACTAACGCTTGAATAATATCTTGACTCAAGCCTACAAATGCGGAACCGCCGGGATCATAAATGTAGGAAATCATTACATGGGTCATGGTGTATTCTGAGTCCTCATTGTAACCAGCGCCACTGGCACCGATTGCGCCAAAGTTTTGATACCAAGTCTGATAGCCCGGACCACCGTATAAGTAATAGAGTCCTTTTGCATAGCGACTGTTATTGGGAACGTAGCGACTGATTCCATAATTACCAGTTGGCGGCGTCTCTACGGCTGGCTGCAGACAATAGGCAACTCGGTCACCTGCGGTAAAATAATTGGTAAACCAGCTCTCATAAAAGATTGTGCGGCCTACCACATGGTTTACTGTTCCCGTTCGCAATAGGCGTTTGGCGCGCGGAACATCTTTTATTTCCAGGCTTTCCTCGCTAGGACCTTCTGCCTTATGCTTATCTTCACCAATACGCTCCGCTAGCTCATTCATAATCTCTGTTTTTTGCTGATTGGATATCGGAGTGCTCTTCATTTTTGCTTGAATCATTATCGGCGAACATAAAAAAATCACTGCAACGATACTTGCAATAATTTGGTATAACTTTCCTTTATTCATATTTTTTTCCTTTCTTTTGCATGAAAAAAGACAGGTATTTTTACCTGCCTTTTGGGTTGCTATTGCGCGATAGTCCTTATACATTCATCATCTTTAAACGATTATACGTCTGACAAACTGGAATTTGCCAGTCATATGCTTTTAATATTGATTAGCGTTCTGTATTTCCACACTCACTACAAGCCCCATCATGGAGGGAGAAAGCACCGCCACATTTTAAACAAGTCCATTTTTGACGGTCTTGTTCTAAAAAGCCGACAATCCCCTTTTCATGTGCTACGATACTATTTTCAACAAGACTTGTTTTATATCTTTTTTTGTAGCTCTTTTCAAGGTTTTTAATCAGTTTACAGGAAAAGTCGGCACACTCAAAGCAATGTACATATCCCATATCCTGTGCACAACTTTTGATATTACACTTACGGCAATGTTCAGGTTTTCCTAAATCACCTTTCAAACACCCCTCGCAAGGTTTCCCATATTTTCGTACACCTACATGTTTATAGCAGACGGCACAATTCATGCCGCAGGGGGCAAGCATAATATCTTCAATTTTATCTGGCATTTTCAAGGTTGTTCCCCCCTTATCATTTTTACGATTTCTTTCTTAAACTGATTTACAAATTCAAAGTTAGTTAATTATAACATTCCTAAGTTAAAAAAAGTAGTAACCACCTTTTGCCACTCTCTATAGTACTATCCTGTCAATTCTAATAATATTCCCAATAACCTGGTACCACATACTCTTCCGTCTTGGTTCCCCAGGCTGCTTCATGTTGTACAACTTGTTCTTCTCTCACAAGTACATTTCTCGAAGTTTGATAACTGCCACCACCTTCACCTGCTAGCATATGTCCTTCTGTGTGAGAATTAACAGTATCGTTGGTAAGCTCTATCTGGCAAACACTACATGCCATATAATATTCTGTCCGATACTCGGCTGGAATAACTTCGGTTCTAGCTTCTTGTATAATCGTTGGAATCTCTCTAGTCTTTGTCTGGCCTTCAATCCATCGTCTTCTTGGTTGATTAGCTTCACTTGATATCCCTTTCTCACTTGAATGAGTTGCTGCTAGAACTGTAGCTTCCACAGCTGTCTTTGACACTTTCGCCTTTGTACTTGCATCTACTACATTGGCCTGTTTATCAGCTTTTTTATTTTGCTCCTGTTTACTCACCTCTTTGAAGGTGATCGCCTTCTTTTCCTTTGCTTCTGGTTGCTCACCTCCCTCTTGCGGCTTCTCACTTGTAGCACCAACAATTTGCGGCTTCACATCCGTATACACAATCTCCTCTTTAGAAAATGCCTGAATCCCCAAGATAAGCAAAAACAGAAGTATAAATAACACTTTTAAAATCAAGCCTGGTCGCCAACACCTTTTTTCAAACAACATATTCCTGTCCCCCTTTATCCTTTTCTTTAGGTATACCATAACCCATTACTTTTTGTAAAAGGTGTAAAATTGGCTCCTGCTAAGGTTCTCCATAAAGCTCATGATTCACTTGTTGCTGATAGTAATGACTCATTGTCTTCGAAGCATTAAAGAGCGTGGTTAGCAGATAACTTTTTATATTATGGATTTTAGCTGTTGTAGTCCTCAAGCAATCAAGAACATACAAAACATGAGAAAATTTAAGCTTCATAATCTGCCCTTGTACCAATGCCAGAGAATACTCTCTTTGCCCAATCTTAATTCTAGACCCCTGATCACACAGAACCTCTAGCATCAACTCCACAATCTCATCCACACTTGCCTGGTCTGAGCGTTCAATCAAATTATTATATTCAATATTCTCCTGAATTACTCTTCTCATCCGATCAATCAATTCTTCATCAGCTAGCTCATTTCTGATAGATGGATTATTATTCTTTTCAGTATCACTATATTCAGTATTATTACCGTTCCATATAGGAACTTCTAGAAGTTCCGTATCGGAATCTTTAGAAATTCCATATTGGAATTTCTGAAGATTCTGTTTTTTCATGACATCATCTTGTTGCCTTCGACGTTCGTAAGGAATGAAGTTTTTTACGTAAATGATATTCGCCTTTCCTTGGCCTAGGCGCTTTTTCTCAATTAGACCCACTCCCGTTTTTTCATCCAGTTCAGCCATATACTTCGTTATCTTTTGTCTAGAAAATTTTAACATCGCCATCAATTCATCTACAGGGTAGATTATATAAACACGGTTGTTCTTATCGAGCCACCTATTCTGCACGGATAACTGCATCCGGTCCAATAACACACCATAAACCAATTTTGCTTCCGTTGAAACCCTCTCCATTTCTGGCTCTGTAAATAAGCACTTGGGTATTCGAAAAAAACTGAACTGATCGGCCTCCATCCCATAAAAATAATCAAATGCTAACGGGGCATCACGAATCTTATTTGCCATCTCCCATCACCTCGTTTTCTCTTTCGTTCGTTTTTGATAATATTCCAAGGCTTTGATGATGGTATCTTGCATAACCTCCTTAGTTGTCCCTTCAGGAAAATAGCGACCTATTTTTTCTTTGGGCATCTTAAATTGTTCCTTTTGATTCCCCTTCTCTTCAATCATAATTTTAAAGATTCCTTCATCATCCAGCTCACCTTTTTTCGATAAGTTTTTCATCTTTACGGCTTGTGAAAGAGATGGGGTCTTCTCTTCAAGAACGATGTTGTCATATAAGATTGACTGCTCCTGTTCTGTCAAGTATGACACCTCTACCGCTGGGCGGAAAGCAATCCTACCCTCATCCACTAAATCCAGAATATCCGGGGTTAGATTTGTTAAACGTATATAGCGATGAATCTGCTCCTTACTCTCACCCACTTGACGTCCCAGTTCTACATCCGATCTAGAGCTTTTTAACTTCGTCTCCAGTGGAGACGAAGTTAAGTCCGTTCGTTTGCCTTGTCGCTTCATTGCCTCCAATTTCAATTTAAACGCAAACGCCTTTTCCGAAGGGAGAATATTCTCTCTCTGAATATTCGCATCCACCATGATAATGATTGCTTCATCATCGGTTAGACTTTTCTTAATACAGGGAATTACCGAAAGTCCTGCTTCTATGGCTGCGAATTTACGCCGATGTCCTGAAATCATTTCAATGGAGCCGCCCTCCTTTTCCCTAACAATGGCAGGAACGAGTATGCCATACTGATTTATGCTTTCTATCATGTCCTGCATTTCCTTGTCTAGACGTACCTTAAAAGGATGATTAGGAAAGTCGCTGATTTCCTTTACTGGTATTTCTAGAATCTGTTCCGCCGTCTTTTGGTCTCGTTCCTCTTGAGTCGTGAACAAATCATCGACAGAAGGGAGTTCGAGTTTGATTTCTTTTTTTGCCACCTCTCATCACCTCCTCAACAAATATTTCATATGCCTTTGCCACTTTACTATTTGGTTCATGCAGAAATATACTCTTCCCAAGCGCCGATGTTTCTGCAGCACTTATCCCCACAGGTATAACTGTGTCATAAATGCGAATATGCTCCCCATAGCTCTCTCGAAGAGTTGTTTCCGTTTCTCTTGATAGATTTGTTCGCATGTCAGCCAACGTTAGAAGCGCTCCATCTATCTGTAATACCGGATTAATCTGTCTCTTTACCTTGTTTATTGTACTTATGAGCTGTGTCATTCCCTTAGCTGGCAAATAGTGAGCTTGCACCGGAATAATCACGCTATCTGCAGCTGCTAAAGCATTAATGGTAATCATCCCCAAGCTAGGCATACAATCAATTAAAATATAGTCGTATTCATCTTTTAACGGCTCCAAGCAGTTTTTCAATGTGAACTCTCGACTCATAGCATTTACTAGTGACATTTCTGTCGTTGCTAACTCTAGATTTGCTGGAATCACGTCTACCCCCTCATAATGATGAACTATGCCACCCTTCGGTATTGGCATATCTCGGATGGTAGCTTCCATATAGGTTGCTAGCGTAATATCTATTAAATCGCTATCATTACAACCTAAACTTGTTGTGAGATCGCCTTGAGGATCCGCATCCACCAACAAAACTCTTCTTCCTCTTTGAGCCAATCCAACGCCTAAGCTTATCGTTGTTGTGGTTTTTCCAACACCACCTTTTTGATTGGCAATTGCAATAATTTTACAGTTATCCATATCTCTCCTTTCTGCCAAATAGGCACAAAAAAAGCACCTTTCAACTTAATGAAAAGTGCCTTTTAATTATTCATGTTAAATATCTCTTATCCTGTATTTTATCTGTGGTTTCAGAAAATAATCTTCTCCATCACATCCTCAGTTACATCAATAGCCCCAAATAGGGCTGTCGTTGTTTCCAATCTGCATTTAATAGATTAATTAATTTGAGGCGGCCGATGCCCATTATTACTACTTCCGTGCATAATTTGCACGGAAGTATCTTGCTCTAATTCACCCTCTGAAAAAATATTTGTTATATGGCGACTTATTACAGTTCGATTCTTTTCAAATAGAGCTGCCATTTGATCTTGAGTTAACCAAACTGTATCGCTCTCTGGCGAAACCGATACTTCTAATTCGATATCTCCGTCACTAAAGAGTACTATCTCATTCATATAAACTTCACTTCACTTCGCTTTACACTAATTCATTGTATTTTGCCATCGCACTAAGGCAAACTCACTTTTAAAAAAATCATTAGTAAATCGTTAGTAAACTCAAATAGGCAGATCCTTAAAACCGCACAACCACGCGTATCATCGGCGTTCAGTTAATCTCCTGCCGTGGCACACCATTAATATTTTTATCATAGCTAAAACCCCCTTTGTAAGACGTCTATTTACTACTTCCGTGCATATTTTACACGGAAGTATCTTGTTCTTTGATTTTGTCAGTTTTCTTTCTATAAAATAATATATCATATTCTCGGCTTGTGTCCAAATATATTAAGCTACTTAGATATTATGTTACTTCATTTCCAACAAATGGACAAAAAAAGCACCTTTCAACTATGTGAAAAGTGCTTGTCAGCATTTTTATTTTACATTTTCAGTACAGCTTGTTCAAACTCCTGCTCAGAATCAACGAATCGATATGGCTCATACTCTCCATACGCTGATGGACGGCTAATTGTTATTAACTGGATATCTTTCATACCTATTTCCGAAATCAATTTCTTTTTGAATGCCACAAGATGCTGACCATGCTCCGTCTGCATTGCCAAACTGCCAACATCATCAATCCTTTTTGCTATCAAATAACACACGGTCTAACACCTCCTTAAACTCTTCTTCTGTTCTAATTTTACCACTTTCATATTCTTTTCGCAATGTGCAGCCAACTAGGCTATCAAAATTACGCTTGTATATGTATTTATGAAGCCAATTATTTAACTGCCGATCATTGTCCTATAACTGCCCTTGTACTAACTGACGATTTTTCATAGGGAATTTCATCAACTATAATTGGTATACTGTCATCTTTAGATATTATCTCATCCTGTTTTTGATTTTTGTTTTCGTCTGCAATATCTTCTTTTATTACTTCTTTTTCTTCATGAATAACCTCTACATCTTCTTCCTCTAATTCATTTGCCAATGTTTGCAATGGAGAACTACAAAATAATATTACCAGAAAAACCGCAATTATTTTTTTCATATCTGTCTTCACGTTACTCTATCCTTTCATCACAATTAATAGAACAATCTATATACCCTCTAAACGCTTTTCCATGATTGCAGTATAACATCTGAACAAGTCCAATATTATCTTTATTGATATTTTGGGGTACATTTGACATGTGTTTTATCAATAAATTGTAACATTTGACTTTGAGATATATTACATTAAATTTGTCAAGTTTATATTTTTATCGTTTTAGTTTATCACAAAACCATTATGACCCCAAATCAAACTTCACATTGCCATAAATATAGTATTCTCATCCACTCCGGTATCTGCTTCGGATTTTGGTGCAAACACAATATGGTATTTCCATTGACAATGATCTTTACATCCCATATAGTGGATAACAAGAAATGTGGCGAGTGAGGGAGTGAAACTTTGTGAAAATCAAGCTTCCTAAAATCGGTAGCTATGTCCTCCGCAATTATTTGCTGGAGACCGAGCTTGGGTGGATTCCCATCGACACCGGTTACGCCAGTGACTGTAACAAAATTCTCCAGCGCTTTTCCAAACTTGCCGCGCTGGAGAATTTTATGAAATAAAGGAGGTTACGACATGGCAGAGACCTTTGTTTGTCCCTGGTGGGCAGGACACTCCCTCAACTGGAGAGCCCGCAAAATCCTGCACTCCCCCAAGGCTATTCTGGGACCATATTTGAAAGCGGGTATGACCGCACTGGACATCGGCTGCGGAATGGGCTATTTCACCATCCCCATGGCCAAAATGGTCGGGGATAACGGCAAGGTGATCGCCGTAGATCTCCAGCAGAAAATGCTTGCTGGCATACAGCAAAATGCTCAAAAATCTGGTGTGGATCAGTTAATAATACCTCATCAATGCGAGCAAAGCGCTCTGAGTCTGGAGGACTACACCGGCTGTATAGACTTTGCACTGGCATTCATGATGGCACATGAGGTACCCGACCAAGATCGCCTGGCTCGAGAAGTTTACGCGGCTTTGCGCGATGGAGGGCTGCTTTTGTTTGCTGAACCCATTGGTCATGTGGGAAAATCTGCTTACCGAAAAAGTCTGAGGATATTTGAACAGCATGGCTTTCGGGTGCGAGAAATGCCGCGCATTGCGATCTGTCGAGCAGTGCTGCTGGAGAAATAGCGGCTATTGCCGTGGCACACAATATTTTTATCATAACAAAACTCCCTTCGTAGACCGTCTATTTACTACTTCCGTGCACAATTTACACGGAAGTATCTTGCTCTTTGAATCTATCAACTATAAATTTCATTCATATGTTGATTCAGGAGCCGTTAGAGGGAATGAGGCAGCCACAGCAATTGGTCAGGATGCAGACAAACTGTTTAAGACCTTAGTGATGAAGGGAACCGAAAAATTGGCACAACAAAAAACAGTTTTCGAACTGTACTTGATACCAGTGCCAGTGAATTAGATACCATATTAATTAATGGCATTTTTATGATTCAGCTAAAAGCACAAGGGTCTCATACGGTCTAAGTGAATTTCTCTTGCCATTTTCTTCCAGCTTTACATAGTTCTGTAATAAGACAAAAAAATCATCTTTCTTCCACTGTGTTTTTAAGCTCAGATCTTGATTCGTGAAATTGCAGAATACCAATATTTCTTCCTGATTATTTCTTCTCTTATAACCAATAATTCCAGGAGTCTCATCGAAAAATGTGATTTCACCTCTTGAAATAGCACTCCTCTCTTTTCGCAATCGAATCAGCTCTTGGTAATAAGAGAATATACTTCCCTCTTTTCCTACCTGTTCCTCTGCCGTTATTGGATATTCATATTTCCCAAAAGGTATCCAAGGTTTGACTTGAGAAAATCCATAAAACTTCTCTTGATTCCACTGCATTGGTGTTCTCCCATTATCCCTGGATCTTTCTCTTAAAATTTTCAAAGCCTCTTCCTTTGTTTTTCCTTCCTCTATCATGATTTGATAATAATTAATACTTTCCACATCCTTATATTCCTCAATGGAGATGAAGTACCCATTTGTCATTCCAATTTCCTCCCCTTGATAAATGTAGGGGGTTCCTCTTAAAAGATGGAGAAAAGTCGCAAGCATTTTCGACGACTCCAGCCAATACGCTTTGTCATCTCCAAATCTGGAGACGCTTCTTGGCTGATCATGGTTGCACCAAAAGAGAGCGTTCCATCCTCCTCCCTTCTGCATCCCAAGCTGCCAGTTCCGGAAGATTTTTTGAAGCTCTATAAGATCCGGCTCCATAATTTCCCATTTGTCCTGATTCTTATAGTCAACCTTTAAATGGTGAAAGCTAAAGCACATAGTCAACTCTTCCTCTTTCGGATTAGAATACCGAATGCAATCTTCGATAGAGGTAGAAGACATCTCGCCGACTGTCATCAACTCCCGGATGCCTGTGTCTTTTACAAGCTCTTTCAGATACTCATGGATTTTCGGTCCATCGGTATAAAATCTCCGTCCGTCACCGATTGTATCATTTTGAAAGTTCTCTGGCTTTGAGATAAGGTTGATTACGTCAAAACGGAATCCCTCCACCCCTTTTCCCCGCCAAAATTTCACTACTTCTTTTAGTTCTTCACGTACCTTAGGATTTTCCCAGTTTAAATCCGCCTGAGTTTTATCAAAAAGGTGTAGATACCACTTTTTCAGATGGGGCACATATTCCCACGTGCTTCCTCCAAACTTTGAGACCCAGTTGGTTGGCGGCTCACCAAACTCTCCCTCTTTGAAAATGTAATATTTCTGATATTCTTCATCTCCTGCAAGTGCTTTTTGAAACCACTCATGTTTCGTGGAAGTATGATTAAATACCAAATCTGTCATCAAGGATATGCCGCGTTTCTTCCCTTGTGCAATGAGATTTTCCAAGTCCTCCATTGTCCCAAATAAGGGATCCACTTGGTAATAATCCATTATGTCATATCCATTATCATTCAGCGGGGATGCATAGAAAGGTGTAATCCATATGTAATCTACCCCCAGCTCTTTTAGGTAATCCAATTTTTCTGTTACTCCCTTTAGATCCCCAATTCCATCACCATTGGAGTCTTTAAAAGATTTAATATAAATTTGATAAACTACTTTATCTTGAAAGTTATTCATTTATTCACCTATTTCAGTCTTATGATTGTTGTACTCTTCGCTTTCCCTTTTTTCCCAGTTATAAATTCTGGCTTTTCAAAGGCTTTTCCTCCTGTCAGAACACAAACTGTGGCAGTGGAATATCCTTTTTCCTTTATCTTATCCAGATCGAATCGGATAAGAGGCGTTCCACTCTTTATTCTTGCTCCTTCTTCCACCAAATATTCAAAGCCCTCACCCTTTAGATTGATGGTGTCAATTCCCACATGTAATAGAATCTCTGCTCCATTATCTAAAAGTAATCCAATGGCATGTTTCGTCTCCTCCATTAAAAGAGTTGCCACACCTCCTGCCGGAGCATATAAAATATTATTTTCCGGTATGATAGCAAGTCCTTCTCCCAGTACACCTTCGGAAAACACCCCGTCCTTTACATCCTTCAGCGGAATAACCGTACCATCCAAAAAAGCTTTTAATTCCTCTTCCTTTTCTTCCCCAACTCCCTTTTTCTTTCCTAAGATAAGGGTAAGGCTAAGAGGTACCAGTATTGCCACAATCATTGCCATTCCAAAGGTCAGCATGTGTACGGGCTGAATGGATAGAATTCCAGGGATTCCTCCTACACCTATCGCGTTTGCGGCGGTACCTGTCACCACACTAATAACTCCTGCAATCGCCGAACCAATCATACCGCACACAAAAGGAAATCCATATTTTAAGTTTACACCAAACATTGCAGGCTCTGTTACTCCTAAGTAACAGGATATACAAGCCGGCACGTTGACTTCTTGAGCTTTTGCATTTTTTCTTTGAAGGATAATCATCCCCAATACAGCGGAGCCTTGTGCAATATTAGACAGGGCTATCATTGGCCATAGCATGGTTCCCTGATAGTCGGCAATCAACTGCATATCGATTGCATTGGTCATATGGTGAAGTCCTGTAATAACAAAGGGCGCATATACGAAACCAAATATTCCACCAAATATTGCCTTTGCAGAGCCTGTAATTCCCATATATACAACGCTGGATATTGCCGAGCCTATTTTCCATCCAATTGGTCCTAATGCAAAATGTGCAATTATAACAGAAAGAAGTAAACTAAAGAAAGGGACTACAATCATCGACACCATCTGAGGTGTGATTTTCCGGAAAAACTTTTCTAAATACACCAATGTAAATGCCGCTAAAATGGCCGGGATAACTTGTGCCTGATATCCAATCATATCAATTTTAAAGAATCCAAAATCCCAGAATGGAATCTCCGTTGCTCCAGCCACACCGTATGCATTCAAGAGTTGTCCTGAAACGAGTGTAAGTCCTAGAATAATTCCCAAAATCTGGGTGGTTCCCATTTTCTTCGTAACCGACCAACATATTCCTACCGGCAGCATGTGAAAGACTGCTTCCCCAATCAGCCAGAGAAAGCTATCGATTCCTGCCCAAAACTGGCTAACCTCTACTAAAGTCTTTGTTCCATTTTCTAAAAGATATAAACTGTCAATACAGTTCCGAAAGCCCAGAATCAAACCTCCTACAATAATTGCAGGAATCAGTGGCGCAAAGATTTCTGCAAGTGCTGACATCATTCTCTGAATCAGATTTTGATTCTGTTTAGCTGCAGACTTTACCCGCTCTTTCGATACACCTTCTACCCCTGCCACTGCCACGAAATCATTATAAAAATCGGCAACACTATTTCCGATAATTACCTGAAACTGTCCAGACTGTGTAAATGTCCCCTTCACCTCTTTTATCTCTTCAATTCTTGAAATATCTGCCTTTTTCGGATTATTTAGTACAAATCTTAGACGGGTAACACAGTGTGAAACTGCATCAATGTTTTCTTTTCCACCTATTGCTTCTAATAGCTCTTTGGAACTTTCAATGTACTTTCCCATTTCTTTCCTCCTTACTTGTTTAAACATGTTTTTTCGAATATATCACACTTGTTTAAACAAGTCAATCCGTTTATTTTCTTTGACTTCTATCTTATTTCTTTTATAATGTAAGTATATTGTAAAAAAGTAAGGAAGTACACTATGCCAAAATCGAAATTCGAAATAATATACCGGGATTTAAAACAAAAAATAGAAGCCAGAGAATATCCTTTTCAAGAATTACTGCCTTCAGAAAATACAATGGTCAAAATTTATAGTTGTTCAAGAAATACCATTCGCCGTGGAATTGCACTTTTGGCTGAGCAAGGGTACGTTCAATCTCTTCAGGGAAAAGGTGTCAAGGTTATCTACCAGCCAATTGAACAAACGGCTTTTACCATTGGCGGTATTGAGTCCTTTAAAGAATCTGCTAAGAGGAATAAAAAAAAGGCTCATACAGATGTCCTTCAGTTTTCTGAAATCACTGCAGATGAGCGAATTGCACAGAATACAGGTTTTCCACTGGGGAGCGACCTCTACTACATTCAAAGAGTACGGTTCTTAGACGATACCCCTTTGATTTTTGATATCAATATCTTCTTAAAATCTACGGTTCCTGGCCTATCCTCTGAGATTGCCCAAAATTCAATTTACGAGTATCTGGAGCACTCTCTCGGTATGCAGATTGTCACCAGCAAGCGTCGTATGACTGTGGAACATGCAACTCCGATGGATGAGAAATATCTACAACTAGGAGATTATAATTCCCTGGCCGTCGTAACCGGACAGACCTTTAATTCTGATGGTATCATGTTTGAATATACTCAATCTCGTCACCATCCTGATTTCTTCTGTTTTCAAGATATTGCAACCCGCCATTAATACGAAAGGACTTCCTATGTTTTCTCTATTTCATAAAAAAAAGGAACTGACTGTTGCCTGCGTAGGCGACAGTATTACCTACGGTTCCGGAGTTGCTGCTACTCGTTCTCGCGATGCCTATCCCGCTATTTTGAATCGATTACTTGGTTCCAAAGCAAAAGTATATAACTACGGTTTAAGAGGACGCACTCTTATTTCAACTGGTGATCAGCCCTACATTGAAGAGCGTTCTTATCGACAAGCACTGGAAAAGAAAGCTGATGTCTATATTTTGATGCTTGGTACGAATGATTCCAAACCTTATAATTGGGATTATCAAAAAATGAAGGATGAGCTTCCTGGCTTTGTGCGCTCCTTCAAAGACCTTGAAAATCATCCTAACATCTTTTTAATGCAGCCTCCGAAATGTTTTCCTCTCAACAATGGCAAGGTTCCCTATGACATCCAAAATGAACTTGTCTCAAGTTCTATTCACCAGCTGGTAGCGGATACTGCCAGAGCATTAGAGGTTCATCTAATTGATTTGTACGCCCTGACAGAGACTCATCCAGAGTGGTTTATGGATGGCGTCCATCCAAATCGAGAGGGCAACAAGATGATTGCAGAAAAGATTTTTCAGGCCATCTCCTACAACAATCCCAGCACATAATCAAATGCCTCCTGCTCTTTTAGCTTTCCACTGGTTCCTATCGGTACACCATTCACTGTTTGTGCTTCTCTTGGTGGATCCTCTGTGCCTACCAGGTAAGAACTGTACCCGCCATCTCCTTTTAGATTGATTGTTGCAACCATGGTATATGTCTTATTTGCATCCCATACTGCACCATATCTGCCTACCGTTTCAAAATATCCATAAATAATAATAAAGGTATCTGCCTCTTCAAAATTCTTGGCTAGCCTTTCCTGTGGAAACCCTCTGTAGTCCGTTTCATCAATCCCATTCTCTACAGAAGATTTGTTATCAAAATAAACAATGATTTTTTCTCCCACAAATAACTCTCCATTAGTTGCATTCACTTGATTGTCTCTTAACTCCTTCACTTTATTCGTTCCATATTCATTTACTTTGGCTACCGCAGCTGTTTTATCAAGTTCTGCCTGCAGCTTTTCATCCATAGGTATTTCAACCTCATCTTTTGCCACACCATTGATTTTCTCTAATGATGGTATTTTCTTGATTGCATTATAGGTATTGATCACATCAATAGAGGGCTTTAGCACTTTGTAATCCTCTCCCAGCAAATTAACGTGATGCAGCGTTTCAATTGTCTCTAATTCCTCAGCGCCTTTAAAAGGATGTTCCTCACTTATCAGAATTGTCAACACCTCAAGCTTTGGAAAGGCCGTTGCAATGTCTGGAACAATGCTTGAATATCTCGTAGATAGCGTAAGTTCTTTTAGGCTTAGTACCGTAGGAAAGGTGTTGCTTATAGATGATAATGGTACAGAATGCTTATATTCCACTAAGTTTCTAATGTCTGCTATCGATTTTCCACCTGGATTGTTTGTATCAAGTTCCAGCCTCAACGAAGTACACTCAAGCTGAGACAAGTGCTGAAAGAGAGATTCTCCTCCTCCAGATCCCACATTTATAAAACCAAACATCGGAATATCTTTATCCTTCCACACGGGCGTTATTGCTTCAAACACTTGGTCAAGGACGGCGTCATCCATCGAAAAATTAAACCTTGGATATTCTGCAATTTCATCGTATTCAAGCAGTTTTCCTCTCCCTCCTGCACGGCTCCCTATGTCTTGAATCGCTTCGTAGGTTTCTTTGTATACCTTGTGCTTTTCTGTCCATTCAGGCAAGCTTGTTTGAATCTGTTCCTCTACCTCTACTTTTCTGTCACCTTCTTCTTTCACCTCTCCTTTATCTTGCTTTGTAGAGTGGCATCCAACTAATAGGCAAGTCATAATTATAATAAACACAATACTTTTTCTCATATCATCCCTCCACTATAAAGCGCATCTTTTAGGATGATGATATCATAACAGTAAGGATTCAGAACAATTGTTAACAAAATTTAAAACGATTTGAAAAGCATTTCAATATACCGTATAATTGTATTAAGATATACCATTATAAGTAAGGGGTGTTATTGTGAACAGTACGAGGGATGAATTTATTTATTCTCTGATGGGATTCAAAAAAGCAATGGCGATTTTTTCATCAGAATGTGAAATACATATGAGCGAACTGGCTATTTTAAAAACAATTATTGATAACTGTGGCAGCAAATGCACCGGTGCCAACCTTGATGTTCAAGATGTTCAAAATAAGCTGCAGATTACAAAGCCTGCTGTTTCTTACATCTTAAATTCCTTGGAAAAAAAGAATTATATCAAACGGGAAATCGATGCAAAGGATCGTCGCAAGCTCTCTATTTATGCAACTCCAAAGGGTCAGACTGCTGCTGCAGAATCCGATAAAACATTTAATCAAACCTGGGATACTTTATTAGAACGTTTTGGAGAAGAAGATATGTTGTGTTTAATTGAACTCCTAAACCGTCTCAATGATATCTGCGCTGATTTTGATCAAGATAGGCTCTGTAATAAAAAAGATTAAGAACTGTAATAAACAGATTCTTAATCTTTTTCGTTGGATAAGACAAAGCTCCTTTTTATATGATAACCCTCATTTTTTGCAAATGTGCTTAACGCACTATGAACAGTGTAATCCCTTCCCGATAGAGCATTGCACACACCTCCATGACTTTTCAATCATATTTCATCATGAATATACTGACTTTTCAATAATATATCTCTTCAATTTTAATGACTTTTCAATATTTTACAGTTAAGCCGCATTACCATCCTGCTCCAACAGCTCCATAAACTGCTCTCCTGTAAGATTTTCTTTTTCAATTAAATATTCCGATATTCTCGTCAATGCCTCTCTGTTATCTTCTAATAATTTTACAGCCTCCTTCTGGCATTTATCAATCAACTGACGAACTTCTTCGTCCACCATGGCGCCTGTTTGCTCAGAGCAAGTGGATACATTTCTTCCATCAAGGTATTGGCTTTCTGTACTTTCAAGTCCCATTGATCCAAACTTCTCACTCATTCCATACTGGGTTATCATCTTACGAGCCAATGATGTAGCCCGTTCAATATCGTTTGATGCTCCCGTTGAAATGTCTCCAAATTCAACTATTTCAGCTGCACGTCCGCCTAGCAATGTCACAATCTGCCCTTGTAATTCACTGCGGGTCAGCAGATAGCGCTCTTCTTCCGGTGCATTCATAGTATATCCCAGGGCCCCCATTGTTCTTGGAACAATCGTAATTTTCTGTACTGGCTGTGCATGGGTTTGCAGTGCCGAAGCCATTGCGTGACCCACCTCATGAAATGCCACCATCCGTTTCTCTCTTGGATTAAGGATTCTTCCTTTTTTCTCTTTTCCTGCAATCACCACTTCTACTGCTTCCATTAAATCACTATGGGTAATTGCCGGATGCCCTTCTTTCACGGCATGCAACGCTGCCTCATTAATCATGTTGGCCAGATCCGCTCCTGTAGCCCCGCTGGTAGCCAATGCTATTGCATCAAAATCCACATCTGAGCTGACCAGCACCTTTGCAGCATGCACCTTTAAAATGCTCTTCCGGCCTGGTAAATCCGGCCTGTCAACAATAACACGCCTGTCAAAGCGTCCTGGACGAAGTAAGGCCTGGTCTAAAATCTCCGGCCGATTGGTTGCTGCCAATACTAATATCCCTTTTCCCGATTCAAAGCCGTCCATTTCTGACAAAAGCTGGTTCAATGTTTGTTCTCTTTCGTCGTTTCCACCAAGACCGCTATCGCGGCGTTTTCCAATCGCATCAATTTCATCAATAAAAATAATACACGGTGCATTCTTCGTTGCATTCTGAAACAAATCACGAACTCGGCTCGCACCAACGCCAACAAACATCTCAACAAACTCTGAACCTGACAAGTGGAAGAAGGGTACCTTTGCCTCCCCAGCTACCGCCTTGGCAAGAAGAGTTTTTCCGGTTCCCGGAGGTCCTACCAGCAGCGCTCCTTTGGGTTGCTTTGCTCCAATTCGCGCATACTTCTCAGGATCGTGAAGATAGTCTACCATTTCCATCAAGCTTTCTTTCGCCTCATCCTGGCCAGCCACATCTTTGAACGTAACACCTGTCTGCTCTTCAACGCTATACATCTTAGCCTTAGACTTTCCTACATTCCCAATACCACCCATCATGCCGCCTACACCACTGTCACCACCAGATTTTCTCATTGTACTGCGAATCATCAAGAAATAAATTCCCATAATAATGAGAAATGGCAGAAGTGATATGATAATTGAAAGTAACGGGTTACTCCGTAGAATTGTACGTGTAAAATCAACATTATTTGCAGTTAAGGTTTCCACGAGTTTCGGATCCTCCATAGGACCTGTTACGTATTTCCCACCAACTCTGTTTCCCAATACTGCTCCATTATTTTCAGACGCTAATATTTCCTCAACCTTTGCAGCGTCCCCATCAGAACGAAGCTTAAACTGGATTTCGGTATCGTCAATCTCAGCCGAAGCAACATTTCCACTTTCCACCAGTTTTAGAAAATTGCTGTAGCTTACCTCATTACCCGAGGAAATCACTCCATCAAACAGGAAGCTCATTGCAGCAAACAAAACCACTCCTAAGGTAAACCAACTAAGAAATCTAGGCTTACGCCTCTTTTCATGCTTTGACTCATTGGGAATATTACTCATAATTAGTCCCTCCTTTTTCGGTCAGTCATTTCCAGGGATACAAAAGCGCCACCACCTGTAGTGGTGTCCAACCACCGCTTTATATCCACTTGTTGATGCCGCCCTTGATCATACATTTCTCCAATCAATGACGCATTTGCTCCCACTAATGTAACCCAGTGCCAATTATCAAGATTTTCAACTGCTCCATTTGATAAATTTAAAAAAGCAACAGGACAGTCTCCTTCAAAGGATTTGCGAAGGAACTTCCACACAGTATCTGGGTCAGTCCGGGTAAAATACTCTCCTGATATCTCCAAGACATGTGTCTTAATCCTGACTCCATGATCCTTTCCATAACGTGTAACACCCTTGGCAAATGTAGATGCCTTGTCCACTCCACGCCAGCCTGGTGTCACATAACGCCATACTGCTTCCATAAGCTGTGTCATTTCCTGACGATTGGTTCCATCTCCCTTAAAAAGATTTTTCCCTAAAGACCTCGTTTCCGCTAAGTACCACAATAGGTTGGCTGCTGCCGTTGGACCACAACCACTCATTCTCTGCAGCCAGGAGGAATACCAGATTTGATGGGCTCCATATGATATCTCCTCGCCATCCTTAATGTGCAGAAGTTCTGGTTGATTTATTGTAATTATTTTGGATAAAGTTGTTTCTATATCATTCACCTTCTCACTGTATTTTTGTATTTGTTAAAAGTTAAGCATAGAATAGTTAAGCACTTAACCATTTTTTTATTATCCTATCCAAAAACGAACTTCTTGTCAACACGAAACAAGAAGTTTATCAATTCTTTAGTATTGTGATTTTTCTGTGTCTACAAAAAATCGAGCAGGAGCTAACCATTCGTTGATTAACTTCTACTCGATTTACAGGATATGACTTTAAACAATAAATTGCAAAGTCATATATTACGGGGGTGGGTGCCTTTTATGCATATAGACTGTTTGGCATCCTGAGCTCTTATAATGCTAAGGATGGTCGTATCCAAATACATATATGCATTCATATGTGATGTAATATATAATTCTTTACGTTTCAGGAATAATATAGAGCGTTTTTCGATGTAATCTTATGGGCATTTAGATTTACTTCTTCATTTACTTGGACACCCGCAAGTAAACTCTCTTGAATTATGCCTTTTTCATTCGAATAATGCAATAGATATGTAGCAAACGGTCGTTTTTTCGTCATGAACAACCTATAATTTGATGATGCAGCGCTTCAATAACCTGCTTTTCCGTGTGCAAAGAAAAGCCATCCACACTGGCTGTTCTTTCTTTCGTAACCCCATCTACACAGCCAATCGAAACAATTTTTTTAAGATATTCTGCAATTTCTTCAAATTGAGGCAGCAATTTTTCACCTGTAATTTTTTGAAAGTATGCAACCACTGCATACGCGCCCCAGTTTGAAACCGTAGCCAGCACTAAATGCTCTACCTTCACTTTGCAGGGACATATTGACAGCTCCCTGGCAATGGCATCTTGAAGATTTCCCATTCCAATTTCATTTCCTCCGTCACCAATGCCAAAAGTAGGAATTTTTAAAATATTCGCCAGCTCTACTAATATATCAATTTTAGCAGTTGCTTCCTTAATACTAATTCCACGCATATTTGTGTAGTCTTGATGAATGTTGCTTCCACAACGTTCAATAGAAATAACTCCAACAGGCTGATATTTTTCCAGTAATTCCCAATACTCTTTTTCCCCCGCTTCAATATCAACATAAAGAGTCTTAATGCTTCGACATTCAAAAAAACCTTTACAATATTCATCTGTTACAATCACTGGATGAAATCCCAGTTTTTCAAGAGCCTCCGCCATCACCATCGTTCCCAAAGGCCCGTCCGTTTCCGCATAACCGGCAACGTAAAAGCCCGTTGTAAGAAAAATCGTTCCTTTTTTAAGGTTCAATATTTCTCCTGCGCATATTTTACAGTAATCCTCTTTCATATACTTCCGCAATACATTCATTCCCCTCTGGGAATGTCTTAAAACGATATCTTCTATTGTTATGCTTTCTTTTTTCATATTATGTCCTTTAAAGATTTTATCTCAATCCCAGCCGCTACTAATTCCTTTCGGATTCTTGCTGTGAACTTCAGTGCTGCCTTCCCATCACCGTGTACACATACAGAGTCGGCTTGTATCGAAATTTCTTTCCCACTGATTGTTTCAACCTTTCCACTTTTAATCATCGTAATAACCCTGCGAATCATTTCATCTTCATCCTCAATCATTGCTCCCGTTCTGCCACGAGGAACGAGTGATCCATCATCCTCATAAGCACGATCAGCAAAAACTTCTTTGGCAAAAGGCATCCCTATTTCTTTCGCTGCTTTTTCCATTTCACTGCCAGAAGGAGCCAATAAAATCAGACTCTTATCCAATTCTCCAATCGCCTCACATATCGTACGTGCCATTTCAGGATTTTTTCCTGCCATATTGTACATTGCCCCATGAGGCTTCACATGAGCCAGCTTCACTTTGTTCTCATGACAAAAAGCCTGCAGCGCTCCTATCTGATAAAGCACCATAGCCTTTAATTCCCTTTGTGAAACCTCCATATTTCGACGCCCAAAGCCTACCAAATCTGGAAATCCCGGATGTGCTCCAATACCGATTCCCTTCTCTCTTGCTTCCCGAACTGTATTCATCATTACAAGGGGATCTGAGGCGTGAAATCCGCACGCTATGTTCGCTGAAGAAATCAAGGAAATCAATTCACTGTCTTGACCACAAGTATAATTTCCAAAGCTTTCTCCTAAATCACTATTTAAATCTACAACCGCCATTCTATTTCCCCCTAATATTTTAATGCTGAATTTTTAATATCTGTTACCAACATATGCCCCGGTGCATGAGTAATAACCATTTCAGGTTTTACCTTCATAACCACGTTTTGAGGGGTTACCCCACAAGGCCAAAAGACTGGAATCTCCCCATCCTTTATGGTCACCTTATCACCAAAATCGGGTTGTTCTATTTCCTCAATGCCTATTGCTAAAGGGTCACCAAAATGAATCGGTGCCCCATGCACTCTGGGCATTTCTCCTGTTATCCGAGTCGCCTTTATTAAATCCGGCATTTTCAGCGGACGCATGCTGACAACCATATTTCCTTTAAACACCCCTGCCTCGGCACACGGGATATTCGTTTTGTACATTGGCACGTTGCATTTCTCTTCAATGTGACGAATCGGAACCCCTGCATCCAATAATGCCGTTTCAAAGGAAAAGCTGCACCCTATTAGAAAACTGACAAAATCCTCTTTCCACAAATCCGAAATATCTTGGCGGGTTTCTACTAAATTTCCTTTTTCATATACACAATAACGAGGAATATCTCTGGTAATGTCAATGTCCTTCCCCAAAAAAGGTAATGTCTTATCCCCCCGATTTCCTACTTCCAGCAAAGGACAAGATCGGGGATTTCGCTGGCAGAACAAAAGGAAGTCATACGCAAGCTTTTCTGGTAAAATAACCAGATTAGCCTGGGCAAACCCATTGCTCATACCAGCAGTTGGTCCCGTAATATCCCCTTCCCGTATTAATTTTCTCACCTTCTCTGGTGCCATCATGCTGTAGTCCATTTCTTTATCTCCTTCCGCCCCATTTGTTGCGCCTGTTTTATATCAATTGCGTTAAACCGCAGCTTATCCCCTGGTCTTGCCTGTGCAAGCTTCGGTAAATCAAAAAAGCAGACACTTGCTATCTTTGCATAACCTCCTACCGTTTGATGATCTGCCATCAAAATAATTGGTTTTCCATTTGCCGGTATTTGAATACTTCCAAAAGCAATTCCTTCAGACACAATGTCCACACCTCTATCACTTGTGATTTTCGGACCTTCCAGGCGATAGCCCATCCTGTCACTTTCTCCTCCAATTGTGTACACGCTTTTTAAAAAACAAGTCTTCACCTCTTCTGTAAAAACCTCTTCCTGAGGACCCATAACCACATGCACTTCCCATTCATTTCCATAATTAGACGGGGACATTTTTCTATTTTTGAGTTCCTCATAGTATATTTTCGTCTCTCCGATTTCAAAACAATCGCCTTTCACAAGGGCTCTTCCTTCATAACCACCCAAGCCACATTTAAGATTTGTCGAACGGCTTCCAAGTCTGATTGGTACATCCACTCCTCCTGCAAAGGCCAAATACGTACGACAACCTTTTTCCGCAAACCCAAAAGTAAGGTGACTTTGGGCAGTCACCATAACAGGTTGATACATGGGTATTTCTTTTCCTTCCAGGCATGGCTTCATATCTGCCCCGGTAATCGCAATAACTGCATCCTGGGTAATCAGCATTTCACCACCAAATAGTGTCAGTTCCAGGACAGCCTCTCCATCACTATTTCCTACCAAGTAGTTGGCTCTTTCATACGCTTCCTGATCCATCGCCCCTGAAGAGGTAATCCCCGATTCCTGATAACCAAACCGGCCCCGATCCTGCACAGTCGTCAATACTCCCGGCAGCTCAATAACCACACTCATTATTCCTCTACCTCCTCACACAATTCTACTTCGTATTGACCCTTTGTTACCTGGCGGCGCAAATCATAATACTCATCAAGGCAAATTGGAACAAAACGAATATACTCTCCTGCATTACAAAGAATTGGCCGTTCTCTCTCCGGATTGTAAAATTCTACCGGAGTACCTCCAATTAATCTCCAGCCTCCTGGAGAAGCCAAAGGATATACCCCCGTCTGGCTTCCACCAATCCCTACAGCTCCAGAATATATTTTTACTCGTGGATTCTCTAACCGCGGCATCTCCAAACGCTTATCCAAACCACCAAGATAGACAAAACCCGGTAAAAATCCCAACATAAATATTTTGTAATCTACGCTGCTATGGATTTTAATGATTTCATCACGATCAAGTCCCGTGTACTTTTCCATATCTGCTAAATCTTGCCCAAACCGTGCACCATAGCAGCATGGAATTTTATGAATCCGTTTCTTTTTCCCTTGAGTTCCCTCCAATTCAAAGGATAGACTCTCTACCTTACCAACTAATTCTTCATAACCAATCAGAAGGGGATTGTAGTTAATCAAAACCGAACAGTACGCCGGAATCAGCTCTACTACACCGGTGATTCTACTGTTCTTGATTCTTTTTGTTAATTCATGAATTTGATTGTTCACTTCTTCATGGATACTTTTACTTAGCTCCACAAGCAACGCTCTATCTCCTACTGGATAATATTTCATCTTTATCACACTGCCTTTTTTTGTATCAATTGAGTTGCCTCAACAAACTCGCCTAAAACTGCCTTTCGTATTTTTTCTAATAACTCAGATTGTTTCCCTCCCACTGCCATTCCATCAATTTCATTTGCATGAAGGCACAAGTTGGAGGAGCTTGTAACAAGAACCTCTTCTGCTGTAAATAAGTCGTCCAGGTAGTAAGGTACTTCATTTACCTTAATTCCCAACTCTTTGCATTTATCAATCAGATGTCTTCTGGCAATTCCCGGTAAAATCAAATTATCTGTAGGGGCTGTATACAGCTCTCCGTTTTTAATGATATGTACATTACTGTGTGCACACTCTGTTATCCTTCCACCTTCACGATAGAATACACTTTCTTGAACTCCTGCCTCTTTCGCTCTCTGGTTAGCTACACAGGAAGGAATCAGATTCAACGTCTTAATATTACAGTGCAGGAACCTGGTATCCTCAAGAGTAATGAGCTTGATTGGCTCTATACCGTCTGAAATTTCTGCTGGCTTTAGCATAATCCACAAGTTTCCCGGCCCTTCTGTATATACGTGGTTACGAATGCCGGTTCCTCTGGTCACTTGGTAATACACGAAAAGATTACCCGTATCCATTTTGTTTACCATTTCCTGTAATATTTGCTTTAATTCTGCCTTTGTGACAGGCATCTGAATTTCCAAAAGCTTTGCACTATTAAAAAAACGATCAATGTGTTCATCTATAGCAAAAATCACATAGTTTCTCGACGGTCCGGCATCATAGACTCCGTCACCAAAAAAATGTACTCTGTCGTTAAAAGGAATTGCCATATCCTCTAACTCACCGTACTTACCGTTGTAATATCCTAAAGTTTTCATCTTAACATCCTCCTGATTTTCAAATAAAAAAAGGTACAGACATGGCGTATTTAGACCCCTTTGTCTGTACCTTTTTCTCAATATTCTTTTAACTTTAAGCCGCTTTCTCTTTTGAATCATCAATAATTGGCACTGGAGTTGAGTCTATCTTGCCCAAATCATTGATGTATTCTTTGGTGGTTTTTACAATGTCATTGGACAAGAGTAAAATGGCCACCAGGTTTGGAATTGCCATAAACGCATTCAGCGTATCCGCAATCAGCCATATTAAATCCAATGCAACAACTGGTGCAATCGCTGCTACCAATATGTAAAGAATACGATAGCCTAACAGTACTCTGCTGCCTGCAAAATATTCCACACATCTTTCACCATAGTATGCCCAGCCAAGGATGGTTGAATACGCAAAAGAAATAATTCCCAGTGTTAAAATAATCGGCCCTAAGTAAGGAATCTGGCTAAATGCCATAGAGGTTAAAACTCCACCATTGGAAACTTCATTCGCATTAATTGCTGGGTTTTTCATAATTGTTGATACCAGTACAAGACCTGTCATCAAACAAACAACTACTGTATCCCAAAATGTACCTGTTGAAGATACTAATGCCTGACGCACCGGGTTTCTCGTCTGTGCTGCCGCCGCAGCAATCGGTGCTGAACCCATTCCAGACTCATTAGAGAAGAGTCCACGGGCAACTCCATAACGCATTGCTGCCATTAATCCTCCCCCAACAAGACCACCAGCTGCAGCACCAGGTGTAAATGCCAGCTTACAGATTGTCGCAATTGCCGGTCCAATAAAATCATAATTCATAATCAGAATAATGATGCATCCCAATACATAAAAAAGTGCCATAAAGGGGACAAGTTTTTCACAGACCTTTGCAATTGACTTAATTCCACCAAAGATTACCACTGCCGTCAAAACAGCAATCACGATACCAACTGTCCATCCCGGTATACTTAGATTCTCGTTAAGCACGGTGGCAATGGCATTTACCTGTGTTGCACAGCCAATCCCAAAAGAAGCCAAACCGCCGAAGATTGCAAATAGCATACCAAGCCATTTCATATTCAGCCCACGCTCAAGTGCGTACATCGCACCACCTTGCATACGTCCATCCCTTGTTTTTACCCGGTATTTAACCGCAATCAACGCTTCCGCATATTTCGTTGCAATTCCAAATACCCCGGTTAACCAGCACCATAGCACGGCTCCTGGTCCACCCATTGCTATCGCTGTACCAACACCGATAATATTCCCGGTACCAATTGTTGCTGCCAGTGCAGTTGTCAGCGCTCCAAACTGGGATACCTCCCCTTCTGCATTTGGATCTGCCGTAACCGATAACTTAATGCCTTTTGTGATGGTCTTTCTTTGAATAAACCTCAAACGAATGGTCATAAAAAGATGTGTTCCCAATAGTAAAATAATCATTGGCCATCCCCATACAACTGAATTGATTTTGGTTATTACGTCATTCATAACATTTAGCATAATTCCCTCCTTCTCTCTTCAACAATGTGTTGTTGTCTCATCTCTTTGCATAAAAAAAAGGAGACAGGGAAGTTTTCGAAACTCCATTGTCTCCTAAATATGTTTATTAAGATAAACCTATTTTTTATATTTGTCAATAGACTTTTTCATATTTTAGTTGACTAAAGTAAGAATTGCGTTTAGAATAAGTCATGAATTGAATATAATTCTTCGGGGCAGGGTGTAATTCCCGACCGACGGTGATAGGCATTGTGAATGTCTAAAGTCCGTGACCCGCATATTGCGGCTGAACCAGTGGGATTCTGGTACCGACAGTTAAAGTCTGGATGGGAGAAGAAAAAACGGCAGTTTTCGATATTTGAAGCTTTTTTCAAAATTGGATTTCTGTTTGTTTTATTTTCGTATGCCTCGTTTTTGCGAGGTTTTTTTATTGTCCAAAAACATACTTCGGAGTTGGAAAGGAGGAAACAATGCATAAACAATATATGAACTTAGCAATTGAAGAAGCCAAAAAAGGAATCGGAAATACCTATACCAATCCTTTGGTTGGCGCAGTAATTGTGAAAGATAACCGTGTCATCGCAAAAGGTGCCCACCTAAAATATGGATGCGAACACGCTGAAAGAAATGCAATCAATCACTGCCAATCTCCCGAAGAGTTATTTGATTCAACCCTTTATGTTACCTTAGAGCCCTGCAACCATTTTGGAAAACAACCCCCCTGCTCACACCTGATTGTGGAGAAGGGAATTAAAAGGGTTATCATCGGGCAGCTTGACCCAAACCCTTTGGTAAAAGGACAGGGAAAAGCCTTTTTAGAAGACCATGGAATCCAGGTAATTGTGGGTGTAAATGAAGAGGAGGTTTATCACTTGAATGAATATTATAACTTCCTCCATCGAAACAAGCGTCCCTATATCGTGTTAAAGCAGGCACTCACCTTAGATGGGCGAATTGCTATGAACAGAAACAGCCCTGCCTCTATTACCGGACAAGCAGTTTGGGATAGAGTCCACAAAGAACGAGGTAAATATCAGGGGATTTTAGTTGGAAGTCAGACGATTCTATCTGATAACCCAACTCTTCTATCTCTGGGAAGCTCTCTTTACCCACCCGTTCGAATCGTCTTAGATCGACAAGGCCGGATTTTAAAAGCAAGAGAACTGAATCTCTTCAAGAACAAATTGGCACCCCTGTGGATTTTTACAGAATCAGAGGAAGTGATTCCAGACCTGCCCCACGTAACAGTTATTCGAAAAGAAACTCTTACTCTCAATGGGGTTCTAACGGAATTGGCTGAACGAAGCATTCATTCCCTTTATGTTGAAGGTGGCGGTAGGATTCACGATGCCTTTTTCGCAGAAAACCTTTGGGATGAAATAGTTACTTATATTTCTCCAAAAATAATAGGGGGGAACAGCTTACCGGGATTTTCCAGTCACCGTGAAGCAACTGGCATCACTCCCCTTCATTCCGTTGCCTTTGAACAGTTAGGAACAGACTTTAGAATAAGCGGAAGGAGAACGGATACGTTATGTTTACAGGATTAATTCAGGAAATTGGAAGGATCCAAAAAATTCAGGTATGTGCTCATACCATTCAGCTAACCTGTGAGGCTTCGAAAGAATTTTTGCAGGACTACAAAATCGGAGACAGCATGGCAATCAATGGAGCCTGCCTGACCGCCATTGATAAAAAAGAGACGACCTTCACCGTTGATATTATGCCAGAGACCTTTAAACGAACTTCCTTTTCAAAATTGAAGTCTGGGGATAAGGTAAATCTTGAGTTAGCCATGTCCAGCCAGGGAAGATTTGAAGGACACTTTGTCAGCGGTCACATTGATACCACTTCAAAACTCATTAAAAAAACAAAAAATGAAAATGCAACCCTATTAACCTTTTACTATCCTCCCGCCTTACAGGCTGAAATTATACCCCAAGGCTCCATTGGGATTAATGGGGTTAGCTTAACCGTTACAGCTGTTACTCCGGGGACATTTTCAATCGGCTTGATTCCTCATTCTCAGCAAAAAACAACCCTTCACGATCTAACACCTGGGGAAATCGTAAATATCGAAACCGATATCATCGGCAAATACATCAAAGCACAAGGAGGACTTTCACATGAACAAAATAGATAAAGCAATCAAACACTTGCAGCAAGGGGGACTTATTATCGTCGCAGACGACGAAGACCGGGAATCGGAAGGGGATTTGGTCGGCCTTGCGGAATATGCAACTCCCGAAACCATTAACTTCATGACGAAATTTGGACGAGGCTTAATCTGCGCTCCTATTTCAAAATCATTGGCAACACGTTTTCATCTAACGGAAATGATCGAGAATAATACAGATCCTTACCGGACTGCTTTTACCATTAGTATTGATCATAAAAATACATCCACTGGCATTTCAGCCGGAGACCGTGCTGAAACAATTCGACAACTGGCAAATTTCAACACCTCTTGTGATGACTTTCTGCGTCCCGGACATATCTTTCCTCTTATTGCAAAGGAAGGAGGGGTTCTGGAACGCCGGGGACATACGGAAGCAGCCGTTGATTTAGCCAAGCTCTCCGACGGATATGAAGCTGCCTACATTTGTGAGATTTTAAAGGAAGACGGGACAATGGCTCGCTTAGATGAATTAAAAAAACTTGCAAAGAAGTGGGAGCTGCCTCTTATTACGGTAGAGGATTTAACAGCCTATCTCTTAAAGGATGAGGCCATAAAGGTTCAGCTTCCAACTGAGTTCGGTGACTTTAACCTGACACTCTTCGAGGATGCAGCCAAAAAGGAGCATTTGCTTCTTTCCAAGGGGAATATACAGGATGCTCAACAACCCTTGCTGGTAAGGATTCATTCAGAGTGCTTAACTGGTGATATTTTCCAATCACATCGCTGCGATTGTGGCGCGCAGTTACAGCGATCCATGGAATTAATTCATGCAGAAGGAGTGGGTGCAATTCTGTATCTCCGCCAGGAAGGAAGAGGCATTGGATTAAAGAACAAATTGTTGGCATATCAATTGCAGGAAAAAGGAATGGATACCTATGATGCAAACATTGCATTAGGATTTGCTCCAGATGAACGGGATTACACCTTTTCTGCTGAAATATTAAAATCCCTGGGAATTTATAACATTCGATTATTAACGAATAATCCGGAAAAAGTAAGCTCTCTTGAAAAATCTGGTGTTAAGGTAGTAGAGCAAATTCCTTTACAGATTTCTCCCCTTAAAGAAAACATCAACTATTTGAAAACAAAACAAGAAAAATTCAACCATCGTTTGTCTCTATAAGAAAGGAAAACATATGAATACATTTGAAGGTACATTTCAAGGAAAAAATATTAAAGTAGGAATTGTGATATCTCGCTTCAATGATTTTATCACCTCAAGTCTGTTATCTGGAGCAAAGGATAATCTCCTCCGTCACGGTGTGCCAGAAGAAAACATAGATGTTTACTGGGTACCGGGAGCCTTTGAGATTCCCTATGTTACAAAGAAAATTGTGGATGGCGGGAAATATGATGGTGTTCTTACCCTCGGTGCCGTTATTCGCGGTTCTACCACCCACTATGAGCTAGTCTCAAACGAAGTTGCTAAGGGAATCTCCCACATTTGCTTGGAAGCAGATATTCCCGTTATGTTCGGTGTCTTAACGACAGAAACCATTGAGCAGGCAATTGAGCGTGCCGGTACCAAAGCTGGAAATAAGGGAAGCGAAACCGCTCAAGGCTTATTGGAAATGATTTCTCTTACCTCATATCTATAAGAATAGAATTTGTGTCAGCACTGCCAACAGTTACATGTAAAATCATCGTCATTCCCTTACCAATCCCACCTGTAACTGTTGGACAATGCCCCCTAACTCTTCTTTTTAAATCCCCCTAGATTTCTTACCTGTATAGTATCTGTAATACCCAACACAGCACCACAGCTGTCTATGAACATAGTCTTTCGGTTGCTTGTTTCAGCTATCAGTGGACAAAAAGTGTTGACAAATTTTGTGTCACCTGTACACCCACAGATAACTATAATAAATAATACGCTATGTATTGCTTACATTTCTATTAATACCTTCAAGCTCGTATCTTTGTTCTCTTCAATATAGTGAAATGCTTCTGCATATTCATCAAAAGAAAACACCTTAGAAATCAATGGTTCCATATTGATTTTTTTCACTGCCATATAATCAATTGTATCTTGGAAGTCTTTTTCCACATACATCAAGGAACCAATCAACCGAAATTCACGATCCTGCACCCAGGCCATATTGATTTCAGGTGTTGTACCATAAACACCAACAATAATAATATCATGCCCCTTCTTGGAACATTCAATTGCTTGGTTTACTGCGGATCCAATTCCGATACATTCAAAAAATATATCTGCTCCTTCGGAACCAAAGGAATCTGCAATGGCTTCTTTCATAGACTTCTTCCCTGTATTCGCACCATAGGGTATTCCACACTTTTTCGCTAGCTCCAAACGATATTCTGAAAGATCTGTAATCAAAACACTTTTTGCACCCTCAGCCATTGCCGCCTGGGCAGTCACATTCCCTATTGTTCCTGCTCCCATAACCACAACATTTTTACCTTTCACAGAAGTCCCCTGACGTACTGCATGAACACCTACTGCTGCTGGCTCAATTGTCGCCGCCATCTCAGCGGACATTCCTAGAGGGATTTTTTTCACCAATGCAGCATCAACTGAAAAATATTCACAAGCAGCTCCTGGTGTCTGACAACCAATAACATCTAACGTATTACATATATTATACCTTCCTTGTTGGCAAGGTTCACATTCATGACAAAATTCTTGTGGCATAATTGTCACGAGATCACCCACTTCATATCCTGTCACCTGACTCCCGAACTCCATAACTTCTCCAGCCATTTCATGTCCTAGTCGAATCGGAAATGACATAAATGGGTGTTTCCCATAGTATGCATGGATATCGGATCCACATATCCCAATATTCTTAACTTTTATCAGAATTTGATGTGGCATAATATCTGGATTTGAGATTTCACTAAATTCAATTGTTTCTGGTGCTGTTAGTATCGCTTGTTTCATTAATATTTCCTCCAATTGTCAGTTCATCATTCTTCTACATCTACTCTGTAAGCATTCCATTTTCTTTATAACGCGTAATGAACTCCTCAACATTTTCTTTTGTAATTAGTGTAACCGGAATCTGAACTTTTTCAAAGCCCTTTTCGTTTTTTCCTGTTAATACTTCATGACATACACGTGCGCCTTCTTCTGCCATTACCTTAGCATCTTGTAGTGCAGTTGCCGTCAACTCATCGTCCTCTATCGAAACTGCTGCATCAGCAAGTCCATCTACTCCAAAGAACATCATTTTGTCAGCTAGGCCAGCATCCTTTGCCGCCTCATAAGCACCTATTGCCATTGCATCATTCATTGATACAACTGCATCAATTTTATCACCATGTACCTGAATCCAGCTTTCCATCAAATCCATGCCTTTTGATTTCTCCCAATCCCCCAATTGTTCATCTAAAATGGTAACATTAGGATACTTTTGAAACATGATATCTTCATATGCTTTACGACGTTCTATAGAATCGGTATTGCCTGATGGTCCTAATAAAACTACCACATTAGCATCTTCTTCAAGCAATGTCATTGCATGTGTCGCAACTACAGTTCCAAGATCGTAAGGGTTCGCAATTACACTAGAAGCTTCTTCAACACCAAAGTCGTCAAGATTAATCATCATAACTGGAGTTCCATCTTCAACATATCCTTGTACAATGTCATCTTCTGCCGCTGGCTCGATTGGAAGCAAGATAATGTAGTCATATCCTTGAGATACACAAGTTTCCATAGAACTAAGCTGTGTTTCCAATTGATTTTTTGAGTCAATGACTGTCAATTCCATATCATCATAGCCTTCAAATGCAGTTTGCAATTCACTTGCTAACCACGATGCAAATGTAAGAGACATATCTGTCGGTAAAAATGCCACTTTGAAAACGTCTTTCTTACTCTCCTTCTTGTCACCTGCTTCACTTCCTCCTGCTGATTTTCCACATCCAACAAGCATGGATATTGCCATCACCATTACCATTAGCACGCTTAAAACTCTTTTCTTTCTCATTAAATTTTCCTCCTTTATTTTTCTCTGCCTATGCATCAGAGCTTGATGCCATAATTTTGACACTCGTCTTTTGTTTCTTTGACAAGCTATCTGCCAATACCGCCAATACAATAATGAATCCTTTTATAATCATCTGTAGATAGGAATCCACACCCATCAGATTCATAATATTATTTAGCACACCAATAATAATTGAACCCAGGAATGTACCAAATGCAGTACCTGCACCTCCTGAAAAGCTAGTTCCACCAATGACCGTAGCCGTAATTGCATCCGTTTCAAACCCACCACCTTCACTTGGAATTCCTGCATTTAAGCGACCCATCATAACCATTCCCGCAACGGCCGCAAATAACCCGGATACAATAAACGCGGCCCACTTCACCTTGCAAACCTGAATCCCCGCAGCGATTGATGCTTCTGGGTTCCCACCAATCGCATATAAATAGCGACCAAATTTCGTGTACTTTAAAACGAAATGAGTAATTAAAAGCATTACCAGCATAAATACAACAGTAATAGGTATAACTCCAGCCACACTGCTTTGACCTAGTACTTTAAATCCTCCTATTTTGTAAACATTTTGTCCACCCGTATATAAACAAATTATTCCGAAACATACCGACTGCATTGCCAGCGTAACAATAAATGGTGGTAAATCAAAATATGCCACAAATAACCCGTTTACTGCTCCCACTGCTGCACCTAATAACAAACCGAACAGAAATGCAATTAGCAAATTCCCTGTTGAAACATACATAATACAGGCAAAAGTTCCAGACATCCCAGCCAAAAATCCAATTGACAAATCAATTCCACCCGAAATAATAATCATCCCTTGTGCAAATGCACATATTGTTACTATACTAACCTGCTTAAAAATATTGGTAATATTTGCTCTGGTCAGAAAATTCTCAGACAAGAGCGAGCAAATTGCAATCATACCGATTAAAATCAGTATCAACGAATATTTACTCAGATTTGGTTTCGTTTTCAATTTCATGTTTTTATCCTCCTAATCTTCCTTTAACACTATTTAACCAACCGAGTTGCCAGCTGCATGATTTCTTCTTGACCAAACTCTTCACGCTCCAAACAGCCCGTAACACGCCCTTGACTCATTACATAAATTCTGTCACACATCCCCAGTAACTCCGGCAGTTCTGAGGAAATCATCAATATTGAGTAACCCTTCTTTGCCAAATCAATTATTATATTATATATTTCTAATTTCGCTCCAACATCAATTCCTCTTGTTGGCTCATCCAAAATCAATAGGTTACTCTCCAGCATCAACCATCTAGCCAAAAGTATCTTCTGCTGATTCCCTCCGCTTAATGACCCAATCGGAGTTTCGATACCTGCAAATCTTACATTCAGTTTCTTCGACATTTCGGTTGCCTCTTTAATTTCCTTTTTCAAATCCATTAATATCCCTTTACGAATATGATGACTTGTAAGGGTGATGTTTTCACGGCAACTTCTAACACCTACAATACCTTCTTTTTTTCGATCTTCAGTAATCATGAGAATCTTATTTTTTATAGCATGAGTAACATCTTTCGGTTTATAGGCATTCCCATTCAACAAAATCTCACCTGAATCCAACGAATCCAATCCAAATATTGCTCGGCACACCTCACTTCTTCCTGCTCCTACTAAGCCTGCCAGTCCAACTATTTCACCCTTTTTAACATCAAATGATACTTTTTCAAACATTCCCTTACTTGATAAGTGTTTTGCTTCAAATGCAACTTCTCCAATCGGTATATTTTCTTTCGGATAAATGTTGTCGATAGATCGACCAACCATATGGGCAATAATAGAATCTTCATCAAAATCTGATACTGCCCCCGAGATGATCGTTTTACCATCACGAATAATCGTGATATCATCTGCTATTTTAAATATCTCTTCCATTTTATGACTGATATATAGAAAACTAATTCCCTGCTTTTTCAATCGTTCAATTGTTTTAAAAAGTAATGCCACTTCTTTGTCAGATATTGACGAGGTTGGTTCATCCATAATAATGACTTGTGCTTTAAAAGCAACTGCTTTTACAATTTCAAGCATCTGAATACTGGCAATCGGCAAATTTTTTATTTTCATTTTGGGATCATAAGACAACTCGTTTGCATCAAGAATCCGTTGTGTTTCTTCCACCATTGTCTTCCAGTTTACAATGCCGGTTTTACCTGGCTGTCTTTTCATAAATATATTTTCTGCAATTGAAAGCTCCGGGAAAAAATTTAATTCTTGATATATCATTGCAATTCCTGCTTCCGAGGATTCCATCGGTCCTGAAAACATTACCTCTTTTCCATCCAAACGAACCGTACCTGCATCTCTTTTGTACAACCCATTAATTATTTTCATCAAAGTTGATTTACCAGCACCATTTTCTCCAACAACTGCATGCACTGAACCTTTACGCAGAACAATATCTACACCATCCAATGCCTTTACACCGGGGAAACTTTTTGATATTCCTACCAGTTCAAGTTTGATATCCTTTTCCATAATACCTCCCTACCTTTTCTATCAGGCATTTTCATTTATGATTCTTTGTATTGTTTCTTGATTTATTTTCCCCTCCATCGGGCCAAATTCTGCTGCGTTTAGGGCACCAGCAGCAGCAGCCATTTTTGTAGTGTCCAATAATGATTTTCCTTCTAACAATCCACTAATAAAGGCTCCATCAAAACTATCTCCTGCCCCAGTCGCATCTTTTTGGATAATCGGATATACTCCCACCTGTAGCGTTTCACCACGCGTATACACCGTACACCCTTGGGATCCATTTTTTAAAGTCAGTATTTCTAACTTCTCATTTTCAAAACACTGTAAAATCGCCTCTTTTACATCCTTCTTGCCAGTTATACTAAGTAACTCCTCAACTCCAGGCATGAAAATATTCGTATGTTTTACGACTTCTGCAACCACCTGATTCACTGAATCATCTTGTAAAAGCTCCTTTCGTATATTGGGGTCAAAAGATATTTTTGCACCTCTGCGAATTGCCAACTTCATTGTTTTGACAATCTCCTTTGCAAATGCTTTACTTGCCATCAACGAACATCCCATAATATGAAAATATTTAATACCATCAAAGATATCTTCCGCTGGCATTTTTGCTTCCACTGCCGGAGTATTTCCCATATGGAAAATAAATTTTCTCGATCCATCTGAAAAGTAAGTCACAAATGCTACCCCGGTGGATTTTTCATCACTTTTAATCACTTGAGAAATATTCACACCATCCTTCTGCATTCTGTCCAATAAGTTTTTTCCAAAATCATCATTCCCAACCCCGCCAATAATACCGGCACTATGTCCCAATCTAGCTACTGTATCAATAAAAATTGTTGGTGCTCCGCTTGGGTAAGGTCCTCTAAATGTTCCCTCAACATCCAACGAAACATCTTCTTTCTCCCTCATAATCTCAACAATCATTTCACCCATAATCCAAACTTCTGCCACTTTTGTACCTCCTTACAAAAACTTTTTCTTTAGAAACCGTAACGATTCGGTTATGTGCATAGTAAGTTGTTCCTGAGATGCACCTTCACTTAAATCGCGCCATACTTTTATATCTCTTCCAACTTCACCGCCCGAAATCATGAATGGCTCCATTACCACGCCTTTATTATAAGCAATGTCCTTCAATGCTTGCGCAACTGCATCCCAATCAATCGAATTGTTCATGCCCGGTAATTTTCTATTTCCTTCTCCTACATGGAAATGACCAAGCATAGCATCGCACTCACGAATTGCCTCTGCCATATTATCCTCTTCGATATTCATGTGGAAGGTATCCAATAGAATATCTATATTCGGGCTACCCACCTGCTCGCAGTACTTTTTCGCTTCTTTACAATCTGTTAGTATAAAAGTTTCATAGCGATTTAAAACTTCCAGGGATATATGTATATCCATGGCTTCTGCTTTCTTTGCAAGTATTTTCAAGGAATCAATGCTTCTTTCCCACGCAATAACTTTATCCGTTTCCATAAAATCACTTGGCCAAAATGAATAAATTGCCCCAATCAATTTATGACTATCTATCTTTTTCATCTGTTCCATCACTTTTTCAAAAAATGAAATACCGTTCTCCCGAATATTCTTATCTTTATTGGCCAAATCATATTCTTTTGCCGGTCCACTGTTCGCAACCAGCTCGACACCATATTCTATTGCTAATTTACGTAACTTTTCTAACTCATCATCATCCATATGATATAAATGATCAGCTCCAACTTCTAACATGTCAAAGCCAATCTTTGCCACTTTCTCTATTACTTCACAATAATTACAACTCCATACATTTCCCCAGTAAGAATAACTCGTACCAAATTTCATAATCTTTCTCCTTCTCGCTTTTTACAAATTGTGCTCGTGCTCAATTTAATTCATATACTATCACACTCTATTTCACTGTGCAATCTGTAATTATTCACACTAATTTCTTTCTTTTTTTGTGCATTTTTACTCATCGTTAGTTTTTATTGCTTATTCAATGTGCTCGTATATATTTTTTTGCCGTATTAGTAGACACATTTCGATATTTATGATAGCATATACGTATATAAAATACTTGATAGTAAGGAGAATCACGATGTCCGTAACAATTAAAGAAATTGCACAGTTAGCAAATGTTTCTCGTGCCACCGTAGATAAAGTCATAAACCATAGACCCGGTGTAAAAAAGGAAACTCGTGATAGAATTGAAACAATTATCGAGGAATTAAATTATCAACCTAATCTTCTAGGCAAAGCACTGGTGCAAAGCAAGGAACCAATGAAGATTGGAATCATATTAACCCCCGATCACAATCCATTTATCCAGACAATTCTGCACGGTATACGAAGAGCCGAACAAGAGTATAGTCAATTCGGCTTCACCATTATAGTCAAGATGCTAACCACATTAGAACCCGCCGAACTCGTAAGCATTCTAAGCGAATTGGAAACTTTGGGCGTAGAGGGAATCGCTTTCATTCCACTTGACGACGAACAAGTAATCCTCAAAGCCAACCAATTAGCGAAAAATGGCATTGCTATCTTAACTTGGAATTCAAAATTAGAAGGCATACAAGACTTTCGTTACGTTGGACAAGATCACGTCAAAGGAGGACGCATTGCTGCAGGGTTGATGGAAAAATTATTACCTGCCGGTGGAAACATCTGTATTATTACCAGTTCTCGTGAATTGTCTTGCCACCAAGATCGGTTAGAAGGCTTTACACAAAGAATATCCCAGTGTAAAAATCCTTTTAAAATTTTGGAAATTAGGGAAAACCAAGATAAAAGGGACGAGGCTTTCAAATTGACATTAGAATACTGTAACCTCTATCCTGAAATTGACGGAATTTATCTCACCAGTAGCGGTTGCGATGGCGCCGTTAACGCTTTGTCGCTTGTTAATCGCCTTTATAATACGCGGCTGATTTGCCATGACTTAGTTCCAGAAACAGAGAAGCTTTTGGAGGATGACTCACTTGATTTTGTTTTAAGCCAAAGTGCTGAAGTACAAGGGTACCAATTGGTCAAAGAACTTTTTGACTACCTTATGAAAAAACAAAGACCATCCTCTCATTTTTTTGAAATCCCCGTCGAGATTATTACGAAAGAATTAGTCTAAAAATAGTAGAGTATTTCACTAACTAGCAAGTTATACCTCAAAAAAATTGGGTATCCTTCAAATTCTTGTAGAATACCCAATTATATTTCGGACTTATCTCCCATATTAAAATAGCTTTTTCCCATCTAAAAAGCTGATGTCCAATTCTTTTGCTAAGCTTCCCTGTTTGAAAGGATTGATTTTCTCCACTACACCGTCACGCTTGAAAAATGTTCCGGTACTCTTAAACCAGAATGTGACTCCTGCTTTAACACATTGATCACGAATATTTAGCACCCAATCATAGTCACACTCTCTTGCATCCCGCCCATTCTCACCGCTTAAAGAGACATGATCTACTCCTGCAAGATAAGGTGACAGATCAATTTCCTCTAACAAGGGAGAACAGGCAATAAATCGGCGCTTCATGGGATAGGATAAAAACAGAGGAAGGCGGTAATCCGCCATTTCCTGATTCTCAACCGTACATCCAATATTAATGTTATCATACCCTTCGCCCCAATCCTCGGGAAGAGATTCCAGAAATCGGTCAATCCGCTTCGTTAAAATCAAAAAATCAATATCTTGCCGCTCTTTTATCATCTTCCAAACTTCTTTACGCCATTCATCAGCTTCGGGAAGAAAAAAATCCGTTGCAAAGCAAGTGGCCAGAATTTTATCTCCCTTAATGTTATATTCACCCTTTTTATTTCTCCTAATTGGCCAATCAAATTTATCCGTTTTTTCAATTGTGTTTTGACCATATCTTTTCGCATTTGGCCCGTAGAAATAGCACTGATCACAACCAGCACTCATTCTATAACAGCCTGTCCATGGTTCCCAATTCATACACCGCTCCTTAACATTTGATTTACTTTTCCAACATAGCCTCTAATAAGGAATCAATATCTTTTGCAATCAGACTGTGCATTGTGTCTTTATACTTATAGTAATCAATTGCCAATACCTTTTCCTTCACGATATCTCTTAACTCCTCTTTATATAGAACCAAATCTTTTAATGACGCAAGTGCTTGCCTGACAGCTGTTGGTTTTTCATCATTAAGAATACAAAGTGCCTCTTCTATGTTTTCATCAATTACACCGTCCGAATCCCATTGCGCTTGTTTACAGAACAATCGAAATCCTCGTACTCGTATCACATATTTTTTATCGCCTATCATTTCTACAAATTTATCTATATAAGGATATAATATTGCTGTATCATCCGACATTAGCTCTAATTCTTTCAACGCTTCAAATGCTTTCGATGTATCCTTATCCTCTAAAAGTAGCAACATATAGTCCAAGTCCATATCACTTCCTCCATTACATAGGTTGTAAATTGCATGTTTTTATCCATTACTCTGCCTTTCCATCCAAGATAGTTTCAATCAAGTTGTCGTTTCCATCGTAAACAAGCTTTAAAGAAAAGAACTCTCTTCTCTCTTGTAAGAGTTTTAAAAATATCTTATCTCCTTCCCAAAGCGAAAGATTAAAAAGCTTTTCTTTTTCGATCCACTCAAGATGTCCTTCATCACAGTCGGTTAAGTCTCCCTCAAATCCATCTGCCGTATATAACATGATATATTCCGTAATACCGGTTCCTGATATAAAGGTCAGAATTCCTCTGAATTGATATGAGGTTAAGGTTAATCCCGTCTCTTCTTTCACTTCCCTTAGGAGACATTCTTCCGGGCTCTCGTTCTCTTTAAAGTGACCGCCCACGCCAATCCATTTCCCGGCATTCACGTCATTTTTCTTCGAAATTCTGTGGAGCATAAGATATTGATTATCCCGCTCAATGTAACACAAGGTACTGATATCTGTCATTCTTTCTCTCCATCCATAATAAATAGTGCAGCATCCTCGTTCATAAACAGCTTTTCTCCGTGATAAAATAACGCACTCTGCACTTTAGAAAAACCCACTTTTTCCATTGTCCTCTTTAAGTCGTTCTGGTCAAATCCATTGTGAACATCTTGGGACACAATGGTTGGATTCTTATCAAAATCAATAATGATAAGATGACCATTTGGATTCAGCATCTGAAACAACTGCTTTAATATAAACTCCGTATCCTTAATATGAAGAAGCGTCTGTACGATGAAAATATAATCTCCTCTAATATCTCTCACACTCTCTTCTTCTAAATTCAGACACAGTGTTGTGGCATTCTCTGTCTGTAGTTGTTCAATTTTCTGCTCTACAACTTCTGTCATTTTTTGTGCGGAATCAATGAATAAAACGGTTTTAAAGTCTTCCAGAAATTCCATGCCAACAAGCCCTGTTCCACACCCAAAATCAACCAGTGCTTTCTCTTTTGTATTGCCCTGCTGGATATTCGTCCGAATCACATCGGAACAGATTTTCGCTACCTCTATACGCTTCTCTGTATCATATTGATACGCAATACGCTCAAATATCTCTATGTTTCCCATAGCATCTACTCCTTATAAATCCCAATCCCGTGAATATCACTGCTGCGATCCACAAAAGCCGGAAAAAGAAATCCCTTTTTCGGAGGATCCAACTCATAGTCTCCATGAAAGGGACAAATCCCACAGATAATAAAGCTATACACCTCTTCCGATTCATCTAATCTCTCACCGTCTTTTGCCTTCATTGGCACATCATAATTTCCATAAAACAGATAAATTGCAAAAGGCCCCTTTAAGGAATACCTCTCTCCCATTACCTCGTAAAAAACATCCAGTAATCCATCATTTTTAAGCTCACATTCTTTCAGTGCCATTAACATCTGCCAAAGGCTTCCCGTCTTTTCATCCTCTTTCTCAAACTGGTATCCAATTAATTGAACATTCGTTTCTGAAAAAGGAATTGCTTTAGCGATTTCCAGATTTTTATTCTTCTCTTTTGGTGAAAGCTTTAAAAAACTGGTATTAAAGGTTCCATCTATATATCCCTCTTCATCAAAGTATGCACCTGCAATCCGAGTAAAGCAATTTCGTGTCGTGGTCATTCTTCTGGTAAGCTCCAGCATATCTTCCCGATTTATTTTCCTGCCCTTTTTCATAGTCCGCTCCCTATATCTTGTAATAAGTCATCATAATAGGCATCGTTTCTCTACTATATGCCGCAAGAGAATAGCTTCCCTTGTTCATACACCAATCCGAAACCAGAGCCCGTTCACATATGGCATAATACTGAGTAATTTGATGTATTGTCTTATCTCTTACGATCTGGTTCCTGCTTTGCCCCTCTTCAATAATCGAAGAAATCAAACGATAATACTTTCGATTCCGGTCCAGCAACTTCTTTTCACCTTTTGAGGAGAGCTGAGAAGAATACAGTGAGGCAAGCAAATCCAAACTGATTTTATCCTCCATATAGCGATGCATTTCATAATTCAGAAAGAGAAGCTTGTCAAAACTATTCATCTTCGGATCCATTTTCTCTTCCAACTCATAGTATTTTTTATCTAACATATCAGCCAAAGTATCTAAAAGTGAATCCTTCCCAGAAAAATGGTAATAAAAGGAGCCCTTGGATGTATCCGAATTTATGATAATATCCTCCACCGTTGTTTCCTCATATCCCTTTTTTCGAAAAAGCTCCCATGCTGACTGAATAATTCTATTTTTAACACTTAACTTGTTCTCACTCAATTTTTTATCTCCTTGTTATCTGGTGTCACAAGTATACCGTGTTTATAATGTCTTTGCAATCCTGGCTCCTTCTAAAACCGCTTCCATGACACTACTTCGGAATCCGTTTTTTTCGAGAATCCTTATTCCACCTATGGTAGTTCCACCTGGACTTGATACCATATCCTTTAACTCTCCTGGATGTTTTCCTGTCTCTAAGAGCAGCTTTGCACTTCCAAGAACAGCCTGAGCCGCAAATCGATATGCCTGACTTCTTGGCATCCCTCCTGCCACTGCACCATCTGCTAATGCTTCTATAAAGAGAAAGGTATAGGCTGGAGAGCTTCCACTTACTCCTGTTACAATATCCATAAGATTCTCTGGTACAAACTCAACTTTTCCAAACCCGGATAAAATTTTCTTTGCCTTTTCAATTTCCTCTTCATTAACAGCTTCATTACAACAAGCACCTGTCATACCTTCATTCACCATTGCCGGAGTATTCGGCATGGTACGAACAACCTTTACTTTTTTTTCCATTTTCTCTTCCAGCCATCCCAATGTCTTCCCCGGAATAATCGTAATAAACAGCTGATCTTCTCTTGCTGCTTTTTTAATATCCCGAATAACCGCTTCACAATATTGCGGTTTCACAGATAGTATAACAATCTCTGAATTCTGAACCACCTCACAATTATCCTCGGTCACATGAATTCCAAACTTTTCTTCTGCACTCCTCCTGCTTGGCTCAAAGGGGTCTGATCCGATTATTTCGATTGCATCATAAGTCTTATGTTCCAGTATTCCTCCAAGCATTGCTTTTGCCATATTGCCACATCCAATAAATCCTAGTTTATACATCTTATTCCTCCTCTATTGTATTCGTTTTCTTTAATTGTATACATTGTATTATTTTGAATACAACTTACCATTTACTCCTTCTTTTGTCAATAGCTTCCTTGATTTTTCATGCCTAAATGTATACAATTACAAGTAACCAACGTAGAAAAGAGGTTATGATTATGAAGAAAGCATCCTTATCCGATTTAGCCTATGAGAGCATTAAAGATAACATCTTAAAGCTTGTCTATCCTCCCGGCTCAGCTTTGACAGAAACTGGTCTTGCAAATGAGCTTGGGATGAGCAGAAATCCAATACGAACAGCTGTGAAGCAGTTAGAAATCGAAGGACTGCTTCTAACGGATTATCACAAATCCATCATTGTAAAACCCATCACGCAAAAAGATATTGACGAAATCTATCAATTACGGGAAATCTTAGAGTCCAAAGCCTTTCGTATGATATTTGATGAAAATCGTATGACAGAGTTCTCTTACCGCATTGAAGAAAAGGTTGTCCGTATGTTTGCCAATGCCGAAGATATCTATGACTGGGAGATTGCCGATATCGAGATGCATATGGAAATTATCAGCGTCTTTGAAAACAGTCGTATCAACCGGATTTATGAAAACAATCTCTATGAACTTGTTCGTATGGGCCAATATTCTGTAAAACACGGTATGGCAATTCATCAAACCAATGAAAATTTGCGAAGAATGGTTGAACTTATGCGAAGCAATGACTTTGAAGGCGCCTATAGTATCTTAGAAAAAGATCATTTTGTGACAGGAAAAGAAACTGCAACTCTTTAATGGGCTGCAGTTTTTTTCTTGACAATTCTTTGTTTCATTGTTACTTTTAGACTATAGTTCAAACTACAGTCTAAAAGGAGGTGCTTATGACTCTAATTACCGGAATACAAAAGTATTCCATACATGATGGAGATGGGATTCGCACTACCGTTTTTTTCAAAGGATGCCCTTTGAATTGTATTTGGTGCCATAATCCTGAAACCCAAAGCTATCAACGAGAATTGCTTTCCGACAAAGAGGCTTGCATTAACTGTGGGAAATGTAAAGCTGCCTGTCCCTTTGACTCTTGTCAAAGCTGTGGCACTTGTGTGGATGTATGTCCTTTAAACCTGCGGGAGATTGCTGGTGAAGAATATACCATACCCAATCTCTTAAAGGAGCTAAAAAAAGATGAAATGTTTTATGAGGAATCCGGCGGGGGTGTGACCCTTTCCGGCGGCGAGGTATTAGCTCAGGACATGGATTACATTGAAACGCTTATGATGCGGCTGTCACGTATTGGGATTCCTGCCAATATTGATACTTGTGGTTATGTCCCCTATGAAAATATTCAACGTATCCTCCCTTTTACAGATACATTTCTCTATGATGTCAAGCTGGTGAATCAAGAGAAGCATAAGAAGTATATCGGTAAGGATAACCAATTAATCCTTGAAAACTTGATTCGTCTCTCACAAGATGGGGGAAAGCTTCATATTCGCATTCCGGTGATAAAAGAAGTGAATGGTTCAAAAGAGGATTTGCAGGAGATCATAGATTTTCTTACAAACAATAATATCCTTGTACAACGTATTCATCTTCTTCCTTACCACAACACGGGATCTGGAAAATACGAAAAGCTTGGAAAGCAATATCAGGGAAAAGCTTTTACTCCACCCTCTCCTGAAGAGATGGAGAATTTTAAAAAACTCTTTATAAATGCAGGATTTCACAATACGAAGATTGGAGGATAATGAAATGGAAGAAAGAGGCATGAATGCACGTATTCGCAGTTTGAGAAGGAAAAGCTTAGAGACCAGAGCACACATTGATATGGAGCGAACAAAAAGTATGACGAAAACCTATGAAAGGTATGAAGGTTCTATGTCAGTTCCTGAGCTTCGTGCAATGGTTTTAAAAGACTATTTCTCTACCAAAAAACTCTACATTGGAGATGGCGAATTGATTGTCGGGGAAAAAGGAGATTCTCCCCAAGCTTCTCCTACCTTTCCAGAGCTCTGCTGTCATACCATTGAAGACATGCACGTTATGAATGACAGGGAACTGATAAACTTCCAGGTAAAAGAGGAAGATTATACTTATCAGAAAGACTCTGTAATACCTTTTTGGGAAAAGCGCTCCATTCGAAAACGAATTCTTGACAACATGACAGAGGACTGGAAAAATGCTTATGAAGCCGGTCTTTTCACTGAATTCATGGAACAGCGTGGTCCTGGTCATACAGTGGGCTCATTTAAAATATACGAAAAAGGATTTTTAGACTACAAAAAAGACATTCAAAATTCTATGGACAACTTAGATTTATTAAATGATCCTCACGCAACAAAAAAAATGGATCAGTTAAAGGGAATGATGATTGCTTGTGATGGAATTCTGATTCTGGGGGCGCGATATGCCGCTTACGCAAGAGAGCTGGCTGAAACAGAAACCAACGAACAGAGAAAAGAAGAGCTTCTTCAAATTGCCCAAAACTGTGATGTTGTTCCTGCACATAAACCCCAGACCTATTGGCAGGCAATTCAGATGTACTGGTTCGTACACTTAGGAGTTACAACGGAATTAAACCCATGGGATGCCTATAGTCCAGGCAGATTGGATCAACATCTAAATGGCTTTTATGAAAATGACGTAGAAAAAGGTACTCTGGATGATGAAAAAGCCCTGGAGCTTTTAGAATGTCTCTGGATTAAATTTAACAACCAGCCAGCACCTCCAAAAGTAGGTATTACTCTAAAGGAAAGTAGTACTTACACAGATTTCGCAAATATTAACACCGGTGGAATTACTCCCACTGGCGAAAATGGTGTGAATAATGTCAGCTATCTAATCTTAGATTGTATGGAGGAAATGCAGCTTTTACAGCCTAGTTCTAATGTTCAAATCAGTAAAAAAACACCTGCAAAGTTCCTGAAAAGAGCATGTGAAGTGTCCAGACACGGCTGGGGACAACCTGCCTTTTACAACACGGAAGCCATCATCCAAGAGCTTCTAAATGCGGGGAAATCACTGGAAGATGCAAGATGTGGCGGAACCAGTGGTTGTGTCGAAACAGGTGCCTTTGGAAATGAAGCTTATATCTTAACCGGTTATTTTAATATCCCTAAGATTTTTGAGTTGACATTGACAAATGGCTATGATACGGTTTCCGGGAAACAGTTAGGTCTTAAGCTTGGAGAAGCAAAAGATTTTCAAACTTACGAGGAGCTTTTTGAAGCTTTCTCAAAACAGATTAAATACTTCATCGATATCAAGGTAAAGGGAAGCAATGTGATTGAACAAATCTATGCAAATTATATGCCTGCGCCCTTCCTTTCGATTATAACCAATGACTGTATTTCCACCGGAAAAGATTATAATGCCGGAGGAGCCCGCTATAACACAAAATATATCCAAGGAGTTGGTATTGGAACGATTACCGATTCCCTTGCTGCTATAAAGTACAACGTATATGACAAGAAAAACTTTACAATGGAAGAGCTTATGGCTGGAATTTCAGATAACTTCCAGGGTCATGACCAGCTTCTAAATATGGTGCGCAATAAAACGCCAAAGTATGGTAATGACGAGGATTACGCAGACGATATTATGAAAAGTGTTTTTGAAATGTACCGAAAAGAAGTAACAGGCCGCCCCAATATGAACGGAGGCTTTTATCGTATTAATATGCTTCCCACTACCTGCCATGTGTACTTTGGAGAAGTAATGACAGCCAGCCCCAACGGAAGACTGGCACACAAACCTGTGTCCGAAGGAATTTCTCCTGAAAAAGGTGCCGATATAAATGGTCCTACTGCAGTAATCAAATCTGCCTCTAAAATGGACCACCTTCAAACGGGAGGAACTCTTTTAAACCAAAAATTCACACCCCAAGTAGTTGCTGGTGAGGAGGGTCTAAAACAGATGGCAAATCTGGTTCGCACCTACTTTAACATGGACGGACATCACATCCAGTTTAATGTAATTGACCGGGAGACCCTCATTCAAGCCCAGAAACATCCTGAGGATTATAAAGATTTAATCGTTCGGGTTGCAGGATATAGTGATCATTTCCGTAATTTAAGTAAGGAACTACAAGATGAAATCATTAACCGAACAGAACAAAGCTTCAACTAAACGAAAAAGTGGATTTACAAATCCCGTAGTTATTTTTTTACTTGCATCCTTGTGCTGCTGCCTATGGGGGAGTGCTTTCCCCGCTATCAAAATAGGATATCAATGGTTTCAAATCAAAGGCGCCGGAAGTCAGATACTCTTTGCCGGGTATCGCTTTCTTCTGGCAGGAATCATCGTCTTTGTGATTGGAAGCATTTTGGAAAAGAGGGTTCTTCGTATGAAGCCCTCTTCCATTCCGTATATTTTCGGTCAGGGACTATTACAGACTACTCTGCAGTACATCTGTTTTTACATTGGTCTTGCTCATACAACAGGAGCAAAGGGCTCCATTATTAATGCCACAAATGGATTCGTCTCTATTATTGTCGCTCACTTCCTCTTGAAATCCGAGAAGATGACCGGCAAGAAGGTAATCGGCTGTATATTCGGTCTTTTGGGCGTGATTGTGGTCAATCTGTCTTCCGGTGAAATGGGAGGCGGATTTGCATGGAACGGTGAAGGGCTTATTCTACTTTGCTCCATTCTCTATGGAACCAGTACCGTTACCCTGAAAATGATTTCAAAAAAAGAAAGCCCCATTACAATTACAGCCTTTCAGCTTCTGTTTGGGAGCTTCCTTTTGATTGCTCTTGGTTTGATTTTAGGCGGGAACGTAGGCGGGTTCACACCCAAGTCTGCTTTACTTTTCCTCTATCTTGGGCTCCTTACGGCTGTTGCTTTTAGCCTTTGGTCCATGCTTTTAAAATACAATCCCGTTGGAAAGGTCGCCATTTTCGGATTTACGATCCCGGTTTTTGGCGTCTTCTTATCCGGTCTCCTTCTGGGGGAGAGAATCCTATCGGTTCAAAATATCTTAGCACTTCTGATGGTCAGCGTAGGAATTGTGATTGTAAACCGAGAAAAAAACTAAAACACGACTCTATTCCTTTGTTCCGTGAAGTTCGCCTTCCATTCGAAGGTCTGCAAATCCCTTTTGCCTTAACGCTTCGTATAAAATAATTGCTACAGAATTCCCTAGATTGAGAGACCTACTGTCTCCGCTCATAGGGATTCGTATGCAATTTTCCATATTGCCTTTTAATAAACTCTCCGGAATTCCGGCACTTTCTTTTCCAAACATAATATAGCAGTCCGAATCATATTCTACCTCTGCATAAGTCTGTTTTGCCTTTGTCGTTGCCATGTAAAGCTTTGGTGAATTGTTTTTCTCCATAAAATCTTCAAAATTAATGTAAGTGGCTACATCTAAATCTTTCCAGTAGTCCATTCCCGCCCGCTTTAGATTCTTTTCATTTAATCGAAATCCAAGAGGCTCAATCAAATGCAGTTTCGTACCTGTAGCCACACAAGTTCTTCCAATATTCCCGGTATTAGCCGGTATTTCCGGTTCTAATAATACAATGTGTATCATGCTCTTTCCTCTTCTCTTAATCGACTAATAAAACACGCCAGTCTTTCCATCGCAATCTTTAAGCTGTCAATAGAATAGGCGTAAGATACACGTAAGAAACCTTCTCCACATTCACCAAATGCCGTTCCCGGTATCACTGCCACCTTTTCTTCCTCCAAAAGCCTGGTTGCAAATTCCTCAGAAGTCATATTGAATTCTTGAATACTTGGAAATACATAAAAAGCTCCAAAAGGTTCAAAGCATTGCAATCCCATTTTTTCAAATGAATGCATTAAAAATCTTCTTCTTTGATTATAGGCGGTTCTCATTTCCTTCACATCTTTATCACAATGCTTTAGTGCTTCTATTGCCGCATACTGGCTATTCGTTGGCGCACACATAATTGCAAACTGATGAATCTTAAGCATTTGTTCCACAATATTTCCAGGTCCGCAGATATACCCCAGTCTCCATCCAGTCATGGCATAGCTTTTTGAAAATCCATTAATAATTAAAGTTCTTTCTTTCATTTCTGGAAGAGATGCGATTGATGTATGCTCCTGTCCATAAGTCAGCTCACTATAGATTTCATCCGACAATACATAAAGGTCATGTTCTTTCACTAGCTCTGCAATCGGCTCCAGTTCTTCTCTAGTCATAATTGCACCCGTTGGGTTATTCGGATAAGGCATTACCAACATTTTTGTCTTAGGCGTAATGGCTGCCTCTAATTCTTCCTTCGTCAGCTTAAAGTCATTTTTCTCCTGCAAATCAATTACAACAGGAGTTCCCCCTGCAAGGCTAACGCAAGGAAGATAAGATACAAAGCTCGGCTGGGGAATCAATACCTCATCACCCTGATCCAACATAGCACGGAATGCTAAGTCAATCCCTTCACTTCCTCCTACCGTCACCAAAATCTCCTCTGATTTATACTTTACCTTTATTTTACGCTTCAAATATTTCCCAATTTCATCCTTTAGTTCCTTTAACCCTGCATTTGACGTATAGAAGGTTTTTCCTTTTTCTAACGTATAAATTCCCTCTTCTCTAATGCGCCAAGGTGTTTCAAAATCGGGTTCTCCTACCCCTAGTGAAATGGCATCTGGCATTTCACTTACCAAGTCAAAAAACTTTCGGATTCCCGATGGCTTAATTGCTGTTACTTTATCTGACAATGGATTTCTCATTAGGGGGTCACCGGCATCCTTTCCGCTTTCTCGCTGCTAAACATAGTGATTCCATAATCTTTATATTTTTTTAAGATAAAATGGGTTGCCGTACTCATTACATCCTCCATTGGAGAAAGTCTTTCAGAAACGAAAGTGGATATCTCCAGTAACGTCTTGCCCTCCAATGTAATAAGCAAATCATACGCACCAGAAATAAGATACGCAGATGTCACTTCTGGATACTTGCAGATTCTCTTTGCTAACTTGTCAAATCCCTCTCCCCTGGTTGGTGTCACTCGCACTTCGATAAGAGCAGTTACTCTTTCTACTCCTGTCCTTGACCAGTCAATAAGGGTATGAAATCCCTTGATAATCCCTTCTTGTTCCATTCCAGCCAGTTCATTTACCACTGTAATCTCATCACTTCCGATTAAAATTGCCAGCTCCTTTAAATCCACACGGCTATTCTTTTCTATATATTTTAATATTGATTTTCTTACCTTTTCCATGTCTTTCCTTCCTCAGATTCTTTCCAATTCATCAATTCCCGGTTTATTAATGCGTTTCCAACTTTCACCAACGAAAATTTTACGTTCCTTTCCCTTGGTAAAACCTCCAACCCGAGCACTAATGATCTGTTCTTTTCTTAATTCCTTTAAAACCTCTTCTCCATTTTTCGTTGCAATCGCAACGCATCCTTTTGCATTTAAACAATAGGGATTTAATCCCCAAACCTCTGTAATTTCTATGGTTTCCTGGCAAATCGGAATCTCCTTTAAATAGATTTCAAACCCTGTCTTTTGTTGAATGGAAAGCTGATACAGTGCCGCATATATACCTCCTCTACCTCCATTTATGACAAAGGTATCCGGTATATGCTTTATATACTCTTTCACATTTTTTTCCCAGAAAGGCTCAATCTCCAAAATATTTTTCAGAAAAAACCCTGGAAAACGAAGACTCAACTCTGCCTCTTTTTCCTTTACCAATTGAATTGTACCGAAAAGTCCGGCGTAATTTCCCAATATGATTTCCATTTTCTCTACTCTCCCGTTCCCGTTTCCATGCTTGCAGCCTGTGAGATTGCATTGGCTATAGCAGTTGAATCCTGAGATGAAATCGCACTCCTTACAAGACTACTGGCATTTGGGTTCTCCGATGCGGTACCAACTTTCACCACTCGATCCGATCTCTGGTAATGACTATTGTTTGCCACATCTCTGGAAACCTCAACTTCATTCTCATATACAATCTTCCACAATCGCGCTTCAATTCCTGTACTTGCATTTCCACTTGCCATAGTAGAGCCTATTGGAGATTGATAATCTTCCACATAGGTTGTTTGATAATCTTCTGTTGAAACTACCTCACTTTCGTATTCTACTCTTCGTCCCGGGTCTCTGGTTTCTTTTCCGTAAACCACTATTGAAAGCTGGTTCTCCGGTGTAATTTCACCATAAACATAAATGGGGTAATCATAGTTATTTTTAAATACCAAGTCTAAAGCATCTTCAGCGATTGCTGCATCCCTTGATGGCTTTACATAAGGTACTGTCATGGAATGAGGATAGCGCTCTACCATTTCCAGTTCTGCATACAAAAGTGCATTGTATAGAGTTGTCGATACCTGACAAATCCCGCCTCCTAAGCTATCTACTACCTCTCCACCTTCGTAGGTTCCCGCCGGAAGGTAGCCGCTTTCTTCGGTAAAAGGCATTGCTTTTTCCAAAAAGGAATATTCTTCTCCCGGAGGGAGAAGAAAGCCCAGTGTCCGCTGGACACCGACTCGAATATTATTGACTCTGTTATCACCATACCCCACATCCGTTGAAAAGCTTCCTAAGGAATCTTTGATATCTTTCAAATCTTCCTCTTTCACACTTGGTACATCTTCCACAATCTTTGCCTTCATTCTAAAATCATTGTGATCCCATGCATTGTTCAACTTCTGTATCATCTTCTGGAAGGTTTTGTCCACATCAACCTTCGTTCCATCCACTTCCTTTTCCACCTTAATTGTATCCCCTTCCACAATTAAAGTTGCATTTTTCGCAAAATTACTGAGTGGATAAACCATGCTTTGTATCTGTTCTTTTCCAGCACCTTCATCCAAAGTAAATAGGATTGGAAAAGTCTTCTTTTCCTTTTCCAGCTTCTTCAACTGGAAATATCGGGAATATATATTTCCCTTAGTTCCATAATTTACCGCATCTTCCAAGGTTTTGTCCAGCTCCTTATATTGAATCCCCAATGCACTTAAAGGCAGAACAACCTCCTGTTCTCCCACTAAAACCGTAACATTTGCGGCTTTTACCTCCTCCAAATGCTCGTTCACAATTTTTTTTGCTTCTTTTTTAGTTTTTCCAGAAATATTAATGTCATCTACGTATATATTATTACATATTTTATCATCTGTATGATTTTTTACGTATTTATAGGTACTTATTGTAATAATTCCAAAAATGATTATTGCGATAACACAAATAAGGCCAAAAAGAGCAATTTGTCTTTTTCGCCTCATCCGTTTTCTTCTTTCCATTCTCTTTTTTTGCTGACTGATTTTCCCCATGATTCATTCAGCCTCTAAAGATATGGAACAATGCTTGTCAAAAGCATTGCAGCAATAATAACGAGAATTACAATGGATACAATTCTTTTTGTTCGTTTGTTGTTAAAATTCATACGTCCTACACCTTCTTTAATTTACTCCTTATATTCTAAACGTTAAATAGTAAGAAATCAAATTTTTCCCTTCATATCTTCCTGATATTTTTTACAATAGCGCTGGAAAGAGCAAATATCGCACTTAGGTCCTCTGGCATGACAGATTTTGCGCCCAAATGCAATCGCCTGTATATTAAAAAGAATCCAGTGATCTTTTGGTAATTCTTTCATCAAATCCATCTCTATTTTTACTGGATCTTGATTTTTCGTAAGCTTCAAACGATTGGAAACTCTTTTTACATGGGTATCTACCACCACACTAGGTTCATGAAAAATATTGCCACGCACTACATTGGCCGTTTTTCTTCCCACTCCCGGCAAGCTAGTCAGCTCCTCAATCCCACTGGGCACCACACCATGAAAGCGGTCTCTTACTTCTTTCATACTTCCAATAATATTTTTCGCCTTATTGTGGTAAAAACCTGTGGAGCGAATTATTTCTTCAACATCTTTTAGATTTGCAGATGCCAAAGCATCTATCGAAGGATATTTTTTAAATAATTCCTTGGTCACAATATTTACCCGGGCATCTGTACACTGAGCACTAAGAGTTGTGGCAACTAGTAGCTGCCACGCATTTTCATAGTCCAGATAATGCACAATTGTCGTTCCGAATTCTTTATCAAAGATCTCAATAATTTCTTTTGTTCTCTTCTTAATCATATTTCCCACGTCCTTGCTTCATAATTCATCGGATTCCTCCTGCGGTAGTCAAAAAGATAGGTCTTTCCAAGAAGAGGAAACTTCTCTAAGTGAGTCATTTTTCTCATCTGATTCTTATCATAGCCCTGATAATTCTCTAAATACCTATAATTGCTGGACTCCTCTTCATAAAATTTTGCCACCTCATCCTTGGACAGCACTGGCGGAAAAGAAAATTCTGGTCTGGATTTTGCATTTTCTCTTAGATAATAGTCCAATGTAAGAAGCTCTCTATATTCTTCAATATCTTTGTTCATTGTTGCACTGACAAAATCCAAAAGGATTTCATACTGCTTTCCTCGCTTATGAAGTCCTTTGCTATACCCTTGCTCTTCATAAAATGCACCAAGCTGACTATAAAAATCATAATAGGTTGGAAACTCTTTTTCCAGGACACCTATCGTATTTCTGTACTGTCCACTGTTATAATATATCTCCAGAACGTTTTCCACATTCTTAAGATTAATAACTTCATCATAAGACAGCCATTTTGTAGATAAAACCTCATAAGGCGGATGACTCTTATACGTGAGCTGATATTCTTTTGCATTTTCTTCCATAAAGGAGCCCTTTAAAACCTTTAAAAATCCCAGCTGAAGTTGCTCCGGATGCAAATCATAAACCATGTTAAATGATCTTTTAAAGCTCTCCACTCCTTCAAAGGGAAGCCCGGCAATCAAATCTAAATGCAGATGTGTATTATTATATTCTTTAATTCTTCTCACACAGGCTGCCACCTGGTCAAAATTCATTACTCGCCTGATTTCTTTTAGTGTATCTTCATTGGTGGATTGTACCCCAATTTCAAACTGAATTTGCCCTGGACGCATTTTTTCAATGATTTGAAAATCTTCTTCCCGAAGCAAATCTGCTCCAATTTCAAAGTGAAAATTCGTAATTCTATTGTCATTCTTTTGAATAAATTTCAGGATTTCTCTGGAATGATTCGGATTACAATTAAAGGTTCTGTCTACAAATTTTACCTGAGATATTTCCATTTCCAGAAACTTTTTGATTTCGTTTAATACCTTATTCGTTTCTCTGAACCGCAACTTCTTATCTACCGATGAGAGACAATAACTACATGAAAAAGGACATCCTCTGCTGCTTTCGTAGTAAATAATCTTGTTTTCAAATGGCGACATATCCTCATATACAAATGGAATTCGGCTCATATCCATAATCTCTCTTGGTGAATTTCTTTGTACTTTCCCCAGTGAATCACGATATGTAATCCCTTTGACCTTTTTTCTTTCTTTTCCCTCCACTAATTCAAGGAAAGTCTCTTCTCCTTCTTTCTCCATAATAAGATCAATATTCTTGTTCCCTTCCATCCGATTAATGGTATCAAAACTCACCTCCGGACCACCCAGCCATATTTCTGTCCCAGATTTGACTTTTTTTAGTTCTCCTACAAGCTCTGTTACAAAATCGATGTTCCAAATATAGCAGGAGAAGCTTAGAATATCTGCCCCCTCCTTGTAGATGTCCATCAAGATATCATCCTTCTGCTGATTGATTGTATATTCTTTGATAATCAACTCCGCTTTCTCTTCATGACAATGCTGCTCTGTATAGGCTTTGATGCTATACACAGCTAAATTTGAGTGTATGTACTTTGAATTAATTGCAATTAATAATATTTTCATCATATCTCCATTATAAAGGGATTTGACTTTTATGCAAGAACCATGTAAAATAAAGACTCGTGCAGCCGGGGTGTTAGCGGTACCTTGCACCTGCAATCCGCTATAGCAGGGGTGATGTTACGTAGAGGGTCAGATTTTGTTTGGCTGCCCTTGGCAAGTGGCGTTTACGATTTGGGTCTTACGCGACGAAAATCCATGAATCGTGTCAGGTCGGGAACGAAGCAGCACTAAGTGGAACCTTTCGGGTGCCGTAAGGTAGCCTGGGTCTAGTCAACTACCAAGGTAACGCAGATGAAACTTGATTCGAAGCGTAACGCACGTATAAAAGCAGCAATCCTAAGATGGATTACTGCCTTTTTTTCGCAATTCTTTAAAGAAATCTTTCATAAGCTTTCCACATTCTTCTTCCATTATTCCAGAAGTAATCTCTACCTGATGATTAAATTCTTTCATATCCAAAAGATTCAAAATGGATCCTGCACAGCCGGCCTTCGGATTCATACAGCCTATTACCACCCTTTTAATGCGTCCTTGAACAATTGCACCGGCACACATTTGGCAAGGTTCCAACGTCACATACATCGTACAATCATCCAATCTCCAGTCATTAAGCTTCTTGCTGGCACGTTTGATGGCAATCAGCTCGGCATGAGACAAGGTGTTTTGATCCTTCATGCGTCTATTATATCCTCTTCCGATAACTTCTCCCTGATGCACTATGACACACCCAATTGGAACTTCTCCCAGCTTATACGCCTTCTTTCCTTGCTTATATGCTTCCTTCATATAGTATTCATCTGTCTTTATCATTTGACCCCCTACATAAATCCATTCAATTCCTGATACAGCCTTTTTGCATAGCTGTCAGTCATTCCACAGATATAATCTGTAACTAAAAGGAGACGTAGATAAAGTTTTTCTTCCTTACTCTTCCCTTTTCCATGCGTGTGATACGCCTCAAGATAATTACTGGAAATAAATGCAATCATTCTTTTGTCAATGGAAGTCAGCGGCTGATCATCATCGAATTTAATTGCTGCAGACATAAAACGATCCAGCAAAAATTCTAGAATCACTGCTTCCTGAGCCTCCATTCCATAGATTTTTCGTGAAGTAAATACCTCCTCATAGGCAAGTTTTCCCAAAACATCCATAATATCCTTTACATAATTTCCATAGAACAAATCTTTCTGATAGGTTCCGGACATAATCTCATCATAATGGTCTGTAAAACCTTTGGTCGCTCCACCTATTACATAGCCTTGCACCCGTATAATCCAATTCTTTACCCCGTACTCTTCCGGCTTTTCCAGTTGCTTTTCTACCCCTCTATTATACAGTCTTGATAAAATAGCTGCCGGTTTGAATTCCTCCTCTGGATGGGCTTCCTCAAGCTCTTTTAATGCCTCAAAAAGTCTTTGATAAGATAACATCCCCTTTATGTATGCGTCTTCAATATCTGCCGTCTTATAGGCAATATCATCTGCCGCTTCCAGTATAAATGTCAAAGGATGTCTCGCCCCTTTTGTCCCAGTGGCTTCCTCTATTTCCTTGTAAATATCCTCATCTGCATAGTAGAACCCTAGTTTTTTGTATTTTATATCTTTCGATTTCCCATCAATCTCCAGGGAAGAAACCGGGTATTTTACAATGGTGTTTAACAACGCATATGTTAAATTCATTCCGTGCTCATCCACTAAAAAATGAAGCTTCGTTACTAACCGCAATGCTTGGGCATTTCCTTCAAAATGATACAAATCCTCTAGCATTTGCGGTGATAATGCTTCCTCAACACTTCGACCATGAAAGGAAATATTCTTCAAATTTTTTTGAAACCATTCACGTATAGCGGTCTCACCAAAATGTCCAAAGGGCGGATTTCCAATGTCATGTATTAAACCGCTGCACTGTAGGATCGAGCTGATGTCCTCCTTCATCCGCGGTGTGAAATCCGGATCCTTTTCATAAAACAGAATGTTTTCTCCTATATTTTGTCCCAAAGATTTCGCGAAGGATGAAACCTCCAAAGAATGAGTCAAACGAGTCCGAATAAAATCACTTTTATCCAAAGGAAATACTTGTGTCTTATCCTGAAGTCTTCGAAAGGACGCGCTTCCAATAATTCTGTGATAGTCCTTCTCAAATTCGCTCCGTAAATCCGGATTCTCTCGTCGGGCACCCGTTGTATATGCGCCTCTGCTTCTTTTATCTGATAATAGCTGCTTCCAATTCAATTTCTTTCTCACTTTCTAGTCTAAATAAATTGGTGGTTCATAGTCTTTTCCAAGAAGAACCTTCTTTCTTTCCTGATAGCCAAGAAATGCCCACTCCGTCATATCTGTCCATTTGTGGTCTTTTCGGTCATAGACTTGTACATATCCGATTCGATTCGGGTGCACACGAACACTGTTGCTTTCATATTCCACTCCAGTAAAAGGATTGATTTCTGCTTTTCCATCCCCTTTGGCTTCTGGGGTTTCTGATGATTTCTCTCCCTGAGATGCAATTACATCTTTCTCTTCTTCCACTTCCTCAAGTCCAGTTCCATCTTCCTCTTCCTTACTGCTTTTCTTAAAGATGCCTGATAAATAACCCTTCCATCCAGCTTTCTTAGCTGTTTCCTCCAGCGTTACTTCTCCATCATTTAAAATCGCAGTCATTTCTTCTTCCGAAAGTGAAAGCTCTGGCTGAGGTACAGACTCTTCTGGCTGGAAAGCTGGCTCTTCTGGCTGAATTTCCTGATCTGCTTGCTTCTCTATTTCATCTAACTCCTGGCTAATATCTACAAGTTCACCCACTGTGATGTCTCTTTCCGCTTCTTCCAGCATTTCTTCCTGGGGAATAATTTCGATTGCCGGCTTTGATACCGGTTTTACTGTCATACGTTCTTCTACAGCAGTACCTAAGATATCCAATTGAAATCCACACCCTAAGATTTCGGCAATCATCCTCATATCTTTCTCCTGGAAATTATCTCGCCCTAACCTTTGTGTTAAATTTTGTCTGGACATCTTTTTTCCAGTTTGTCCTTCAATGGTTTCTGCCAGCTCTTTAATGGTCATGCCTTTACGGCTTAAAATTATTTTTACTTGTTCTGCAAATGTTAAATTAGGCATATATTCCTCCTTGTAATACTAATTTCGCTCTTTGTAAATTTTTCCGTTTCTTGATAAACCCGTTTATTCCATCTAATATTAACAAATACTTTTCCTAATATCAACACTTTAATACTTTAATAAGTTATTACACCTTAGGACTACTTCCCTTTCTATTTTTAATTCTTCCCTATCGTAGGTGTATATTCCGTTTGTTTCTTCTTCAATATCTGAAAGTTGTGTATAAATTACAACGGACAATCCCTTCTTAATTTGAGGAATCACCTCTCTCTTCATTAAGGACTCATAAGCTTTTGTCAAAGCTTTTTTACTCTTATAAATACGATATCCATATGTTTTCTCCTTCGTTCTGTGTCCTTTCATGCTATAAGAATATCCACCGAATTCTGTGAGGGCAGCAACTCGATTTGCTTCTTGCTTTATCTTCAAGGGAAGAAAATAATTATGGATGCTTCTAAAATCTCCACCTTTTTGATCGAACCATCCACTTGCCTGATCAATTAATCTTGAAGCATCTATTTTCCGAACTATGTCCGTCATAAAGTTGGTTTCAAACTGTCCCCAGCCTTCATTGAATATCGTCCAGCAGACAATAGACGGATGATTATAAAGCACTTTAATGGTATCCTTCATTTCTCTAATAAATCGCAGTTTTGCATTTTTTTTCTTCCGTCCTGTCAAACTTTCCGGTGGATTTTTCAATGAAATATGAGTCCACTCAAAGAGAGTCGCCATATAAGTAATAAACCAAGGCCTATGTCCCTCTCCTCCATTAATCATATCCTGCCATACCATCATTCCCAGACGGTCACAGTGATAATACCAACGTTGTGGCTCTATCTTCACATGCTTGCGTATCATATTAAATCCTAAGTCTTTCATGTTTTGAATGTCCCGGATAAAATCCCAATCCGAGGTAGGTGTCATCAAGCCCTCCTGCCAATATCCTTGGTCAATGACTCCTTTCTGGAAACAAGCTTCATTATTCAGATAGACTCTCGGTATATTTTCCCCATCCTTCTTTATTTCAATTTTACGCATGGCAAAATAGCTCTTGACCTTATCCTCCCGAAAGGTAATTTCTACCGGATACAAATACGGATTATCTGGTGACCAGGATTTCATATTCTGAATCTTTATAATATTGTTTTGATTGCTTTTCCCAATAAATGTAATGCGTTCCTCTCCTTCACCAATGACAATTACCACCGGAGCATCTTGGTTCCCATCCACTCGTATTTGGATTGCTTCTTCATCATAAATGGGAGTATAGACAATGTTTTGAATGTATTCCCTTGGAACCTCCTCTAACCATACACTTTGCCAGATTCCACTCTGTCCTGTGTAGAACATTCCCCCTGGTTTAAGGCTTTGTTTCCCTCTTGCCAGATAAGAGGAATCCGTAAAATCTTTTACCATCACTTCCACTGTATTGTCTTTCTGGATCCATGGTGTAATATCAACAGAAAACGGAGTATATCCGCCCACATGCTTCTGAACCAATATATTATTGATGTATACAAAAGCAATCTGATCCACAGCTCCAAAATGAAGAATCCATCTCATTCCATGAACTTTTTCTACTTGAAACTCCTTGCGATACCACAAATATTCGTAAGGACGCACTTTCCGATTCACTCCTGAGAGTGGCGCTTCCGGCGAAAAAGGCACTCGTATATTGCCGTCAAATTTTTTTGGTTTTTGAGGCTTTCTTGTAATCGCATAGAGCCATGTGCCGTCCAATGAAAGAAAGCTGTCTCTTCTTAGCATTGGTCTTGGATATTCCTGCATCTGCATTTCCTCCTGTAATATTCAAAGAAAGACCACCCAAGAATATATTTCTTGTAGCAGTCTTCTTTTTTTATTTTTAGATTACCACACTTTACTCCATATATCCACCCTTCATTGGAGATACTGCGCGATCTGCAAATAATTTTAAAACACCTTTTGTATATTTATTTGTAAATGGTTTCAGCTTTTTCTTTCGTTCTTCTAAAACAGCAAGTATGTCTTCTTCTCTTTTCTCTTCCCCTTGTATGCCACAGATTCGTAAAACTCGATTCGGAATATTAATTTCGATAACATCTCCTTCTTCAACCAATGCAATCGGGCCACCCTCTGCTGCTTCTGGCGAGACATGTCCAATCGCCGGTCCTTTTGATGCCCCTGAAAATCTTCCATCTGTTATCAAAGCTATAGAGGCACTCAATTCCTCATCAGATGCAATGGCTTCTGTGGTGTAAAACATCTCTGGCATCCCGCTTCCTTTTGGACCCTCGTAACGAATAAACACAGCATCTCCCGGTCTGATTTTATGGGTTAAAACAGCATCTATTGCCTCTTCTTCCGAGTCAAAAACCCTGGCATTTAACTTTGCCTCAAACATTTCTTTTGGCACAACAGTATGTTTCACGACGGCTCCGAGAGGTGCCAGATTCCCTTTTAATATTGCAATGCTTCCATCTTCTCCAAAAGCATTATCAAAGGAACGAATCACATCTTCTCTTTGAATTCCATAGTCCTTTAAATAAGCTTCACATTCTTCGTAAAAACCGTTTTGCTTAAGCTCTTCCAGATTTTCTCCCAAGGTTTTTCCGGTAACAGTCATGACATCTAAATGGAGAACACTCTTGATTTCTTCCATCACTCGTGGAACACCACCTGCATAGTAGAAAAACTGTGCTGGCCATTCTCCTGCCGGTCTGATATTGAGTAAGTAATGCGCCCCCCGATGTAGACGATCAAAGGTATCTCCGTCAATTTCAATTCCAAATTCATGGGCAATTGCCGGAATATGAAGCAAGGAATTTGTAGACCCGGATATCGCTGCATGAACCATGATTGCATTTTCAAATGATTTTAATGTAACAATATCCCTTGGCTTAATATTATGTTTTGCAAGATAGATTGCCTGCTTCCCTGCACTCTTTGCATACTCCTTAATCTTCTCTCCTGTTGCAGGCAAAAGAGCACTCCCAGGAAGACTGAGTCCTAATGCCTCTGCCATGACCTGCATGGTGGAGGCTGTTCCCATAAAAGAACATGCTCCACAAGATGGACATGCATTATGCTTATAAAACTTCAACTCATCTTCTGTGATTTCTCCTCTTTCATACATAGCGTTGTATGCGCCAATTTGCTCAAGAGTCAAAAGATTTGGTCCCGCATCCATTACACCACCACTCATTACAATAGCTGGCATATTTACTCGTGCCAACCCCATCAAATGTGCCGGCATCCCTTTATCACAGCTTGCAATATAGACACCTCCATCAAAAGGCGTTGCTCCAGCATGAATCTCAATCATATTTGCAATGGTGTCCCGAGATGCCAGAGAGTAATTAATCCCATCATGTCCCTGAGCCTCTCCATCACAAATATCTGTAGTAAAATACCGGGCTCCTTTTCCGCCTTCTTCTTCAATTCCCTGGCGTGCTTCCTCCACAAGCTCTATTAAATGCACACTCCCCGGATGACTATCTCCGAATGTACTTTCTATCATAATCTGTGGCTTATCTAAATCTTCAACTTTCCAGCCTGTACCCAGTCTCAAGGGATCAAGTTCTGGAGCCACTTTTCTAAGTTCCTGACTTTTCAACATTTTTATCACCTTTCTTAGACTCCCCAATGATCAGCTCGATGTTTCTCTGATTCTGTTTTATGTGGGCGGTCATAACTTCATTTGCTTTTTTGGTATCATGCTCCTTGATTGCCTCAACCAGCATGCGATGCTCTTCGATTGTATGGTGCTTTAAACCAGATTTTGTAATATCTATAAAAAGCATGATACTGCTTTGAATAATTGGTACAATCTGCTGTACTACCTGATTTCCCGTACATGCAGCAATTGCTTCGTGAAAATCAACATCCTCCTGAGTATGTGCAATATTTTGATGAATTTTATCTTCTACCAATTTACACAATCGCTCTAAATCTTGAATATTTTCTGCCGTTGCACGTTTTGCAGCAATCTCTGCAATTTGAGGCTCAATCATCAATCTGGTTTCACACATATCCAATGCGAGTTTGTGTTTATCACTCATAAAAGAAAGACCTAAGGGATCATCAACCACTCCCGGCTTGTCACTCACAAAGGTTCCTCTTCCTCTCTGAATCTCTACAATATTTTGAGCCACTAAAATCTTAACAGCCTCTCGAATAGTACCACGTCCGACCTTTAGCTGGTCAGCCATCTCGAATTCATTGGGAAGCTTATGTCCTGCTTCCCATTTATTTACAATAATCAACTCTTTAATCTGCTCTGCTACCTGCTCCGGTAAAACTTGTGCTTTTTGTCCGATTGCCTTAAATGATTTTTCCATATTTGTCCCCACCATTCGTACTTTTTCAACACTCACAGTATAGCATGAAAAGAATATACTTTTGAAGTGAATTTACACAAGTCCTGGCAGTACACCTTGGAATAATGAAAGTACTGACACAAAAATCAATATTGCAACTCCGGCTATAAATCCTCCTATGGTCCATCCTCTTATGGTATCCGTAACAGAGATTCTGAAAAATCTGCTGATTGCCCAGAAACCTGAGTCATTTGGCAAAGACAAACCAATTCCACCTGCACAAATTGCAATGGAGCAAAGTATAGGTGAAACACCGCTTGCTGCAATTGTGTTGGCCAAAATTGCTGCTGTTGTCATGAGAGCTACTGTTGTTGACCCTTGTGCGCATCGAATAATCTGTGCAATTAAGAAACACAGCACTAAAATAGGAATACTAAACTGGGAAAGTGATCCGGCTACGTAATCTGCTATTCCTGTTGCCTGAAGAATCTTACCAAAAGCCCCACCGGCACCTGTAATCAATAGAATAAGTCCCACTTGATCCGCGGCTTCTGTCATCACATCTGTCGCTGTCTTTTCGATATATTTTCTGGATATCAGTGCTGCGTAAATAACTCCACACATCATAGCAAAGTTCTTATTTCCAATAAAAGTAACTACTGGCATAATCGCCGCGTCACTGCCCACTGCTAAAGGAACAAAACTTCCTAATAAAATAAGAATAATAGGAACTAATAAAATTGAAAGAGCTTTTCCTGCCCCCATAAGTTCTTTGTCGGATTTCTTTTCGATTTGTGCCTCTTCCTCTTCCAAATCGTCAAATGTATAAAAATGTCCTTTTTTCTGATCCTGTTTATCCAAGATCTTACCCCAGATTATTCCACCAGCAAACATTCCAACAAATGCAGAAATCAGAGCATAAAAGAAAAAGATTCCAATATCAATTCCAACCGTTTCAGCCACTGCAAGAGGTGGGGCTGTGGGAAGAACCAAGGCAAAGGTACAGGTTGTTGCCACAGAAATTGCACAGGCATAAGTTACCATTGAAATCTTGGTCTTCTTAGACAAGACCCGGAGCATTGGTGCAAACATAATGTAAACCACATCTCCAAATACTGGAATTCCGGTAATAAATCCAGAAAGTGCAACTGCAATCGGTGATTTTTTATCTCCGAAAACCTTTAAAATCCTGTTACATATGGATTCAATCCCACCAGATTCAAACATGAATTTCCCCAGCATTACACCCAGTCCAGTTACCATACCGATGCTTCCTAAGGTTCCTCCAAATCCATCTGTTACCGTCTGTGCCACGTCATTGAGAGGCATATTTACCAGTATTCCAGTTGCAAAAGCTGTTACCAAAAGAGCAACAAATGCATTCAGCTTAAACTTAATAATCAAAACTAATAACACTACAATTGCTAAAATAAAAATTCCCATCAATAACGGTCCCGTTACAATTTTTTCTCCAAACATAATAATCCCTTTCTCACTCTTTACTTTACTAAATAACCACCATCTACAGGTAGAATCGTTCCAGTTACATAATCACTTGCTTTCGATGCTAAAAAAATACAAGCTCCCTTCATATCATCACCAGTTCCCCATCTCTTTTTAGGGATACGCTCTGTGATTTGGCTATATCTTGGATTTAATGGATCTAGCAATGCTTCATTCATCTCTGTTGCCATATATCCAGGTGCAATAGCATTTACATTAATACCTCTTGCTGCCCAATCATTGCTTAATTCTTTTGTTAGCTGAGCGATTCCTCCTTTTGATGCTGCATATGCCGGAATCGTCTGACCTCCGAAAAATGACATCATCGATGCAATATTAATAATTTTACCATATCCTTTTTGAAGCATCACCTTCCCTGCTTCTTGACAAAGAATAAAAACAGAGTTCAAATTCACATTTAAAACTTCATCCCACTCTTCAATTGGGAACTCTTCCGCACTATGTCTTCTTTGCAGACCATGAGCTGTCACTAAAATATCCACTTCATTTTCAAGTTTATTCATACATTCCTTAAAACATTCATAGGTTTTATCTCTCTTTGACAAATCCGTTTTGATACTATGACAAATATATCCTTTGCCACAAAACTCTTTGGCGGTTTCATATACTTTCTCATTGCTTCCTACGATTACTACTTCACAACCAGACTCCATAAGGCCTTCTGCCATACTTAAGCCTAAGCCTCTTGTTCCACCAGTGACAATCGCCTTCTTTCCAGTAATATCAAATAGATTCATTTGGTGCTCCTTTCCAGACATATGTCGTCATACGTCTTATGCCTATAATAATATTTCTCTTTCCTCTCTTTGTCAATTATGTTTTATTATTTCAGCGATATCTCTAATTAAAACCTAGACTTTTTATGCACATTCAACTAAAATGGAGATTAACAAGAAAACTAGGAGAAGGAAAGATTATGGTAGATGGAATTATTTTTGATTTGGATGGAACCCTATGGGATGCTACCGAGTTAGTAGCTGTCGCATGGTCAAGGGCTGCGAAGAAATACACCGGCGTTGATCCAAAATTTACGAAGGAACAAATTGGTGCTTGTTTAGGAAAGCTTTTAATTGATATTGCTGTCATGCTCTTTCCAGACTGCACAAAAGAACAACACCAGGAACTCATCGAATTATGTATAGAAGAAGAGCATAAAGAATTGCAAGTTTCATCCGGAGTTCTTTATCCTGGGTTAGAAGAAACTTTAAAAGAATTAAAGAAAACGTATCCGCTGTATATTGTAAGCAATTGTCAGGCAGGTTATATTGAGGACTTCCTGGCTGCCACAGGCTTTTCCCATTACTTTGCAGATCACTTATGTCCTGGGGACACTGGAAATCCAAAGGGTGATAATATTATGGAAATCGTGGAAAAGCATCAAATGAAATCTCCCGTCTATGTCGGAGATACTCAAGGCGATTACGAAGCCACTATAAAAGCAAAGGTTCCTTTTATCTATGCCGCTTATGGTTTTGGTGAAGTCGAAGGCTACCACAAAAAAATAGACAGCTTCTGTGAGCTGCCTACTATTATGAAAGAGTTGTAACTATGATATAGCCTCTTGTATTTTCCCTTTAATGGTTAAAATATGATTGGCTATTTCTTTTATTCTATTTTCATCCATCCGGTAAATAGGTGCTGAAATGCTAAAGGCATAGGATGAGCCAGCATTCTTTGTTTCTAAGCTCGCAGCAACGCAGCGGATTCCCTCCTCATTCTCTTCGTTATCAATTGCGTACCCTCTGCTCCTTATTTCTTTTAACTCCTTTTGTAAAACTGCAAAATCTGTTATTGTGTGCTCTGTTACTTTTTTGACCTCACTTTTTTCCCATATACGGACTACTTTTTCTTCCATCATATCCGCCATCAAGGCTTTTCCCACTCCAGAGCTATAGAGGGGAAGCTGCTTTCCCAACTGAGAAACCAGTCGAATCGAATTCGTTGTAGATTCAATCTTATCAATATAAACAGCATTTATTCCATCGAGCTGTACCAAATGTACAGTTTCCCCTGTAAGATTCACCAATTCTTTCAAATAAGGTCTTACAACCCTTGTAATATCGATTTGATTCAATATCTGATTTGAAATTCCACAGATTTTAAACCCAAGCCGATACTTATGAGTGTCCGGGTTCTGAAAAACATATCCCATATAAACAAGAGAATTCAGTAACCTGTGTACCGTTGTTTTATTTAAATCCAAATCATTACTTATATCGATTAACCCCATAGAACCTTTAGCCGCTAGTAGTTCGATCACTGCAAAGAGCTTATCTGCAACCTGTATCGGGTTTGATTTCATTTCCATATAAACCTCCAAATTTATTTTTTTCTAAAAATACATTGACAGATTCTATTATAGCGCTATAATGGTGATATGTACATAGTTTCACATTACAAAATGTAGTTTCACGATATGAAATTTAGGAGGTTGTTATGAACAAAGTATTAGAGGATATTCAAAAAATTGGTATTGTTCCCGTTGTGGTATTAGACGATGCTGCTGATGCCGTTCCGCTGGCCAAGGCTTTAATCGAGGGTGGTTTGCCTCTGGCAGAGGTAACTTTCCGTACTGCCGCTGCTGAAGAATCCATTCAAAAAATGACAGAGGCTTTTCCTGATATGTTAGTTGGCGCAGGTACTGTACTTACCATTGAAAATGTTAAAAAGGCGGTAGCCGCCGGTGCAAAATTCATCGTTAGCCCCGGATTTAACCCTACTGTTGTAAAATACTGTGTTGAAAACAATATCCCTATCACACCGGGAGCTTCAAACCCTTCCGATATAGAAAGAGCCCTTGAGTTTGGCTTAGAAGTTGTAAAATTCTTCCCTGCCGAAGCTTCTGGGGGATTGAATATGATTAAGTCTTTGGCGGCGCCTTATACAACGGTCAAATTTATGCCAACAGGTGGAATCGGTGCTCACAATATTAATGATTATCTTGCATTCGATAAAATTTTAGCCTGCGGCGGAAGCTGGATGGTAAAAGGAGAGCTTGTAAAAGCAAAAGATTTTGCAAAAATAACAGAGCTGACCAAAGAAGCCGTTATGACCATGCTTGGTTTTGAACTCGGCCACCTTGGCATCAATTGCAATGATGAAAAAGAAGCTTCTGACACTGCATCTTCCTTCTCTTCACTTTTTGGATTTGAGAATAAGGAAGGAACATCTTCTGTCTTTGCGGGTACTGCTATAGAAGCTATGAAAAGCCCTTATCTCGGCGCAAAGGGTCATATTGCAATTAAGACCAATAGTCTGAACCGTGCCGTCAACTATCTGGAAACCCAAGGCGTAGAGTTTGATCAATCAACCGGGAAATACAAAAACGATAAATTAGTCGCAATTTACATGAAAAAAGAAATCGGTGGATTCGCAATTCATCTATTACAGAAATAGGAAAGGAAAGAAGTATCATGGCAAAAAAAGTAGTAACATTTGGAGAAGTAATGCTTCGATTAGCACCTGAAGGATATACACGATTTGTTCAAGCTGATACCTTTGGTGCCACCTACGGTGGCGGGGAAGCAAACGTAGCTGTCTCTTTAGCAAATTACGGATTGGATGCAAGTTTCGTAACAAAGCTCCCAAAACACGAAATCGGACAAGCTGCTGTAAATTCCCTTCGTAAATTTGGTGTTAACACTTCTCATATCACAAGAGGTGGAGAAAAAGTAGGGATTTACTTCCTTGAAAAAGGAGCGTCTCAAAGACCTTCAAAGGTAATTTATGACCGGGCAGGTTCAGCGATTGCAACTGCAAAATCCGAAGATTTTAACTGGGATGAAATTTTCCAGGATGTTGATTGGTTTCATTTTACCGGTATCACTCCTGCCCTTGGGGACGATGTAGCTGATATCTGTATTGAAGCTTGTAAAAAAGCAAAAGAAAAAAATATCACTATTTCTTGTGATCTAAATTATAGAAACAAACTTTGGTCAAAAGAAAAAGCATCCAAGGTTATGGGCGAAATCTGTAAATACGTTGACGTGTGTATTGCAAACGAAGAAGATGCATCGGATGTATTTGGAATCAAGGCAAAAGATACTGATGTAACAACTGGTGAGGTAAATCACGAAGGCTATAAAGAAGTTGCGAAAGAGTTGATGAATCGTTTTTCATTTACTCACGTAGCAATTACTCTGAGAGAATCCATCTCGGCCAATGACAACAACTGGTCTGCTATGCTTTACGATGGGAATGATTATTTCTTCAGCAAAAAATATGCAATGCGTATTGTGGACCGTGTTGGTGGCGGTGACAGCTTCGGTGGCGGTCTAATTACTGCTATTTTAGATGAAAAATCTCCCCAAGACGTAATCGAGTTCGCTGTTGCAGCATCTTGCCTAAAACATTCTATTGAAGGAGACTATAACATGGTTTCCAAAGATGAAGTCCTAAAACTTGCCGGAGGAGATGGTTCCGGACGTGTACAACGCTAATTTCATACTATTGATATCATAAAGTCGCAATGCATAAAGAGGGGAGCCAATTTTATTGGATCCCCTTATGCACATAAGGAGGTTCTTATGAGTAAAGATTTTGATTTATTAACCCTGGGAGAAATATTGCTTCGTTTATCTCCCCCTGACAATGAAAGAATAGACCGAGGCGACCTCTTCTACAAACAAGTAGGAGGCGCAGAACTAAACGTGGCCTCTGGCGTGTCTCTTTTAGGACTGCGTACCGGAATCATTTCCAAACTGCCCCAAAACAGTTTGGGACGATATGTAAAAAACAGGGTGCGTTTTTTTGGTGTCAGCGATGACTACCTAACCTATGATGCCGCTGATGACCAAAGACTGGGAATTTACTATTATGAAAACGGAGCTTACCCCAGAAAACCTAGTGTGGTATATGACAGAGACTATACCTCTATTCATAAAATCAATTTAAACGACTATGATGCCTCCCTCTTTTCATCTGCCAGAATCTTTCATACCACAGGTATTATGTTAGCCCTGGGAGAACATACGAGAGCTACAACAATCGAAATGATAAAACGGTTCAAAGAAAGAGGTACTCTCATTTCCTTTGATGTAAACTTTCGTGGAAATTTATGGACCGGCGAAGAAGCCCGTAAGACAATTGAAGAAATTCTTCCCTTCGTAGATATATTCTTCTGCTCAGAGGACACAGCAAAGCTCACCTTCAAAAAAAATGGTGCTTTAACTGATATGATGAAAGAATTCTCAGACGAATACAATATTTCCGTTGTTGCATCCACACAACGTATTGTACACAGCCCAAAGATTCATGATTTTGGCTCTGTAATCTATGATGCAGAAAAAGACTATTACTATACGGAAGACCCCTATAAGAGTATTGACGTTGTAGACCGCATTGGCAGCGGTGATGCGTATATCTCCGGTGTCCTCTATGGACTTCTTTCCACAAATATGGACTGTGAAAAAGCTTTACAATATGGAAATGCAACTGGCTCCGTAAAAAACACAATCCCAGGTGATATGCCTTCTTCTACCTTAGATGAAATCGAAAGAATTATAAAAGAGCATCAAAATACTGGCATCAAATTAGAAATGGATCGATAATACAAAAACCTCCCTATAAAATAGGGAGGTTTTTATCCTAATGCCACATCTAATACCATCATTATTACAAATCCCACAGCAAACCCTATGACTCCTAAGTTGCTGTGCTTTCCTTCTGCCGTTTCTGGAATCAATTCCTCTACCACCACATAAAGCATGGCTCCAGCTGCAAAGGCCAGTAAATAAGGAAGTATCGGTGTTACAAATCTTGTTAAGACAATCGTAATGACTGCTGCAATCGGCTCGACAATCCCAGAACCCAATCCCGCTAAAAATGCTTTATTCTTCGACATTCCATTTTCACTTTTCAGAGGCATTGATATAATTGCACCCTCGGGAAAATTCTGAATTGCAATACCAATCGATAACGCAAACGCTCCCGCCATAGATAGATTCTCTGTTCCTGCTAATACTCCTGCAAATACAACTCCTACTGCCATACCTTCCGGAATGTTATGAAGAGTAACTGCCAATACCATCATCGTATTCTTTTTGAGTGTTCTCTTCGTATGTTTTCCCTCAGGTTCTTCGCTTCCTGCATGAAGATGAGGAATGATCTCGTCTAAAATTAATAGGAATAGTATTCCCAGCAAAAATCCAACTGCTGCCGGTACAAAAGCAAAGCGTCCCATATCTTCTGACATATCCATAGCTGGTATCAGCAAAGACCATACTGATGCAGCAACCATAACCCCAGATGCAAATCCAAGCAAAGCTTTTCTCACCTGGATATTCATCTCATCTTTCATTAAATAAACACACGCTGCTCCAAGAGAAGTTCCAATAAAGGGAATCATTAATCCCCCAAATAAATTCATACTTTATGCCTCCTGTCTTTCCACTGCTAATTGAATAAGCTTGCGAACCAATTCTTTTTTGTCAATTCCCGCTGCTTCAAAAAGCATTGGGTACATACTAATTGAAGTAAACCCTGGCAGAGTATTAATCTCATTAAATACTACCTCATTACTTCCATTCTCCACAAAAAAATCCACTCTGGACAAACCAAATCCATCCACTGCCATAAAAATATCTCTGGATGCTTGTTGAATCTTCTCCACCACCTCTTTGGGCATTTCCGGGTTAATCACCGTCTTCGATTCCTCGCTGTTATACTTGGCATCGTAATCATAAAAAGCATGATCCGCTGCTGCAAGTATTTCACCAATTCCTGAAGCAACTACTTCCTCTCCGCCCAACACAGCACACTCAATCTCCCTCCCCTTAATTGCCTCTTCCACCAGGATTTTACGATCATGGTCTGCCGCAAGTCTTAAACTATCAATCAATTCCTTTCCATTATCTGCTCGGCTCACTCCACAAGATGAGCCTGCCCTTGAAGGTTTTACGAAAACGGGATAAGAAAACTTCGCCTCCACTCTTTGAATTACCTTATCCATATCTTTTAATTCATCTCTGCGAATACCCACATATTCTGCCTGTTTCACTCCCAAATCGTCTACAATAATCTTCGTATAAAGCTTATCCATAGATACTGCTGAAGATAAAACCCCACAACCCACATAAGGTATTTTACTTAGCTCTAATAACCCCTGAACCGTACCATCCTCTCCATAGAGTCCATGAAGAACAGGAAATACAACGTCAATTTTCTGCGTTTTGTACGTTTCATCCTTCAAAATAATCAGTTCCTTTTTCTCTGCATTTGGAGAAATCACTACTTCATAACCTTTTTCTCTCCATGTATTATTTTTAATATCTGCCAACTCATCTACCAGTATCCACTTACCACCTTTGGTAATACCTACCATTAAAATGTCATTTTCATCTGTATCAATATTCTTTATGATTGTCTGAGCTGATAAGCAAGACACCTCATGTTCCGAAGACTGTCCGCCAAATAAAACCACTACCCTTTGTTTTCCCATATTCATTCTCCCTTCTAAACCACCACTCTAAATCTGTTTCATATTCCTTATTATGATTTATTCATCAAAAAAAGTAAAGGATAATATATCTTACCCCTGCATCTGTCTTGTCACCTGTAAACACTTGTGTTATACTGACTGTCAGTGAATTGCCACGAGGAGGATGTTATGAAAAAACTAGTAAAAGAGATTGAATCTCTAAAGAAGGAAAAGGATGCTGTTATACTCGCTCACTATTACGTGCCAGATGAAATCCAGGAAATCGCAGACTATATTGGTGATTCCTACTATCTAAGTGAACTTGCAACAAAAGTACCTCAAAATACAATTGTATTCTGTGGTGTGTCCTTTATGGGTGAAAGTGCAAAAATTCTAAACCCTCAAAAAACCGTTCTTCTTCCAGAACCAACAGCCGATTGCCCCATGGCTCATATGGCGGAAGCAGAACACATTCGCAAATTGCGTGAAGAAACTGAAGACCTTGCTGTTGTCTGTTATATCAATTCATCTGCAAAGCTAAAGGCTGTTTCAGATGTTTGTGTAACCTCATCAAATGCACTGAAAATTGTAGCAGCACTTCCCAACAAAAATATTCTTTTTATCCCGGATGAGCATCTCGGACGCTATATTGCCTCCCTGCTTCCGGAAAAGAATTTTATTTTCAATCCTGGTTACTGCCACGTTCATGCCAGTATACAGAAAGAAAATCTAATCCAGCTAATGTGGGAGAAAAAAGCTGCGAAGGTTCTGGTACACCCAGAATGTCCTATGGAAATAATCGAACTTGGTGACTATGTGGGAAGTACCTCTGGAATTATAGAATATGCTACAAACAGTAATGCTAAAGAATTCATTCTCTGTACGGAAACAGGCGTAACCCATGAACTCTTAAGAAGGAACCCCAACAAGATTTTTCATAGTGTAGAAGTTAAACAAATCTGTCCTGATATGAAGAAAATCACTTTAGAGAAAGTCCATCATACATTAAAAACTGGAGAAAACGAAGTGCTTATTCATGAAGACTTAAGACAACAAACCTATAAACCATTAGAGCGGATGCTTGAATTAGCAAAATGAGGAAATGACATGAGAAGAAAAGATGTAATTATTGTTGGAACAGGTGTTGCCGGCCTGTTCTGTGCTTTAAATTTACCAAGGAATTTGAATATCCTTCTAATCTCTAAAAAGGATTTATCCGAGAGTAATTCTTTTTTGGCACAAGGGGGTATCTGCGTCCTCCCGGATTCTGAGGATTATGATTCCTATATGGAGGACACTTTAAAAGCTGGCCACTATGAAAATTGTAAGGAATCCGTAGACATTATGATTCGATCTTCCCAGAAAATCATACAGGATTTAATTTACTACGGCGTTGAATTTGAACGTCAAAATCAGCATCTTAAATTCACCAGAGAAGGAGCCCACTCCAAACCACGTATCCTTTATCACAAGGATATTACTGGCGAGGAAATTACCACAAAGCTTCTTCAAAGGGTCAGAGAACGGAATAATATCGAGCTTATTCCCCATCTTACTATGGTAGACCTTATTTGCGGAAAAAACACCTGCTATGGTATTATTGGTCGTACAATAGATGGCTCTTTAATCAAAATTGAAGCCAGCCGTACAGTCCTGGCCTGCGGAGGTATTGGCGGACTATACGAGCACTCTACCAATTACCCGCATTTAACCGGAGATGGTTTAGCTGTTGCGATAAAGAACGGTATCAAGCTCAAAGATGTGGATTACGTGCAGATTCATCCAACTACCTTATATATGAAGAAACCGGGAAGGCGCTTTTTAATTTCCGAATCTCTCCGGGGTGAAGGGGCTTTTCTGTACGATGCACAGATGAAAAGATTTGTTGACGAGCTTCTTCCCCGGGATTTGTTAGCCCATGCAATATACAAGCAAATGGAGATTGACAATACCCCTTATGTATGGCTGTCTTTGGAGGCTCTTTCCAAAGAAAAGATACTGGAACGCTTTCCCAATATCTATCAACGCTGTTTAGAAGAGGGCTATGATTTAACACAAGAATGTATCCCTGTCGTACCAGCTCAGCATTACTATATGGGCGGTATCGAAACCGATACCAGGGGTGCAACTTCCATGGCTCAGCTTTTCGCCATAGGAGAAACCAGCTGCAATGGGGTTCACGGGGCAAACCGACTGGCTAGTAATTCCTTATTGGAAAGCCTTGTATTTGCCAAACGATGTGCTCAGGAAATTAAGAAAACAATTAGTACCTCTATCGTAAACCATGGCCATACAAACCGCATAAGCTTAGAGCCTTATGAGGACTATGAAGGTTTGAAAAAGACGTATCGTAAACTTGTAAAAGATGAAATCGAAAGGACGAGAAAACATCATGAGAGATCAAATATCAATGGGATTAAATGCGGATGATTTAATATTACAGGCTTTAAAGGAGGATATTACCAGCGAAGACATTACGACAAACTCCGTCATGCCAGAGGGGCAGGAAGGAGAAGTTTCCTTGATTTGCAAAGAGGAAGGTATTATTGCCGGCCTCGGTGTTTTTGAACGTGTATTCCAGCTTTTAGATCCTTCTGTAGCAATTATATTCACTGTAAAGGATGGGGATTTGGTAAAACCGGGTCAGCATCTTGCATTGTTAAGAGGGGACATCAGAGTACTTCTCTCCGGAGAACGCACTGCCCTTAATTTTCTTCAACGAATGAGTGGAATTGCCACCTATACCAATAGCATAGCCAAGCTTTTAAACGGAAGCAAGACAAAACTGTTAGATACCAGAAAAACAACTCCTAATATGCGTATATTTGAGAAATACGCAGTTACTGTTGGCGGGGGATACAACCACCGCTATAATTTATCTGACGGAATTTTACTAAAGGATAATCATATCGGTGCTGCCGGTGGAGTCGCAAATGCAGTCCGCATGGCAAAGGAATATGCACCCTTTGTGCGTAAAATTGAGGTGGAAGTAGAAAATTTTGACATGGTAAAAGAAGCTGTTTTAGCTGGTGCTGATATTATTATGCTGGACAATATGTCTGTTGAAGAAATGAAGGAGGCAATTGAATATATCGACGGAAGAGCACAAACCGAATGTTCTGGAAATGTCACAAAAGAAAATGTTGAAAACTATACCTCCATTGGTGTAGACTTTATATCAAGTGGAGCATTAACACATTCTTCACCAATATTGGATTTATCACTTAAAAATTTACACAGTGTATAGAATGGGAGGTATTTTTTTGACTGGGGAAAAGAGAAGAGAACTCATATTATCACATATAAAGGACGCTGATATACCCATATCCGGAAGCGAGCTTGCCAAACATTTTCAAGTAAGCCGTCAGGTTATTGTACAAGATATTGCCCTTCTTCGTGTTGCTGATTATAATATTGTTGCCACTAATAAAGGGTATGTGCTAAATACTGCCGGGGATACAGATACTCCTCGTCGCATTCTTAAGGTTCGACACAGTTCCGATGATATACTGGATGAACTCTATACTTTTGTCGATCATGGAGCCCGCATTCTCAATGTTTTTGTGAATCATAAAATTTATGGACGTGTAGAAGCACCGATGAATATCAAATCCCGGCGGGATGCTAACCTTTTTTTGAATGATATAAAATCCGGAAAGTCCACTCCACTTATGAATATTACTTCTGGCTATCATTACCATACCATCGAAGCAGATTCCGAAGAGATATTGGATGATGTGGAAAACGCCTTAAAAGAAAAAAAATACCTGATTATTTAAATTCAGGGGCCATCCTGAGATGAGCCCCTTTTGGTTTGTATCAATCGATTTGGTTTACCACAATATTTAAATTCAAATCCACATTAAGATTGCATCTGTCTGATGTATGATCCTGGATTTTATAGGTTATTTCCGGTTCTTCTGATTCTTTTCTCACAACACTCGCTGTGCTTCCATTCATCAGATTCTGTATGATTCTGTCACGCTTACAATTATCGCAGATATTTCCTTCACTTCCTTCTCCACCTTCAATTACAATGCCATTTTTTTCACAGAAGTTATCCCTTATACAGTTCATCCAACTCCATGTTATATTTTGGTTTCCGAAACGATCTGTTAAATTTTCATATGCTTCAAAGGTTCCTGTTACTCCGCTTTCCATTACGTTTACTGCTTCTTCCAGAGTATTTGTTGTCGTTTTTGCATCCTCCTGCACCACATATCCTCCGCTATTATCTGCTATTTGGAAGGCAATCGGCCAATATCCTCCTGGCTCAACATAAACCTCATTTTCCATATAATAATATACTTTATCTGGAGCAAACGTATCTTCTATTGTGTATACTTCTCTTGTAGAATCAAACGTGTAATAGGTTCTATATCCATAAGATTCTTCCGTTACGCTTTCATCTGGAATCATAATTCCCCAGACCCCTTCTCCCAGAAAAATATTTTGATAATCTACTGAGCATAAAACTTCTCCCCGCATCTCTGAAACCCCATGAACCCCCAGTGTCAATCCGCCCTCTGGACTGGTCGTGTTGGGTTCAACCGTTTCATGAAAAAGTGTACCTGTTGTAGCGGTAAGAACGCCACTGGGTGCAACCTTTGCAGAATAGCTCCCCTCTTTTTTACTGGTATACCTTGCAGTCACTCCACTTACAATAGCCGTTGATACCAATCCCCCTAGTAAAAGAAAAGCTACGATCCGCATTACTCTGTTTTCTTTCATCTTGCTTCTTCCTCTTTCTTAAGCCTTTCAATTTCTTCCTTTATCTTTTCAATTTCTTCATCATCTTTGTTCTTTTCTTTTTTATAGGAAAACTCCAATAATAAAAAGGCCAACACAAGCACACTGATTGTACCAACTGGGGTTTTAAGAACTTTTATAATACCTCCAACAAAGGGAACTCTGCCAATAACCTTACCTTCTATTTTCTTTTTCTCAATTGGCTCATCACCTGTATCGTTTGCATCTCCTTTTGTTTGAACCCGCTCTCCATCCATGCTGACAACTCTATGTACTATCAGGTATCCTGATTCCTGATAGACAACAATATCACCTTCCTTAAAATCATCTGTCTGCTTCACAAAGATCAAATCATCTACCGAAAGCTTCGGCTCCATACTTCCAGATAGTACCATAGCCACTCCGTATCCGAAAGGCATGGGAAGTGCATTTCCCATTATTTTGTTTGCATTAAACATATAGAGGCTGATTCCTATGAATATTCCTACCATACAAAGCATAATCGTTCGAATAATTGCTTTTGATCTTTTCATTTTCCTACTTTTTCCTTTTGAAGTATAAAACAATTATAATCAGCAAACATAATCCTGCAATCCCAAGCCACAACTTGATTTTTGCACCATCTCCTGTTTTTGGTTCTCCGTTTCTTTCCGTATCCATCTCTGCAATTGTCTTAATGACGACGGTTACCTTTAAATCTTCCTCCACAGCCCTGTTTCCCAGATAAGTATCATATTCATCATTTCCCCACTCGAAGGGCCATTGCCAGTTCAAGGTGTAGAAAGCATAATGATTCCCTGCCAAATCTGCCAAATCCGTAATCAGTGAAATATCCTCCACATTTACTAAGGTGTCTTCGTCACCTAAAAGGTAGCTTCCACTGTAACTTTTTAGAGACATCTCAACTGGAAAAAACAAATCCTTTGGCTCTGTGAAAACTTCACAGGTCATTTTATAGCTCATAGTCTCATCACTATTATTCTTGATTTTAAAAGTATATTCTTGATTCGTTCCCGGGGCAATTACCTTATCCTCATTAGAAGACAAAACTGAAATCTCTTTGCTGTCGTTTTGATAGGCGGCACGAAAAACCTCAATCTCTGTTGTTGTTTCCCATATCTGCTCCTCATTATTGGCAGAAGTTCCAGTCGTTTGCAGCAAGGAAATCGTATTTCCTTCAGCCTTTGCTGCTTCCACTAATCGATTCCCTAATATTGCCACAGACAGAATAACCCATAGTATAAGAAAACCTATGAATATCTCTTTCTTTTTATCACTTCTTTTTTCCATTTACACCCTGCTTTATAATGAAACTTTACCCCTCAGCCCTATTGCAAACTGAGGGGTACTATCTTCTTCGTATCTCAGACTAGTCTACTTGTCTTACCGCCATATTGATATCCAGCGAAAGATTTGTGATACTCTTATTTGAAGCCATCGGATAATATGGACCGCCACCATCCGTATTCGTACCGGATGTATAGATATAAGGGTCATGACCTGCCATGACATCTCCCAAAATGGTATCTGCAATACAATAGACACAAGCTGAAGCTCCACTACCTGTCTCCGTGCTATATCCTCCACAAGCTGGAGAACTATTACAGAACTTCCACTCCCAAGATATCTGCGGAACCTTAGTATCAAGTGTGTCACCTGGTGCAAAGGAAGCTGCTGTGTTCAGCTGCCCTATAATTGCCGCCAAACTGTCGGATGAAACCGTATTGCTTGTACTTGAAAGATTAAAGACAACTGGGTAATAGTCTGTATCTAATGTACATATTTCTTCAGCTTGATAGTATTCTTTGCTGGCCTCCCACGAAGTAGCCTTTCGATAACCTGCTTTCTCCTTATTTGGATCATTATCTCTCTTATAGTCGTAATAATATTCTCCACCAGCATCATACTCATCTTTCGTGATTTTTCCAACAAACGTCATCCTTGCATAAGTTCCTTTGGCTAAAGAAATATTTTTCCCTTTTGCCTTTATGTCAATAACGCCGGCAACCTCTGGCGTACCTGTAACGGTGCAGGTAAAGGCTCCGTCTTTACTTTTTGTTCCTGGGGCTACTAGATTCTCTCCGTAGCCTGCATCGGAACTGTCTCTTCCCATTTTTGATGAGACAGAAATCGTCTTGCCCGATGTGTCAACGGTATTTCCTCCTGCGGCATCTGCATATTCCGGACCAAACAGTGATCCCTCCAGCTTAGCCACAACTCCCCATTTTGCAACCCGGGCAGTATCGTTTCCCTCTGCTTTTGTGGTATACTTCGCAAATACTCCACTAATAACTGACGTTGTGAGAAGAGTAGCCACTAAAAGGGCTGATGCCATTCTCATTGCCTTATTCTTTTTCATTCCTTCTTCCTCCTGTAAACTAAATACTGTCTTTACTTCTTTTTCTTAAGGTTCTGTGCCTTAAGTGCTTCCAGCTCTGCTTTCAGAGCCTCTGTGTCCTTCCTTTTTTCCTTTTCATATTTACGCCTTCTTAAAAGGTCATAACCAACTAATAAAATCAACGGACATATTACACAGAGAATTAATCCTTGCGTTGTCTGCATGAACATGGCAATATTGCCGGCTCCTGGGATTCTCCAATCATAAATGCCTACCAAGTTTTTAGCCGGAACGGCCATATCATCATTTGCATTATTGGCATCACCCTTTGTCACAAAAGAAATCTTTCCATTCTCATTCTTTACCTCCATAACACGGTGAGTGACAACTGCATCATCCTTGCTTTGAGGGTCGAAGAAGATAATAACATCTTCTACCTTTACATCCTCTGCTTTAATTGTTTTTCCAACAATCAAATCTCCTGAATGGATCTGGGGATACATAGAATCCGTTAACACAATCATTGGAACAAATCCCCCTACACTTGGCACCTCCTCTGGATTGGTGTAGCTCTTGATAATCAATGTTATGTTTATCAGCAGTATCGGAATTAATAAAACACATAGTGCAGTTCCGATTACGGTAAGAAACTTATGTTTCATTGTGGTCTTTTTCATTTACTTCTCTCCAATGTGTCTTTATAGAGGCATATCTTACTATAATTCACAAAACCAATCAACGTGCACAAAATTTATTTTGTGTTAATTAAGTCAAAAATGCGCTTGCGTGAGAGGTAATATCCTTTTCCTCTTAACACAAGCGCATTTTAGCAGCTCTATCTTATTCTATTATTCTGATTCCGGAATTGCATCTACTGACTCTGCGGCAGGTACAGCCGGATCTTCCATAACCTCTGTCGTTTCTTCCGGTTGAGCAACCGCTTTCATGTCAACGATATCTCCTCGGACAATCTTTTTAATCTCGTCTTGACTGATTGCCTGCCACGGAACATCATCTCCACCCGAGATGGATTTTTCCGGATTTTCTCCTTGGTTCCACCATTTTGCCTCATATGCATTTCCACCATACATAACCCGGTCACCAGAATGGTATTCCGCTGCTTCATCCCATGCCATATAATGTCCCTTTGGCAGCGATACATTCTCAATTGGCTTTTCACCTGGCATAACAGGACCTACCAATTCCCAGGGTATAGCACTTTCCTGTAATACCGGTGCATCTGGCATGTCACCTTTTGTCCACCATTTCGCCCGATAAACATTTCGTCTCCAAACTACTTTTGTATCTGCTAAATAGGCCTTGTACTCTGACCAAATTTCATAGGGCGAAGTTTCAGGATCATCGGCTTTATTTACTTCGTCTTTTGTAATATCTGAAACCGTACGCTGCTTTGCTCCTGCCGCAATGCTTCCTTTCATATGTTTCGATAATGCATCTGCATAAGCATAGCTTTCCTGTACAACCCCACTATAATAATTAGATACCACTTGATTTCCCACAGAGTTTTCATTCGATACGCTATCTCGGTTAGCTGACCACATCGACAATCGTCCAAGACCTACTTCCTGTGCATAATCATTTAGCTTTTTTGCATCTTTTAACGTAAATATCTCGGTTGCAACATCATTTTGCCCAATCATCGGAGTTGCTCCCAGTTTTTTCCACAAAGCTTGATCGCTTAATCGTATCCCGTCTTCCTGGTATATTATTCTTAGCTGCCTATGTGTTTTCTTAAGTGCATTAATAGAGTTTTCGGCCATTGAAAGCTTTTCATCACGAGCCTCACCGTAATTCATCGTCATAATATTAACGCCTGCCAAATCCACTCCAGCATCTAATAATGTTTCAATTGCAGCAGTTCCTTCTTCCGTTAGTCCTTGAGGAATTACCGGTAAAGTCACCCATATAGCCAGCTCATTTCCTTTTTTTGCCCGTTCCTTTTGCAGCTTAGCCAATGCTTCTCCACGCCTTTTCCCTGCTTCTTTATTGGCCAGGCCTTCTTGTTCTAAATCCAAATCAATTGTACTAATGTCATAGGTATTAATTACCGATTCATAAGCCTTCTTAAGGGCGTCTGTATCTTCATAAACTAAAGCCAATTCTTTATTGAGCAGGCCTCCAAAGGAAACAATGACTTCACCTCCATTTTGCCGCAGACGAGCGATTCGGCGTTCCAAATCCAAGTCTTCCGCCGCTTCTTGCAAAGTGTATGCATTTCCCCAACTCGGTTCCTTCTTATCATCTGCAACAACAAATGATAGTACCACATTGTCCTTCCGTTTTTCAAACGGATATTCTGGCGTTAATGTTGCATCCACATAAGATGCAAACCAGGGTTGAACATCACCTTCTGATTCGGATGCCCCCTCTGCCGACAACACATCTCTATAAAAATACCCTGTTCCTGCCACTCCCAAAATCAGACAAACTATAAGCAACCGGGACCATGCTAACTTTCGTTTCCTCTTTTTTTTCTTTTCCATATTATTCCTGCCCTTCTTTATTTCCCACTTCCGTAATAGAGTACGGATTTCCAATCGAGCTCCTCCGTATTCCCGTTTTCGCCTGCAACCTCTTCCTTTACTTCTACAAACAGCCAATTATAAAAATTATTCAATAAATCAGCCAACATATTGAATACTCCCACATAGGATAATACCGCCCATAAGCAGGTAAAGGCATTAAAGAATGCAAAGGCACTATTTGCCCAGTTTCCCTTATTGAATGACCTCCAGCTCATAAATGCCGAAAAGCCAATAATCACTAATGGAGATATAATATATAGAGTTGGTGAGCCAGTTCTATCTTTTACCTTCGGTGTCCGGGCAAAAGGAATCTTTTCCCCAGATAGCATCTGTTGTAAAGATTTGATTACTCCCGCCAAATTTACTGCTAAAAGTAATAAGTTAAAACCATAAATTCTGAAAATATCACTTCGCCGATAACGGCAATATTTTAAATCACTGGCCATACATGCAAAATATGGAACAGCTGCCGCTACAATATAAACACTCAACAGACGGTCATCAAAGGGATACGCTAAAAGGAAAATCAAGCCAAAGCTCGCCCACGCAATGGATGCCATGTAGTTTACCCGTAGTGCAATCTCCATTTTTCTAAGAGGTTTCCCTTCCTTCTTACGACGACGTATGGTCGAAAAAAGCTTTGTTAAAATCAAAAGTCCTCCATTTGCCCAACGACGACGCTGAATAATAAGCGAACCATAATCTGGTGGGGTTGCTGAATAGCTCAGGCGTTCCGGATAATTTTTAAGAGTCCAACCATGCTTTTCCAAATCAATACTAGATTCTGTATCCTCAATGACCGTTCTATCCTGTATAAAGCGGCGTATCTTAAAGCCGTTAACCTCTTCTTCCTCTGCGATATCTTCCAACGCTCTTTTTCGTATAACCGCATTCGCCCCTACCCAAAACGTGGCTCCATAATAAGTTGTCCCTTGGTGAAGAACGTGCTGAATGTCTGTTGTCGCTCCTGCAATTCTCTCAATACGTGTAGAACATCCTCTAAAGGATGAGTAGGGTGTTTGAGTAACCGCTACTCTTTCATTTCCTTCCTGATTTAACAAGAATACTAAGCGTAAGCAGTATTCTCGTAATAAGATAGAGTCCGCATCTAACGTTAAAAGATATTCCGAATCTGGAATGATTACGTCTGCATTTTTTTCATCTTCAACTCGTTGTAAAATCTTACCTTCAGGGGTATGTATAAGCTGATAACTTCCCCCCATCAAATCAATATAAGAATTTAGGTTCATTGCTTTATTCGCTTCATTCGACAGAGATATATACTCCTTTCTTTGGAAGTAATCCACCTCTGCTGTGAAAATCCATACTAAGCGTGAATACATCTGATACACTCTTGTAACAGAAAATGCATAATCTTTATCCTTTGCCGCCTGCTCAAGTGCCCTTGCTGTAGTTTCTAATTCTGCCGCCAGATCTCGCAGAACCCTATTATTAAAGAAGTCATCCACGTGATCCGTCTCCGGTTCCTGATCCGCAAAGTCCCTTAGCCATTTTGCGGCATAATCATATTCTTTCTGTAACATAATTAAGCTCTTTGGCTTCACACGGCTTTTATCTTTATAACACTCTTCAAAACCCTGTCGAGCCTTTTGAAAACGTAAACAAGGCTCTCCCAGCAGCTGGTTTATTTCTTTTGCTAACGCAATTGTAGCATCCAGCTTTTCTTTCTTGTCCGGGTCCTTTGGATTTGGCTTATCGTCAATCAGAAGCCGAATTTGTATGTCTGGATATTCCTGCAAAGCTGCAGACAACATCGTTTGACGAATAACTGCCACTTCTTCATCATAGGATGGAATTAAAACAGTAATCCTCTCCTGATGTTCTGAAAAAAACTTTTCCAACGTTGCCCGAGGAACGCGGCTATGCTCTTTAAAACGCGTTAACGCTCCATGTCGTGAAATCAAATACACCATCGCTGAAAAGCATAATGATGTCACAATCAAAATATACAGCCATGCCTCTACTACTTTCTGGAACTCCCTGTTTCCTCTGACCATCTGGTCAAAGATTGTGGATGCTACATATACGCCCCAAAAAATTAACGTTAATAATATACAGATTTTATTCATCATTATTTTTGTGGCCGAAGGTGTTGCATGAACCATCTCTAGAGGCGTTGTGTTTTTTTCCGTGTTAAACTGTCTTCTTTTTTTCATCTTTTTACCCGCTTTTTAATATTCCTGTGTTGTTAATGTGCTCTGTGATTCTTAAAATACTTAAACGACATTTTAATTAAATATTTATAAAAATTATAAATAATCAATAAATATGCGTCAATGCATTTTAAGAAATTGGCGCATTTTTGTGAATTGTGTTCAATTCAGTTCAAATGATATTCTTTTTTGCGGTAATTATTTTGCCATATCCCCCCTTTATTCTTGAAATACGTTGTCTATAGTGATAGCATATTCTTGTATACATTTTTGACCCGTTTTTTTATTTCTTTACATTTGCGAGGTATATATGTCCCAATCTGAATTTATTTTAAATGATGACGAGCTCGACTCATCTCCTCTTAATACAGTAATGAATATCTTAGGCGTTACGGCTTTAGAACTTTCGAAACAATGTGCGGTTTCAAACTCCATTATTTCCCGTTATAAAAAGGGAACCCGACGTCTTAAAGCTGGAAGTCAGGCTTCTTTAGAATTGGCACGTGTGCTTTCACAACTGGATCAGGCTCAACAACTGGATTATCTTTTCGTAAATCAACGTATTGGCGGAGAAAGTAAAGAGGAAGCTCTTCGAAAATTTCTTACCGATTATAAAGCTCCCGTTAAGCGGACACGTTCCATTCCTCCCCCAATACAGCAGACCGGTAGATACCATTTCACCACAGAGGTATATCTAGGGAAACAAGGTGTCATGGATGCAACAATAGACATGCTGGAATACGTAAATTTCCTTCCACCTGGACAAGAAATCGTCATATGCGTTCATGGGGAGTTTGACAGTATTTGGCATAACAACCTTCCTTTCGCCCTTCGTCTTCTTTTGAAAATGAAGAAAGCCACAGAGCGAGGAACCACATTTACATTGGTAAACCGCAAAACTGATGACTTAGAAGGAAGTCCTTATTTTTCTATGTTTTGGATTTCCATACAACTAAAAGGAATATTGAAGACTGCTTATTATGATGGTACCGTCACCTCAAGGCTCTTCGATGCCGTTATCCCTGGATATTGGCAGGCTTATGTAGAATCCGACAATACAGCTGATGATGGGCTGATTACCATTCACAGTACGGACTCCCGCAGCATATATAACGCTCAAGTCACTTGCAATGCTTTCTTTGACCGGTGTATCCACTTAGATCAATTTGGTTTTCTGTCCTCTTTTTGTACAGCTGACACCGAGGCAAAGTATAGTTTCCCCTCCGTTCTACCCCCTTGGGACGAAGCAGATGCACCAAGTCCTGACGGAAGCTTCTCCTCCTGCAGCAGCATTCCAAGCTTTGGAATTTTGACTCGAAAAGAGTGGGAAGCTCTTTGTGCTCCCAACCCTCTTCCTGATCTTCCAGACTACCTCTTCTCCCATCTGGAACAGGAAAACAACTTAGCAAAAGGAACCTGCCAAATAATACTCTGTCGTGAAGACGTAAGAACTGGACTCAGCGGGAAAAAAGTAGTAAGCCTTCCCCTTAGTCTTCTTCTTGGACGAGAGGTTGTCATTCCATATGAGATGCTTCATACAATGATGTGGCGAATTGAATCCTATATGAGGGTAAATCCAAACTTTCAAGTTGCACTTGTCCCACGACGTGCTTTTGAAAAGTTGGAATTCGAGATGATACACTGGCATCACAGTATCGCCCTTGGTTGGCTTATGGATGGAAGTAACAGTATGCTCACCACTGACCCTATTATGTCTAGAAGTTTTTTCAGTGGAGCCAAATACACCTGGAATCGCTTGCGTCCTGGTTGGAAACGTTTTCGTAATGTTCATTCCACTTTACGCAAATGGCTGACTGGCAAAGATTTGGATACACCTTTTGATGACAGTGCCGTGATACGTAATTGGGAACTTATTCCAAAAGATATAAAAGAATAACAAAAAATGTCTGCTTACTGAATGTGAGACAAATTCTGTAAGCAGACATTTTCTTTTTTTGCGTATCTTTTAATATGCTTTTGGCAATCCCCATCTGTAGTGGCTTGCCAGCAAGCGAACTACAACTGTGGAGACCATTCCTGCCATCAGGCAGATTCTTTGGTCTATGGCCATAATAAACAACCAATAATAGAGAATTGCACCTATAATTGCTGCAACTGCGTAAATATGCTTCACTAGAATAGCCGGAGCTCTCTGGCTCATCATATCCCGCAGCACTCCTCCGCCAATACCTGTAATAACTCCTAAGGATATACAAAGGAAAGCATTCTTTTCATGTCCAAAATCCATTGCTGCCTGTACCCCAGTAACGGTAAAGGCTCCTAATCCAATGGCATCAAATATCATGTTAAGCTTTAATAGCTTTTCCCCAATTCCCAAACTATTATTCTTTCCGGACACCCTTTTGGCAACTGCAAATACAGCCACTGATATAAGTGCCGAAACCAGGACATACCGATAATTGTAAAAAAATCGTGGCGGTGTCTGCCCCAGTAGCAAATCTCTAATAATTCCTCCCCCTAGCGTTGAAATAACACCTAAAGTAATGACTCCGAATAAATCGAATCGCCTCTCAACCGCCAGCATAGCTCCGGAAATTGAAAAAGCAATAATTCCAAGCCACTCAGCAACTCCAAAAATATAATTTGTTAAATCCATTCCTCATTCCCCTTTATGCTATATATTACTTATTTCCAATCCTATTTCCAGTTGTTTTATCATGTCCCCCAATTCTTCATGCAGCCACCCAAAAGCTTTCTTTCCAGTACAGTGTCCTGTATAAATATACTGAATTCCAGTTTTTTGTATCTCCCTGGCCAACTGTCGAACCTCCTTTTGGGATTTATTGTAAAGATGGAACCCTCCGATAAGCGCTGCCACCGTCTTTCCTGGGTAAGCCTCTGACACTTCACGAATAATATTAATAACGCCTCCGTGAGAACAGCAATTAAATACAACTAATCCTTCAGCAGTGTCCAGAACCAAGCTTTGTTCATGACAGAAGTTATCAGGAATCCAGCCTGTCGAACTCTTCTGATACATCCCTTCTCTTTTTCCAATCTCTTCTAAATGAGGTGTTCTATGAGGAATAAGGCTCACTCCGTCACAGATTTCAAAATTATCCGTGGCATACACAATTCGGTCTTTGTATGCTGCTAAAACGCCTTGGGGTAATCCGATGTATTTACGAAAAACCCACTTCTTCGCATAACAATTCTCTTTGCATCCTTCCTGCAGATAAAAAGTGGCTTTATCATTTATTTCAAAAAAATCAGACATCCCATTTCCATGATCGTAATGTGCATGTGATAGCACTGCAAAGTCTATATCTTTGAGAGAAATGTTTAGTTGTTCTGCATTTCGAATGAATAATGAGGATGCTCCTGTATCAAGGAGTATGTTCTTTCCTTTATATTCAATGTGTATACAAAGTCCCCACTCTCCAAAAATTCTTTCATTTCCTATATTATCAACAATTACTGTAGCTTTCATTCTTTTCTATTACTCCTTCTTATGTATAGGTAATCTGCTCTTTCGTGAACGAGTCAAAGGCAAAAACCTAGAAAATCGCTGTATTTCAGTAATAGGTCAGATGCTATTCTTTGAAAAGATTCAGTTTTGAAAACATCTGATGAAGCTTATGTTCATCGAACGGCAGATACTCTGCCACTGTAAACCCTTTTATACTGCTGTTGTCCTCAACAAGTTTAAGAAGCTTCCCTAATTTCTCCATAGTCATTTTCCCGCTTCCAGCACCGTCTCCTACTAATTCTTTATTTGCAAAATAAGTAGAATGGAATAACGATGCATCTAATACATCAATATCAAGATGCAATAAGATGTGGTCATATCGGCTTACGAACTCCTTAATTTCTCCATTCTTAACAAAGTTCTCTGTCTGAATTTTATAATTTACACCCGTTTCATCAAGAAAACTCTTCTGATAATCGTGGATCTCCTGCAAGCCTATATAGAGAATATCCTTTGCGTCAAACGGCTTGTTTTTCATTCGCTCTGTCATGACGCTATCTCCATATCCCATAAGAGAGCCGAGCACCATCGCATGTGCATTCGGATAGCCATTCTCTGCCTTTGACACATCAGGATGTGCGTCAAACCAAACAATTCCGACATTTTCGTATTTGCCATGCAGATAGTCAAAAGGTGCAAATGAAACAAGACAGTTTCCGCCGATCGTAATAATTCTATCTGGGTTCTCTTTTTCTATCTGAGCATTTGCATTTTCTAAAGCGAAGATAATCTCATCTTTTCCATAAATGCCATCAACGATTTCTTTTTCTTTTCCGTTTGGAGGAATGACATCGACTTTTACTAACAGCTGCTCCTCATTATGAGGAAGAATATGCTGCAATAAATTTGCACCAAAATAATATGTTTCAAGCCCGCCGCTTACATGGTCGGGGTATAGAAGTCTAATTGTTTTCATGTTAGTCTTTCTCCTTTACCTTGTCTTCTAACTCAAGCATAAACTTATCAAAATCAGACATGAACAATTTATCTTGAATCACTCTATATTTTCCAAACTCTGTTTCTGCATGGAGTTTTGCAATCTCGGCGGATACTTTCCCCGCATCGTTAAGTAGACCATACTCAAACATTTCAATATAAGCAGAAACCATTCTGTCAAGCTGACTTAACTCAAATTCTGATAGATAATTTTTCGCAACTGTCACATCAGTTTTTTTAATTTTTCCACTCGGTGCTTCAGCCCAAGTGGTAAGACCCCTGTGATCCTTTTCACTATTTGCTCTTTCTACAATAAGTTCTGCTGCAGTATGTCCATGAACAGCATAGTGCATTTTATTTTGAACAGAAGCGATATAGGTGAGATATTCAGCCGCACTTGAGCGGATAGTAATTTCTTCTTTTTAGACATAATTATCTGCTCCTTTTTTTGAACTATTCAGAAATTCTGAACAGTTGCCTACTCATAACTTTCATACGCACTCTGCATTTTCCAAACATTATCTTTAAAAAATACATTGCGATATTCTAAGTCAAAATCTTTGTATATATCCGAAATTGATTGTACTATTGCTTGTTGAATCGTTCTGTCTAACGTTGTAGGTATTCCTAAAGCTCTTATCTTTCCATACCTGGCACACCGAAAAAGCACCCTGCCATAGCAAAGTGCCGGAAAAATAATTTTATCCTTCAACCTCAATTTGAATACCTGACTTAAACCAAAAATCTAAATGGTCATCAAACACTGCTATTTTCTCAATTAGCTTGCGAACCAACTGTAATCTTTTCGGCAGTCAACGATATACTCTACATATACCGTATCATCTTGTATTTGGTAAAGGACAAGATACCACTTTTCAATAAACATCTTGTGATACTTATTCGGTGTGATATACAGTTCCTCAAAAAACGGAAAACGTTGCGGCATTTGAGAAAGAGAACGCAGTGCAGTCATAATTTCTTTCTTTTTCTCTTTCGCCGCTTGCTTATTGACCTGTGCCATAAAGTGGACATGCGTTCCCAACATTGCTTTTGCCCTGTCGGAAACAATCACTTTGTATCTCCTGCTGTCTGCCATACGTTATACCTCTGAAATAATTTCATCGAGATATACGTCAAGCTCATCAAGAGTACAGCCGATTCTTCCTGCAATCCGATCCTCCTGGGCACCAAGCAGTTCTTCACGGAGCTTCAACATTTTTTCCCGTCTGTTGTAGGTCTCAATATCCATAACAACCAAATCTCCCTCACCATTCTTAGTAAGGAAAACCGGTTCTTCGGTCTTTCTACACATATCAGCGATCTCATTGTAGTTTTGACGAATTGCTGCGGATGGACGAATATTCATAATGACACCTCCTCTAATTCATAACGGTAGTAATATTCTACTCATATTATACCCATTTCATGCAACAACGTCAATCACACCAGTTTTCTTCTTATCTTTTTTATCCACTCCTCTAGACTCCAAAATTTATCGGACGGATTCCCTCTTTCGCTTAGTAATTCTATATATATTCCTTATTGAGCCTGTCCATATAGGCTTCTTGCCAATCCGCTATTTTGCTTCTAAAAAGCTTCCAGGCTTTTTCAGTAAATCCTCTTTCCTGCAAAATATCAATCCTCCTATTAAGCTTGAACTATTTGCATTTTCCAAATAGTGCACATGCGCAGTTATCCGATTTTTTCAGATAACTCCCTATTTCCTTTTCCCTTTTTGCTCCAGCAACTTTATGCTTTCCAAATAGTCCTTTTCCGCATTGCTAAGCGTTTTGGCTTTATACTTTTTATACTCAGTCTGAGCCTTTTCCATCGCCTGCAAATGACTAACCGTGCCATTTCCGGTGAGAAGATTTTCGCCTGTGGAAGTTAAAATCCCATCCAGATGCTTTGCCCAATCCTCCATTGTCATAGGTATTTCCCGCTCCGCCTGTCTTTCCGCAAAATCAAGATATCCTGATACCAGCTGACCCATTGCCCTCAGTTCTTTTTCATCCAGATAATTCTTTGCAATTTTTGCTTCCCGCAGCGTTGGCTGATCTCCGGAAAATGACATCAATCCCATGAAGTCTTTTTCGGCATCCGCACGATGATAAATAACCTCTGCTGCCGTTTCTCCTGAAACGGCATAATGGATTTTATTTTGCACTCTCTTGAAAAACTGAACAGAAATTTCCGCTTTAGAATCATAATCTACGCTTGTAGCATAGATTTCCAACACCTGACGATAAAACACTTTTTCAGATGCTCTAATATCACGAATACGCTCCAACAGCTCTTTGAAGTAGCCGCCACCGCCCAGTTCCTTTAGACGGTTATCATCCATGGCAAAACCTTTTTTGATGTATTCTTTTAAGATGTTTGTTGCCCATATGCGAAATTGCACACCACGCTGTGATTTCACACGATAACCCACAGAAATAACAACATCAAGGTTATAGAATTTTGTAATATTACTTTGCGTTTTGCCTTCCATCGCACCGTGCTGACTGGTTATTGCAAATTCTGCAACAACCACTTTTTCATCTAATTCTCTCTCAGTAAAGATGTTTTTAATGTGGCGTGAAATAGTCGATTTATCTCTTTGAAATAATTCTGCCATTTGCTCTTGCGTAAGCCATACTGTTTCGTCAACCATACTAACATCTATTTTAGTCAAACCATCTTCGGTCTGGTAAATTATCATTTCACCGTAAGTGTCCAACTTGGTTGTCCTCCTTTCGCTAACTGCATTGCTTTTTATTCATACTCCTCATACGCATTTTGTATTTTCCAAACATTATCTTTAAAAAACACATTGCAGTATTCCAAGTCGAATTTTCTGTAATCCCACGATACTTCTTTGCCAGAATACATATCCATTATTTGAGGTACAGTACCATCCTTATCTGTTTTCTCAATCATTTCAGCAAGTTCAAAAGGCGATGTATCCTCAATAATGCCTTTGCCTTTTCCATCAGTAACATATGGATAATGGGTTCCTGCTCCTCGTTTCATTTCAGTTATTGACAATAATTCTATCTCAAATTCCCAGCCTGCACCATAGTCATATTCCATGCTCAACTTATCTCCAACACTGAGTTTTAGAGTGGAAAGCTTTGTCTTGATTGGATCAATAGCAGGCTCATCATCAAAATCATCCTCTTCAAATACGATTTCATAACGCTTGCCATCAAATCGTATATTAAACAAATGGCTTGCTGTACTTTCAAAAGCCGCCAATACAGCATATCCAAGCTTTGCAACACTTGAAACAGAAGTGATTTCTATATCTCTCCAAATAACATTTTCCAATTCACAGAGTTTCACTTTAAATTTATATACATCTGCCATAATACATTTCTCCTAATCTTCTCGCTTCACATAAGTAAGTTCAATATCATATCCCAGTGCTTCCAGCATCTGCACAAAAGTCTTGTTCACAACACCGTCCTGCTTTTTGATGATGCGATTGACATACGGACTTGTTGTTTTAATCTTCTCCGCAAGCTGTGTCTGTGTCATGCCGCTCTCTATACATTTTACTTTTACATCTACTTCAATATTATTTTTCAGCATTCAAATCTCCTCTGTCTGCACTGGTTTTAATAAATTGCACTTATTAGACAATTTATTATACCGTGTTTCTATGTTATTTTCAAACATTCCAGAAAAATAAGCACCCCGCTTTTCCGCAAAATGCTTACCATCGCAATCCCATTTTTTATCCTCGTATTTCAATCTGAATCCCCGACTTGAACAAGAAATCCAAATGGTCATCATAATCAATCGAAAACACATATATACATATCAACAATATAAACTATCCCTATAGGTTAATTCAAAACTCAATTTTGCACCCAACAGTTGCAAAATTACTGTTTTCTATTCGTTCTTCCCATACTTTGTTCTATATTGAATCGCTCGCGTTCTATTTCATATTTTAATTCATCCTCAGTTGGTATATACAATTTGTATTTTGACGCATACAAACTGTCATTCTCATTCAATACTGAGTATTTAACCATCGTTTCATTCTTTTCAGAACACAAAATAATACCTATCGTAGGATTATCCCCTTCTATTTTTATATTTTCTTCAAAGTACTTTACATAAAAGTCTATCTGTCCTACATCTTGATATGTTAGTTTGTGAGTTTTCAAATCTACAAGAACGAAGCATTTTAATAGATAATTGTAGAATACCAAATCAACATAGTAATGATCACCATCAATAGTGATCCTTTTCTGCCTTGCAACAAAAGAAAAACCTTTGCCAAGTTCAAGTAAGAACTTTTGCAGATTGTCAATTAATGCTTGTTCTAAGTCCTTCTCTAAATATGCTTTATTCTCTTCTAATCCTAAAAACTCCAGGATATATGGATCCTTCAAAATATGCTTAGGATTTATATCTGGCTCCAGTGATTGTATTTCTGCTTTCACCTCTATTCGCTTTGATTCATTAGTAGCTAAAATTCGCTCATAATAAAAAGAATTAATTTTCCTTTCCAACTGTCTTGCGCTCCATCCATTTTCAATGCACTCCTCAATATAATACTCTCTCTTTTCAAGTTCCTTAATGCGCATTAGCAGACGATAATGTGTCCAGCTCAATTCAGAACGCACTGCGTTCCATTTTTGAAAAGATTCATAAAATTGACGCATATAACGTAAGTTTCGTTCGTCAAAACCTCTGCCAAACTCTTTAGTTAATTGTTTAGCTGTATATTTGATAAGTTGCTTTCCGTATTCGGCTCTGCTGCCATCCTGTGCTTCGTAAATCATCTTTCCAATAAGCAGTTACCATCGCAAAATTAACAGTAGTAACTACGTCTTCCTTTGCATTTAAAATAGTCTTTCTAATATTTTCGTATTCTGGATAATCCGTCATGATTAACTTAGTTTCTTTTTTCACCATCTGCACCTCTCTCACCGTAATCTTATAATGATTAATCCTGATCTTTTGCTGAAGTATCCATTTCCTTACCTCACCACAGTAACCGCAAACATATTTTACCCCAACAAGCCACAAAAGCACACCTACATATCCCGCTCAAATCCCCGAAACCCTTTGATTTACAGGGCTTTCCGCTCCAACAACACCACCGTTTCAACATGGCACGAGTTGATTGCATGAATGTCAAATACCCTTGTTCGTTCGTGGAAACAAGTCTATACTATTCACATTCACCTTTGTAGTAAAACTCTTACGTTTCCTCGTCTTCATTGACTTTTTTTGTCATATCAGCCAATCTCTTCTTTATTGCCTCAATAATCTTAGTAACATCATTTATGAAATTCTGGGTAAGTGCTGCCTTCAAACCATATTCCGCCTGCAATTCATTTGTTCGATTTGTCGTCAATTCATTTTTCAGTTTTTCAAAATTAGGCATTGATTTTGCTATTAAAAAATCTTGAGATCCTATTTTTGATTCCCATATTTTTTGGAATACTCCGATAAAAGATACTCTATCTGAATTTTGCAATTTTTTATAGCACTCCATAACAGCTTGACACACCTCTTCATCAAAAATATTAAATCTTTTATTCTCGCATTCATACAAATCTGATATATTTTCAGACTTCAATGCTGTCAAATATTTTTTTTTATTAATTGCAAACATTTGGACTTCTTCTTCTCGAAATCTACATATCTTCTCGTAAATCAGACCTTCTTCTTTAGTAAGTGAATTCACATCATTTGGTGAAATCATGCGTCTGACGCGGGTATCAGGTTCATCGCTATTACATATAGTTTCTAAACATATGTCAACACCCTCATCTAATTTCTTCATATCTGGAACTTCTGGCAATTCATAAGCGATAGTTCTTGCCAAAAGAATATTTCCAATCAAATCAATATACTCATCAACTAGCAACTGTCCTTTATAAGCATTCTGTAACACCTCTGGAAATCCTTCCCTGATAACATCCTCCTCAAGGTCAATCAATCTCATGTTTCTTACTAATTCTTCTGGGGTTGCTTTCCTTTTTACTTCTATCATTTTGTTTATATCATCAGAAATATTTTTTTCATTCCACTCTCCCATCATAATCCATTCACGGATACTTGTAAGCATATAACGCCTTACATAATAACCCGGATATTCTTTTTCAACATCAGCGTCACAAAATATGTATCCATATCGATCAGACTTACTTATTTTTCCTTCCTTTGCTAAAAGAGTGTAGGAAACAAAAGTTTGGAAATATGCTGGTAATTCCTCATCAATGCCTTTTTCTTTTAGTTCCACAAATACTCTTTGAAAATCTTGCATTGCACATTTTACACTTCTTATATTTTCAATATTTCCACAAATAAATACGTTGATTAAATCCACAATGTGATTCGACAAAAAATCCTTATACTCATATTTTTTAGTTTGATATGACATAGCTAAATTTTCTATAATCTTTTTATAATCAGGAATGTTTTTCAATGTCCTTGTAACTATTTTTTCTTTTATTTCAGAATATTTAATTTTCCCGCTTTTACGTTCTGTTCCAGAAAAACCTTCTTCCCCATCTTCATGAGATTCCTGGTTTTTGGCTATAATTTTTTCCTCATTTGCAACAATAATAGTTTTTATATGCTTGTTTTCACTATACTCATTAATGCATCCCAATACATCTATCTCATCCAAGTTACTTCTTTCCAAGTCATCAAAAACCAAAATAACATGTCGTCCAGCAATGCTTTCTTCTACAGGCATACAATCACTAGGATTTAAAGCTAATATCTTGTCAAATCCCGGTACTTTTTTTGCCATTCCAGATGCAAACTGAACTACTTTTCCAAATTTACTCTTTCCTATTTTTTCTGATAAATCACTAATTGTTTCTGTAACTTTTTCAACATGGTCACCAAGTTGTGCTGCTTTCTCGCTTGAAACATGCGGAAATGCCTTAGCAAATTCCTCAATATTTCCTCCCATATTCAGCATTACTTCTTGAAAATACGCCTTTTGTACTTTTTGATGAATGCTATCAATGGACGATTCTCCAAATAACGAAATGCGGAGAATAATATATTCATTTCCCAATGCCTTTGCCAAATCGTTTTCTATCAAATATGTTTTTCCACATCCCCACTTGCCAGTAAACATTAATGCACCAAATACATTTTCTTCTTGACAAAAATATACTAATTCATCGACTGTAGCCATATACTTCCTCCATTGTCATGTCTTATTTCCACTAGATATGCTTTCACCATCGCTTAAAATGAATCGTTGCTCATATTCAACTCCCAGTGCTTTTGCAATTGCCATCATTTCCTCAAAGGAAACTGTACCTCTTTTTAGTTTTTTATTGAAATTTTGCGGTGTCTGGTCAATACGCCTACACAACTCCGCAAGACTGATATTCTGCTTCTCACACAGCGTTCTGATCATATCCGATGTTGTCATGATACACCTCCACTAATATGCATTACACTATAAACCATTTGGTTGATAAATACAAGATATTTATATGATAGTTCATTGAAAATTTACAAACGGAAAACACCCTGCATTTCTGCTCAGCAATCATTCGATTGAACTCTTCACGTTTTTTGGTGTTGGTGCCTGATATGCCGTCGTCAGCGAATATTCCGGCAAACTCCCACTCCTCATTTTTCTGTATGAAGTTGTTGTAATGCTCCACCTGTGCCTCATAACTGGTAGCCTGCTCATCGCTGTCTGTACTGACACGGCAGTACGCTGCAACCCTGAGCTTCGGCTTTACTTCTTTGTTTACTGTGTTGCCGACACGCTTTCGTGCCGGGATAACTGTTATGCTCTTTTTCAGAAATGGACACCTATTCACTCTCCGCAAGACTACTTAAGATAGAAAGCATTAACTCGCTTTCCATGCTGTCCGTATTAATGTTCTCCTTTTCAAAAATCACGGTAACATTCAGGCTAATCAGCTTTCTCACCAACTCCAGACAATCTGTAGTATTTCTGCTGAATCGACTGATGGACTTTGTGATGACCAAATCAACAAAACCTTTTTCGCAAGAATCTATCAGGGAATTCAGACCGTCACGGCACTCCTTTTTTCGTGCCTGTGATACCTTCATCGTAAAATACCCCTGCGTACTCCCACTCGCAATTAGACTTGATGTAATCCTCATAATGTGCCTTCTGCGTATCAAGACTGATAAGCTGTTCATCACTTGCTGTAGATACTCTGCAATAGGCAGCCACACGGGTTTTCTTCTTAACCGATATGGTTTTATTTTCTTCAATTTTTATTATCCTTTTCATCAACTCACCTCGCTTTCGGTATGGACATATTCCCGTACTAATCGATATATATCAAGTCATTTAGGGCATAATCTCCGCTAAATATGGGGAGAAAGTTTTGCGGTTTCTCTCGCTGATTTTGTTGAATTCATCCACAGAAATCAGACCTTTATCGAGCATTTCTTTTATAATTTTCTGTGCCATACAATATTTATAATCACTACACAATTGTTCCTCCGTCATGCGTGATTTCATAAGAGCAGGGGAACTGCCCGGCTCTATAATTTCCGTTATTGTTTTATTCTCATCATTCATTTGAAAAGCACCTCCTACCTTATAGCCTTGGCAGGAGGTGTAATCTGACGTTTTCCTAATCTTTTTTATAGAAGCTGCATTCGAACCCGTCCACTCGGAGCAGAAGTCCTGAAATCCAAGTCGGAGTTCTGCCCATCTGCTCACACACGGCATCAAGGGAAACTCCCATGCTGCACTCAATAATCAGTTCATCATGAACATGACCGCATATAAAGCAGTGGGATAAGGTACGCATGGAATGAGCCTTGATGAATTCCATATTCATCGGGGCTTTTTCTATCGTTACAACCATTAACCATAATAACGATACCCCACAGCAATCGGTAAAAGCGTATGCTAAATCCGCCATATCTCGTTACTCTGGGTTCAGCCATTTTCGTACTTCCGGGCAAAAAATATGACCGCTACATTCGGTCATTTACAGAAACCCTTATCCAAGCCACATCCAGGCTTTGTTCTTTGTATCAATCACACAACTGTTTCATCTATTGCTGTTCTAAAAGCTATACAATGCAAATTTAACCCACTTATCAACAAATTCACACAGGTAACATTATTTAATGGTAGCCGGTGCATTTGCACCTGCTGGAACATCGTGATACATCTAAAATCCTTACTTGGATTCCTTTTTCACAGCCTTGAAAAGTTTCTCAGGTGTTTTGCTCAATTTCCATAAGTCTTTATCATGACTGATCTTGGCATCTGCTTTAGTAGAAATCATAAAATGTTGGATATCCACATCCGAATATCCCTGCATTTTTAAATAGTGCCTTAATTCTCTTTTCGCAGCATTATGCATTTCAAACAGTATCCTCTCGTCCACTTCCCTGCTGCTGATACCCCAAAATTTGTTAAGAACCCGTGCAATCTCTTCATCATTTACACCCACATCATAGAGAGCCGCAATCGTATTTGTTATTCCCATTTCGATTGCTTCTGAAAATGCTTAATCGGCTCTGTCTTCATAAACTTCTCTTGCAATATCTAAAACAGCACTCCCACCCTTTTGCAAATATTCTTTCACGATATCAGTACTTATCTTTTCCATATACTATTCTCTTCTAAGTTCTGTACTTTGGATTACAAATACTTCTTAAACGCTTTCTTCATCTTCATCGCAACATCCATCGCCCAATCGAACTGCTCCGACCATTTATCCTTATTATCAAAATCTGCATCATGAATTACCAGAATCCTGCTTGCCTTCTTATCCGGCAATTCTCTCCAATCTAGCATCATTCCCATATCTGATTCAATGTCCGCCTTGTGGGAATAAAATTTCTGATAAAGCTCTTTATCGTCAGTAATGTACCATTCTACGGTAATATTGTTATCTTTCCTGACTTGCAGTAAACCGATATGGCAGGCAGAAGATCCAACACTCAATGTCATCCAATGGTCAGTGCTGGCTTTTCTTCTGTTAAAAGCCTTAGCAAACGCCGCATTATTGAAAGCATATTCGTTAAAGGCAACCCAATAATCATATCTTGCCTGCAGCGTGGGAGAACTGCTTGCCTGTCGTTTAATTTCTTTCGTCCAGTCATTGGGCTTCTCGACCACCTCAAACTTTACCGCAATGTCCGAATTACCAATTTGATACAGCTTTATTTCCAAAAGGAAGAATGCTATGTTCTCATCAGTGTGGTTATTGAGCCACTCAATTGCCGCCCTGTGTTCTTCACGAGCGCGCTTTACCACCCAAATTACAATATCCGCTGATTTGCCTGATGCATATGTAATCAGTTTGCCAAGATGATCGTGGTTGGTGTCCTCCAGCTGATTTTCAATAATGATTTTTCTATCCGTCCCGGTTTCAGTCGCATAAATATCTACATTAAAATCGCCGACACTTGACTCGGTTTCATCTACAGTAATCTCCAAACCTACTGCATCCGTTAACAAAGCAAGGTTTTCTTCTTCAGCAAGCCACGGTGTGAAATCCAATGCTTCATGTGGCCACACTTTCCTCAAATCCTTTATTTCTTTCAATTTTCCTAAATTCATCATTTGAATTTTCTCCTTGCTCATTTGACATCAATTCCATACATCAGCCATTCATCTATCTTTTCAGTCTCTTCGATTGCTTTCAATAATCGTCTGCACACTCACCAAGCCAAAAACGAATAATAAGTCATAGGGCAGGTTTCAAAATCCCATCAAGGCATCATTGAAATCTCACCCTCTTTTTCAAATTCTCCAGTCATTCACATCTTGCTCCAACTTCCGAGAAACGCCCATTTTATCGGCTTTTTCGGTACTTTTACGTCTCTTTTCTCGTCATTAAGCAAACGCACTCAACATGCACCGTCATCCCAAACTGATCCACAGGTGTCACTTCCCTCAACTCATATCCATTCTCTCTTAGATACTTCACATCCCTTGCTAAAGTGGCACTGTCACAACTTACGTACACAATTCTCTCTGGTTCCATATTTACCATAGTCTCTAAAAGCGATTCTGCACAACCCTTTCTTGGAGGGTCTACAACAATTACCTCGGCTCTTCCATGCTCCTTTATATGTGCCGGCAGAACTTCTTCTGCCTTTCCCACATAAAACCGGGCATTTGCAAGTCCATTTATTTTTGCATTTTCTTTTGCATTTTCAATTGCCTCTGGAACAACTTCCACGCCGTATACCATCTCTGCTTTTTGAGCCAGAAACAAAGAAATTGTGCCGATTCCACAATAAAGATCCCAAACCTTTTCTTTTCCTTTCAGGTCTGCATAGGTAAGAGCCAGATTATACAACTTCTCTGTTTGTTTTTGGTTGACTTGGTAAAAAGCAAGGGGGGAAATCTGAAAGCTCAAATCGCCAATTTTATCTGTAATATACTCTTGCCCCCAGATTGTGATAATCTCATTTCCCATGATAACATTCGTGTTCTTTTTATTAACAGACAAGGAAATACTCGTCATTCCCTGAATCCCCACAAGTGCCTCTATTAGCTCCTCTTTCTTGGGAATTGTATTTCCATTAATGACAATAGAAACCATCCACTCTCCCGTTTTTTCTCCATACCGAATCAAAACATGACGAATAAGTCCCCTGTGTCCTACCTCATCATAAGGTTCAATCTGATGTTTTTCCATATGAGAAATTATTTTGTTTAATATGGTTTTATTTTCTTTCTTTCCTAGGAGACAATCATCTACAGGAATAATCTGATGAGTTCTTCCAGCATAAAACCCTGCCACTATTCTTCCATCTCGATTTCGTCCAATAGGATACGCCGCTTTGTTGCGATAGCGAAATGGCTCTTCCATTCCAACAATTGGGTTCATCACTTTCTCCAGCAATGGGGAAGGAACTTTCCCAATCCTTTCCAGATTTCCTTTTACGGTTTTTTCTTTAAACGTCAGCTGCTTCTCATAAGACAATGCTTGAAGCTGACAGCCTCCACAGGGTTCCGCAATGGGACAAGGAGGCTCAATTCGATCCGGTGATGGATGTAATATTTCTTCTACTCGGCCATACCCATATGTTTTCTTCGTTTTCGTAATACGAGCCAGAATTTCATCTCCTGGAATCCCGCCTTTAACAAAGAGGGGATAGTTCTGTATCTTCCCTATCCCTTCTCCATTAATTCCTATATCTTCAATTGTCACTTTTACAACATCATTCTTTTTCATTCTATTCGCTTGTCTTTCTTATATTTGATTCAAAGAGACGGTTATATCCAATCCAACCTGTATCTTCTCGATCCTTTAAAAGCTCTGTCATCGTCTGCATCTTCGCATCTGTACAATCTGCAAAGTTTAAAGCTAAAGCCTCTGCAAGAGCCGGCTTCTTTGGCGAACCATACTCCAGCTCTCCGTGGTGAGCCACGACACAATGCTTTAACTCATTTGCCAAAACAACAGGAAATCCTTCTATATGACGAATACTTTCATCTATCATCTCCACACCTATCACAATATGGCCTAAAAGTTGACCCGCATCTGTATAATCATTATCTGGAAATGCAGAAAGCTCTCTTATTTTTCCGATATCATGAAAGAGCGCAGCTGCATAAAGCAAGTCTGCATTTAAAATCGGATAGGCTCCAATCATATATTCACAGAACTTTACAACACTTAGAGTATGCTCTAAAAGTCCTCCAGCAAACCCATGATGAACGGTCTTTGCCGCAGAATGGTTTTTAAAGCACTGAATAAAAGCTGCATCCTCTACGAAATAAAAGGATAGTGCCTTCTTTAGGTATGTATTCTCTATACGATTTATGAAGCTTAAAAGCTCATCGTACATTTCGTCCACACTTTTCTCTGTCGTTGGCATATAATCTCCCGGATTATATTCTCCCTCTTTTGCAACTCTCAGTTGTCTAATATTTAACTGCAGATTATTGTTATAACTAATTACCTCTCCTACAATTTCAACAAAATCCTTTTCGTCATAATCTGCAATTCCTCCAGAATTTGGATCCCAGATTTTCCCATCAATGGTTCCACTTTTATCTTGAATCAGGAGATTATCATAAGGCTTTCCATTTCTTGTCTGAGCCACTCTTTTACCCTTACACAGATAGACTCCTCTCACATTATCTCCATCCCGCAATTCATTAATATATTTCATATCTTTCCTCTTTCTGATTTATTGTTTTGTCCCTACTTCTACGGTAAAAGTCACATCTACATATTCCTCTCCCGCTCCCTTGCGAAGTCCTTCTATTTTCACTGCTTTTCCTGGTTCTATTTTCATGATTTCTGCACCGTATCCACTCACTGTTGCCACAGGGTTTCCTGCAACTTCAGTAATGACATCTCCCGGTTGAATTCCTGCATTCATCGCCGGTGAATCTCCAGCCACATTCTTTACATAAATTCCTTTTGGAATACCTTTTTCTTCAATCTCTTCTGTAACGTCGATTCCCAGTACTCCGACATATGGAATCGAGATATTATTTAACAGCTTTTCAATGCGCACTTTTAAATCCGAAATGCCATAGCCAGTTATGAGACTCATGCTTGGCGATTCTGATAGCTGCTGGTCAACCATACCAATGATTTCTCCCTCCATATTTGCAATAAAACCTGTCCCATTTTCTGCTGCCGGAACATCTGTTGCAATAACATGAAATTCTCCATCATACTTAGAAACCACCTTTTTGATTGAAGATACATTTCCAAAGCCAAGACCATTACTATACCCAAATGGATGCCCCAGAACAATAATATTATCTCCTCTTCCCACACCTGCCAAATTGCCGAGCTGAGGAATCGTGATTTGATTAATCGTCGTTTCATCCATACTTTCTTTGTCCACAGAGTAGACTCCAAAGCCCAGAACCTCTTCCTTATTTCGCAAAGAAGCCACATAGGTTTTATTATCATTAAAGGTAACCTTAAAGCTTGTCGCGCCTTTGGCAATATTGGTTCTGCCATAGATGAGCACTTCTTTTCCTGTCTCTGCTAAAATCAAGCCGGAAACCACATTTGTCTTTTCAAAAGAACTGGACTTCCATTGCTCGTCATCTAAAATACCTTCTATTTCTACAACACTTTTAAATACTGTGTTCGCTACTGTATTTCTTGCGCGATTCATTTCCTGGTAGTTTTTTTCTCCCTGTTCCTGTGGGGTTAAATCTTCTTCTACCTGCTCCTCTTCCTTTTCATTCTCTTCTTGTTCCTGATCCTCAATCGTAATCTGCTGATTGTTGGACGAAGGGTCAAACCAAGGTTTTGACACACCAAAAGCTATGCTTGCGAGAAGACCAAATATCAGCGCTTTACCAGCAAACTTCATACATGCCTTTAAAATTTTTTTATTATCTACCTTCTCATCCTTAATCGTTTCCTTGAAAAAAGAATGTTCTTCCCCACTTGGGCGCTTTTCCTCATCCATATGTATATCTCCTTTATTGCCCTTTTTACAGTATAACTGATTGCTATTAAATGTTCAATAAGGTAGAATATGTCTAGGTGAAAAATATGAATGAAAAAACTTTAATAAAACTAGAATATCCAAAAATAATTGAACAACTGAAAAACCATGCCTCCTCTGTAGGAGGAAAACGCCTTTGCGAAAACTTAAAACCCATGACCAGCTTAGAGCAAATCAACCGTGCCCAAGAAGAAACCTCTTGTGCCTTTACTCGTCTGGTTAAAAAAGGAAACCCTTCCTTTTACGGTCTTATTCCCGTGGATGGCTCCTTGAAACGTCTGGAAATCGGAGGAACCCTTGGCAGCGGTGAACTACTAAATATACAAAAGCTTCTCCGCATAACCGGACAAGTAAAATCCTATGGCCGCCAGGAACAAAATGATGACACGCAGGATTTACTAAATGAACTTTTTGATCAGCTCATGCCTCTTACTCCTCTTTCTACTGAGATTGCAAGATGCATTCTTTCTGAAGATGAAATCAGTGATGAGGCCAGTCCTACACTCAAACATATTCGTATTGCGATGCAGCGGCTCAATGATAAAATACACTCCACTTTAACCCAACTGGTAAACGGAAGGTATCGTACTTATCTACAGGATCCTATTATAACCATGCGAGGTGATCGTTACTGTATCCCTGTGAAAGCAGAGTATAAAAACCAAGTGCCCGGGATGGTTCATGACCAATCCTCTACCGGCTCTACTCTTTTTATTGAGCCTATGACCATTGTAAACTTAAACAATGAGCTGAAAGAATTGTACGCAAAGGAAAATGATGAAATTCAAGTAATTCTTGCCACCTTAAGTGCAAGCACTGGCGAGTATGTCCCAGAAATCCGAAGAAACTATCATGTGCTTTGTGAGCTTGATTTTATTTTTGCAAAAGGCTCTCTTTCTTTAGAAGAAAACGCCTCAAAACCACTCTTTAATACTCAGGGCATTATTCATATACGAAGCGGCCGTCATCCACTTCTGGATCAGAAGACAGTCGTTCCTATTACGGTTACTTTAGGAGAAGACTTTAATCTTTTAATTATTACAGGTCCTAATACCGGAGGTAAGACAGTTTCGCTCAAAACCATCGGTTTATTTACTTTAATGGGACAATCCGGATTACATATTCCAGCTCTGGATCGTTCAAAGCTCTGTATTTTTAAAAATGTGTTTGCTGATATTGGAGATGAGCAAAGCATTGAGCAAAGCCTCAGTACCTTCTCTTCCCATATGACAAATATCGTATCTTTTTTAGATGAAGCCAATAGAGATTCCTTAGTTCTTTTTGATGAACTCGGTGCTGGAACAGACCCTACGGAAGGTGCTGCTCTTGCAATTTCAATTTTAGACCATCTCTTTCAAAAGCAAGTGCGCTGCGTAGCTACAACACATTATAGTGAGCTTAAAGTGTACGCAATGTCTACTCCAGGTATTGAAAATGCCAGCTGTGAGTTTGATGTTGAGACTCTACGGCCTACCTACCGCCTACTGATTGGCATTCCCGGAAAGAGTAATGCCTTTGCAATTGCCAGTAAGCTTGGACTTTCTGATAACATTATTGAAAAAGCCAGAGAACAGCTTTCCTCACAAGATGAATCCTTCGAAGATCTTCTTACAGATTTAGATGCTTCCAGAAAAGAATTAGAACAAGACCGGGAAGAAATCAAACGGTATAAAAATGAAATTTCCAGTTTGAAAAACAGTGTGGAAAAAGAAAAAGAAAAACTGCGTCAGGAAAAGGAGCGAAAAATCCGGGAGGCCACAGAAGAAGCACGAGAAATACTAAGCAGTGCAAAGGCCGAAGCCGATGAAATCGTAAAGACCCTTCGGAAGATGGGCTCTGCACCTGTAACTATGGCAGACGTTGAAAGAGAACGGGAACGTCTTCGAAAGAAAATGTCCGGCCTTCAAGACAAAAATGCCTCTCTTCAAAGCAAACCAGCTAAGGCTCATAAGCCCGAGGAATTCAAGCTAGGAGAAAGCGTTAAAGTCTTAAGTCTGAATGTAAAAGGACACGTTATTGCTCCTCCCGATCGTAAAGGTCTTGTACAAGTTCAAATGGGTATCATCAAATCCAAATTTCCTATTGGAGACTTGGAAATCATTGATGAAGAACCTTTGTATTTAAAGAAAAGCCGGGAACAAAAGGGAAATCAGAAGATGAAAATGGGAAAATCTTTCCAGATTCGGCCGGAAATAAATCTTCTGGGTAAAACAGTAGATGAGGCAATTTCTTCCTTGGATAAATACTTGGATGATGCTTATCTTGCCCACCTTCCTTCTGTTCGTGTTGTCCACGGAAAAGGAACTGGCGCTCTTCGCAAAGGCGTACATGAATATCTAAAAAGACAGAATTATATAAAATCCTTCCGCCTCGGTGAATTCGGTGAAGGAGACAGCGGTGTTACAATCGTAGAATTTAAATAAGGAGTATACCAATGGTAGAAAAAACAAAAATTTTAATTGTCGATGACGATGAAAATATCGCTGAACTAATTTCCCTGTATTTGACAAAGGAATGTTATGATACAAAAATGGTTCACAGCGGTGAAGATGCAATCAATGTCTTTGATTTATACAATCCAGATTTAATTCTTTTAGATCTTATGCTTCCAGGGATTGATGGCTATCAAGTCTGCCGGGAAATCCGAACTTCTTCTTCGGTTCCTATCATTATGCTCTCTGCTAAGGGAGAGGTATTTGACAAAGTTTTAGGTCTGGAGCTTGGTGCTGATGATTACCTCATTAAGCCCTTTGACACAAAGGAACTTGTTGCAAGAGTAAAAGCCGTTTTGCGTCGATTCCAGAATCAAGGGCAAGACACAAAACCAAAAGCCAACCAAAAATACGTATCTTACCCTGGCCTGGAAATTAATCTGGTAAATTATTCTGTTATTGTAGATGGTTCCCATGTCGATATGCCCCCCAAAGAGATGGAGCTTCTCTATTTTCTGGCTGCTTCTCCAAACCAAGTATTTACCAGAGAACAGCTTCTTGATCAAATCTGGGGCTATGATTACATTGGCGATACCAGAACCGTAGATGTACATATCAAGCGTCTGCGGGAAAAAATAAAAGATCACAAAGAATGGAAGCTCGGCACAGTATGGGGCATTGGATACAAATTTGAAGTTTCATAAAGAGGATACCTATGCGAAGTACATTACATTTGAAATTTTATATCATTTATATTATATATGGTTTTCTAAGCTTCTTTGTCGTTGCTTCTCTTTCCACAAATGCATTGGATAACCTCTTATTTGAAGAGATTACCAGTACAATGTACAAAGAAGCCAGTATGATTGCCTCTGATTATCTGGTAGATTACTACACCGACAAAATAGATGAGCGACAAGTCAGCACCGTCCTAAAAGGTGTGGAAAAGCAATTAGATGCATCCGTATGGTTTGTTGCCAGAGACGGAGAAATGATTGCGTCCGCCTATTCGGATCGCTATCAGTTTCCTCCTTCAAAGGTAGAAAACTTTAACCCTGCTGAAATGGGAGGACATCGTTATCTTGTTGGAAGCTACCATGATTACTTTAACCAGGAAGTTCTAACCGTTTTGTCTCCTGTCATTCATGGATTAAGTCCGGGAGGCTACCTTCTCATTCATAAAAGCACCCAATCTATTTATGATTTCCACTCTCGCCTAATGTTTTACGTTTATGGCTTTGTTTTAATTACATACGTTTTCTCTTTTCTTGTTTTAGTGGGATATAACTTCTTAGTCTATCGTCCCCTTCGAAAAATCACAGAGGCCGCAAAACAATATGCTTCCGGAAATTTAGATTACGTGATCCCAGTGAATAAAGAAGATGAAATCGGTTATCTTTCCGCATCTTTAAATTATATGTCTGCCCAACTTCGGGATATGGAAAATTATCAGCGTTCATTTGTGGCAAATGTTTCCCATGATTTCCGTTCTCCTCTCACTTCTATTAAGGGATATGTCGAGGCCATTGTAGATGGCACCATTCCCCCTGAGATGCAGGAAAAGTACTTGAAAATCATTTTAAACGAAACTGAGCGTCTTACAGATCTTACGAAAGATTTGCTCACTTTAAATGCCTATGACAAAGGCCAAATGCCTTTAGAGCGTGAGACCTTTGATATACATGAAGTCATCAAAAATGTTGTCTCTTCCTTGGAAGGAATCTGTAAAGAAAAGCAGCTCTCTATCGACCTGATTCTTGCCACAAAACATTTATCTGTCTATGCAGACAAATCCAAGATTCAACAAGTATTATACAATTTAATTGACAACGCTCTAAAATTCAGTGAGCCAAACACCATCGTCACCATTGAAACGACGGATATATCCGAAAAAATTTCTGTCTCTGTTAAAGATGATGGTTGTGGGATTTCCAGTAATGAACTCAGCAAGATTTGGGATCGCTTTTATAAAGCAGATCTTTCCCGGGGAAAGGACCGTAAAGGCACCGGCCTTGGTTTATCCATTGTGAAAGATATCTTAGGCGCTCACGGGGAAAATATTCATGTTGTCAGCACCGAAGGTGTGGGCACAGAATTTAAATTTACTCTACCAAAGAAAAAGTCAGGAAGAAGCATATAACATACTTCTTCCTGACTTTTTTATTTGCTCTCTTTTGTGATCATTGTATATCCGGTATCAATAACCGCTTCATTTCCCATTTCCAAAATAGCTCTGGCCGATGCAACGACAGTGGCATACCCCATTCCATAAGGATTTTGGATGATTAAACCATCTGCCTTAGTTGTGTCTTGCACACCATCTGAGAAGCCATAAATCAAAGGTCTGTCAATCTCCTCATTTTCCTCATAGAAGGTAAGAATTTTAGATAGATTTCCATCGTTGGTTGTAAAGATTCCCGCTATATTTTCTTCCTGGCTCAAAAACTCACTGAAATCCTCTATGGTACTCATTTCTACAACAGACTCTGTATCAATTCCAGGGTAACTTTCCTGCATCTCTTGAATAAAGCTTTCTTTTCTTATGATTTCCGAGCGGTTCTTCTCATCCTCTACTAAAATCAATACTTTATCTTCTTCCTCCAGATGCTCCCCCATTTCCTTCCCACACTCTTTGGCAGCAAGTACATTATCCGTTCCAATATTTGCCATGACACCTTTATAGTCACTGCCTGAATCAAAGGTTACGATTGGAATATCATTTTCCATTGCCAAATCAAACTGAACTTCAAATGCAACACAATCGGATAGAGATATGGCTATGGCACTTGGATATCTTGCCAGTTCTTCATCTAATATATTGATTTGCTCTTCCACATCTCCCTTTTTTCCTGGACCACTATAAACCAGCTTTACCTTATCGCTTCCTTCATATCCCAGATTCTCATTAATCTCTTGAACTGCCTTTTCTGCACCCTTTTTTATTTCCTCCCAATATCCTCCCCCAGATGCTCTGCCGATGATAGATATGTAGCTTCCCGGTTCTAAATCAACTCCATAAGTATTTCCATAGGCAGAAGGATTAATCTGATTTAAAGCCTTTCTTTGAGCCGTCTCTTTATCCTCTGCTTCAACTGTTTCATTTTCTGATTGTTTCGGTTCTTCTTTTGCACATCCGGCAGTTAATCCAACGATTAGGACTATGCAAAGAACCCTACTGATTCTCTTTATCATTTAAGTCTCCTATCTCTTCAATGTACTTGATTTAATCCATTATTTTCCTTGTAAAGACTAATGCTTTGTATTATTATATGTATAACCATAATGGTTATTTAGAATTCTTATAAGGAGGTAACAACTATGGCTTATGTAATTAGTGAAGAATGTGTTAGCTGTGGCGCTTGTGAAAGCGAATGTCCAGTAGGTGCAATTTCTCAGGGAGATGCTCAATTCGTTATTGATGCAGATTCTTGCATCGATTGTGGTGCCTGTGCTGCTCAATGTCCAACAGAAGCAATTTCTCAAGGATAATAAGTGCTTAAAAAGAGAAGTCCAATTCGGACTTCCTTTTTATTCTAAAGCTTTACTCTCTAACTAGATTTCCAAACTTGGTATAATCCGCAATCCATGCCAGCTCCACAGTACCAATCGGACCATTTCTCTGTTTCGCAATTATAATTTCAGCTGTACCTATTGCATCTGAATCTTTATTGTAATACTCATCCCTATAAATAAACATTGCCACATCGGCATCCTGTTCAATCGCTCCTGACTCTCTCAAGTCCGAGAGCATCGGTCTTTTATCTGTTCTAGACTCCACAGCACGAGACAGCTGTGAAAGTGCAATAACTGGAACATTCAATTCTCTCGCCACCTGCTTTAAGCCTCTTGAAATATCTGAAATTTCTTGTTGCCTGGATTCCGTTCTCTTCCCAACGCTTCCTGACATCAATTGCAAGTAGTCAATGATAATAAGGGATAAATCATTTTCCAATTTAAATTTTCTACATTTCGATCGAAGTTCTGTAACGGAAATACTGGGCGTATCATCAATAATCAATTTAGATTTCCCAATAACACCTACACTTTCAATCAACTTATCCCAATCCGAATCCTTAAGATTCCCTGTACGAATCGACTGGGAATCCACTTGTGACTCCAAAGAGAACAATCGGTTTACCAACTGCTCCTTTGACATTTCCAGACTGAAGACTGCCACTCCCAGGTTCTGCTTAAAGGCAACGTGTTGGGCAATATTCAATACAAAAGCTGTTTTTCCCATTGAGGGCCGCGCTGCAATCAGAATCAAATCTGAATTTTGGAGTCCGGAAAGCTTATAATCCAAATCCATAAATCCCGTAGGAATCCCCGTAACAGATCCCTTGTTTTTTGATGCCATCTCAATTCGTTCTAATGCATTTAACGCCACCTGCTTAATTGGCGTTGATTCAACGTTATTCCTCTTTTGCAAGAGAGCAAACATCGACTTTTCTGTTTCTTCTAGAATTACCTCTAATGGCTCTTTTCCCACATAACAAGTATTTGCAATACTTTCGTTCAATCGAATCAGCCTTCTAAGCATTGACTTCTCCGCAACGATATCTGCATAGTATTTTATGTTCGCGGAAGTCGGAACCGTTGTCAGCAAGTCCCTTACGTATTCAAGACTTGCTACCTCCTCGGGAATATCCTTTTCCCGCAGACGATCCTGAAGTGTAATCAAGTCTACAGGCTTTGCTTCCCGGTAAAGCTCTACCATAGCATCAAAAACAATACCATAAGCCTTATGGTAGAAATCATCTTGGGTAATCATACTTTCTGCCACAACAATCGCTTCCCGATCCATAAGCATAGCACCAATTACCGATTGCTCTGCTTCAATACTGTGAGGTAAAACCCGCTTTATCAGGGCTTCATCCATATTTCTTTTCCTCCTAAGCCTCTTCCATAACCTGAACTACTAATGTAGCAACTACTTGAGGATGTACTTTAATTTCTACTTCGTGTTTTCCCAGTGTTTTTATTGGGTCCTTTAGAAGAACCTTCTTCTTGTCCACTTCTAAATTCATCTGAGACTTTACGGCTTCTGCAATTTCCTTTGAGGAGATACTTCCAAAGCTTCTTCCTCCCTCCCCAATTTTAATGGTAAGAGAAATGCTTCCCTCAGCAATTTTTGCTGCCAATTCTTTTGCCTCATCCAATCTTTCCTGTTGGAGCTTATCCGCATTCGCTTTTTTAAGTTTTAAATCATTTAAGTTCTTACCTGTTGCTTCAATGCCTTTTTTGTTTTTCAAAAGAAAATTGCGGGCATATCCATCATTAACCTCAACAATTTCGTCTTTTTTCCCTAATGTTTTTACATCTTCTAGTAATATTACTTTCATCTGTCTGCCATCCTCTCTATATTACCTTGTCAATTTCCTGTTTCAACAGAAAAATTGCATTCTCTACACTTGTGTTTTCCAGTTGGGCACCTGCCACATTCATATGGCCGCCTCCATTTAAATGCTCCATAATCACCTGTACATTCACTTCATCAATCGATCTTGCACTAATGTAAATCATATCATTGTATTCCGTCAGTACAAACGAAGCTTTAATCTGATTGATATCTAAGAGCTCATTTGCCGCCTGTGCACCAATAATCGTTGGGCTTTCAATCTCTAATGCTTTTCCCGATGCAATTGCATACATCCCTTTATAAACCTCTGCACTGCTGATAATCTCTGCCTTCGCCCGGAAGGATTCTATATCATCACGAAACATTTTCCGCACAAAAGTAATATCTGCCCCGTTTCTTCTTAAAAAGGCTGCTGCTTCAAAGGTTCGAACACCGGTTTTATTTGTAAAGTTATTGGTATCAATCATGATTCCTGCATAAAGAGCACTTGCCTCCTTATTCGGTAATTTAATATCATCTACAATATATTGAAGCACCTCTGATACCATCTCACAGGTAGATGAAGCGTAGGACTCAATATAAGAAAGCAAGGCGTTATCAATATTATCCGTACTCTGTCTATGGTGATCCAATACCACAATGGTTTTAGTCTTTTTTAATAATTCCGGGCATTCTGTCATCTGAGGACGATTGGTGTCCACAACAATTACCATGGAATCAGAATTCGCCATATCAATGGCTTCCTGAGGGGTCAAAAACATATCCTCTGGATAGTCGTAATCATTTGCAAAAGCTTCATACATAGGCCGAAGAGATGCACTGATTTCATCAATTACAATATGGGAATGCTTTTGTGATTCAGCAACAGCACGATACAATCCAATCGCTGCGCCAAATGAATCTACATCTCCCATCTTATGACCCATAATAAAAATAGAGTCCTTGACCGTAATAAATTCTCTAAGAGCTTCTGCTTTTACACGTGCCTTTACCCTGGTGTTTTTCGCTGTCTGCTCTCTTTTTCCTCCAAAATAAGTAATCTCCTTACTACTCTTTATGATTGCCTGATCCCCGCCTCTGGCAAGAGCGAGATCAATTGCAACACGAGAATAATCATAGCTTTGGGTATAGGTATCCACACTCACACCAAGACCAATGCTCAAGGTTGCAGGAATTTGATTTCCTACATTGATTGCCTTTACCTCCTCTAAAAGAGAAAATTCATCTTCTTCTAATTCCTTAAATCTCCCTTTTTTCAGGACGATAAAATACTTGTCTACTTCTATCTTTTTTACAATTCCATCTACTTTCGAGATGTACTGACTGATTTTTCGATCAACAAGTGCAATTAAAAGAGACTGTCGCACTTCTTCTACGCTGGTTAAAAGCTCATCATAATTATCAATATAAATCAAGCCTGATACCAATCTTAATTCATCATTTTCTCTCGCATATTTTTCTTGTTGTGTAATGTCGTGGAGATGAATTGCAATAAAGTATTCCGATGCTTTTGGAAGCTCCATAAGCTGCTCTGTTTCACTAAATCCCTCTACCGAAACTTTACGGATTTCTGCATGAAACAAACGATCCATGTAAGGTACATCAATTTCCACAAAATCATTGGAATCCTCTGGGAAAACATGAACATTTATCTCAGGCATAAATTTGCTGATTGGCGAAGAAGCTTTAAACTTGCCCCCAATGACTTCTTTAAATTGATCATTCATCCATACCGGTTTTCCATCTGCTAAAAAAATACCGTAAGGCACTCCCAATTCCTTAAGTAATGTATTTTGTACAATTCCATATTGAGCAGCAAACTCAATAAAATCTCTCATTATCATAGCCTTACTGGATAAATACAAGATAATCACCATAATGACGTACACTAATACAAACACAAAGAGAAATCTTCCTGCCCGCTTATTTGTATAATAAATCCATATATTAATTGCAACCAATAATACGGCCATAATACCAGGCCACTGCATGTACAGCCTTAGTTGGCCTTTGAGTCTTACCTTGGCTTTTTTCTTCTCTTCCATAGGTCCTCTCCCTTTTTTCACACGATACAGGGTTAATTATAGCACCATTAGGAAAAAAAGAAAAGACAGAGGTTATCCTCTGTCTTCGTATCCATTCGGGTTTTCAGACTGCCATCTCCATGTATCTGCGCACATTTGCTCCAAATCTCTTTTGGCTGTCCAGCCTAATTCTTCCTTTGCAAGAGCCGGATCCGCATAACAGGTTGCAATATCTCCTTCTCTTCTTGGTTTTATTTCATAAGGAATCTTTTTACCACTTGCCTTTTCAAAAGCCTTAATCATATCCAATACAGAATAGCCTACCCCAGTACCCAGATTGTAAACCTTAAGTCCTGGATTCTCTAATATCTTTTCGATGGCATTTAAGTGCCCAATTGCCAAATCTACCACGTGAATGTAATCACGGACACCGGTTCCGTCTGGCGTATTATAATCATTTCCAAAGACTCCAAGCTTTTCCAGCTTACCAACAGCCACTTGGGAAATGTATGGCATCAAGTTGTTTGGGATGCCTTTTGGATCTTCCCCAATCCTGCCACTCTCGTGAGCACCTACAGGATTAAAATAACGAAGTAAAACTACGTCCCATTCAGAATCTGCTTTTTGCACATCTGTCATGATTTGCTCCATCATAGACTTCGTCCAACCATAAGGATTGGTACAATCTCCCTTTGGTGTATCTTCTGTGATTGGCATTTTCTGTGGATTTCCATACACCGTTGCGGAAGAGCTGAAAACAATACGTTTTACTTTTGCCTGGTTCATAGCTTCCATCAGAGTTAATGTTCCAGTAATGTTATTGTGGTAATAAAGCATTGGCTTTTGTACAGACTCTCCTACTGCTTTTAACGCAGCACAATGAATAACTGCATCAATCTTTTCCTTTTGGAATAGCTCATCCAAATCTTCTCGGTTCAGCACATCCCCTTTATAGAATTTAATCTTTTTGCCTGTCAGCTCCTCAACTCGTCTGATTGCTTCCTCCGATGAATTATAGAGGTTGTCAAAAACGACCACGTCATAACCTTGATTCAAAAGTTCCAATGCCGTATGGCTGCCAATGTATCCTGCACCACCCGTTATCAGTATTGTTGCCATTGTATTCCCTCCATTTCTTTTATTCTAATAGATTAGCCTCATAGATTCCTTGACTTCTCATATTACTTAAGCCTTCTTCTACTTCCTTCTTATCTTCTTTATATGTAATACCATACCACTTATCTGCGGTCTTTAAAACCTTGACAGATGCTCTTTTTTCTTCCATTAACCGGCTTACCACTCCCGGTAAATAGTATTCTCCCTTTAAAGGATTGGATTGTAAAGTTTCCTTCAAAAAATCTCTGAATCCTCTTTCGATTTCCTCCATCAAACTCTTACTAAATCCCCACATATTCATAGAAACCAAAGTATCCTCTGGAAGTACATGGTAGGTCTCTCCTTCGTCTAAGGTATAAGCAATCTCACCATTTCTTTTTTCGATACGAGTACGCTCCGTAATTGATAGAAGTTCTTTCTCAGGGCTCAATTCACATACCCCTCTGGATACAGAACCGTTATCCGTCACTGTATTTCTGAGCTCATATCCAACCATGGCATAACGATAGACCTCATCCTCTTCTGTCTTCATCAGAAAATCATAGACCAGCTGAAATGCTTCTCTTCCATAAAAATCATCTGCATTGATGACTACAAATGGTCCTTCTACAACTTCTTTACATGCCAAGACCGCATGGGCTGTTCCCCAAGGTTTCACTCTGTCTTTTGGCACTTCAAACTCCGATGGCACTTGTGAAACCTCTTGGTAACAATAATGAACCTTCATATGTTTTGATATCCGATTCCCTATTGCTTCTTTAAAACTCTCTTCATTTTCTCTTTTAATGATAAAAACAACGTCTTCAAATCCGGCTCTTTTTGCATCATAGATGGAATAGTCCATAATAATATGTCCTGCCGAATCCACAGGATCAATCTGTTTTAGTCCACCATATCTGCTTCCCATGCCAGCTGCCATAATCAGTAAAATTGGTTTTTTCATCTACTCGCCCTTTACCTGCACACAATTGTCTGCCAACCATTTTGTTACATGAAGCTTTAATGCCGCATTTTTAATGACATCTTCCTCGTATGCTTCCTTCATTGTTTTCACATCATAACCAATTGATTCTGCAAGCTCTTCGTAAATTTTTTCATATTCCTTATCACTTGGTTCTAATTTTTCTTTCTTTGCAATACCTGCAGCAATGATTTCATCCTTTAAAGACTTTTTGATGCTCTCTTCTACTGCCGCCTCAAACTCTTCTTCTGTTTCAACCTGGTATTGTGCTATATAATCTTTAAATTCCATACCGTATTGCTCAGCGCTTTCTTTGTGTTGCGCAATTGTTTCGTCTAAAAGCTCTTTGATACGATCTTCCGGATACTTCTTAATTGTTGCTTTATCTGATACTGCTGTCCACACTTCACCGTATAAGGTACTGTCATAAGTCTGCTGTCTTTGCGTGGTTAGCTGCTCTTTCACTTCTTCCTTGTACTCTTTTACAGTCTTTGACTTTTCATCTGTTGTAAGCTCTTTTACTAAATCATCTGTAAGCTCCGGCACTTTCTTTTCCGAGATTTTGTTTACCTTGATTGTAAAGACAACATCTTTGCCAGCCAAATCTGTACTTTGATAATCATCTGGGAATTTTCCATTCCAATCGAATTCATCTCCTATATTGTGACCAATTATGCTGTCTTCAAATCCCTCGATAAAGTTTCCGGAACCAATCTCCAAGTCATAGCCCTCTGCTGTACCGCCATCAAAAACTTCTCCATCAACCTTTCCCGAAAAATCAATGTTGGCAACATCACCCTTCTCTACAGCTCTGTCTTCAATTTCTTCCTTGGTTGCTTTTGCTTCCAATGTAGAGTTGATTTGGTTTTCAACATCTTCATCTGTAACCTTCTCTGGTTTCTCTACCTGGGCAACTTCAATTCCTTTATATCCTGCTAATTCTAGCTCATCTGTATTAATTGATGAATTCTTCTGACATCCTGTCACTGCTCCTATTAATAAGGTCGCAGTTGCAATTACTGCAATTACTCTTTTTTTCATATTTCACCTCTACACTTTTTTTATGCGTCTGCACATACTATTATGTTATAGCATATCTGCCTCCAAGAATAAACCTTTTTCACAGTATTTTCAATTTTCTGACGTAATTATTTACCTTGCAACTCTCTTCGAGAAATGCTACAATGAGTTGCAGAATTGAGATTTAGTAGGAGGATTATCGTGAGCAAATTATCAATAATATTACTCATCATCCTAGCGGTACTGATTATCGCAACGATTGTATTGTACTTTTTAGGAAAACGAGCACAGAAGAAACAAGAAGAACAAAAAGCCCAAATGGATGAGGTTGCGCAAACCGTCTCCATGCTTATCATCGATAAGGGTAAAATGAGACTAAAGGACGCCGGCTTCCCTGCGGTTGTTGTAGAAAGCTCTCCAAAATATTTACGCCGTTCAAAAGTTCCGGTAGTAAAAGCAAAAATTGGCCCTAAGATTATGACACTTATGGTCGACGCCGAAATTTATCCTTTGATTCCTGTAAAAAAAGAAGTAAAGGCTACAGTCAGCGGAATCTATATTACAAATGTTCGCGGATTAAGAGGTGGTTTAGATGCCCCAGCAAAAAAGAAGGGTTTCTTCTCCAGATTTCGAAAATAACCATTCAAAAAGCTGATGAAAATTTTCATCAGCTTTTTTTATTTTACACTCTTTATTCGAATCCACACGTTACAATCTGCTGCCCACTCATCATTTACATCCAGGGAATACAAAATCTGAACATTTATACAATCCTCTGTTTCCTCATAATTCATCTGCTTGGTCATTGTTCCAATCGAAATATCACCATAAGGAGTATTGTAATGGCTCATGTTCATCCGGTCTTTCTCAAAAACAATACGAGTATTCATCAAACCACCTTTGATGATTTCAACCTTCTTTTCTTCAATTTTGATCTTATTGCGTATCGTTTCTTTGCTTCCCTCCACCAATTCTTCATAAATAATGTAATGCTTATTATTTTTAAAGAAATACTGGGCGGGAGTAATGACCTCGATTGCTTCATTTGCCGAATCTAATTCGTCAAAATGAAGCCCTGAGATGCTAAGTAAGACATCTTTATTCATAATTATATCGCTAACTCCTGTGCTATTTCATACTGGTATTCTGGAATTTCTTTCTTCAATGACAGCGCTTCGTTAATATCAAAATCCTGGTATTCTCCATGCTGATAACCAATGACACGGTTTGTCTTTCCTTCAATGAGCAGTTTCGCTGCTAAAGACCCCATGATAGAAGCATACACCCGGTCTTTACAAGAGGGGCTTCCTCCTCTTTGCATATGACCCAGAATTGTCGCTCTCGTCTCTGTGCCAGTTGCTTCTTCAATTCTCTGTGCCATATTAATTGAGTCACCAACGCCTTCAGCGTTGATGATGATGTAGTTTTTCTTTCCTCTTTCCTTACTTTCCAGGATATCGGCAATAATTTTCTCTTCATCATAATTATGCTCTTCTGGCATCAAAATTTTCTCTGCACCATTTGCAATTCCACACCACAACGCAATATATCCGGCATCTCTACCCATAACTTCAATAACAGAGCATCTCTGATGTGATGTTGAGGTATCTCTTACCTTATCAATTGCTTCCATCGCTGTATTTACCGCTGTATCGAAACCAATGGTATAATCTGTACATGCAATATCAAGGTCAATGGTTCCTGGTACGCCTACCGTGTTCACTCCTAAATTAGATAATTTCTGTGCTCCGGCAAAAGAACCGTCTCCTCCGATTACAACCAAACCGTCGATTCCATACTTCTTACAAATTGCTGCTGCCTTTTGCTGTCCTTCCGGTGTACGCATCTCTTCACATCTTGCTGTCTGGAGAATTGTTCCACCTCTTTGAATGGTGTCAGACACATCTCTGGCAGATAAATCTATAATCTCTTCATCTAATAGGCCTTGATAGCCTCTTCTTATTCCTCTGACTCTAATTCCTTGTCCAAGAGCCGTTCTTACTACAGCACGTATTGCCGCATTCATTCCCGGTGCATCACCACCGCTTGTCAAAACTCCTATTGTTCGAACCTTTTTTTTCGCCATTGTTCTCCCTCCATATCTCTTGTACCATTATTACAAGTTACTATTCTACTCTAAATCCTATTTGTTTTCAATTGCTTTTTCCACAACCTTCACACTTTCTTCTCCAAAATAGTTCTGCAGCTTCGTTAAGAGATGAGCCGATATCGTTACATTATGATTAAAGGGAAGTACCTTTACCGCCTTTTCTTTTGCACAATACACCTTTACAATACTATCTCCTTTGTATTGAGAAAGCACATCCATGAGATCATATTCTCGATCCAGATAATCCATTTTTTCAGGAAATGCCACCCAAAGCTCTTTTTTGGTATGATCAAAAGGTGTTATCATCTCACAAATCAATTTACTCGGTGCATCATCTTCCACCGATACCTTTCCTTTCACAAATATCTTAGCTTCTTCCTCCAGGAACTCTCTATACTTATCATACTCTCTTGGAAATACAATAACCTCCACACTTCCTGCCAAGTCTTCTATCATTAGAAATGCCATGGTTTTGTTGTTCTTGGTATATTTTATAGTTTTTCCAGTGAGAATACCACCGATAATCTCTCTGCTGCCATCTAATACTTTCGGTCTCTTTGTTTCTTCATCCTGTTGAAAGTCAAGAGTTGTCTTACTAATGCTTCTCTTCCACTTTTCAGCATATTCTTCCATCGGATGTCCACTTAGATAAACGCCAAGCATCTCCTTTTCAAAGGAAAGCTTTGTTTCCTTCTCGAACTCCCCTACATTTGGAAGAGAGATGTCAAATTCTTTCTTTTGCTCATCATCCACCATGTCGAACAGCGTCATCTGTCCTGTCATAGAATATTTTCTTTCTTGATTCACTTGCTCCAATATTTGAATATAGACCATCATGAATTGTTTTCTGGTTCCCCCTAAGCTATCCAAAGCACCTGCCTTTATAAAGCTTTCAATGGTTCTTTTGTTAATCTCTTTTCCAGACAAGCGTTCCATAAAATCTTTTAAGGTCTTAAATGAGCCCCTTGCCTCACGCTCTCTTACAATTGCATCAATCACCGGTCTTCCAATACTTTTGATGGCTGCCATTCCATATCGAATCTTCCCGTCCTCTACCGAAAATTTCCCGCCTCCTTTATTAATGTCTGGCGGAAGAATTTCAATTCCCATCTGCCGGCAGGAATAGATATATTCTGCAACCTTTCCTGTATTGTCTAAAACAGAGGTGATTAAAGCCGCCATAAATTCTACCGGGTAATAATACTTAAGCCATGCTGTCTGGTAAGATACTACGGCATATGCAGCTGCATGAGATTTATTAAAGGCATATTTTGCAAAATCCAACATATCATCATAAATTTTATTTGCAATACTCTCTGAGATCCCATTCTTGATACATCCCGGAACGCCTTCCTCTTCGTTTCCATACACGAAGTTCTTACGTTCCTTATCCATCACATCTGCTTTCTTCTTAGACATCGCTCTCCGCAAAAGATCACTTCTGCCTAAGGTATAGCCTGCCAAATCCCGAACAATCTGCATTACTTGCTCCTGATAAACAATACAGCCATAGGTAGGTGCAAGAATTGGCTCTAGCTGGGGACAAGCATAGGTAATGGTTTCCGGATGATTTTTTCCCTTTATGTATTGCGGAATGAAGTCCATGGGTCCTGGACGATAAAGAGAAATCCCGGCAATTATATCCTCTAAGCTTTCCGGCTTTAGCTCCTTCATAAAGCTTTTCATACCGCTGCTTTCCAATTGGAATATGCCGTCTGTTCGTCCTGTTCCAATAGAAGCCAAAACATCTTTATCATCATAATCTATTTGATTTATATCAATTTTCTGACCGCTGGTAATTCCTGCCAGCTCCTCAGCATTTTGAATGACCGTAAGAGTTCGCAGACCTAAGAAATCCATTTTAAGGAGTCCTAATTCTTCCAAAGTTGTCATCGTAAACTGGGTCGTAACGGACCCATCAGACCCCAGGGATAACGGAACGTACTCATCGACTGCCTTTTGACTGATTACGACACCGGCTGCATGAGTGGATGTGTGTCTTGGCAGCCCTTCCAGACGCATAGACATATCAATAAGCTCCCGAACCTCTTCATTCTCAGAGTACAGCTTCTTTAGTTCTTGATTTGTAGAAAGTGCCCGGTTTAAGGTAATATTCAATTCCATTGGAATCATTTTTGCAATCGAATCAACCTGTGTATAAGGAAGATCCATTACTCGACCCACATCCCGAATGACACCCCTTGCCGCCATAGTTCCAAAAGTTGCAATCTGAACCACGCGGTCTTTTCCGTACTTTTCCACAACATAGTCAATTACTTCCTGACGCCTTTCGTAGCAGAAGTCAATATCAATATCTGGCATAGATACACGTTCCGGATTTAAAAAACGTTCAAAAAGGAGTTGATATTTAATCGGGTCTATGGTTGTAATATCCAGACAGTAGGACACAATACTCCCCGCTGCCGAACCTCGCCCAGGCCCTACAATAATCCCCACGTCTTTTGCATGCTTAATAAAATCCCATACAATCAAAAAATAATCTACGTATCCCATGGAATTAATAACACCGAGTTCATAGTCCAAACGCTCTGTCAACTCTTTTGTTACCTCCGGATAACGAACCTTGATACCTTGTTCACACAGCTCCCTTAAATAGGCTGAGGCTGTGTAGCCCTCCGGCACATCATATTTCGGAAGTTTTGTTACGCCAAACTCAATTTCTACCTCACAGCGTTTTGCAATATCATAAGTATTATCAATTGCCTCTTGGGCATATGGAAAAAGACGTCTCATTTCTTCTTCCGATTTGATGTAATACTGTCCACCTTCGTAGCGCATCCGATTCTCATCTGCCAGCTTCTTTCCAGTCTGAATACACAGCAAAATATCATGAGCCTTTACATCATCTTTATAAGTATAATGAATATCGTTTGTTGCAACCAAAGGAATTCCAGTTTCTTTTGACATGCGAACCAATCCCTGTGCTACGATTTCCTGCTCTTTCAATCCATGATTTTGCAATTCCAGATAAAAATTACCTTCCCCAAATATTTTCTGATAGCGAAAGGCTGCCTCTTTTCCTTCTTCGTAAAAGCCTCTCAGTATGTTTCTTTGCACTTCTCCAGCCAAACATGCGCTAAGAGCAATGATTCCTTCACTATATTTTTCCAGCACCTCATAATCCACTCTTGGTTTATAGTAATAGCCTTCCGTGAATCCTTTTGATACTATTTTTATCAGGTTTTGATACCCTGTATTATTCTCCGCCAATAAGACCAGGTGATGATACCGGTCGTCCCCATCTCCATAAGCCTCTTTATCAAATCGGGAGCCTGGAGACACATAGACTTCACAGCCAAGTATTGGCTTAATTCCCTGAGCCTTTGCTTCTCTATAAAAATCGATAACCCCAAACATGACGCCATGGTCTGTGATAGCAACACTGTCCATTCCCAGCTTTTTCACCTGGGAAATACATTCTTTGATTTTATTGGAGCCATCTAATAAACTGTACTCAGTATGTACGTGTAGGTGTGTAAAACTCATTCTCTTCTACCCTTCTCTTAGTAAAAAAGAGGACGTTTTAGATAACGTCCCCTTCCTAAATCAATCTCTTATTCTCCATTCATCATGAAGTTTACCAGTTTGTCGATATCTTCTTTTTCATAAGCAATAATTTCTAATTCAGGAATTTCTCCATTTGAAAAGATATTTGCCATTGATACGTACTGGGATAACTTAGATTTCAGGTTCAAACGGTCTCCTTCGCCTGTTACAAGCTCAACCTTACCTTTACAACTATCTACAACTTCAAAGAACTTTTCAATATTCGTAATATTTTCAACTTTCATTTGTAAAACCTCCTTCTCGTCAGTCAACTCATTTCTATTTCGATTATAGCCTCTACTTTACAATAATTCAATGTAATTTTCATTAATTTTTATTTTATTCTTTTTTAATAATCCACCAATTGCACGCTTGAATGCGTTCTTGCTCAAACCAAATTCTTCTTGAATGGTTTCCGGCGAAGCTTTATCTGTAAACGGAATCTTACCTTCGTTGTCCTGCATCCATAAAAGGATCATTTCTTCATCCTCTTCCATCTGCATCCACGCTTTTTTCCGTAAACTTAAATTGATTTTTCCATCTTCCAGAATTCCAGAGACTCTTCCTTCCACAATGTCCAAAACCTCCACACCTTTCGGTACTTCCTTTTGAGGAATCAAAGCAGAATACACATTATCTACTGCAACAAAGGCTCCAAAATTATCGCTGATTTCGTAAACCATTCCACCTACTTCATCATCCTTCTTGTATGGGCTGTTGGTTTTGAGCAGACGATACAGTTTCATGGTTCCACACAGGCGCTTACTTTTATCTACATAAAGACTAACGAGACATTTATCACCTACTTTTAAGCTTGTGGTCTGTTCTTTAAATGGAATCAAAAGATCTTTCTTTAATCCCCAATCCACAAAGGCTCCAATTTTTCCCACATCAACCACTTCTAGAAGTGCAATTTCTCCTAAAGAAATGAGAGGAGTAATTGTAGTTGCAATGATACGGTCTGCAGAATCCTTGTAAAGAAATACCTCAACCTTATCTCCTTCTTCCAATTCCTCAACGTCTTTAGGCGCCTCACTTTTCGGCAATAATACTTTGTCCTCTTCTTCTCCCAGATAATACCCAAAATCCACTTTTTTAACAACTTCTAACGAAACCTTTTTTCCCAATAAATTTTCTAACACTTATTCCACCTCACTGTTTACATAACTTCGGTCCATGGTAATAACACAGACATATCTTCGGTCTAGTTTATGTAAATCTTCTTTTATTTTTTCCTCAAGTTCTGCTGCCTGATTGTCATCATAGGTATAAGGAATAACCAGATCAAAAATTAAATTAATCTGCTTTTTTCCTTCTACCATACGAAAATCATGCATGGAAACATTCTCATCAATCCTGTTGATTAAATCGTTAAGCTCCTCTTTAATCGCCAAAACCCGTTCATCCTTCGTTTCCACAGGATCCATATGTATCACTAGGAAAATGCCCAGATTCACTTGTGCATCACGCTCAATACGGTCGATAATCTCATGAGAGACTTCAATATCAACATCATTCGGTACCTCTGCATGTATGGAGGCCATGCTTCTTCCTGGTCCATAATCATGAACAATCAAATCATGACTTCCTACAATCCCCTTGTAAGCCTCCACAAACTGAGCAATTTTTTCGTACTCTTCCTCGCTGACAGCACCTCCTATTAATGGTGACAGCGTGTCTTTCGCCACACTAATCCCGGCCCACATAACCATTAACGAGACTATGACACCGACGTACCCATCTATATTGAATCCCCAAAATCGAAAGACCAAAATGGATACCAGCGTTGTACTTGTAACCAACACATCTCCCAGGGAATCAGCTGCCGTTGCCAGCATAACCGTGGAATCAATCCGTTGTCCCAACTTCTTATTAAAAAATCCCAACCATAGCTTCATTAAAATCGAAAAAAGCAAAATCAAAATTGATACGTAGGAAAACTTAATATCTTCTGGATTTCTTATTTTATCAATTCCCTCTTTCAAAAAACGAAAGCCCACCTGAAGAATCACAAAAGCCACCACAAGAGCAGCAATGTATTCTATTCTTCCATGTCCAAAGGGGTGTTTTTCATCTGCAGGTTTACTTGCCATTTTAATCCCCACAAGGCCGATAACAGAAGAGCCTGCATCGGATAGATTGTTGAATGCATCTGCCATAACAGAAACACTGCCCATGACAATTCCTGCCAGAACCTTGCCAAGAAACAATAGAACGTTACAGAAAATCCCAACCATACTTGTCAGGACCCCATAGCTCGTTCTTACCTTTGCTTCAGAGACATTCTCATAATTTTTCACAAAACGTTTGACCAGTAGTTCCGTCATTTTCACCCTCTTAAGCTTTCTTTTTCCGGATGGCTTCTAAAACAGCCTCGATTTGGTTTACAATGTGGGCTCCCATAATTTTCTTCGCGCCCTTTTCATCCCCTTGTTCGATTTTATCAATGATAGCTTCATGCTCTGCTATGAGCTGAGGATATACTTCTTCGCTTTTCAAGTACTCTACACGGTAACGATACATTTGCTCTCTTAAGTTATTCAAGAGCTGTACTAGTTTTTTATTATCTGTAGACTGATAAATAATATCATGAAAATCCACATCTGCCTGTGCCACACTGGTCAGGTTTTTTGTAGTCGTAATTTTTTTAAATTCATCAGCCGCTTCCTTTAATTCTACGACTTGTTCCTCTGTCATGCGCTGACACGCCAACTGCACGCACAGTTCTTCCAGTGTCAAACGAACCTCCATCACATCCAACAAGCTTTTCTCCGTAATTTCCGCAACCTCAGCCCCTCTTCTTGGAATCATCACAACAAGACCTTCTAATTCCAATTTTCTGATTGCTTCACGGATTGGTGTACGGCTGACTCCCAGCTTATTTGCCAATCGTACTTCCATCAACCTTTCTCCAGGCTTTAACTCTCCTTTTAAAATTGCCTGGCGCAATGTATTAAAAACTACATCACGTAGGGGCAAAAACTCATTCATGCTTACATCAAAGTCTGAACCCACTTCTCTACACCTCCTATTTCAATATGATTTAATGCATCTAAGGCCTTTTCCTTCGATAAAAAAATTCCAAACACAGTTGGTCCGCTTCCAGTCATCATCGCTCCCAACGCCCCATGTTTCATGAGCTTGCTTTTTATCTCTGCAATAACTGGATACTCCTCTATGGTAACATATTCCAATACATTTCCCATGCTTTTTCCAATTTTGTCCAAATCTTCTTCTTGTATGGCATCTAGCAAACGCTGTGTATTGGGATGCCTTTTTTCTGAAAGTTTGTCATAAGTTTCAAAGGCCCACTTTGTAGACACATCAAAATCTGGTTTTACAATCCCAATCCAACAGGCCGGTATTTTCTTTAAGGGAGACAGTATCTCTCCTACACCTTTTGCATGGGCGCTTCCTCCTTCTATGCAATAAGGAACATCTGCCCCCAGCTTTAAACCCAGCTCCTGCAATTCTTCTTTCCTCAATTTCAAAGAAAAGAGCTGATTCATACCTGTTAAAACTGCCGCCCCATCTGCGCTTCCTCCTGCCATACCAGCAGCCATTGGAATATTTTTATCAATCGTAATACGTACGCCCTCTTTGATCTCAAATTTTTCCATTAATAACTGTGCCGCTCTGTATGCCAAATTTCTTTCATCTGTTGGAAGATTCTTATGGTTTGTCCGCACTTCAATACCTGCATTTGTTTTTTGAATACAGATATCATCATATAAGTCCACGCTTTCCATCACCATTTCCAAGTCGTGGTAGCCATTTTCTCTTCTTCCGAGAATATCCAAACTAAGATTGATTTTTCCATATCCTTTTATCTTAATTTCCTTCATTGTTTTTCCTCTTGTTTTTTGTATACACTACCTTATCAGTATACTCATGTTTGCTTTAAAAATCAATCTTTAGTATAATAAGTAGAAGTTTAAAAAAGGAGTACGGAAATGTATTTATCAGACACAAGAAGGCTTGCTGGAGTACTGCTTCACCCAACCTCCCTCCCTGGTGGATTTGGAATTGGAGATTTTGGATTAGAAGCACGTAAGTTCGTTGATTTTCTTTCTGCATCCAACCAGCATCTTTGGCAGGTTCTTCCCCTTAATCCCATTGGTCCGGGAAATTCCCCTTACCAATGTTTTTCTGCGTTTGCAGGAGAAACCTTGCTGATTTCACCAGAAGAACTGGTTGACATAGGTCTCTTAACCAGACAAGATTTACCCTCTTCTTTTGATAAAAATTATGCAAGAGTACATTATAAAGAAGTGACAGCCCTAAAAGAAAAATTATTTCAAAAGGCCTATCAAAATTTCTCTTTGAAAGAGCCTCCAAAAGAATATCATACATTTTTAAGTCAAGAATCTTTTTGGCTTAATGATTTTGCTCTATTCCGTTCCATACAAAAGAAAACCGGACAAGAAAACTGGCTAAAATGGGAACGCGAATATCGATTCCCATCGAGAGAGGAACGGACTTCCCTTTACTCCCTTTTTCAGCAGGAGATGGATTATGAAATATTCTTACAATTTCTCTTTTTCTCTCAGTGGAATTCCTTAAAAGAATATGCTCGTCAAAAGGGAGTATATATGATTGGCGACCTTCCCATTTTCTTATCTATACTCAGTGCAGATGTATGGGCCAATCCACATCTTTTTCAACTGGATGAAGATGGATCCCCTGCAAAAGTAGCCGGTGTTCCGCCAGATTATTTTTGTGAAGACGGTCAGCTTTGGGGAAATCCTTTGTATGATTGGCAAATGCATCAAAAAGAAGATTTTTCCTGGTGGATTGCCCGTATGAAAATGCAGCTCTCAATGTACGATTTGATACGTCTTGATCATTTTCGCGGCTATGAGTCTTACTGGGCTGTGGATTCCAAGGAAAAAACTGCAAAAAATGGTATTTGGAAAAAAGCCCCGGGATTCCAGCTTTTTACAGCCCTTACAAAGGCTTGTGGAGCTCCTCTTCCCATTATTGCAGAAGATTTAGGGATTATTACTCCTGAAGTGGTAAAGCTTCGAAATGCTTTCCACTTTCCAGGAATGAAAGTTTTGCAATTTGCCTTTATGGATACAGCCGATAATGACCTTTTGCCTCACAGATTTGACAGCTCAAATTACGTCTGTTATACCGGAACACACGATAATGATACGACGAAAGGCTGGTATCGTGGGTTAGAGGCAGATGCAAAGAAAAAGGTCTGTGCTTACGTGAATTCTTCTGGAAGTAATATTTCCCAAGGACTCATTCGGTGCTGTTATGCCAGCATTGCAAAGTATGCTGTCTTGCCCATTCAGGATATCCTTTCTCTTGGCTCCAGGGCACGTATGAATGTCCCAGGCACTCCCCGGGGAAACTGGGAATTTCGATTAACAATCTCCTCCTATGATGATACCATCATTGAGGAGCTGAAATTTTTAACAACTCTTTACGGAAGAGAGTAGTATTGTTTGGAGGAAATATGATTCGATTTATTATTGCTGTGATTTTTTTAATTGTATACTTAGTTATTAGTGTTCCTGTTTTATTTTTCACTTGGTTGATTGGTACCTTTAGCAAGAAAAGTGTTGATAAGATTGCACTCTCCTACGTTACCTTTGGTTTTCAGACAATCATCCGTATTTCTGGTGCCGAAATAGTCGTAAAAGGCAAAGAAAAAATCCCCAAGGAGGCTGCTCTTTTCATCGGAAATCACCGCAGCTATTTTGATATTTTAATCACCTATGTTTACATCCAGCGCACCATGGGATACGTTGCCAAAAAGGAGATGCTTCGCTATCCTCTTTTAAGGAACTGGATGAAACGGATACATTGTGTGTTTCTCGATCGGGAAAACCCAAAGGAGGGGCTTAAATCTATTTTAGAGGCAATTTCCTTTATAAAGTCCGGCATTTCCATTTTTATATTCCCGGAGGGAACCCGAAACGATGGAAAAGAGCTTTCCATGCTGCCTTTCCACGCCGGTTCTTTTAAAATAGCAGAGAAAAGCGGTTCTCCTATTGTTCCGGTCAGTCTCAATAATACTGCGTCTATTTTCGAAAACCAATTTCCTGCATTTCGAAAGTCTCGTGTTATTTTAGAGTTTGGTGATCCCATCTATCTTTCCAAAATGGATCGTGAGGAAAAGAAACATATCGCAACTTATACACAAGAAATCATACAAAAAACCATAGAAAAGAACGCGAAGGAGTAACAACCATGGAGAAGAGAAATCTCACCCTATTAACTGACTTGTATGAATTAACTATGATGCAGGGCTACTTTGACAAGGGACAAAATGAAACTGTGATTTTCGATATGTTCTATCGATCCAACCCTTGTGATGGCGGATATGCCATCTGCGCCGGTTTAGAACAAGTAATTGAATACATTAAAAACTTAAATTTCACCTATGAAGACATTGACTATTTGCGAAGCTTAAATATATTTAGCGAAGGCTTTTTAAACTACCTCAGCGGTTTTCATTTTACTGGGGATATCTATGGGATTCCAGAAGGCAGCGTCATATTCCCGAAGGAGCCTCTTGTAAAAGTCATTGCTCCTATTATGGAGGCTCAATTGGTGGAAACTGCTATTTTAAATATCATAAATCATCAATCCTTAATTGCAACGAAGACTTCTCGCGTTGTTTTTGCTGCAAATGGAGATGGTATTATGGAATTTGGACTCAGACGTGCCCAAGGGCCTGATGCCGGAATTTATGGTGCAAGAGCTGCAATGATTGGTGGCTGTGTGGGGACCTCTAATGTCCTGGCTGGTCAAGCCTTTGATGTGCCAGTCTCCGGAACCCATGCTCATAGCTGGATTATGAGCTTCAAAGATGAATATACTGCTTTCAAACATTATAGTGATATCTATCCAAATAACTGCATTCTCTTAGTGGATACCTATGATACATTAAAATCCGGTGTCCCTAATGCAATTCGGGTATTCCAGGAAATGAAAAATGCTGGAATCACACTGTCACGCTATGGCATACGTTTAGACAGCGGTGACCTTGCCTATTTATCAAAAGAGGCAAGAAAGCTTTTAGATCTTGCAGGATTTGAAGATGCAATTATCTCTGCTTCCAATGATTTGGATGAATACTTACTCCATGATTTGAAAATGCAGGACGCCAAAATCACGTCCTGGGGAGTAGGCACAAATCTTATTACATCTAAGGACTGCCCTTCCTTTGGAGGCGTCTATAAACTGGCTGCTATCCAAAATGAGGCTGGTGATTTTGTGCCCAAAATAAAAATCTCGGAAAATAGCACAAAAATTACAAACCCTGGCAATAAAACCATTTATCGTATCTATGAAAAAGAGTCTGGAAAAATCAAAGCTGACCTCATTACATTTGCAGACGAAACCTTTGATGAGTCTGAGGATTTGCTCCTCTTTGATCCCGTAGATACTTGGAAAAAAACTACATTACCTGGAAATTCCTATTATATGAGAGAGCTCCTTCTTCCTGTATTTATCAAAGGTGAATGCGTCTACCACTCTCCCTCCGTTATGGAAATTGCAAAATACTGTGAGGAAGAAAAAAACACTCTCTGGGATGAAACAAAGCGTTTATTTTACCCACATCAGATTTATGTAGACTTATCGTCAAAGCTTTGGAAGGTAAAACAAGATTTATTAAACAAACTAAGTTAGGAGAACTCTATGAAACCAATTCTATTAGAAAATCTGATTTTTGCCTGCAAGGGAGAATTTAGAGGACCTGGGCATCTGCTCCAGGAATCTATCGCTGATATTGTGATAGACAGCCGGAAGGTTCAACACGGCAGTCTCTTTTTTGCAATACAGGGAGAAAGTCAGGATGGACATCAATATATTCCCGCTGCCGTAGAAAGCGGTGCCATATGTATCGTAAGTCATCAGGATTTGGGAGATACCAATTTTCCATACATCCTGGTAGACTCCACTTCACAGGCCCTTTTAGATATGGCCAAATATTATCGGGATTCTTTCCCTAATCTAAAGGTCGTTACCATAACTGGAAGTGTTGGAAAGACAAGTACAAAAGAAATGATAGCCAGTGTCCTGTCTCAGAAGTATAAGGTTCATAAAACTCTTGGGAATTTTAATAATCAATGGGGACTTCCTCTTTCCATTTTTAATATTGAGGAAGGAGATGAAATTTCCGTTTTAGAATTAGGAGTGAATCATTTTGGTGAAATGCGTATTCTGTCCAAAACCGCTTCTCCAGATGTATGTGTCATGACCAATATCGGTGTGGCACATTTGGAGTTTTTCAAAACAAGAGAAGGGATTTTGGAAGAAAAAAGACAGATGCTTATGGACGTTAAAGACGGTGGACATATCATTTTAAATGGGGATGATGACTTACTTTCAACCATCTCTCCTGTAAATGGCATCAAACCACTTTTTTTTGGCAACAATTCTCAGAATGACGTTTATTCCTGTAATGTAGAATCCATTGGCTTACGGGGAAGTACTTGTGACATTCATCTTCCCGGCGGAAAATCTTTTGAATGCCATATACAGGTTCCCGGCTCTCACATGGTACTAAACGCTCTTGCCGGCGCAAGTGTAGGTTTTTGCCTTGGATTGACAACCGATGAAATCAGAAGAGGAATTTTAGATTATTCTTCGATAGAGGGAAGAAACAATCTGCTGGAGACAAAAGATTTCATTATTTTAGATGATTGTTATAATGCAAATCCAGTTTCAATGAAAGCTGCCCTTGATGTTCTAAGCCTGGCTATTGGACGAAAAGTTGCTATTCTGGGAGATATGGGCGAGCTTGGTCCGGAAGAGATTGCTCTTCATAAAGAGCTTGGGGAATACGCCGCTCAAAAACACATCAACTTAGTAGTGGCCATTGGACCTTTGGCAAAATATATTGCAGAAGGTGCAAGTGATAAGCAGCCTCATACCAAGGCTCTTTGGTTTGATACAAAAGAAAAATTTATCAATAACATGAAGAACCTTCTGGAAACTGGCGATAATGTTCTTGTAAAAGCTTCACATGGAATGGATTTGCCTGTTGTAGTAGAGGCTCTGATGAATTATGTTTCACATTGACATTTGAATTAACTTGGAGTATAGTAGTTACAATTTTACATAATTTACACCAGTGTATATAAAGATGAAATGAGGAAAAGTTATGATTATTGTAATGAAACCACGATCTAAGCAAGAAGATATTAAAAGACTGACTGACAAAGTGCTGGAAAAAGGTTTAGAGGCTCACGTTGTTCAAGGTCAAGAACTGACAATCATTGGTTGTATTGGTGATACGTCACGTATTGATTTGAAGCAATTTGAATTGGACCTCTCAGTAGATAGGGTAATGCATGTTCAGGAACCTTATAAGCTGGCAAATCGTGCTTTTCATCCTGAAGACTCTTGTATCGATGTATCAGGAGTTAAGGTAGGACGAGGGCACCTGGCACTCATTGCCGGACCTTGTTCTGTTGAATCTACAGAACAGGTCTTAGAAATTGCACAAGCAGTAAAAGCCTCCGGGGCAAATATGCTGCGTGGAGGTGCCTTTAAGCCTCGTACAAGTCCTTATGCTTTTCAGGGCATGGGGGTGGATGGCCTGAAAATTCTTTCCGAGGTGAAAGCAGAAACTGGTCTTCCTATCGTAAGTGAACTTATGTCTCCAGAATATCTTGACCTTTTCAATGAAAAGGTCGACTTAATCCAAATTGGCGCAAGAAATATGCAGAACTTCGATCTTCTAAAACACTTAGGGGATATTAATCGTCCGATTCTTTTGAAACGTGGGTTGAATGCAACCTATGAGGAATGGGTAATGTCTGCCGAATATATAATGGCTTCCGGAAATGAAAACGTAATTCTCTGTGAACGTGGAATTCGTACTTTTGAAAGTTATACTCGAAATACTTTGGACTTACAATGTATACCCGTTATGAAGAAGCTTACTCATCTTCCGGTTATTATTGACCCCAGTCATGCAGGTGGAAAATGGTGGCTTGTTGAACCTATGGCCAAAGCCTCCATCGCTGCTGGTGCAGATGGTCTTATGATTGAAGTTCATAATGACCCCAGCAATGCTCTTTGCGATGGTGCTCAATCTTTAAAACCGGACAAATATGATGAACTCTTGAAAAACATTGTAGAAATTGCACACGTTATCGAAAAAAAAGCTTAGTGGAGAAAAATATGGAGATACTTGTAAACCTTGGGAAAGACAGTTACCCAATTTATATTGAAAATAATTTGATATCGCAAACCTCATCCCATATTCAAAAGATTTTTTCTGGAAAACGTATTTTTCTATTATCTGACGATAATGTATACCCTTTATATGGTGCCTCTATCCAAGAGGATTTGAGCCACTTCTACGAATGCCACCATTTGATTCTGCCCCATGGAGAGGCTACTAAAAGCTTTCAGTCTCTCCCTGTTGTCTATGAGGCTCTTATCAATTCAGGGATTAGCAGAAGTGACTTGATTATCGCCCTTGGAGGTGGGGTCATCGGTGATTTAGCCGGATACGTTGCCGCCAGTTATCTAAGGGGTATTGATTTTATTCAAATCCCTACCTCTCTTTTGGCTCAGGTGGATTCTTCCGTAGGTGGAAAGGTTGCTGTTGATTTGCCTCAGGGGAAAAATCTGGTGGGAGCCTTCTACCAGCCCAAACTGGTACTAATTGATCCAGAAGTTTTATCAACTCTTTCTCCACGTTTTATCAAAGACGGTATGGGAGAGGTGATTAAATATGGTTGTATACAGGATGCTTCCTTGTTCCAGCTTCTGGAAGAGTCCGGTTCATTTGAAGGACTAAAACCGCGGCTAATGGAGGTTATATTCCGATGCATCCAGATCAAAACCCAGGTAGTTGAGGCAGATCCTTTTGATAAGGGTCAGCGCATGCTTCTCAATTTTGGCCATACCCTGGCTCATGCTATTGAACAGTTTTATGGTTATAAAAGAGAAAGTCATGGTGAAGCTGTTGCGATTGGTATGTATCAGCTCACTTGCTTAGCGGAAGAAAAATGCCTTACCCAACCAGGAAGTGCAGAGAAGATTTTGAATCTCCTTTCTCTCTATGAGCTTCCCCATAAAGCCACTATTCCAATTGGACAGGTTCTGCCTGCTCTGTCTTTGGACAAAAAGATGCTTCACAATCAGCTAAACCTAGTACTGTTAAAATCCATTGGTGAGAGCTATATCTATCCCACCGATACGGAATTTTTCCAGTCTGTTTATAATAAAATTATATAGGAGGTAAAAGAGAATGAAAAAGCTAGAAGGAAAAGTAGCAATCGTAACCGGATCCGGCAAGGGAATCGGACAGGAAATCGCTTTAGCCATTGCCGGCGAAGGCGCAATTACTGTCGTTGTGTCCAGAACTATGTCAGATCTTAACAACACCGTGTCTTTAATTGAAAAAGAGGGCGGAAAATCTTTTGCTATCGCAAAAGATTTGACCGTTGAGGAAGAAGTCATCTCTCTTGCCTCTGAAGTAAAAGAACGTTATGGTAAAATCGATATCTTAGTGAACAATGCTGGCGGATATCCTTCTGAAATTTATAAGGACAGACCACAGCAAGCCATTAAGATATGGGAATGGTCTGAAGAACAATGGGATCAGATTATTAAAACGAATCTAAAAATACCATTCTTATGTACGAAGCATATCGTTCCACTTATGATCGAACAACGCAGTGGAGATATCGTAAATCTCTCTTCCAGAATGGGACGTATCGCTTCTCAAATGGGCGCCTACGCTGTTGCCAAGGGTGGAATTATTACAATGACAAAAACAACGGCTATTCAAACCATTGAATATGGAATCCGTGTAAATGCCATCTCCCCTGGAATATTAGATACCCCTGGACAAAGACAGTACAATCATTCCGTTGGACAAGATGATGTTAAAATGGGCACCCCTGACTCCGTAGCCAAAGCTGCCCTTTATCTGCTATGTGATGCTCCTCCGGTTATGACAGGACAATCCATAGATTTATTTACAACGTTATAAAAAACCAGCGTCAGAAAACTTTTTCGTTTTTTGACGCTTTTTTATATCATTCACTGTTCCTATTGTTTCTCAAGGCGTTGATACAATTCTACTATCTCTACTGCCATTTCTTTTGCCAGAATAGCCGTCATTACATGATCTTGTGCATGAACCATGTAAAGATCCATTTCGGTCTTATCTCCTTTTGCTTCATTTTGTATCAAATCCGTTTGCAATGCATGTGCCTTCGTAATCTCCTCTTCCGATTGATTCATTGCTATTTTTGCAGCCTCAAACTTTCCTTCTCTGGCATATGCAATCGCTTGCATTGAGTAGCTTTTGGAACTTCCCGCATCTGCGATAAGATTCATCACCATTCTTACATTTTCCTTATTCATTCTGCATCTTCTCCTTCTTTGCTTCTACCCGGTCAGCTATTTTTACAAACGGGATATATATCACGATTGAGAGTCCTAAATTAATAATCTGAACAATCGGTCCCCATATACTAAAATTGGATGCAAACAGCCCTGATAAAATAGGTGGTGTAGTCCATGGAATGATTACTCCAACTGGTGGTAAAAGCCCAAGGGTCGTAGCAGTATATGCAACCACAAGAGATATCATTGGCGCTAAAATAAAAGGAATTGCAAAAACAGGATTTAAAACAATGGGCAGTCCAAATAAAATAGGCTCATTTATGTTAAATACTCCTGGAGCCACTCCAATCTGCCCGACTCTTCGTATCTGTTCATGTTTTGACAGCATTAAAATTGCAATAATAAGTCCAAGCCCGACTCCTGCCCCACCCATATAGACAAATGTATCAACAAAGGATTTATTAAAAATTGTAAACCCTTCCGATGCCCCCATATTCATGAGGTTCTGATTGTTTTCAATTGCCATTGCATTAAGGGTTTGTAAAATCCCCTCGAACATATTCGGTCCATGAATTCCGAAAATCCAGAGAAAATGTGTCAAAAAAACAATAACCAATCCAAATCCTAAAGAACCTGAGGTGTTGGAAAGAGGCTTTGCTATGCTTTCATAAATTGCATCAAACACGTTATTGTGCAATATTTTCTCCAACATAACCGTCACGAAATTTACGGCTATAACCGTCAGTGCTCCAGGTATTAATGCACCAAAAGATTTCGATACTGCTGGCGGAACGCCTGCTGGCATCTTAATTGTTAATTTTTCACTTTTGGAAAACCTTACGAAAAGCTCTGTTGCCACTAACGCAATAAGAATTGCCACAAAAAGTCCCTGGGCATTGATATGCCTTGTACTGATAAATCCCCATCCGCTTATCTCTTCGTCTCCTGCCATAAGCACCGCATTCTGAGGTGTGCTTGCCAGGAAGCTTGATAGCGAAACCAGTCCAGCCATTAACGCATCCCCTTCATAGGATTTTGCCAGATAATAGGAAATTGTTACCACTGTGAATATGGACATTACTCCCATACTCCCCCACCATATATTTCCATTTAAGGTTACAATCCAAGATAAGAACTCGTTTTCAGACAGAAACATACGTAAAGTGCTGGTTTGGCCTGTGGGGAAGTTATTAATCAATGTCCCAATCGACCCTACTATCATCAAAGGAATCAACGAAATAAACCCATCTCTAATCGCACTCAAATGTCTTTGTCTGCCTATTTTTGAAGCAACTGTTACCAATTTATTTACAACAGAATTGTCCATTCCCCTCATATACAACACCTCATATTTTTATTTTATCAGTTCTTCTATCTGTTTTAAAACTGCTGCGCCATCCATCCTTCCGTAAGAAACCATATCTACTACTCCCAGCTTAATGTCCATGCCTGAAATCCCCTCACGGAAGCTGCTCTCTAAATAACGCACCTGGGGACCAAGAAGTATTACATCTGCCTGATTCAAATCGCTTCTCGCTTCCGTCTCAGCCCTTGAAAATACATCTATTTCCATTCCTTTTCCTTTTGCAACCTCATTTACCTTCTCAACAAGCAGGCTGGTAGACATGCCGGCCACACATACAAACATTACTTTTAGCATATCTCATCTTCCTCTCTTTCTCATTATTTCATATTATGATTGTGGCTTGATTTCAGGTGTTTGTCAACCCTTATTGAATTCCAGATTTCTACGTACTATGATGATATGAGGCTTTCCTAGATTTCAAAAACACCCATCTTAGAGATATCATAAGACTCCTTGTCTCGATTCTAAGATGGGTGTTTCTAAGCCATTATTTTAATTCACTGCCAGTATGTGCAATTGAATATTTTATTTTATCTTTGTACGCACCTTTTACCGTAGGTTTTCTTTTTAATGTAGCAGTTGCATCAGACTTTGCTGTTGTCTTACTCAGTTCTGCCACCTGTGTTTTACTCTTTGCTGTAGATGTCCCAGTTGTGATTGCTTGTTGACTGTTGGTTTTTGTATAAGAAACTTCATAATCAGCAGTATTTCCCTTACCATCAGAAAGCTTATATCCCTCCTGTGATGTTGCAGACACCTGTACCCTTAAATCGGCATGCAAATCATCCAGCTCATATCCATTAACCCCTACAAGCTCTACTGAGAAATTTTGTTTTTCACCGGCACCATCACTAAAGCTTACGGCAGTTGGTATAACGATTCCCCATACCCCCGAATCCCCAGGCACAACACTTTGATTATTATAAGTTACCGTTGTATCACTTACTGTCTTATCCTCCGCTGCATACACTCCTGTTGTTCCTAGTACTGTTGTCGCTGCAAATACAGCTGCTCCTGCTAAAAATACTTTTTTGATCTTCATAACTCTTCCTCCATTTTCTTTGATGAATGTGTTCAATACTGTATATACTATTTCTTCAGGTCCACATAAAATTTCATAGTACCCTTATAGTTACTATCACGTTTCACCTTGATCTTTTCTGCATTTAACCAAACCATTAGTTTCTTTGTTGATTTATTTAATGTTCCAACATTTGCAACGCTTCCTTTAGTGGTTAGCTTATCACGAGATAAATCATAGAGCTCCACAGTAAATTTATTTGTCTTTTTTTCATCCTCTAATTCAAATCCAGTATCTGCTTGAATTCGGAAACTCTTATCTGTTGATTGTTGTTCACTTATAAGTTCAATCGTCGCTTGTCTTCCAATACAGGATGCATTTATTCCCTCATCTTTTTCTAGCTCAATTTCAGCTGGAATAACAATATAGCTCGCAACATCTGCATTAACCACAGTCACTTTAATGGGTATATCAAATACATTCTCATGAATTGTAATTTTTGCTGTTGAAGGATAATCCTTACTTCCCGCAGCACCTGCTACGCTTGAATTTGTGATGCCTTGAACCGTGATGTTATCTACTGTAATACTTTCTAATTTTCCTTCTTTATTTCCTGTGATGAGCTTTGATATTTCATCAATAGATGCCGTTTCACTATATACTTGAATATGTTTGAGTATCTCTTCTTTCAGCGTTACATCATTCAGCTTTGATAATTTAACCTCATCCATCGTAAAGTTTTTACTTATACCATATTGATTGTTCATTTGAACAAAATTGTCACAAACCCATATACGACGCAAAGAGTTCCTTTTACCGTTTGGATTCTCCATCCCATTTTGATTTTTAAAACGCGCTTCATCAACCTCTACAAAGCTGTAGTACATCCCTAATTTGCTGGTATCGACTACATTAGGTACTATTTGCGTTGTTCCACTTCCCCCAGAAAAGTGAGACACCTTAAGTTTCCAATTATTATCCACGCTATCCGATACGAAACTGGATTTATTCACCATGTTTGCAAATTTTTCTGACACAGTTTTTAGACTTGTTAATGCGCCTCCTTGTATATTTATATTCCAATTATTAAAAAACAATTTTTGTGCTTCTGTTATACCTAAGTTAACAGACGAATTACTTAAAGGTGAGCATTGTACATTATCGATGCTTTTTCCATTTGATAAAAGCTGTCCCCGGGAAATAAGCGGCATATTTTGCGTTTTTACAACTTGAGTCATCCCATTTGTCCCTAATTTTTGCTCACTAACCAATTGACTCACCTGATCGCTGTCAAAGTAATCTGGTATTTTCACCTGGTATTCTACATAAAAGGCACCACTGTTTTTAGGGTAAGTAATATCTGCTCCCCCTTCATTAAATATGGCATCTTCTAATCCAATTTTACTATTCGGATCTATATAATATTTGGCACTTCCTGAAATGGGCTCTAATTTAGTATCATTGATTTTTGTATTCACATATATCTTGTCTTTGATATCAACAAGACTTTTTATTGTATTGTTCAGTTTATGACGAATAACAATCGTATCTCCACTTCTTGCACAATATCCTCGATTTACATCTCCATTTATTGGTACTTCTGTTGTCTCCGTTCCATTTGTTTCTATTCGATAATACTTTGTTTCTGTAACGGCAGGTAACATATCTATATATTTAAATTCATTCATGGTTAATTGGGAATTTCCCGAATTAGCACTTCCATGATTGTTAATAACTATATTTGAATAGTTCATGGCACAGGAAAGCGTGTAGTATGGCGTTAAAGATCCACATCTAGCAATAATGTCAGACTCGCTTGTAAATGTATAGGACAAAGTTTTTACACTTGCCTTGCCACTGCCTCCATATTTCCAGATAATTGTTCTCGATGCCGCCTCATAGCTTAGGGAAAAGGGTTGTTCTGTTCCAAAATAAGCTGATTTTGGATCTTCATATGTCCCACTTGCTACAGGAATTAAATCACTGACCTTGTCAGGTTCAGCTGTCCCATTTGCTTGCATAATCTGCATATGAGCCCCCTTTTTTCCTTCTGTTCCTACATCTCCTCGATTACTGAATGTGAAACTATCCAGCTCAAAAACTAATGCTGTTTTCAACCCAATATCACCATATGCACCCAAGAATCCGCTTCCGTTTTCAACTTTTGACTTATATCCTGCTTGATTATGAAATGAAACGGCAAAACCATCCGCCACAAATGGCTGGAAATACATCCCGTCTAAACTCCAACTTCGCCTAAAATCAATCTTATATTTTGAGGTAAACGATGTCGTTTGACATATCTGATGTGGTGAAAATGGACCTTCCACTGTTGACCATGCAATTTGCGAATCAGATAGCTTAGCAGAATTTCCACTTATGGTAGCGTATTCCTTTTTATTTGTTGCAGCAGCTGCCATATCAAACTGACCAGTCAAATTAATTTGTGTGGTAGGTTTTTCTTCATTCAAAGTGGGTTGTATTGGCTCAATATTCTGAAAAGGAACCTCCCCTCCTTCTGACACATTTACCCCTTCTTCATCTTTTATTTGCTCAACTACAATTGTAAAAAGCGTTTGTTGTGTATCATTTTCTTCTGTTTCTCTTTCTGTTTCCTCTTCTTCGGTTATAATTTGCTCCCCCTCGACTGGTTGTTCTTTTTCTTTATAGTACAGAGCAAACTCATACTCACCATTCGTGGTTACCTCATAGGCTAGGTCTTGTATATCTGCTTCTCGGTCATATAATATCCTTTGCTCTCCTTCGGTCACCAGTTTTGCAATCTCATATTTCTCTTGGTCTATTGTTTCTAAATCAAAGTTGATGCTCACACTGTTCAACTCCTCATTGTATACAACAGTATATGGTGGTATCGGTGGTGATTCTTCCCCTTCCGCCTTTACACTAATGCCAAACATGGTCGACTGAATTGCCAGACATATTGTAAGTAAAATGATGGCACATGAATTACTCTTTTTTATTTTTAATCTTTTCTCCACTTACGCTTCACCTCACTATCCTAATGCCCTAAGTACACTTTTGATTTCTCCACCATTAAATTCATTCTCGTGATCATTCAAATCATATGATGTAATTCTGATTATGACGTCATACGTTCCTTCTTTTATTATTCTATTGAGCTTTGCTTCACTTATTCCTTTGCCTGGTGGTACTAATTGACTTTCAAAAATCGTTATTCCATCCTCTAATACAATTGTAAATTGGAAATAACATGGATTTCCAGCAGGGTTAAACAATGTTGTTCCACTCAACACATCACTATCCGCATCCATAACCATATTCGTAATCGCTGGTATAAGTATCTTTGTTTCCTCTAAGTTTTCAGGTCTCTTTAGCTCTGCAACATAGTCCTGAATAGATGAATCAATATTGGGCTTCTGATTCTGATTAGATATCAACCAAACCATTATAATTACTATAAAAACTAGCAATAATTGTAGTTTTATCTTATTGCTTTTAATCATTTTGATTCCTTTCTTCGTCACATCTGCTTTTCCCACTTTTTACAATACATAAAATTGTAAAGATTGAAATCAAAAAACTAATAACGAATAGCTCTAATCTGGCTGCATCTCCTGTCTTAATTGAATTGTCGCTGTTTAATGACGCGCGAATGATGGGACTATCCGCTGCTTTAACAAAATACACCTTTAGCTCTTGATTGAATGTTTCCCCATAGATTGTGATTGACTCATCCTTAACCTTATCTGTAATATTCGTATCATTTAAAATGACTTGATCAAGCTGATACCCTTTAGAGGGCACAATCTTTAGCGTTTTAGATTCATCCACTCTTATCTCATACTTACTAACCTGCTCCTTGATTGTACCGCTCCCATCGTGTAATGCACCTTCTCCAAAAACAGATACCGACAATATGTATACGTCATTATATTGCTTTTCATAGCTGATTTCCGTTATTCCTGTACCTACATCTTCTTCCTTTCCATAAACGGTTAGACTAAATACAATAAAAAGACATACCATTGTTATACAAAATAGGACTCTTTTTTGTATTGATATTTTCATACTATGACTCCTCTACTTTAACGCACATATATCCAGTAAGACTCTATTATCGGACTTCCTCCTGCATTGGTAAGTGTCGCCGTAATTTTAACTGCTCTATCTATACTTTTATCCGTTACCTCTAATGCCGTTACTTCTCCTGTAGCCTCATCTACAATTGCAGCTCGACTTTCTGAACTACTCCAGACCACCTGCTGATTTCCTGCACTCTCTGGACTAATTTTAATACTTGGTGCATTCATTTTTTCGCCTGCACTTAATACCTTCTTTTCTTGATCCCCTAATGTCATACCAGTTGCCAATACAGGACAACTCATCTCATAGGAAGCCTCCACCTTACTTCCATCCAGATTGGTGATTGTTGCGGTAATCCTTGCTGACCCAGTTCCTGCTCCACAGCCCTCTATATCTCCCCAGTCTTTAAGGACTTTTACCGATTCACTGTCCGAACTGCTCCATACTATCTGACGGTTTGTTGCATTTTCTGGTGTTATACTTACCGTCGGTCCTCTCTGGAGACCTCCCGGAATTATCGTTGAACTTTCTGGATTCCCCAATGTAATTTTCGTTACAGGTCGATGAACATATACAGGATAAGAAGCGGTTATCCTACTTCCATCTTTATTTTCAACTGTTGCAGTAATAACTGCTACTCCACTCTCTACACCTGTCACTTCTCCAGTAGCAGAATCCACCTCAGCAATATTACTTTTTGAACTCTCCCATGCTACCTTTTTGTTCTCTGCACTTTCTGGCATTACTGTGACTTCCGGTGCTTCCTGGCTTTTGCCTACTTCAACTAACATACTTGCCGGATTTCTATCTTCTAAGTTAATATCCGTAGCCGCTGCCACATTCTCCTTATCTCCACTTTCAATTTCCATCCCATTCGACAGCTTTAATATAATTCTCCTTGCAAATAAATCCGCTACTGGTTTGTTCACGGATACTAAATAGTGTATTTCTCTACTCTGTCCATAGCAATCCACAAAACTTCCACGAATATTTGCTAAGCCTTCACCTACTGCAGTAATCTCTCCCGTAGTTTCCGTCACTGTTGCTATATCCGTATCATCTGAAGACCAGGTAACAGCATCAACAAGCTTTGCACCATTCATATCCTTCATGGTAATTGGAATTTGATCCGTTTTTCCAACTGACTGAATCACCGAGTGGTTTTTAGAAATACTATAGGTATAAGGCTTTGTGGAATCATAGACCATGGCTGTGGTACTTCCCAATTGTCCTTCTTCGGTGCTTCTATAGGCAATAAAAATTCCTGGTTTTGCCGCCAAATAAGTAGCCTTACTCCCTGTACTTTCTTTTACCCGTGCAATTCCGATGTTACTGCTTCCCCAAGTATGAGAACTTGATGCCCCAAAGGATAATTGCTTTTTCTTGTTATCCTTAATACCTGCCGCATCTACATGATATCTCTCATTCGTGGGCATTCCTTCTGGTGCAGTAGCTGTCCAGTTAATGGGTTTTGCTGCTAAAGTTGCTCCTATCGCTGCAATTGCTGTACTTATTGCCAGCACTCCTGCCAGCAATAGTGCAGTGCTTTTTTTGATTTTTTGTTTCTGTTTCATACTTTCCTCCCTTTTTAAATAGGACTTTTTTGAACTTATAATTTGCTTTTTTGTCTAAATACTATGTTTTTTGCCTATTTTTATCATCTTTGAGCAAATATTACTCTTCTTTATGTATTATTTCAAGTACTTTTCATCTTTTTTCTAAAATTTAATGATATTACCTAAATTATTTTTAGTTTTTTGTGGAAATAGCACACTCTCTTTATTGAATTCGACAATTTTACGTACTATAATAGGTCTAAGTATGTATCATTAGAGGAGGTAAATTGAATGAATATGCAAAATGACGATGGTCAAATGTGGGCTCTTGTAAAAGAAAAGCCCGAGGTCGGTCTATGGATGAAGCGCGTACCAATTCCCGAAGTCGGACCCAATGATGTGAAAATTAAAATTCACAAAACTGCTATTTGTGGAACAGATGTCCACATTTATGAGTGGAACCAATGGGCACAAGACACTATTCCAATTGGCTTAACTGCCGGACATGAATACGTAGGGGAAGTTGTAGAAGTCGGTGCTGGCGTTCGAGGCTATAAGCCAGGAGATTTGGTCTCTGGGGAGGGTCATATCACTTGTGGCAAATGCCGAAACTGTCTGGAAGGGCATAAAGAAAACTGCAGAGATGCTAAGGGTGTCGGTGTAAATCGCAATGGTGCCTTTGCTGAATATCTGGTTATCCCTCATGTAAATGTATGGCCATGTAACCCAAATATTCCCGAGGAACTCTATTCTATTTTTGATCCCTTTGGAAATGCTACTCATTCCGCACTTTATTATGATTTGATTGGTGAGGATGTGCTAATTACTGGTGCTGGTCCTATTGGTTGTATGGCTGCTGCGATTGCAAAATTTGCTGGGGCAAGGCATGTTGTCGTTACTGATTTCAATCCATATCGTTTAGATTTGGCAAAGAAACTAGGGGCAACACACACAATAAACCTCAAAGAAGAGCGCTTGGATGATGTGATGAAAAAAATCGGAATGGCTGAAGGCTTTGATGTGGGCTTAGAAATGTCTGGAAATCCAGGAGGACTTTCAGATATGATTCATCATATGAAGCACGGTGGACACATTTCTCTGCTGGGACTTCAACCAAAGGATTCGCAAATCGATTTGGAAACTGTGATCTTCAACGGCTTAGTTCTCCGTGGCATATACGGAAGAAAGGTGTGGGATACCTGGTATAAGATGTCGACAATGATTCAGGCTGGCTTGGATATTTCTCCAATTATCACCCACCGCTTTGATATCCAAGACTACCAAAAAGGCTTTGATGCTATGGTTTCCGGCCAAGCTGGAAAAGTAATTTTAAACTGGGAAAATATTAACTAATAGATATGGAGGATATAAAAATGTTTACAAAGAAAGATACACTGGACTTTTATGCTAGTGAAGTAGCAGCTATAAAAGAAGCCGGCCTTTTTAAAGGCGAAGTTCCCATTGCCTCTGCTCAAGATGCCAAGGTCACCTTAACAGATGGTCGAGAGGTTTTAAATATGTGTGCTAACAACTATCTCGGTCTTGGCAATAATAAAAGACTCATTGCTGCTGCTAAAGCAACTTATGATGAGCGAGGCTACGGTGTAGCCTCTGTACGTTTTATCTGTGGTACACAGGATATACATAAAACTCTCGAAAAGAAACTGTCTGATTTCTTACATACAGAGGATACTATCTTATATTCCTCCTGCTTCGATGCAAACGGTGGTCTCTTTGAAACCATCCTTGGTCCAGAAGATGCGGTAATCAGCGACGAATTAAACCATGCCTCAATTATCGACGGAATCCGTCTTTCAAAGGCAAAAAGATATCGCTATAAAAACAATAATATGGAAGACTTGGAAGCGCAGCTAAAGGCTGCTGATGCTGATGGAGCACGAATAAAACTTATTGCTACCGATGGTGTATTCTCTATGGATGGTATTATTTGTAACCTGCAAGGCGTATGTGATTTAGCTGATCAGTATAATGCCTTAGTTCTTGTTGACGACAGCCATGCTGTTGGCTTTATCGGCAAGAACGGCCGAGGCACACCTGAATACTGTAATGTTGAAGGTCGTGTAGACATTATTACTGGCACTCTTGGCAAGGCACTAGGTGGTGCTTCTGGTGGATACACCTCTGGTCGAAAAGAGATTATTGATTTATTGCGTCAAAGAAGCCGTCCTTACCTATTTTCCAACTCACTTGCCCCTGCTATTGCAGGTGCCAGCATCGAGCTTTTGGACATGCTTAGTGAGGATACCTCTCTTCGTGATCATTTAGAGGAAATCACTGCTTATTATCGAAAGCTTCTTGTGGAAAATAATTTCGATATTATCCCCGGAACTCATCCTTGTGTTCCAGTAATGCTTTATGATGAAAAGACTACTGCTGAATTTGCAAAACGTATGATGGAGAAAAATGTCTACGTTGTGGCTTTCTCCTATCCTGTGGTTCCAAAGGGAAAAGCAAGAATTCGTACTCAAGTATGTGCTTCTCATACGAAAGAGGATATTGATTTTGTTGTGAAGTGCTTTAAAGAAGTTCGAGAAGAAATGAAGTTGTAGATTGTACAATCTCCCAAGCAGTGCAACTCAGAAATGCTTTGCACTGCTTGAGTTTTTGCACAAAAAAAGCACCGCCCCCGAGCTCATTCCAGTCTCAAAAACAGTACTTATAAATACGCGATTGGGGGCTCGAACCCCAGACACCCTGATTAAGAGTCAGGTGCTCTACCAACTGAGCTAATCGCGCATAAAATGTAACGCAAGGAATATTATATTATATGCCTCAGGAAATTGCAAGGCTTTATTGAACTTTTTTGACGTTTTTTTTGAGATTGGTATTGGGAAATATCCATACCAATCTCTTTCATTCTATCTTGCTCTTTTTTCTCGATCATAATAGATCAAATCACCGCTTTTCTCTCGCAGTTTGAATTTGTCTACAATTCGATTAAGTTTGCGTGCCTGGGTAGCCATTTCCTCAGATGATGCTGCCGCCTCTTCCGAAGTGGCAGAATTGGCCTGAGTAACCGTAGCAATCTGCTCTACACTGCTGCTGATTTCTGTGATAGCAGCTTTCTGTGCTTGAGACATTTCATTAATTTTACTAATAGCCTCTGCACTACTATTTGAAATTTCTGCCACCTGCTGCAGGCTCTCACTTGTTTTTTCCGTAAACTCAGTTCCTTCTACTACCTTATCTAAACTCGCCTTAATCAACTCTGATGTCTCTCTGGCGGCTTCAGCACTTTTACTTGCCAAATTTCTCACCTCATTGGCCACTACTGCAAACCCTTTTCCTGCACTACCTGCCCGAGCTGCTTCTGCCGCAGCATTCAAAGCTAAAATATTTGTCTGAAACGCTATATCATCAATCACCTTGATTACTTTTTCAATATCTCTGGAGCTTTTATTAATTTCCCCCATAGCCCGAGTCATTTCTCCCATCGACTCAATGCTTACATTTACATTTTCCACAACTTTCTGAATTTCATCATAAGCTTGCCCTGCCTCACCTGCACTTTCTTCTGCCTGAGATAGAACCTGCTGAACAGACGCTGAAATTTGCTCTACTGCCGCTGCTTGCTCAGTAGAACCACTGGCTAGCTCCTGAGCACCTTGAGCCAAATGCTGGGCACCATTAGATACCCGATTAGCCGAATTTCTGATGTCGTGAACCAGACTATTATTATTCTCCAAGATTTGCACCACTGCTTTCCCCACGATATCTTTTTCTGAGGCCAGCTCCATATCAATGGAATAATCTCCCTCTGAAATTTCCTGAAGTGCCACAGATTGATTTTTAAAAGCAACAATCATCTCATTAAATGCTCTGGATAACTCGGTAATCTCTAAAAGGTTAGTCCCTGGTTCCACACTAAGATCGACAGCACCTTCTGCTAACTCCTCTGCTGCATCAACCATGCGCTTTATTGGGGTAGAAATCTTCCTTGATGTTCTTCGTATTAGTACAAATGCTACTCCTACTAAAATAATTGCTACAAGAATTGCTATCCAAAGCATACTCAGAATAGCCGCCATACTTTCCGAGGTGTATTCCCCTACAAACAGCATACCGATTACCGCACCTTCAGCATTTTTCAGTGGAGTATATTTGACAAAGGCATTTTTTCCCAGTACCTCTGTTTTTCCTTCAAAAGTTTGTCCAGCAAGTACCTGAGCACTTACTTCTTCCGCTGCCTGAGTTCCAATAGCCCGCTCTCCGTTCTCATCCATTACTGTAGTCGAGAGTCTCTCGTTTTCACTAAACACCGTAAACTCTGCATTCATCAATTCCTTCATTGAATCCACAAAATCAAAGGTATCTAGGCGAAATCCCGCAGATACTACACCAATCACTTTCCCATCTTCACTTTTAATCGGTGTGCCAGTACGTATGGATAAGGCAATTTCGTTCCCCTTTTCTACCGTTGTATAAGTCTCACCTGCTAATGCTTTCTTTGTATTCTCCTGCTTTGCAAGACTATCACCGGATTTATCTGGATTGTGGCTTCGTAATACCACATTGCCTTCTCTATCCATTACTGTTACAAAGTCAATCTCTGCCTCTTTATCAAGAGCGGTAACCCGATCCATTAGCCCTTGTTTATCCCCGGCCAGTAGTGCCTCCTGAACTTTATCGTCCCCTGCAATCATAACAGCACTAGCTTTTGAGCCTTCCCATAACCCAGCAAACTCATTTTCCAAAATAGATGAATACGTTTTAACATCCTCCATCAAAACCTTTTTGGAATAATTCGAAAAAACTCCTATCACCACACCTAGAACAATGATAATCGCTCCAATAACTACCGAAATTGTTGGCAGTAAAATCCTTTTACTAATATTCATAAGCCCCTCCCAAACATAAATTTACTTTCTATAATGATTATCGGTCAAAGAAAGCAATAAGATAACACCAAGCATTCCATAATTGAAGTAAAATATGTTATAGTAAAAAGAAACGAAAGATAAAGGTATGCCTATGGAACCGAGATTTTCATTGCTTATTGATGCAGAAAATATATCACCCAAATATATAAAGCCTATTTTGACAGAAATGTCCAAATACGGAAAAGTAACGTATAAAAGAATATATGGAGACTGGACCAATACCAGTCGCGCCGGCTGGAAAAATAACATACTGGAAAATTCCATCACACCAGTTCAACAGTTCCGCTACGTAGAGGGTAAGAATGCATCTGATGCCGCAATGATTATCGATGCAATGGATATGCTTTATACCGGACAGGTGGAGGGCTTTTGCCTTGTATCCAGTGACAGCGACTTTACAAAACTGGCCGAACGCCTGCGGGAAGGTGGCATGATGGTCATTGGAATAGGTGAAGCGAAAACACCACAGGCTCTGCGAAGTGCTTGTGATATTTTTACAGTTCTGGAAACCCTTATGGGAGATGATGAGGAAGAAGCTGAAAATCATAACGATACACGGAATGGAGACATCACCATTATCGGGAAAAAGAAGATTGAAAGTGATATCATACAGATTATCTCCGAAAACCAAAACAACAATAAGAAAACAGGCTTAGCAGAGGTAGGGAATCGTCTTGTTAAGCTTTATCCTGACTTTGACGTTAGACGCTATGGGTATAGCTTACTCTCGAAATTTTTAGAAACTATGCCTAAGCTTCATCTTAGTACAAAGAATAACAATCACGTATTCGTAGAAATCCGGGAAAATGAAGACGAAAAGCATAAGGTTCGTCAATTCGTTAAGAATTATGTTAAACAAGCTCCAAAGAAAGGAGTCTCTCTTGGAACTCTGGGACGGGATCTTCGCGAGGAATTTAAAGGCTTTAAGGTAAAAGACTACGGATATACGCAATTCTATAATTTCGTGGAAAGCATTGATGATATAGAAGTCATCAGATTAAACGAGCAAATGTTTGCCAGATGGAAGGAAAGAGGATAGATGAAACACATCGAAAGAGTCTGTGACTGGGCACTGCAAAGTGAGCTAGAAATGGAATATCACAATACGGTATGGGGAAGGCCCGAGCATAATGATCGGCAGCTTTTCCGCATGCTTATTTTAGAGGGTCAGCAGGCTGGCCTAAGCTGGGTTACGATTTTAAAAAAGATAAAAGCTTTCGACGAGGCATATGATTATTTCGATCCAAAGATAATTGCTGACTATGACGAAGAAAAAGTGAAGAGCTTAATGGAAAATGCTGGCATCATTCGAAACCAGAGGAAAATTCGCTCGGCGATACAAAACGCAAAAGCTTTTTTTCCTGTTGTCGAAGAATTTGGCAGCTTTGATGCGTACCTTTGGGGCTTTGTAGACGGCAAACCCATCATTAATCATTTCAAGACACCTGAAGAGGTTCCAGCAAATACACCTCTCTCTGATGAGATTAGTAAGGACCTAAAGAAGCGGGGATTCAACTTTGTGGGAAGCACGATTATCTATGCGTATATGCAAGCAATTGGGATGGTAAACGATCATTTGGTTGATTGTCCTTGTCATTAGTATTCTGCGCACTCAATTCTAAATATGTTGGAGGTCCCGCAAATTGCTCAAAAAAGTACTTATTATTATAGCTTTCGTTACGTTATTGTTTACTGTATTTATTTTAAAAAATAGTAGAGGAAATATTCACAATGTTCAAATTTCTGATGGTAACCCCTCTAAAATATATTCAAATGCTGAAATTGAATCAGCCTTTCAAACAATAAAAGACTATTTTCATAGTGAATTTGGTGGCTGTACACTAACAGAACTTTATTACCCCGGAGATACCTACCTCGATGAATATAAAGATTGGGATAGTGCTGAAGTAATCGTAATATTATCATCCTTTGATGTTAATTCCTTTGCTGGAGATGGTTTTAACCCAAATTCAACTTACAGTGATTGGAGTTGGGTTCTTATTCGGAACGAAAGTGGTGACTGGGAACATTTTGATCATGGATATTAGAGGGTTTTTCCCTATGACATATTAAAAAATTCAGGAGGATTCCTTCTATGGAAAATGCATATGTTCTTCAATTAAACGAAAGTGAAAATAAACATCAGGAATTTTATTTGTGTTTTTGTGGATATGGCGAGTGCTCTCCTAGTCATAGCTTTGGTCCTGCCGCACGAACAGGATACGTCCTACATGTAATCTTAGAGGGAGAAGGCACTTTTCATGTAGATAAAAAAGTGTATCATCTGCAAAAAGGGCAAGGATTTTTAATTGAACCCCATGTACGCACCTATTATGAGGCTTCCTCACAGAATCCTTGGTCCTACATTTGGATTGGATTTAATGGAACGAAATGTCCTGAATATCTGCAAAAATTAGGCATCAATATGGGGCACCCTATTTTCAAAACAAGCTATGGCACTGAACTCAAATCTCTTATTGTAGAAATGCTCAATCATAGTAAAATTGGCGAATACCATGACTACTTTTTACAAGGCTATTTTTATCAATTTCTTGGTTACCTTGCAAAAGAATTAACCGTAGAGTTGCCTTACAAGCCTAACGAAAAACAAACCTTCTATATCAAAAAGGCGCTAGAATATATTGGTAATAACTATGTGCATGAAATCACTGTACAAAATGTTGCCGACTTTGTCTGCATAAACAGAAGCTACCTATGTACTCTCTTTAAGAAAGAGCTGGGAATATCACCACAAAAATATCTTTCGGATTTTCGTCTTGACCGAGGGATGGATATGTTGAGTTTGTCTGATTTATCGATTGAAAATATCGCCTCGTCCTGCGGATATAAAAATCCTCTGGTTTTTTCTAAAGCTTTTAAGCAAAGGCAAGGGATATCACCTCGAGATTATCGCAAAAAAGTATGGACACAAAACAAAAAGCAACTGGATGTCCACAAAGAAAAGCACACGTTCAAATAAAGAGGAAGCACAACGCTTCCTCTTTATCTCTATACTTATTGGTAATCCACCATATACTCTCCATGTGCTTCAATCAATTCATCACACATTCTTTTCGTCTCTTCAATAGTAAGTTCTGAAGAAGTGTGAGGATCCAGCATAGCTGCTTGATAAATATAATTTCGATCCTTCGTTACTGCCGCTTGAATTGTCAAAAGCTGCACATTAATATTGGTCATATTCATTGCTGCCAGTTGAGTTGGAAGCTCTCCTACATAACAAGGTGTAACACCGCTCCCATCCACTAAGCATGGCACCTCCACACAAGCATCGCTTACCAAATTGGTAATCAGCCCTGTATTCATTACATTTCCCCCGATTTTATAGGGTTTATTTGTTACAATCGCTTCCATGATATAGGAAGCATATTCATGAGATCTTTCATGGGTAATTTCTCCATTTTTTAAAATACCCGCTTTTTCTTCTTCCCACTCCGCAATTTGTTTTTCACATCGTCTTGGGTATTCATCTAAAGGAATATTATATTTTTCAATCAATTCTGGGTATTGCTTTTTAATGAAGAAATTATTGTATTCCGCATTATGCTCACTAGACTCAGTACAATAGTAACCAAAATTATTGATATACTCGAATCTAACCATATCATCATGTTTCTCTTGTTCATTTTTTGCTTTTGCCATCTTTCGAATCATCGGGTACATATCTTTTCCTTCTTTATTCTTAATATCAAGAAGCCATGCCATGTGATTTATTCCTGCAATGAATTCTGTATGTCCCTCTAGCTGGTCTTTAATGTCCAAGTTTGTAAATAATTCTTCTGTACATTTTTGTACACTATGACATAAACCAACTGTTTTGATTTTTGTATATCTCTGCATGTATCCAGTTAAAATTGACATTGGATTTGTATAATTCAAAAATAGCGCTTCAGGGCACACCTCCTCCATCTCTCTTGCAATATCCCTCAAAACAGGAATCGTGCGAAGCCCTCTCATAATCCCTCCAATCCCTAAAGTATCAGCGATTGTTTGGTTTACACCATATTTCTTTGGAATCTCGAAATCAATAATCGTACTTGGTGAATATCCACCTACCTGTATTGCATTAACCACAAAATCTGCATTCTTGAGGGCATCTTTCCGATTTTCAACCCCTAAATATGTTTTTATCTTTGCCCTATTGCTATTTATATTTTGATTGATTGCATTTAGAATGGTTTCCGAATCTTCCAGTCTTCCTTTATCAATATCATAAAGTGCAATCTCGCTTTCTCTTAGTGCTGGAGTACACATACAATCTCCTAAAACATTCCTTGCAAATACTGTGCTTCCTGCACCAATAAAAGTAATTTTAATCATCGTGTTACATACCTCCAAATATTATTTATAGTTTTCCACCAGATGTTGCAATCCCTTCAATAAACTGTCGTTGAAAAATTAAATAGATTACAACGATAAGAATACATGAGATTAGTGCAGCTGCCATCAATTGTGGGTAGTTCGCTTGAAATTGTCCCTGTAGCTTTGCCAATGCACTGGATAGTGGCATAGAGGATTGTTCTGTATTTGCAACCAGCGGCCACATCAAATCCTTGTAAGCAAAGATTGCTGTAAATATTCCTAGTGCAACCATATTCGATTTTGCAAGTGGCATCATAATGTGTAAGAATGTCTGCCCTATATTACATCCATCTAGTCTAGCTGCCTCTTCTAAGTCTTTCGGAAGGCTTTTAAAAGATTGACGTAGCAAAAATGTTCCGAACGCAGATACTAAACCTGGAAACACTAGCGAAAATGTTGTGTTCAATAACCCTAGCTTATTCACGATTAAATACTGAGGAATAATAAAAATCTGGGGTGGAACCATCATCTGAAACAAAACCAGTGAAAATGCAAAATTCTTACCTTTAAAGTTCAGTCGTCCAAAAGCATATCCAGCCATTGTCGCTGTCACTACTGCACAGATTACTCTTCCAACAATCATCAAAATCGTATTTAAGTATAGTTTGATAAAATCCATCTTTGACCATGCATCTATAAAAGCATCTAGTTTCCACTTCCTTGGAAAAAACACAAAAGGATTTAAGCTGGTGGCTTCTGTAGGCGTTTTAAACGCCGTTAATATCATCCAAATAAAAGGAACAATCATAACCACAGCACCAATACACATAATGAGATAAATCAATATCTTCGTTCTTTTTTTTGAATCTTTCATTGTTCTCACCCTTTTCTACTCATAATTAACATGCTTTTCAATCTTCATCTGTACAAAGGTAATCACCAATATAAGTGCCAGAAGCAAGATTACAATCGCAGACCCATATCCCTTATTATTTTGCATAAACGAATACTTATAAAAGAGATACGAAAGAGTCTGTGCCTTTGGTAGTGCTGAATTTGTTGTATCCATCATCATAAAAACCAAATCAAAAATTTGAAATGCAGCAATCACCCTTGTAATACAGACGAAAAACATGGTTGGTGAAATCAGCGGAATAGTAATCTGAAAAAATTGACGAACAGGGCTTGCCCCATCGATTTCAGCCGCCTCATAATAATCTCGTGGGATTTCCTGTAAACCTGCTAAAAATAAAATCATATTGTATCCAATAACAGACCATATTCCAACTACAGCAATAGATATAATTGCGATTTTCGGATCAGAAATCCAATTCACTGGACCAAGTCCTATCTTACCTAGCAAAAAATTCAGTAAACCAAATTTCGAATTATACATCCACCTCCACACCATTGCAACTGCCGCTGGTGCCATAACCATAGGGAGAAAGAAGATTGTTCTAAATACTGTACGCCCTCTCATCTTACGGTTTAGCAACACTGCTGCAAGCAGGCCTATAATTACAGAAAAAGGAACTTCAATAACTGCATATTTGATTGTATTAATCAATGATTGCCATACAGCATCATCCTGTATCAATCTGCTATAATTATCTAATCCGATAAATATATTTCCTTTTCCAAAATCACCTGTCTTAAAAAAACTTTGATAAATGGTTTGAAAAATCGGTATGATATTAAGCACTAGGAGCCCTATCATCGTAGGTAATATAAATAGCCATCCCCATATAAATTCGTTCCGATTCGCTTTTTTCATTTATTCTTCCTCAAGTAAAGTATTCATTTTTCCTGCAATTTCTGCACAAACATCCTTTGTACTCTTCGTTCCATTCCAAGCTTCTACTAAAGATTCCATTGCCATATCTTCCCAAGCTGTTGTGTTCGTAGAATGAGGGTAAAAAACTAAAGTATCTTCCATAACATCAATATAAGGTGAAAGATCAAATCCCTCTGCATGGCTTGCCCATTTTTCTGACGCTCCTTGATATGCAGAAAGTGTCACCCCATATTCAGCCTGTTTTTCCTGTGCTTCTTTTGAGCCAAGATATTCGATCAGAGCCCAAGCTTCCTCTTCATTCTCCGTATTTTCTGCCGCCGCGTAGCCTAAGCCATTGTAAATGGAAACTCTTGTTCCATCCTCAGTCATAGGAATAGATGCTACTGCGCAATTTTCCTTTACGTAGTCATTTCCAGTAAGTTCTCCTGCTGTCCATGACCCCATCAATGACATAGATATTGCCCCAGATTCAAATAGTGCAATTAAGTCCGTTTCTGCTGTAACTGTATTGTCTGGTGATGATCCATCTTTTACAAGGTTTACAAAATATTCAATGGATTCTACCGTCTTCGGATCGTCAAATCCCGACTTTGTTTTACCCTCATTAATAATAAATCCACCATTTCCATACACTAGGTTATACCAGCTTTCTTGATAGTTCTTTATTCGAGATCCAAATCCTTTATGCTCGTCATTAGACAATGTTTCCGCTGCTGTTTTTAAATCTTCCCATGTCCATGTATCATCTGGATAAGAAATACCTGCCTCATCAAAATGTGTTTTATTATACCAAAGTGCTATAGTATCTATATCCTTTGGTATTGCATATTGTTTTCCATCATACTGATACACTGCTGTTACATCTTCAAAATAGTTGTCCAAAGAAATTTCACTACTTTGTTCAATTCGCGATGACAAATCTAAAAGCATGTCTGCCCTTGCATATTTTTCTATTTCCCGTACATGCATCCAGAAAACATCTGGCAAAGAACCGCCTGTAGCCCCAGCCTCTAGCATTGTCCAGTACTGATCCCAAGGCGTAATCTGAATATCCACTTTAATGCCTGTTTTTTCTGTGAAATCATCACATATTTTACGAATTCCAGGCTCCTGAACTTTATCCCATATCGCAAGAGTAATACTTTTCTTTTTGGTGGATGTCTCTCCCGTTTTCGTATCTTTTGAATTTGTACATCCTACAACGGTTAACAGTAACAATGTTAAAACTAATATCATTGATATAATTCTCTTTCTCATACGATGCCTCCGTTTTGTGTATATTGTTTAAAATCAGTTTCCAAATCCAAAAACATTTGTGCACTTATGTCTTATATGAGTCATTATATCCATTTTCTTTTGTATGTGTTATACATTTTTGTTGTTTTTATGAGTCTAAATGTTAAAAAAGAGCAAAAGATAAACTTTTGCTCTTTGGTTAAAAATAAACCTACTTCTTACCTGTGGGATATTCATTACAAAGGAGTCTGTATGGTTCCTCATCCTCTTCGATTGTTGGAAAACGTCCCAGCTCTTCATAGAATCGATTATCTGTATTATCGTCATTGGACATAGAAACCTCACCAATGAGTACATCACCGGTTCCAGGCTTAATATCAAAATCATGGTATTGATGAGGCCACAAAGTAATACTTTCTCCTGGCTTTAATTCTACTCCTGTTCCTGCTGGAACGTAGTAAGAGCGTCCGTCTGAATTTACTAACACATCCGTATTATCTAATTCACCGTCTTTATCGTTATAGACATGGATAATCAGCGTTCCACCACCTCTATTAATAATATCCTCACTCTTTACCCAGTGAAAATGCATTGGAGAATGCTGTCCTTCTTTTAGCATAAGCAACTTTTCTGCATAGCTCCTCAAAACGACCTTCACCATAGTCCGTAATATCCCAGCCCAGCATATTATCTCTTACTTCATCATACTCTTCTCCCTTTTCTTCCCACTCCTGAGGAGTAAAATTGCAAAAAGGTGGAAGATTAAACCCGTTGTCCTTCACTAATTTTTCCATGTCTTTTAATGCATTATTGATTTCTGAACGCTTCATCTTGAACTCCTTTTTATTAACGTCTCTTCCAATATTTGCTTTTATGGTATCCTATTCACGCAAAAAAAGAAACCCAAATTTTTTGAGTTTCTCTTTTCCTTCATTCATTGGTGTGATTTTCTATTTTTGTGTATGTCATTTACTTGAACAGTTTTGCCCTCTTTGTAAACAAAGAAATGATTGTAGCATCCAACACAAAAGAAATCTGTATTTGGGTTTACGTCATGAACCTTTCTACATGTAGGGCACTCTACAGTTACTATTTCCATACGGTCACCCCCTTACGTTATAGATGTATTATAATCCACAAAACGTAAGAGGCACTACCCATTTGGTTATTTTTTTAACAATTTAATTCATACCCGTATAGTAATGAAATAATTCTTCTCCTGCTACCTTTTTAATGCTTTCATATACTGGCTTGCTAGCCTCTCGCATTTCTTCCCTTGTTTCCTCATCCACAGGTACAAGAGTCATTCCTTTTTCTTGCAGCTCTTCCTTCTTTGCCGCACATCTTTCATCCGAAGCTTCTCTTGTCTTTTCCTGGGCAAATCTCCCCGCTTCAATTAAAATTTCTTTCTCATCTTCCGTTCGCTCTTGAAAAAAATCCTCGCTGATAATCAGGGTTGTATAATCTGGGACAACATCCGTCTCAATTAAGTACGTCTGCTGTTCATATATTTTAGCACTATCAATTAATGTATATGCATTTTCCTGGGCATCAATTGTACCCTGCTGCAACCCTATATATACCTCACTAAAGGTCATGGGCGTTGGATTTGCCTTTACCTCTTTCCAAAACTGAAGATGATAAGGGTTCTCCATCGTCCGGATTTTTTGCCCCTTAAAGCTTTCCATGCCTATAAATGGTTTATTGGAGGTCATTACACGAAAGTTTTGATCCGAAATTCCCAAAAGACGATAACCTGAATCCACATAAATATCTTGTATCAGACTCTGAAACTCTGGCTGGTCAATCGCCGCTCGGATTTCTTCTGTATTTTCAAAGATACAAGGTGTATCAAAGATACAAAGCCCCTTCATAAAGGTTACCTGGGTCGCTGGTGATTGTACCATAAAAGGAATATCCCCATCCTTACAGCTTTCTAAAAGCTCCCGGTCCACTCCTAAAGTACTTTGGGGATACACGGTAATCTTCATCTCTCCATCACTTAAACGCTCTACCTCCTCAGCAAAGGTTGTAGCAAATACATGGGTAACGGTATCCTCTGTGCTGGCTGTTGCTAGGGGCCAGGCGTAGCGCTGTTCTTCCGCTTCTCCTATTTTCTGGCATCCCATCAGTATTCCTCCTAACAGAGAAATCACTCCTAGAATTCCAATTATTTTTCGTCTATTCATAAAGTCTCCTTAACTAATTCAGTAAAACAAGGCTGATTTCTGGGATAAAAGCAATGAGAAGCAATGCAAGGATAAAAAAGCCAATAATCGGCATCGCTCTTTTTGCTATTTCCATTACAGGTATATCCGTAATCGAGCTGGCGACAAACAGGTTTACACCTATCGGTGGCGTAACAAAACCAATGGCTAAATTTACCGTCATCATAATTCCAAAATGAATGGGATCCATTCCAAAGCTTTCTACAATAGGAAGTAAAATGGGAGTTAATATCAATATTGCTGGCGTAGTATCCATAACCATACCCACAATAAGAAGAAATACATTAATCACCAAAATAATCAAAACATAGCTGTTAAAATGACTCATAATCCAACCACTGATACTTTGAGGTACCTGCATAAGAGTCAATACCCTTGAAAATGCAGTTGATGCCGCCAAGATAAAAAGAATTGGAGCATACGTACGCAGTCCTTCAATAAAGATACCCATGATTTCTTTCGGCTTGATGGATTTATACACAAAGACACTGATGACTAAAGAATAGATTACCGAAATAACTGCTGCCTCTGTAGGAGAAGTAATCCCTGCATAAATACATCCCAGGATAATTACTGGTGATAGCAATGCCCAAAAGCTGCTTTTGAAAATACTAAATAATCCCTTTTCATGAAGCTTTCCAATTTCTTCATTAATCTTTTCCTTATCCTCACCATTTTTCTTACAATAAATAAAGGTGTAAACCATGAGCATTCCACCAATCAAAACTCCTGGAATAATCCCTGCAATAAAAATATCACTCACCGATACGTTAGAGGACATGCTATACATAATAAAGGGAATACTTGGCGGAATAATAATTCCTAAGCTTCCTGCTACTGCTACTAATGCTGTACAGAACTTCCGATCATATCCCAGATTTACCAGAATGGGTATAGTCATACTTCCTACTGCTGCCGTTGTGGCAATTCCTGAGCCGGAAATCGCCCCATAAAACAGACAGGTTACCACTACTGCGCAAGGCAATCCAGCTGTTCTTTTTCCCAAAAAGTAGGAAAACAAATCAAATAGTCTTTTTGAAATTCCTCCTCTTGCCATAACAAGTCCAGATAAAATAAACATCGGCACTGCTAAAAGTGGAAAACTGTCCAGCCCTCCAAACATTGAGCGGATAACGTACGTTGCACTTGCCGTAAATGAGGAATCAAAAAGTCCTGGTAATATAGACGCAATTCCCAAAGAAGTAGAAATGGGGATTGCAATTAATAAACAAACTACAAATAAAAGCATTACAATTCCTGATGACATTATTTCCCCGACCTACCCTTCATTAATTTTACTCTTTCCACCCATTTTTGCAGCAATCTAATTACGGAAAGAATACAGCAAAGCACTGTAGAGGATTCCACAATCCACATAGGAAGACCTATCGCAGCCGTTCTTTGCCCACTTTCAATGGCAGATACTACAAATTTAACTGCAAAGGGTGTTAAATAAGCAAAGAAGAACATTTGAATTGTATAGCTGATGAGCTTAGAGATATGCATCAGCTTTTCCGGTAATAATTCAATAAGCTGTATAATTTTTATGGATAAACTATGTTTTATGCAATAGCTTGCACTTAAAAATCCAGAGCAGACAAACAAATAGCGGGTTAATTCCTCTGACCATGATAAGGATGCCGAAAAAAGGTATCTGGCAATTACCTGTATGCCCATTATTACAACCATTAATATTAAGAATACCAGTAATATTCCTTCCTCCAAATGCTTATCCAGCCATTTTATCACTTTCACTATAAGTTCCACCTCCTGAAATCACTTTGTTATTATTTTAACTTAAAAAGACAAAAAAGTATATTTCTTCTTCAATAGTAAAGAGAGCTGCCGAAGGTATTGTACCTGCGACAGTCTCCCCACATTATTTCTTACTATTCTGCCTTCTTAAGAGCACTTACTCCGTACATTTTCTTATGCTGTACCACAAGATAGCTCATTGCAAGAATACAGATTACTGCTGCTGCTAACAACAATCCCATCATCGTATTTACTGCTGCTGCTTCTCCAATTGATTTTGTCATTGCTGATACAATGTAGGGAAGGAAACAACTTGCCAGACTCATAAATGTATAATAGATTCCTGTATTTCTCCCCTTTGGGCCAGGACAAAAGAGCTGTCGTACACCCAATCCTGTCTGAAGAGCTCCACCTGCCGCAAAGAAGCCTAAGAGAGCAATGGCAACATAAACAACCATAACGTTTTGTACCAATAATGTAATCACTAAGGCTACTGCTGTGAAAATCGAATCAATCAAAACAACCTTGAGTGGATTCCATTTCAATTTTCCCATCATAATCGCCCAAAAGATAACTGCAACAATAGATCCTGCTGTATAAATAGATGTCAATCCTGCTGCCTGCATTTCCGAAAGTCCACGACTATTCATACCAAATGCCTTTGTATACTGTTGTGCACCGAACATAATAAACATACATAAGAAACCATATGCCATTGTAATAATCTGTACCATAGTGTTTGGAGGCACAAGCTGTCTTGCTTTTGCCTTCTCCACCTCTGGATCCACAAATTTCTTCTTATCCGTTACTGATTTTTTATCTACAGTCTTTAGCTCATCATCATAAGCAAAACGTGCAATTACTGACACAACAACACATACAATTGACAATACAAGTGGAATCAAAATATTGATTTTCCAATTGCCCTGGTCTGCGAAATACACAACCAATAGCGGATATATAATTCCGGATATAGACACAAACAACTTGATTCCAACCAGTGCGGAACCCGAATACTTCGGTACTGCTTCCTGAACAGCTGGATATAAAGATGCATCCCAAAAACCTGATGTTGCAACTCCCATTAAAAACCCAGCCACACAAGCTGCGGTAAAGCTTGTGGAAAAATAAAGTAATGCAAAACAGATTACGTATAAAACTCCACCTGCAACTGCCATAACCTTACGCCCGATTTTATCGGATATTTCTCCACCAATCCATACGGTTAAAAGCTTACCAAATCCGGTAGCTGTTACCACCAATGATACAGCGGCAGCCCCTAATACTTCATCTGTATATCCCCACTGTGTAAAGAAATTCGCCTTATTCTGCTGTAGAATAATTGCCTGCATACCATGGGTAAAATAGCACAGATAAACTACTACTAATGATAATATATACTTTTTCTCTTTCATTCCTCTTCTCCTTTTAACTCTGTTCTATATCTGGCTTCGTTGAAACTCCTGATATTCTTTTGTTGGCATTTCCTGACCGGTATAAAGCTGATAAGCTGCCGCTCCCTGCCACAAAAGCATTCCTTTTCCACCGATTGCCTTACAGCCTATTTCCTCAGCTTCCAGGATTAATTTTGTTTTTTCCGGATTATAGATTGTATCTGCCACAACCAAATCCTTTCTTAACCATTCTTTTTCTACCAGAGATCTGTCTTGATAAGGTTTCATACCTATCATGGTAGAGTTCACTAATATATCTGCACTTTCAATTTCCTTTGCTAGCAATCCTTTGTCCTCAATGTCATAAACATGCACTACACAATTGGGTGCTTCTTTTTCAATCTTCTTTGCGGTATCCAACGCTCTTTCAAAGAATGCATCCTTTACATTAAAAATCGCAATCTCTTTTGCTCCATCTAAAGCACACTGAACCTGAAGTGCTGTTCCGGCACCGCCTGCACCAAGAACCACAAGCTTTTTATCCTTTATGTCCACACCCTCTTCTTCCAGATTTCGTACAAATCCGGTTCCGTCTGTGATATGTCCAACCAGGGTTCCATTGTCATTCACAATGGTATTGCAGGCTCCAATAATTCTTGCTGCCGGTGAAATCTCGTCCACAAGCTTTGCTGCGATGTTTTTACAAGGCATTGTTACATTACAGCCTCTCATATTTAGAAGCTTAACTGACTTTAGTGCCTCTTCCATCTGGTCTTCTTTGATGTCAAATGCCATATAAGCATAATCAAGTCCTCCATGCTGAAAACTAAAGTTATACATTGCTGGTGATCCGGAGTGGCCTACCGGACTTCCAAACAATGCCAGTAAACCTGTTCTTCCCGTAATTCTCTTTTCCATAATTATATTTCCCCGCATTTTCTATATTTGTACTGCCGCTTCATACGCTTCTTTCGTCGCATCTAAGGCTCTTCTTGCCCTTGTTGCATCCCCTACAACGAATACATTTTCACCCATTTCCTCTAGCTTTTCTGCAAATGGATTATAGTTTCTAAAGCCCATAGAGAGCACAACTGAATCGTAACCTCTCGTCTCATGCTTTACTCCGTCACTGGTCTCATAAGCTACGCCATCTGTGAAGAACTCACATACCTTTGCACCTGTAATTTCATTAATGCCATACTGTTTAAAATCTTCCATCAGAAATACCCTATGCTCGTGAATTACATCCGCTCCAACGGTATCTCTAAACTCAATTACTGTCACATCATGCTCTTGCTCTCCCAGGAAGGCCGCAGTTTCACAACCAACCATTCCGCCTCCAACTACAAGAACCTTCTTTCCGGCTGCTGTTTTTCCATCTAAAAGGTCTGAGCCATGGATAATTGCCGGATCCTCAATTCCTTTTATTGGGAGAATTAATGTCTTTGATCCAGTAGAAACAATGACAGAATCTGGTTTTTCCTCTTTTACTGTATCCAGAGTTGCCTCTGTATTCATTAATATTTTCACGCCAGCCTTCTCTGCTCTTTTTATGTAGCTGCGAATCATATTGGCGATATCTCCCTTTCCAGGAGGATAAGCTGCAAGTCGCATATTTCCACCTAAAACATCTGATGCCTCATACAAAGTAACATCGTGACCTTTTTCCGCTGCAGTATATGCTGCACATAATCCGGCAACACCACCACCAATAACCATAACCTTCTTTGCTTCCCCTGCTTTTGTCACCTCATCCGACTCATGTCCAAGCTCTGGATTTACAAGACAGCAAATTGGTTCACCTTTATACATATTTGCCACACATCCCTGCAGACAGGCAATACATGGGTTTAAATCTTCCAGCCGTCCTTCTTTTGCCTTATTGGGTAGTTCAGGATCTGCAAGACTCTGTCTTCCAAATGCTACAAGATCTGCCATTCCTTTTCGCACCATCATTTCTGCAAAATAAGGCTCTGTATGACGTCCAACTGTGATAACTGGTATAGAAACCATGTCCTTAATCTTCTTCACTAAATCAGATGAAAATCCTGCATGAATTGCTGTAGGTGCCCACATATACTCGTCTTTAATATGTACTGCTCTTGATACATGAAGTCCATCAATACCATAAGACTCCAGACAGACTGCTAAAGTGGCATTATCATTAACATCCATTCCGCCAAGGATATCCTCTGTACTATTAATACGAGCAAGAACTGCAATTTTCCCCTCGGTTTCTTTTTTGATTTCTTCAATAATCAGTTTCGGGAATCTTAAACGATTTTCAAGATTTCCACCAAACTCATCCACTCTTTTATTCGTTCTTGGAGATAAGAAGGTATTCACTAAATATCCATGAGCCATATGGATTTCCACTGCATCCGCTCCTGCGAGCATAGCACGCTTTGCAGCGGCGCCGTATCCTTTGGCTAATTCATATATCTCCTCTGTTGTCAAAGCTTCCGGTGTATCTTTTCCTGCTACAGAAGGGATTGCAGATGCCGCCTTGATGGGGGCTCCTGCATTCTTTGCATTTCCTTCCGGACCTGCATTCTGTAACTGAATGGAAATTTTTGCTCCTTCATTATGACAAGAGTCTATTACTTTTTTAAAGCTTTCAATTGTTGAATCGTCATAAAGACAAGGTTTTCTTGGTCCCCCCTTTGCCCCCGGGTGAACAACAGTTGCTTCTATCGTAATAAGCCCAAATCCACCTTTTGCTCTTTTTGTATAGTAAGCTTTAGACTGATCACTTAATGTTCCATCTGTATTGGCAAAATTGTTTCCCATAGGGGGAACAACGTACCTGTTCTTTACCGTCATTGGTCCGATTTGAATCGACTCATACATTTTTTCAAATTTCATAAATCTTACCTCACTTCTCTTTCTATGCGTCTAACAATTCCGGCCAAACTTCGTTGATTACTTTCTTCGCATTTTCAAAATTATGCTTTGCAGCCTCTTTTACACCAGTTGCTAAAATAGCATCACTGATTACTTCAACTCCTACTGCCTTTGGCTCAATTCCTTTTTCCTTAATCATTTTTAAGAACGGCGCAGTGGAACCAATTCCTGTACCTGGTGCTAAGCGGTCATGCATTGACTCATCTCTCAAAATAGCTTCTGCATATGCTCTGTCCCATACGTCATTAATCTGAACGGACACAATTTTATCAGCAGGTATGTCTTTTATCACCTCAAGATCTATCGGTTGGTTTGCTCTTACCCAGTGCCATGTATCTAAAATCAATTTTGCATTTTCACAATCTGCCATTTTCACAACATCCCATCCTTTTTTCATATTCGGGATTCCACTGTATGGCATTGGCTCTACACCAATTGTATATTTACCTGCTCTTTGGCATAACTCTTTCAGTTTCTGTGCAGTATGTTCAACTGTATAGTCTTCCATCAACCCGCAATTGATATGGTTAACACCAAACAATTCACACATATGGAAACACATTTGCTCTTTGTATTTTTGTTCGTATGTTCTGTTGTCATCTGCCCACTGTACAATATACTCTACCTCGGTAACCTTCATATCATGCTTTTTAAGTATTTCCATGATATCTTCATCAAACAATCCTTCATTCAAGGCATCCACATAGGTTTCTGCTCTTAATCCGATTCCTTCAAAACCTGCTTCTTTCGCTGCTATTACCCGCTCCTCAAATTTACATTGATCTCCTAATGTCCATGAACTTATTGTTATTGGATATTTTTTTGACATATCAATTCTCCTTCCATTGTAAAAATTGAACATTTTTTTTCGAATATTCGTCCAATCTTGTTGCATTTGTTATTAAAATAATTATATTGGGTCGTTAAATAAAAAACAAATTGATATTCTTGTCGGAATTCATAGATTTTTCTAATAGGTCATGGTACAATCATACCAAATTTTAAGAATATATTATGAAAGGAGCCCGTATGAACCTATATCATTTACGTTACTTTGTCGCTTTAGCTCATCTGGAACACTATACAAAAGCCGCTGAACAACTAATGATAACTCAACCAAGCTTAAGCCATGCCATTTCTTCCATTGAAGAAGAATTGGGTGTAAAACTATTCGAAAAAGCTGGTCGAAACATCGCTTTAACAAAATGCGGACGAAGCTTTCTCTTAGAGGTAGAGGCATCTTTGCGCATATTAGATTCTAGTATTAACAATTTAAAGCTTGTTGGAAAAGGTGAAGGTGTGATTGAGATTGGCTTTCTTCGAACTTTAGGCTCTGATTTAGTCCCTCGACTCATCAAGGGCTTTTTAGATCAGAATCCCAATTCAAACATTGACTTTCACATATCCGGTGATAATGGTTTGACCCCGGATTTGTTAACTGGACTTAAAGATAGAGTTTATGACCTTGTGCTCTGTTCAAAAATGGAGAATGAACCTCTCATCGACTTTACCCCCTTTTCAAAACAGGATTTAGTCGTTGCTGTTCCCAGTAACCATCCCCTTGCAGACCAGACAAGCATTCATTTAGAAGAAACTCTTCCCTATCCACATATTTTCTTTCGCAAGCGAAGTGGTCTTCGATCCATTATTGATAAACTGTTCCGCAGTATTGGACATTTTCCTGAGATTGCGTATGAAATCGAAGAAGATCAAGTGGTTGCCGGATTTGTATCCCATGGTTTTGGAATCGCAGTTATTCCCAACATGCCCTTATTAAGTCATATGGATATAAAAGCAATCCCTCTTATCTCTCCAGTATGGGAACGAAACTTCTATATTGCCACCTTAAAAAACACTTACGTTGCTCCTGCCGCTCAAGCTTTTAAACAGTACATTCTGGACAATGCTCAATAAATCCATAAATTTTATTTATGGATTTGCCTATATTTACCAATTTGTTTTATTGTTTTTCTTCCTTTAACATAAAATTAACAAAGTTAAAAAATGTAAATTAGGAGGATACACAATGAACAAATCAGACTTTGGCCATATTTTTGAGCCCCTTCAAGTTCGAAATATGACCTTAAAAAACAGAATCGTCATGACACCTATGGGAACGAATTACGGGTCTCAGAGTGGCGAAATCAGCAACGATCATATTCATTACTACGAACTACGGGCGAGAGGAGGCACTGGTCTGATTATCGTTGAAAATATTGGCATCGATTATCCGCTAGGCTCAAATGGGACCACCCAGATTCGTATTGATCACGATAGTTTTTTGCCTCAGCTCTATAAGCTTACGGAAAGCGTACACAACCATGGCGCCTGTATTGCTGTACAGATTAACCATGCCGGTGCATCTGCAATGTCATCACGAACAGGGATGCAGCCAGTATCTGCATCCAACATTCCCTCTAAAGACGGCGGCGAGCTCCCACGTCCTCTTCTGAAAGAGGAAATCCAGGAAATTGTCAAAAAATATGGCCAGGCTGCGAGACGTGCTCAAATTGCCGGTTTTGATTCTGTGGAAATTCATGCTGGACACTCTTATTTAATCAGCCAATTTCTATCCCCTCTTACCAATAAAAGAGAGGATGAATTTGGTGGTTCTATTGAAAATCGTTCCCGCTTTGCAAAGATGGTTGTAGAAGAAGTTCGCTCTCAAGTCGGTCCCGGCTTCCCCATTATCATGCGTGTCAGTGCGGATGAATTTTTAGCCGGTGGAAACACCCTGGAGGATACCTTAAAGTACCTTGAATTTATCGGTGAAGAGGTAGATATATTTGATGTATCTGCCGGGCTTAATGGATCGATACACAAACAAATTGACGCCAGTTACTACGAAGATGGATGGCGTTCTTACATGGCGAAGGCCGTAAAGGCAAAGTTCAATAAGCCTTGCATGGCTATGGGGAATGTTCGTGATCCAAAGGCTGCTGAGGATATTCTTGCGCGAGGAGATGCGGACTTAATCGGAATTGGACGCGGACTCATTGCCGATCCTGACTGGGTAAATAAAACAGCTAAAGGAAATGTCTCAACGATACGTAAATGTATTTCCTGTAATATTGGATGTGCCGGTAATCGAATTGGAAACAACCGCCCCATTCGCTGTACTGTAAACCCCTCTACACTTTCTGGGGAAGTATACAAAAAGCAAAATGTGTCAAAACCTTGTAACGTTGTGATTATTGGTGGTGGAACTGCTGGACTGGAAGCCGCTTGTACTGCTGCCGAGGTTGGCTGTCAGACCTTCCTCATTGAAAAGGAAAAAGAACTTGGCGGACTTGCCCTTCAGATCTCGAAGATTCCGGAAAAGAAACGTTTGGCTGATTTTCCAAACTATATGATTCAAAGAGCGAAGAATTTGAAGAACCTAAGTATATTTACTGAAACAGAGCCTACTGTATCCTTTATTCAAAATCTTCATCCTGACATTATTGTCAATGCAACTGGCTCCACGCCACTTCTGCCGCCAATCAAGGGACTCCATGAGCGTATGAATCAGCCCGGTGGAAAAGTAGCTTCTATCACCCATATGATTGAAAATATTGATTGCTATGGTGATGACCTGACAGGAAAGAAGATCGTGGTAATCGGCGGCGGCGCAGTAGGACTTGATGTGGTAGAATTTTTTGCACCAAGAGGGGCTGATGTAAGCATCGTTGAGATGATGCCAATCATTGGAAATGGTTTGGATCCTGTATCGAAAGTACAGATGACAACAATGATGACAGACAATAATGTGACGCAACTGACCAATACCGCTCTCTTAGAGGTTAAGGACTCTGCCTTTTCTGTAAAAAATCCTGATGGTACCACACAAGATTTAGACTTTGATTATGGCTTTGTCTGCTTGGGTATGAAAGCATACTCACCAGTTTATGATTCTCTTGCCCTTGCTTTCGGTGAGGATGTTACTCTTTCCAACATTGGAGACAGTGTACGGGCAAGACGAATTATTGAAGGTGTTCATGAAGGTCGAAATATTTTAAACATATTAGAAAGAGAAGGTTATCTATAAAAATATGAATACACACCATTTGCATTACTTCATTACTTTAGCGGAGCTGGAACACTATACAAAGGCTTCGGATCAATTGGGTGTCAGTCAACCCAATTTAAGCCATGCGATTCACTCAATTGAAAATGAATTACAGGTGAAGCTATTCCAAAAAAAAGGACGCAATATATCCCTGACAAAATATGGTTATCTTTTCCTTGATTATGCAAAGAACTGTGTTCAGTCACTCGATGCCGGAAAACGTAAGATTCAGGCAATGGCAGGAGAAAACTCCGGAAGTATCAATCTCGCATATATCTATACTTTAGGAAGTTCTCTTGCACCCAAGCTTGTGCGAAACTTTTTAACACAAAATAGCAACTATGATGTTTCTTTTCAATTTTCTGTTGGTAATTCTACAGATATCATTAAAGGGCTTCAATCAGAACTTTATGATGTTGCTTTTTGCTCCAAAGAACGATTACGGGACGATATCATCTTTGTCCCCTTCATACGTGAAAAGCTCGTCGTGGTACTTCCCCAGAACCATCCACTTGGTGAGAAAAAGAAACTGTGCCTTCATGATTTAAAGGAAGAACCTCTTATTACTTTTACCAAATCAAGTGGTCTCCGCCCGACTATCGAGGAGCTTTACCAATCCGCAAACATAGTTCCTGACATTGCCTATGAGATTGGTGAAGATTCCTCAATTGCAGGTTTGGTTTCCGAAGGCTTTGGGTTTGCTATTATGCCGGAAATTCCGATGTTAAACTCTTTTCCTGTAACAATCCGCCAATTGGAAGAGGAAAATTATCAGCGCTTTATCTATCTCGCTTATATGAAGGAAAAATATCACTCTCCGGTTACCAACCAATTTATTGATTTTATACAAAGTATGAGCATAGAAAAATAAGTGCCTCCAAATGGAGCGCACTTATTTTTCTCTATTCCGTCAGCTTCTCAATCAGCTCTTCACAAATTGCCATAATGGTCTTATTGTCTGTATGAAGAATAACATCTGCTGCCTCTTCATACTTCTCACGCCTTTTCCCAATCAGCTCCCGGATAAACTCGATATTTTTATTTCCATTCAAAAGAGGTCTTTCATCACTATCCTTTACCCTCTCTAAAATGGTTTCCGGTTGTGCCGTTAGAAGCACAACCTTTCCGTTCTTCTTCATCTCTACCACATTTTCCTTGCGCATTGCCACACCGCCTCCACAGGAAATAATGGTGTTCTTTTCTTCCTGAAGCTCAATCAGAAGTTTGGTCTCTAAGTTTCTAAAGTACTCTTCCCCATAAGTTGCAAATATATCTGGGATGCTCATTTCTTCCCGTTCAGCAATTACTTGATCCATTTCCACTATCTTCATGGCAAACATAGTGCTCAGGAATTCTGATATGGTACTTTTACCTGCTCCCATAAAGCCGATTAGTACAATGTTATGTGAAAATAATTTTCTGGCCTGTATTCTCTTGCTGGTTCTGATGATACGGTTCATAATCCCCATAATTTCTTCCGGGTGCTTTTTCCCTTCCAGCTTGGCTTGCCATTTCTTGTTTTTTCGTTCTTCCTGTTCCGGTTGAAAAATCGGAATCTGCCTTGCTTCTTTATAAACCATTAATTCTTCTACAATTGCATTTCTTTTCAATAACAGCTCAAAAATCTGATCATCACACAAATCCAGTTCTTCTCGACATTTTTCAATCTCGTTCATTTTATTCACTCCCTAATCTTTTGTCAATTTGAACCATTCTAGCACATTTTCCTTTTTTGTGGAAGAATATTAAGGTATAATCTTATTATATATCAACCGTAAATGAATGAGGTAACCGCCATGCTAAAAAGAGTCAAAACCTATTTTTATGATAATATACTGGATAAAAATCAGCCCTTGGAATATCGGGTTTATATGATATTTTTGTTAGAAAGCTATTTTATATCAATCCTTTCTGCCACAACAAATACATTACTTGGAAAGGGGTTACTTGGAATTATTTTCCAATGGACTTTTATTGCCTTGTCCACCCTCTTACTTTTTATGTCCAGAAGTACGCGTTTGAAAACTTATTACCCTGTATTATTAATCGTTTCTTTTATCTATATTCCCTTCCTCTTTTTCCAAACAGCAGGATATGATGGAACAGCACTTTTTTTTGCACCTCTTGCATTTTTTCTGGTTTCCATTACATTTAGAGGAAAAATCCGGATATTTCTAGTCGGAGCCAATATATTCGAATGGGTGGTCTGCATTTTAATTCAGTACTTTAACCCTTCCCTGATTATTGCCCACAATACCCCCTTTGATAAACTCTTAGACCTGCTAGTAGCTCTTATTCTATCCCTGGCTGGACTTTCTATTATGAGCGCTTCCATAAGTAACGCCTTCACTTCGACAAATGAACAATTAGAAGAATTGTCTAAGAGGGATGCTTTGACCAAGGTATACAATCGCCGCTATCTGGATTGGTTCCTGGAAACAGAGTTATCTTCCTGTAAAGAAAACAACAAAACCTTGAGTGTTTTGCTCTTTGATTTAGATGATTTCAAAAAAATAAACGATACCTATGGCCATGGTTTCGGCGATATTGTGCTCGTTGAATTTGCCGCTGCTATCCAACGCACATTAAGACCTTACGATGTATTAACTCGATTTGGTGGTGAAGAGTTCGTTGTAATTCTCCACAACATTGAGCTTAAAGAAGCTCTTGACATTGCCGAACGTGGGCGGAAAGCAGTTCACTCATTAAAGTTTCGCAATAATATTCAGATTTCTGTCAGCATAGGTGTTGCACTTTCAAGACCTGAAGATACGATGTCTTCTATTCTGGACAGGGCAGACAAATGCCTCTATGAAGCAAAACATAGAGGCAAAAATCAAGTTTATTATAAGGATTTTAAGCTTTTGTAAGGAGAAATACGGCTCCAATTATGCAAACAAGACCTAAAATATCGGTAACACCAAAGGCAACATGCATAAATACCACCACCGCAATAGTTGCTGTTACTGGCTCAACTGCCGCAAAAAGGCTGGCTTTTTCCGGACCTATGATTCGAACCCCTTCCATATAGCATGCAAAAGAGAGTAAAGTTCCAATAATAATTACAATTATCAATGCAGCAAAGGTTCCTCCATCCCAGTGTCCCACGATGTTCCATGGATGCACAAACAGGCTTAAAAGAATTCCCCCTATCAGCATTCCATACCCTACCACACAAAAGGTACCGTATTTTGGCATAATTGAGGTTGGAATTAAATTGTATAGAGCCATTGCTATCGAAGAGCCAATTCCCCAAAGGAGCGCTTCCTTCGAAAGCACCATCGTTTTAATATCTCCCCCCGTTGCCAGAATAAAGGTTCCCCCTACCGCCATAATCAGTGCCAAAGCTTCCAGCTTCGTTGGAAGCCTTTTTTTGATGTAAGAAGTATAAGCCATAATCAAAATAGGTGCCGTATACTGAATCACCGTTGCAGTTCCCGCATTAGAAGTCTCTACTGCTGAGAAATAAGTGAGCTGACATGCTGCCATACCAAAAATTGCAAACAGCAACAGTGCAACAGCATCTTTTTTATTCTTCCATATCAAAAACATATTCCTTCCTTGCTTCCGATATACTGTAAATAGTAAAATTCCTCCTGCTATTAAAAGCCGTACACATACCAGCCACTTTGCAGTAAGGTACTTTTCCTGAAATAAATATTGACCACAAACCCCTGAGAATCCCCAGAATACTCCACCAATAATTGCAAGCGCCGTTCCTCTTGCATGTTCTCTTTTTTCCATTCCCTTTTTAGACTCCTTTTTTCTCTTCAAGGGCTAGTATAGCATACTTTTTTTCGCTATAATAATAAAAGTACTAAATGAATGGAAAAGAGGTTTCTATGTCAAAACGAAGAAGAAAAAGAAAAAACAGAAAAAGCAGCTATCTGTTAATCCCAATTGCAGTGATCTGTCTTTTATGCGTTCTCGCTACCTATAGGTTGTTCCCCAAAAATGAGGCAAAGCCTTCAAAAGAAGTGCCACATAAAACAAAGGCTCTTCATCTGAAAGACAAAGAGCCTAAGGCCATTCTTCCCGATCGCTCCAGCTTCGCTGTAAATCCGGAAATTCCTGCCGGTTCACTTACTCCGACAGATGAAAAGGTTGTCTATTTAACTTTAGATGATGGTCCCTCCCAAAATACACAATCCGTCTTAGATATTTTGGACCGCTACAAGGTAAAGGCCACCTTTTTTGTAACAGGTGCCATGCCTGAGCACCGCCACATGATTAAAGAAACGTATGACAAAGGGCATACCATTGCTTTGCACACCTATTCCCATGACTATCCCTCTGTATATTCTTCCGTTGATGCCTATTTTGCCGACTTGGATGCCATAGGAAATCTCGTAAAAGAAGAAATTGGATATGTACCATGCTTTATTCGTTTCCCTGGCGGCTCATCCAATACCATTTCCGCATCCTATACTCACGGAATTATGTCTGCTTTAGTTCAAGAAGTGCAAGCCCAGGGCTACCAATACTACGATTGGAATGTAAGCTCTGGTGATGGAGCCGTTCGCTCTGCTGATCAGCTGGTTGCCCAAGCAACTACTGGTGTTGAGAATAATATTGTTCTTTTATCCCATGACTCTGCAGCAAAGCAAACAACTGTAGAGGCTCTTCCCCGCATTATTGAGCATTACCAAAATCTCGGCTATGTCTTTAAGGCTCTTGACCGTGAAAGCTATGCCCCTCATCATGGAGTAAATAATTAGTTCTCCAATGCTTCCTTCGGAACCTCAATTTTCTTAACGCTATTGTATTCATTCATCGTAAGAGTCATCAGATATTTATCAATTTCCATGCCATAGGAATCCGCGCCCTCTATCCCGTTCATCATGTTCTTCATATCAAAGGATAGAGCTGCCGGAAGGATTTTATCTTTATAAATATCAATTGTGCATGGGAAACTTTCGCTTTTAATCTCATCCATATCTATAAGCTCGCCTGCTCCCATGGAATCCATCAGCTCTCCATCAATCAGAGCAAAAAGATTTTCTCCGCTAATTTCTCCTTTTAAACGGAAGCATTCTTTCCCATTTACCTTTGAACTTTCTTCCTCCAAGGTGAATTTCTCCGCATCCTTTTGGAGCGCCAGATACGCCTGTGGATTTGCCATATCGGTCTTATCCTCAATGTCTTCTTCTGATGTATCCCATAATCCATCTGTATAGAGATAGGTCATGAGCTTCTCCTTCTCTTCAACCTGATACACTTCCATGTCCATCGACATGTTCTCACCTGCCATATCCGCATCTACTGTTCCCAAGATTTTACATGCGTAAGGTTTGGTTATCGTATCAATATCCATATCCATTCCTACTGTTCCAGACATTCCCATTACCGATACTTCCATTTCAATCTTTAGATTAGAAGAAGTAGACTCTGTTTTTTCAAAGTTCTTAACAATATCCCCAAATAAATTCTCTGGAGTCGCCTTTTTTCCACATCCTCCAAGTGCAACACTAAGAGTCAATATCATCACCAATATTGCTCCTGTCATTCGTTTCATTTTTTTCATTTCTCATTTCCTCCTATTTTTAACGTCAATTCATTATACACTATTTCTTACTTATATTATACCTTTTTAGCTAAAATAGGCATTCTCATCCATTGACGTACTTCTCAAAATTAATTATAGTGAGATTACGATATTCGAATCGAAAGGAGATTTCCCATGAATCAATGGCTAAATGCTCACACCTCATCTGTTATCAAACTTGCCGAATATATTTTTTCTCATCCTGAAACGGCTTATCAGGAAGTTTTATCCTCTCAGTGCCTAATTCATTTCTTGGAATCAGAAGGCTTCGCAATTACTGCTCCTGTCGCTAATATTGACACAGCGTTTTGTGCCACTTGGGGAGAGGGTTCCCCTGTTTTAGGCTTTCTTGCGGAATATGATGCTCTGCCAGAATTAGGACACGCTTGCGGACACAACCTCCTTGGAAGTGGCGTTGTCGGTGCTGCCTGTGATTTAAAGGATCGCATGATCCGTGAAAATTTAAAAGGAACGATAAAGGTTTTCGGCTGTCCTGCTGAGGAAATACTCTCTGGTAAAATAAAGATGAAAGACGCTGGATTATTCAATGATATTGATACCGCAATTACCTGGCATCCCTTTGACCGCAACCGAATCAGCAATGATATCTGGCAGTCTCAGGATATTAAGAATTACACATTTCACGGCATTAGTGCCCATGCCTCCAAGAACCCTGACAAGGGTCGTTCTGCTTTAGACGCTGCAGAGCTGATGAATATTGGTGTAAATTATCTGCGGGAGCATGTCCCCACAGATGTGCGCATGCATTACGCTTATCTGGATAATAGAATCCCTGCGAATGTTGTCCCAGACTATGCCAAAACCAATTACTTTATTCGGTCTTCAAAAAGAGCTCTGACGGAAGAAGTAAGCAAACGCGTGGATGCCTGTGCCCAAGGTGCTGCCTTAATGACTGGAACCACTGTAGATATCGAACTTGTTTCCTATTGCAAAGAAATGAAGCTTAATTCCACACTAAACCACCTGTTTTTTGAGGTAATGAAGGAGCTGGAGGTTCCCTCCTATACCGAAGCAGAACTCTCTTTTGCCGCAAAAATCTCTGAAGAGATAAATCCCAATGCTTCCTCTCCTCTTTTTACAGGATTGGAGCCCTTAGAGGATTCCCCTGTTCCAATCGCCATCGGAACAGATGTTTCTGAGATAAGCCACGATATCCCAACCATTACCATTAGTGCTGCAACTATGTGCAAAGGAACTCCCCTTCATCACCCTGCTGCCGCTGCCCAGGCAGGTATGAGCATTGGACACAAGGGAATGATTTATGCAGCGAAGATAATGAGTAACGGCGCCTATAAACTGATTCAAAATCCCGAAATAATCCATGAAGCAAAAAAAGAAATATGATATGATAGACTTACGAATATTCAGAAAGGAGCTATATGAATTATGGAAACCACAGAGATAAATTGTAAAATTGAACATCATGCTGTTTTATTTGCCTATTTGTCAAAACGGACATTTGAAAAAAGACCACAGGATGGCGAAAAAGTTATTTTAAAGGCTATGACCATCTATGGAAAAGAACGGGGTGCACGTATGGCTGGAAATGCCTTGGCAAACGGAGATCACTTAAGTACCGCCATGAGCCAAGTCTACGGTGAATGGGTGCCAGATTATGATGGCCAAATGGATTTTGGTCGAATGCAAACCACCCCCACTCTTCAGACTTATATCGCCAAATGTGCCTGGTGTGATGCTTGGGAAAAACACAATCTCATGGAATATGGAAAGTATTATTGCTCCAATATTGATAACGCTTGGTATCAGGGCTTTAATCCCGACAATGTCTGTACACAGCTTACCCCGCCTATGAGCTGGGGTGGTCAGCGTTGTGAGTTTGACTGGCAAAATCCCATTACAGATGAAGAGCTCATCTATTTAAACGAAAAAAAGACCGCTCTTGGCGATTCTTGTATAAAGGACTTTAATTTCCATACAGCTCATCTTTTATACAGCATTAGTCGTACTCTGAAAAAGGAATTAGGGGAGGATGCCACAGAGATTATTGAGAATGCAAAGAAAGATTATATAAACACTTTCGGACAAGAATACCTGGACGTCCTGAAAGGCAAATACAAAGGAGAATAAAAAATGATTACAAAAAAAATTGGTGTAATAGGGTTTGGAAATATGGCCAGTGCTATTATAACAGGTGCATTAAAAAAGGGTGTCCTTGCTGCATCAAACATTTCTACTTATGACATTTCTTCTGAAGCAACCGACCGTGCAAAAAAATTAGGAATTCATGTGGCTAAGGATAATACAGAAGTAATTAAAAATGCAGATATCATTCTTTTGGCCACAAAACCCCAGTATACAGAAGATGTTTTCGCAAACTGCGGTAAAATCGATGCGGACAAATTATTTTTATCTATCGTTGCTGGAATTACAAGTGAACGCTTATTTGCAATGATGGACGTACGTCCACGCCTGATTCGTATTATGCCCAATACTCCAGCTCTGGTAAATGAAGGCGCCTACGGAATAGCTCCCTATGAAAATGCCACAGAGGAAGACAAAAAAGAGGTGGCAGAAATCTTCTCCTCTATCGGAGTCGTAGAATGGATTTCGGAATCTCTTATTGATGTCGTAACCGGACTAAGTGGCGGAGGCCCTGCATATGTCGCTGTTTTCATTGAAGCTTTAGCTGATGGAGCTGTAAAAATGGGTCTTCCCAGAAAAACCGCTTACCGCTTAGCCGCACAAACCTGTCTTGGAACAGCAAAAATGATTTTAGATGAGGATATGCATCCTGGCGTCTTAAAGGATGGGGTTACTTCCCCTGGCGGTACAACAATGGCTGGTCTTCAAGCTCTGGAAGACGGTGCGTTTCGCGGCACCGTTATGGATTGTGTTACTGCTGCTACTGAAAAGTCTAAATCTTTATAAATATCCATATAATTTAAAAGCGCTGTTATGATTTCACTCATTTCAGCGCTGTTTTTCTTGCAATTAGCTTATGGATAGGGTTTCCCTTGGCAGAAAATTTTTCTTCGTATTCTGTCATCACGTTTCCTTGATTCATCTCTTCGTTATTGTGTAAGTCAAAAGTATGCTCTAACAGTTCAAATTCCTTTGACTCCTTTATTTCTTCCAGGGAAAATTCAAACAAATCCCTATTATCTGTCTTAAACTCCAGTTCTCCTTCTTCTCTAAGTATACAATAATACCGTTTTAAAAACTCTCTTGATGTAAGGCGTCTCCTTGCATGTCGCTTCTTTGGCCATGGATCTGAAAAATTCAAGTAGATACGGTCAATTTCCTCCTTCTCAAAGAGTTCTTCTAATTCTACTGCGTTTTGGCAAAGAAGGCGGAGATTTTCTACGTATTCTTCTATACTTTCCACGCCTCGTAAAAGCACACTGGAATATCGTTCAATACCAATATAGTTCTTATCTGGATTTTTTGATGCGTGGGTTAAAATAAATCGTCCTTTTCCCATTCCAATTTCCACTTCTATAGGGTTCTCATTTCCAAACTCTTTCTTCCATTTCCCTTTTCTCTTTTGTGGATTGTTTACTACATTTTCGTTCTCTTTAAGTACTTCGTCGGCTCTGGGAATATTTCTGAGTCTCATTATCAATTTCCTCCAATGTGATTAATCTTTTCCAGTCTATGTAGAAATTAACGAAAAGTCAAGTCATAACTGCCTCTTCGTATTTAATTTAGCTAAATTTAACTATTCTATACCTACAAAATAGGTGTATAATTACTATAGTATTTTTTATTATATGGTGTATTATATGTTAGTGAATTGACTGTACCGTATTTAATATGAAGAAAGGGAGGCACGCAATGGATAGCATAGTTGAAAAATTAACCGAAATCGAAAACACTGCAAAAGCTATTGTAAGCCATGCTGAGGAACAAAAATTCGAAGTGGAAAAGTCACTTCAGAATAATCGAAATCAATTTGACAGTAATTTTGATGCCGAATTAAAAAAAGAAATTGGCGATATACGTCAAAATTCAGAAAAAAAGATGGCAGATTTACTTGCAGAACAAAAAAAAGAAAATCAGCACACCATCGATGTATTAATCGCTGATTATGATGAGAACCACGGCAAGTATGCAGGTGAAATCCTTCATCGAATCACGGCAGGGGTATAATTATGAGTAGTATGATGGCATACAGTGGAATCGTAACCAAAATCAAAGCAATGGAAGCAAAGCTTTTGACGGAGCAGGATTTTGAGGAAATCTCCAATATGAAAAATGTTCCTGAGGTAATTGAATTTCTAAAGCAGCGCCCTGGTTACGAGAAATATATTAACCAGATGGATCCATCCTTATATCATCGGCGTCACGTTGAAAAGATGTTAATTCAATCACTTTATGATGATTACACAAGAGTTTACCGTTTTGCAAATGCAACACAACGAAAATTCATGAAGTTTTATATTAAGCACTACGAAGTGGATTTAATTAACTACTGCCTTCGTATTTTGTTTAACCATTACGACTGGCCCTTTGACCTGGACTATAAAAAACCATTTTATGATCAATACTCTCAGCTTTCAATTGATCGGTTGGTTACCTCCAAAAGTGTAGATGACCTGATTGAGAATATTAAGGACACGGAATATTATAAACCACTGCAACAAATACATGAGTCTGGAGCAGCTACCATATTTGATTATGATTTAGCACTGGAGCTGTACTCTTTTTCCGCCATTTGGAAATCCAGAAAAAGGGCTCTTAACAAAAAGGAATTAGATTTATTTACAAGAGATATGGGTACAGCCATTGATTTAATAAATCTACAATGGATATACAGAGCAAAAAAGTATTACAATATGCTGGCTCCTGATATCTATTCCATGACCATCCCCGTACAATATCGATTCAGCGTGGATGAATTCAAGGATCTTGTAGAAGCCCCAAGCGTAGACGAGTTTATTGCAAAGGTTCAAGAGACTTCTTACGCCAAGAAATATAACATCGATAATACCAAAACACTGGAACAAATGTATAACGATTGTATGATTAAGCTTTATTTGGCAGATAGAAGGAGTAATCCTTATTCTGTCGCCTCTATTAATACGTATTTTTTTCTAAAGGAAACTGAAATCACCAAACTAACAACAGCCCTTGAATGTATTCGTTACGGCTTATCTTCAAGAGAAATATTAGGATATATAGGAGGTGTGATTCAATGATAGTCAAAATGAAGTTTTTAAGTATCACAGGTCCAAGGACAGATATCGACAGAGTAAGTGATCTCTATCTTAGTAAGTATGAGATGCAGCTTGAAAATGCCGTAACAGAGTTAAAAACTACAGATAACCTTATGCCCTTTGTGGACGTGAACCCTTATCGGGATGCACTGGCAAAAGCCGAAAAGTTTGTAGCTGCTCTGGATGTACCGGATAAAGATACTCCTGAAACAAAATTATCCACAGAGGAAATTTTAGATTTAATCCGTGAACTCAATCATGAAACAATTGAGCTACAGGATAAGCAGGATAAAATCCGCAAAGACCGTGCAGTCCTGAAAGAAAAGAGAAATTTACTTCTTCCCTTTCGTTCTTTAGAAATGGATTTGCACCAGGTTTTAAACTATGAATTTATCAAAACACGCTTTGGCCGTATTGGCATTGATTATTATCAAAAGCTGGAAAAATATCTGTTTAAAGATATTAAGGCGATTTTTATCGAATCTACCAGAGATGAGAATTACGTATATGGCTGCTACTTCGTTGCGAACGCAGATATGGGAAAAGTAGACTCCATATTCAGTTCTCTGCATTTTGAACGCATCCGATTGCCTGACGCCTATACTGGCTCCCCTGCTTCTGCATACAATGAGTTGGATAAGCAGGTAAAGGGTATGAAGCAGGAAATGATTGCTCTTGATAAACAGATGAAGCAATTAGTTGTGGATCATAGCACTAACTTAATCGCGGCTAAACATCGCCTGGAAGAGCTTTCCAACAACTTTGATGTTCGTAAAATGGCAGCCCGCATTAAAAACAACCAAGAAGATCACTACATTATTTGTGGTTGGATGGGGGAAAAAGATGTTGCATCATTTTTAAAAGAAATCGAACATGATGAAAAAGTTTTTGCTGTTGTAGAGGAGGATCGAGAGAAATTCTTCGGAAAACCTCCTACCAAACTGAAAAACCCAAAACTTTTCAAGCCTTTTGAGATGTTTGTACGTATGTATGGTCTTCCGGATCAAAACGAAATGGATCCTACCATCTTTTTAGCTGTTACCTACACTTTTATCTTTGGAGCAATGTTTGGTGATTTAGGTCAGGGCTTCTGCCTTTTCCTCATTGGTGGACTCGTTTACTTCACGAAAAAGTCTAATTTAGCTGGAATCATTTCCATTGCAGGAATTTTTTCGATGTTCTTCGGATTAATGTTTGGAAGTGTATTTGGATTTGAAGACATTATTGAAGCTCACTGGTTAAGGCCAGTACATGCAATGACAAAGCTTCCTTTTGTTGGACAGCTTAATACCGTATTTATTGTTGCAATTGCATTTGGTATTGCATTAAATCTGCTGGTAATGATCTTTCAGATTATCAACTCAATCCGTGCAAAAGACACAGAGAATCTCTGGTTCTCACAAAACGGCGTCGCAGGATTGGTATTTTATGGTTTTCTTGCCTTCGTGGTCTTTTTGTACTTCACCGGACACAAGACACCAAGCAATATAATATTAGCTATTTTCTTAGGAGTACCGATTATTCTCTTTGTTTTCAAGGAGCCACTGACAAATCTGGTCACCCGGAACCACAAGAAAATCGAAGAAGGAAAAGGTATGTTCCTTGTTCAAGGATTTTTTGAACTTTTTGAAACACTATTAAGCTATTTCTCCAATACCTTATCCTATGTTCGTATTGGTGCCTTCGCTGTCAGTCATGCTGCAATTATGCAGGTTGTTCTAATGCTGGCAGGTGCTGATAAAGGTCAGATTAACTGGATTGGAATCATTGTAGGAAATTTAATTGTAGTCGGAATTGAAGGACTAATCGTAGGCATCCAAGTACTACGTTTAGAATATTATGAAATGTTTAGCCGGTTTTATAAGGGGACGGGTCGTGAATTTAAACCCTTTAATAACCACAATAAAGTAAAGTAAAAAATTAGGAGGATATTATCATGACTTTACCAATCAAATTATTATTAGTTGCAACTCTTATTCTAAGTATTATTATTCCTTTCGGATATTATCTAATCGGAGAAAAAAATAAAAAGAGATACAAAAAGGCAATTGGAACCAATGTTTTCTTTTTCTTTGGAGCTCTTGTAATCGGCGGAATTATGCTATTCGGTGGCGATTCTGTACTCGCTGCTGAGACTGCGTCTGCCGCTTCTAACGCAACAGGCTTTGGCTATCTGGCCGCTGCACTTTCAACCGGTTTGTCATGTGTAGGTGGTGGTATTGCCGTTGCCAGCGCTGCCAGTGCTGCACTTGGTGCAATTAGTGAAGACCCAAGCGCACTTGGTAAGTCCTTAATTTTCGTTGGTCTTGCAGAAGGTGTTTGTCTTTATGGACTGATCATCTCCTTCATGATCATAGGTAAGCTTTAATATGAAAATGTACTTAATCAGTGATAATATCGATACTCTGACAGGGATGCGCCTCGCTGGTGTTGACGGCATCGTTGTTCATGAGAAAGAAGAGCTTCGGAACGCAATTGAAGATGCGATGAATGATAAAAGCATTGGAATCATTTTGCTGACCGAGAAATTCGGAAGAGAATTTCCCGACTTAATTGATGAAATTAAGTTAGAACGTACCATGCCTCTTTTGATTGAGATTCCTGACAGACACGGAACCGGACGTAAAAAAGATTTTATCACTTCCTATGTAAACGAAGCAATAGGACTAAAACTGTAAAGAGGTGAAGTGAGTGAATATAGAAAAGAAACTGGATCTTCTTAGAGAGGCTGCAATGGAGGAAGCCAGAGCAAAAGGCAATGCAATTATTAAGCAGCACGAAAATGCTCTGAATGATGTCTTTAATCAGCATAAACAAGAGACTCTTCTACAAAAGGAAACCCGTATAAAGGCAGAGCGTATTTCAGCAAAACAGCAACTAAATATGGCATCTTCAAAAGCTCAGCTAGAGCTGAAAAAGGAACTCAGCAGCACACAGTTGCAGCTGAAAAAAAAGTTGTTTGTAGAAGTTCGTGAGCTTCTGGATGATTATATGAAAACCCCAGCTTATGAAAATTTACTAATCAACTACATACAAGGGGCTGCCAGGTATGCTAACGGTGCTTCTATGACGATCTATATCAACCCTTCCGACGAAGGCAAGATGGCGCATATTCAGGAAGTAACCGGGATGAAGCTCACCTTAAGCTCTGAGGATTTTATTGGTGGTGTACGCTGTGTCATTCAAGATCGTAATATCTTAATCGATCATGCTTTTAAAGATGCTCTGGAAACAGAGTACGAAAATTTCGCATTCAAGGGAGGTGGGGGAATTGAATAGTACAGGAGTAATTCATGGCATCAATGGTCCCGTTATCTACCTAAAGGGAAAGACTTCATTTAAGATGTCAGAAATGGTACATGTAGGTGATGAGCATCTTGTAGGAGAAGTTATTTCTCTGGATAAAAATACTACAACGATTCAAGTATATGAAGAAACCTCCGGCCTTCGTCCGGGAGAACATGTAGAATCTACTGGTAGTGCCGTTTCGGTAACCTTGGCACCCGGTATTTTAAATAATATATTTGACGGAATCGAACGGCCTTTAGAGAACATTGCAGAAGAAGGAGGCGCCTTTATTACACGAGGAGTTTCCGTTGACTCTTTGGACAAGCAGAAAAAGTGGCAAACCCACATTACTGTCAACGAGGGAGATGTCTTAAGTGGTGGTACTATCATTGCTGAAGTACCTGAAACTCAGGCAATTGTTCACAAATGTATGGTTCCTCCAAATATTTCCGGAACGGTCATTAAGGTTGTCCCAGACGGAGAATATACCATTGACGAAGTATTAGTAACCCTAAAGCAAAACAACGGCGAAACCGTCGATTTAACGATGACACAACAATGGCCTATTCGTGTTCCCCGCCCAGTGCATCACCGTTATCCAGCAAGTATTCCTTTGGTAACAGGACAAAGAATCCTTGATACCATGTTTCCAATTGCCAAGGGTGGTACTGCCGCAATTCCCGGTGGCTTCGGTACTGGAAAAACCATGACTCAGCACCAGATTGCAAAATGGTCTGATGCCGATATCATTGTTTATATTGGCTGTGGCGAGCGTGGAAACGAAATGACTCAGGTTTTAGAAGAATTCGGTGAATTGATTGACCCGAAATCTGGAAACCCTCTTATGGATCGTACGGTGTTAATTGCAAACACTTCCAATATGCCTGTTGCAGCCCGTGAAGCATCTATCTACACAGGCTTAACTTTGGCAGAATATTATCGTGATATGGGTTATGATGTAGCCATCATGGCAGACTCAACCTCACGCTGGGCAGAAGCTCTTCGTGAATTATCAGGACGTTTGGAAGAGATGCCTGCCGAAGAAGGCTTCCCTGCTTATCTGGCCTCTCGTCTCTCTGCTTTTTATGAGCGTGCAGGCATGATGCAGACTTTAAATGGTTCCACCGGCTCCGTTTCCATTATTGGAGCTGTTTCCCCTCAGGGTGGGGATTTCTCGGAGCCGGTTACACAGAATACAAAGCGGTTTGTCCGCTGCTTCTGGGGTCTGGATAAGTCTTTGGCTTATGCAAGACACTTCCCTGCAATTCACTGGCTTACCAGCTACAGTGAATATTTAAATGATTTAAGCGGATGGTATACCGATAATGTGTCTCCAAAATTTATTGACTATCGAAATCGTCTTATGACACTTTTAAATCAAGAAAGCTCATTAATGGAGATTGTAAAGCTGATTGGTGGAGATGTTCTCCCTGATGATCAAAAGCTGACTCTGGAGATTGCCCGGGTCATCCGTCTGGGATTCTTACAGCAAAATGCATTCCATAAAGATGACACGAGTGTCACTTTGGAAAAACAGTTTAAGATGATGGATGTCATTTTGTATCTTTACAAGGTAAGCCGTAAACTTATTGCAATGGGAATGCCTATGTCGGTATTAAAGTCTGAGGGTATTTTTGAAAAGGTTATTGCAATCAAATACGATGTACCAAATGATAATTTGCAACTATTGGATATGTATAAACGTGATATTGATACGTTTTACAATAATGTAATTAGTAAAAATGCGTAGGAGGGAAAATTATGGCTATAGAATATCTTGGACTCAGTAATATTAACGGCCCTCTCGTCGTGCTGGAAGGCCTGCAGGACGCATTTTTTGATGAAATAGTAGAATTCCTTGTTGATGATACAACACGGAAAATGGGACGTATTATCGAGCTTTATGAGGATAAGGCAATTATTCAGGTTTTTGAAGGAACCGAAAACATGTCTCTTGAAAACACCCATACCCGTCTGTCTGGGCATACCATGGAAGTTTGTGTCTCCCCAGATATGCTTGGACGAACCTTTAATGGTGTAGGAAAACCAATTGACGGATTGGGTCCCGTAGTTTCAGAAGATTTCCGGGACGTAAATGGTCTGCCTCTTAATCCTGTAAAAAGAGAATATCCCAGAAACTATATTAACACCGGAATTTCAGCAATTGATGGATTAACCACTTTAATTCGTGGGCAGAAGCTTCCCATCTTTTCCGGAAATGGTCTTCCTCATGACCAGCTCGCAGCACAAATCGTAAAACAAGCTTCTCTTGGAAGCAACTCCGACGAAGAATTCGCAATTGTATTTGGAGCTATGGGTGTAAAACACGATGTAGCAGAATTCTTCCAGAAAACTTTTGATGAAAGTGGTGTATCTGACCACGTATGTATGTTCTTAAACTTAGCAAATGACCCTGTAGTAGAAAGATTAATTACTCCAAGGGTAGCCCTTACTGTGGCAGAGTATCTGGCCTTTGAATGTAATATGCATATTCTTGTTATTTTAACGGATATGACCTCTTTTTGTGAGGCACTTCGTGAGGTTTCTTCCTCAAAGGGTGAGATTCCTTCCAGAAAAGGTTATCCCGGCTATCTCTACAGTGAGCTGGCAACCATATACGAACGTGCAGGTATTATAGAGGATGCTTCAGGATCGGTAACACAGCTTCCGATTCTAACCATGCCAAATGATGACATTACCCATCCAATTCCAGACTTAACCGGATATATTACCGAGGGACAGGTAGTTTTGGATCGTAATCTGAACGGTCAATCTATTTATCCGCCTATTAGTATCCTTCCCTCCCTTTCCCGTCTTATGAAAGATGGTATCGGTAAAGGATATACCAGAGAAGATCATCAAGACTTGGCAAATCAGCTCTTCTCCTCTTATGCTAAAGTAGGAGAGGCAAGAAACTTAGCTTCTGTTATTGGTGAAGACGAACTTTCACCCATTGACAAAAAGTATCTGGAATTCGGTAAAGAATTTGAAAAGCATTATATTGGACAAGGACCTACCGAAAACCGAAAGGTTGAAGAAACTTTAGATCTTGGATGGAAGCTTCTATCCCTTCTTCCAAAAGAAGAGTTAGACCGTATTGATACAAAGATTATTGACAAGTACTATCATAATTCACCTGATGAAGTACCAGAAATTTAAGGGAGGTAGCCTATGGATCCACGAGAGTTTCCCACAAAGGGTAATTTGATTTTAGCAAAGAACTCTCTTGTTCTGGCACACCAGGGTTACGACCTCATGGATAAGAAGAGAAACATTCTTCTGAAAGAGCTTATGGGGCTTATTGACCAGGCAAAAGAGATTCAGGATAAAATTGATTCCACCTTTACAAAAGCATATCAAAGTTTACAGCGTGCTAATATTGAGAATGGTATTAGTAAAGTACAGGAAATTGCTTTTACTGTTCCAATCGACGATAATATACAGATACAACTCAGAAGTATCATGGGAACAGAAATACCTCACGTGAAATATGATATGCGAAAAAATGAAATGACTTATTCCTTCGGCACAACTCACGAATCCATTGATATGACAAGAGCAGCTTTTCGGGATGTAAAAAAGCTGACTGCTGAGCTTTCTATGGTAGAAAATGCAGCGTATCGTCTTGCAACAAATATCAAAAAGACTCAAAAACGCGCCAATGCGCTTAAAAACATTACCATTCCCATGTATTCTTCTCTTGTGCGAAACATTAATAATGCGCTGGAAGAAAAGGAACGGGAAGAGTTTACAAGACTGAAGGTTATTAAAAAAATGCATGGAAGCGGCAGATAATTTTTATATTTAGAAAATTGCAAACCCTTGCTAATCCTTATGGTTAGCAGGGGTTTATCTACGATGTCTGGATTTTTTCTTTCCTGCTATATTCATTTATGGTATACTCTTACTAATAATTTTAACTTAGGAGGAAATATCATGGTTCAACAGACCAAAGAAAGCAAAGATTTCGAATCATCTCAGGTGCCTCTGAGCAAGCGCAAAGGATTTTTATCTCTCTTTGTGATTATGCTTGGTTTCACCTTTTTTTCTGCCAGCATGAGCGTTGGTGCAAGACTTGGAAATTCTTTATCATTTTCAGGTTTTTTAACAGCTATTTTAATTGGGAGTGTTATTTTAGGAGCATATACAGGATTATTAGCTTATGTGGGCAGTTCCACCGGACTTAGTATGGATTTACTGGCTCACTATTCTTTTGGGAAAAAAGGCTCTTATCTACCCTCTGCAATGATTGCCTTAACTCAAGTTGGATGGTTTGGTGTCGGTGTCGCAATGCTTGCCTATCCATTAAGCGAACTTTTTGGGATTTCACCAATCATCTTTGTTGTAATCGCCGGTGTTTTGATGACTGTATCGGCTTGGTTTGGCATTGATGCCTTAACAATTGTAAGTAGTATTTCGGTTCCGTTAATCTCCATTCTCGGAATCATTTCTATGTATATGGCTATTACACAATCTGGCGGTTTATCAAGCATGTTCGGCACGGATCAGATGCCAATGTTAACTGCTGTTGGTCTTGTTGTTGGATCCTTTGTCAGTGGCGGAACTACCACTCCAAACTTTGTCCGCTTTGCAAAAAGCAAGGGGATTGCTGTTACAACTACCGTAACCGCATTTTTTGCAGGTAACTGCTTAATGTTCCTTTTTGGAGCAATTGGCGGTGCCTATACAAATAGTGAAGATATCTTTTACGTAATGATTGCACAAGGACTTACCATACCTGCTATTTTAGTACTTGGTGCTAACATCTGGACCACCAACGATAATGCATTATATTCTGCTGGTCTCGGGCTTTCAAATATCACAAGTCAGTCCAAGAAAATCACCACTTTGGTTGGAGGAATACTGGGAACAGTTGCTGCCCTTTGGCTCTATGACAATTTTGTAGGTTGGTTAAATCTTCTCAATACGACTCTTCCTCCAGTCGGAATCATCCTGATTCTTGATTACTTTTGTCGGAAAAAAGACTATGAATCCGAAGAACCTCAAAAGGATTTCCGCATTTTTTCCATACTTGGTGTAATTGCTGGTGCCATTGGTGCGAATTTTATTCCAATCGGTATTTCATCCATCAATGCAATGGTCATTGCAGCAATATCTTACTTTATCGGCGCCTTACTAGACAGAAGGAAAGAACAGATTCCAGGCAGCGCTTGGGAAATGCCCGGGGAATCGAATTAATACGCCTGCTAATAGCAGACAGATAGGAGTTAATATGTTACTAAAAGGATTGCATATTGAAAATAATAAAGAAACAAGTGATGTTCGAATCGAAGATGGACTTTTCAAGGAAATTGCTCCCAGTCTAACAGCAAAAGACGGGGAGGAGGTAAAGGATTATTTCGGTAAATTAGCCCTTCCTCCTTTTATCGAATCTCACGTCCATCTGGATACTTGCTTAACTGCTGGGCAACCTTGTTGGAATGAAAGCGGTACACTTTTTGAAGGAATCGAATGTTGGTCCAAGCGCAAGGAATCTCTGACCAAAGAAGATGTAAAAGAACGTGTTCGCCGTGCTATTAAGATGCAGGTTGCAAACGGTGTACAATTTGTCCGCACTCATGTTGACACCACCGACCCCAAGTTAACCGCAATGGAAGCCCTCATTGAGCTTCGGGAAGAATTTAAAGATCATGTCACCATACAAATTGTAGCGTTTCCTCAGGAAGGTATTCTTTCCTATCCCAATGGCGCCAAACTCCTTGAAGAATCTCTTCGTATGGGAGCTGATGCCGTGGGTGCAATTCCTCATTATGAGTTTACCCGGGAATACAGTGTAGAATCTTTAAATATGGCAATGAAACTTGCTGAAAAATATGATGTTCTTGTTGATGTTCATTGTGATGAAATTGATGACGAAGCCTCTCGCGGCCTGGAAACCTTAGCGACTCGAGCATTAGAGTCTGGAATGAAAGATAGGGTCACTGCAAGTCATACCACTGCAATGCATTCCTATAATAACGCTTATACACTGAAGTTATTTCGTTTGCTCACCATGAGTGAAATTAACTTTGTATGTAACCCACTGGTAAATACACATCTACAGGGACGCACGGATACCTATCCAAGACGCCGTGGTGTAACCCGCGTCAAGGAATTATTAGCGAACAACTGTAATGTTTCAATGGGACATGATGATATCTTTGATCCTTGGTATCCTCTCGGAACCGGCAATATGATGGATGTGGTTTTTATGGGACTACACGTATGCCAAATGATGGGGTATCAAGAAATCCTTGATAGCTACAAGCTTGTGACCACCAATGCTGCAAAGACTTTGCACTTAGGCGAAAATTATGGCATTGCTGTGGGAAGACCAGCTAATCTGATTGTCTTAGATGGCTCAGACTTCTATCAGACTCTGAACCAAAAGGGTGCTGTCCTTGCATCATACCGCACTGGTCGATTGATTTCCGAAACAATCCCGGCTGTTAAACAATTGTATATATAAGATATGATAAATGAAAACTCCCTAGGTATTGATACACTGGGGAGTTTTTCTCTACTAATACATTTTAATACTCTCAAAGTTAAAGTTATCTCGTAATCCGTCTTCCTCACTCATGTTCAATTGCCGATTCGTCTTTTGATATTTTTGAATAATAGTAGTAAATTAATATTAACAATTTGTTTGTGAAATGAATACATAGCACAAAAGTGAATATCAAGAGTTTATAATAACTAATATGTTTTCAATAAGGAGGAAGAATTGAAAGTTAAGCAAGATTTAAATTTTGGGGAAAACTTTAAAAAACTTAGATACAAGAATAATCTAACACAGGAAGACGTTGTAATTAAATTTCAATTGTATGGAATAAACATGACTAGAAGCCAATATTCACAAATCGAATTGGGTCGATATAATGTCAATTTTACCGAATTATTAGCACTGACTGATATCTTCAAATGCGATTATAGTGATTTTTTTGCAGGATATTCTGTTGATATGTTAGTTAAAAAATCAATTGGTGAGGAGGAGAATACAAAATGAACACTTTAAATATCAATCAGCTGTCCACACAAGAAATCGTAGAACGTTTTTTTACCGATATAAGCGTTGCGCAATACGCTTACGCCTTCGTGCAACGACCTGATTCACCAGATGAAATTCGCAAATATATTACAAAAAACGGTCTAGACAGCAAACGGATATTATTCGCCAAGTTTGTACAGCTGGAGAATTTTGCGGAAAACGATGCTATTTGCGAGTTAATGGACACCGCACTGTGTGCATGGTCTGCTTCTTTTCAACAGGACGGAGAGATGTGTCGCTTTACATCATCGTTTTCCACTTATCTAAGCGAAATTGCCCATTATGTTTCCCGTGAACACAAGCGAAGATACGGAAGCTTTGATGAGAAACGTGGAGACTGGATGCTTGTTGAAAGGCTGAAAGGTGCACAGCATCTGAACTTTCTGGCAAATCATTTGAATAAGCACTTCAAAGACCCGAAACACATTAATCAATGGAATCTTGTTTTTGCCCACTGCTTTCAGTTAAGAAGCACACCAGCAGACGCATCCATCGCCTCGCTGTTTTGCCACTATATGCTCGAATCCGAAAATGACAATCCCCGACTTCCATTTTACAGCAAGGAGTGCGGGACATCCTTCAAGCTCAGCCTACCCGTAATCCGATTTAACTGCATAAATGGGCTTACAGCCATAAGACATGATCTTTGGGGGAATGATTTATACGGCCAAGCTGAGTTTGCTTCCACCCTCTACAACGTCGTCAAAGCAATCTGGCGCTACAGGCTTTATGAGGATTTCAGCGAGGAGGAATGCGCCCACTTCAGAGATGCGTTGGTGCTTTACTCTTGTTTTAGCACAGGGTCAGACATGCAGGATTTTTTGAAAGATGGTGATGAGACTTTCATTCGGATGGCAATATCCGCGTGGAGCAACGTGTTCGAGCAAGAGAAGCAAATAATTGTCGCCACCCAGGAGTACAACCATTTGAGCTGGACCAAGTTTCTTGAAACGCCTCCTGTTTTGGTTGTTGCTGGAAGATGTATACGCAAGTCCCTGCCTCGGCTTCGCGCATTTTTACTAAGTGTTCCTGCCTCGAAAGTTGGTGCCTGCTCACGCGATTGGGAGCAGATGCAACAAAATATAACTATTCTGGCGGCAGATAATCATCATATAAACGTATAAGGAGGTCATGCTATGGATGACTTAAGTCTACATATCTCAGAATCATGGCAAGGCATTGTCATGAAAACGGTCAAGGAGTTTCTGGATGATAACCCCCCCAATGATATAGCCCAGACTTTGAAGCGTCAGATTGGTCAACTTGATCTTCGTATTGTGGATCTTACTGATGCAATTCGAAGTTTGAACTTAACTCTGTTTGATAAAGAAGCACCTGACTACCTAAAACCCAGCATGATGGAAATATATAATCCTGATCATGAGCCTAGAGGACGAAGCATTGCAGAACTGTGGGAAGCAATTGACCATCTAAAGACGATTTTTATCCATATGAACACTTCCAAACGCAGAATAAATGATTTGCTGAATGAATATGAACTGAATCTACTGTCTTTAAAAGCCATACAAGATGCCGTCAATGGTGAATGGAACTGGCGGATTTTAGACTTTGATGAAACTCAAAATCGTGTACTTGCCGTAACCACCAATAACATCGTGTTTATGCATTATCACAGATATGATGACAATGGAACGTATCACGAAACCTGGGAAAACTGTAGCCTCCGGGCGTGGCTTAATGATGACTTTTATCGTATCCTTCCGGCGGCTGTTCGTTCTAGAGTGTTGGAAGTCACTAATAAAAACATAAATGATTGGTTAGGCACAAACGAGGGTAATGATACTTGCGATAAAGTATTCTTACTCTCTGCTGATGAGGCTCAAAAGTATTTTAAAAATGATTTGGATCGTCGCAGTTCGGATGAATGGTGGCTTCGCACGACAGGCCTTTATGGACCATGTCACGTTGATGAGGACGGTGCCATCAATGGTCATGGTGAAAAGGCGTTGGAGGATACTATGCCTTGGATGTGGTTTGGTGTACCAAATATTCGACCCGCTATGTGGATTAACTTAGATGGATTTTGGGATGAAAACGAAAATTTGAATCCAATGATCCAGAAAACAAAGATCATCGGCGTTGGCGGCGCCGGTACAAACATTGTATATGATCTATCGACAAATTGTCAGAACACTGGCATATACAAAGGAATAGATTTTATCGTCATGGATACCGACGAACTTATACTTAAAGAAAATCTCTGCACCAATAAAGTTTTGTTGAAATTAGAGGGGTTCTATGAGCAGTCATCTGATATAGACCTAGGCATGTTTGCTGTAAATCAGAATATGGAGAGTATTTTAGCGGCCTTGCGTAATGCTAATCTGCTTATCCTTGTGGCTGGTGTTGGCGGGACTACTGCTACAAGCATTGCGCCCCAAATTGCTACGATTGCCAAAGAAATGGGTTGCTTAGTGATATCTATGGCAATTACGCCTTTCGATTTTGAAGGAGAAGAACGTATAGCAAAAGCCGAAGCAGGTATTGAGCGGCTGGTTGAAGTGTGTGACGGTGTAATCTCGTTTTCCAATGACTATCTTTTTAAAGTGATATGCGAAAAACTCACTGACCAGAGGACTAGGCCTCTGTACAGTGAGCGGATATATAATAACGTGCGAGAAGTAGCTGGAATTATTTCCGAAGCCAATCCATTAACCAAGGATGTGTTTAATCTTTCTAATAGTGCGTTACAAGAGGAACTCAACCTTATAATGGAAATCGTGAATGAGCCGGATAACGCCAGGGCACTTAACGCAGGTGAATTCAGCTTTGATGTCATACGGCAAAGACTGATGGGTTTGTAGGAATATTTTTTATTTTCCATTTTCACACCATTGAACGGCAAATTCTTTTTCATAAAAGAAAATTTCCTCTTTCGTTTCAATGTCGTGAGCACGATAAATTACTTTTTTGATTTGCGGTTCGTAAACACCGTAAAAAAACCGTCTGAACGGATAAGGATTCTTTCCTCCTTTTATCTCAGATGCTAACATCTGGCTGACTTCATAATAGGGTTCTTCTGTTAACATTTTTTTGTTCATGAATTTTTTCTCCCAGTCTCATACTCTCGCTTTTTCTCTTGTTTCTCAAGGGCTTCCATGCAACGGCGCTTATAGCTTACAAGCTCCTGCAAAGTACGAAAATCCGTTATATTCTGCATGCAATAGTTTAACAACTCATAGGAAAGACGGTACTGTTCCTTTTCAAAAAGGAGCTTTGCCTTCTGGAACATCTCCTGACTGTGAGGATCGTCCACAGATTTTGGCATCGTTCTCTCCACTGGTTTCTTCACTTGTTTTGGAACGGATGATGTTTTGGGTTGAGGTTTAGGCTGAGGTTTAGGCTGAGGTTTAGGCTGAGGCTTCTGTTTCAACTTTGGCTTCCGCTCTTCCATCTCAATCTCTTGTCCTAAGCTTCTTGCCTTTTGACACAAGTCTTCTCTGTTGTCTGCCTCTTTTTGGATTGGAAAGGGTGATACCAATCTCTTCGTCTTTCTTAGTACCCGATAGAAAATCTGGGTAGGAAGGATGACAATTCCCATTCCGATTAGAGCAATAATAAGAGGAGGCATTCCATTAATAGTCAGGGTAATGGCTAAATACCCGCCCAAAACCACCATAGGAAGTATCAGAGCTGCACAGGCCCACTCCACATATCCCCGATTCAAAAAGAATCCATAGAAAATACAGCTTCCTACAACAATTGTGATTACAAGAAGTACATTCATTCTTCTTCACCCTTTCTCTTTTTTAGAGATTAAAGTCCCTGAATTTCATGCATCGTTATGACTTCTTCCGGATTTCGAAAACCGTTTGTGGATGGTCTTTGGTCTCCTCCTGTCACCTCATAATACCATTTCGGGGTAATGGTACTTTCTGCCTTCCGGCAAGTATGAAGGCGATAATTAATACTTAAGTCTCTTTCTTCTCCCGGTGCCATGCTAGAAATAAAGTAAGTTACGTGCTCTCTTCCTTGAATCACACCGTACGCACCTTCTCTTGAATCCATGTGGGAAATATACTGAGCAACTTCTGGAATATATGCCCTGATATAGATTCCTTTTAACTCACCATTTCCCGTGGATCGCTTTATTCATCTCTTCCACACTACTGCACTGTCCTTCCAGAAAAAGTAAAAACTTTTTCACATCTCGTTTGTATTTTTCAATAGTCGCTTTGCTTTTCTCTTCCTCTCTTAGTCTCTCACAATAGAGAAAGAGCTTCTTACGAGCCGCTTCCATATCCCATGTCTGGACAGCCGTTTGTTCATTTTCTATTCCTGTATTACACGCCTCCATTTTTAACCTCCTTAATTTATTACATCCTTTGTAGTATAACAAACTTTGAAATAAATGCGAGGTGTTTTTATTTTTAGGCGCAAACTGCGAGCCCCATAATGTATTATGCCAAATGTGAATCTGCCTTTCAAGGAAATTGTACCCAGTTAATATTTAAGTGTAACGAATTCCACAAAATACTCCTCTATTCGTCTTTTCACTATCTTCCAATGGCCCGTATAACAAAAAAGCTCCGCAATCCAAAAGGCTGATAGAATTGCGAGGCTTCTTTTACTTTTTTCATTTAAAATTCAAAAACAGCTACACCGTAAGGTGGCAGACTATAGGAAATATGATACGGTCTGTTATCACACTCTCCCTTAATCCCCTTATATGTTTTCGCTCTTCTTTTTCCAGTTCCGCCATACTTCTTGGCGTCACTGTTTAAAATCAATTGATACTCCTTTAAACTTGGTACACCTACCTTATAATCTTCACGTTCTACCGGTGTAAAATTGCACACAAAGAGTAGATTCTTTTTCTTTGATTTACTCTTTCGAATAAAACTAAAAATACTCCTTGTCCCATCATCTGCATTAATCCACTCAAAACCTTCATAGCTGTCATCCAGCTCATGCATAGCCTTATAATCCTTGTACAATCCTAAAAGATCCTTCACCCACGTCTGAAGTGTCTTATTTTCTTCTTCAGCAAGTAGATACCAATCCAGTTCTCTTTTCTCGCTCCATTCTCGAAACTGTCCAAAATCCTGTCCCATAAAAAGAAGCTTCTTTCCATTGTGTCCCATCATAAATGCGTATCCTACCTTTAGATTCGCAAATTTATCTGCACCTACACCTGGCATCTTTTCAATCATAGATCCTTTTAGATGTACAACCTCATCATGAGATAACACCAGAATATAATTTTCACTGTAAGCATAGCTCATCGCAAAAGTCATTTGATTATGGTGCCCTTTTCTAAAATATGGGTCGAGCTTCATATACTCCAAAAAGTCATGCATCCATCCCATATTCCATTTCATAGAAAAGCCAAGTCCACCTTCTTCCACAGGCTTGGTTACCTTGGGCCAGGCTGTGGATTCTTCCGCAATCATCATAGCACCTTTATTTCTTCCCAACACCACAGAATTTAAGTGACGGAAAAATTCAATTGCTTCCAGATTTTCATTTCCACCATATTTATTGGCAACCCATTGGCCGTCCTGCTTTCCATAATCCAGATATAAAATGGATGCTACTGCGTCCACTCTTAATCCATCAATATGAAATTCTTCAACCCAAAACATTGCATTAGCAATCAAAAAGTTTCTCACTTCGTTTTTACTATAATCAAAAATCTTTGTGCCCCAGTCTGGATGCTCTCCCAGTCTTGAGTCTGCATATTCAAAGGTTGGAGTTCCATCAAAATTTTCCAGTCCATGAGCATCCTTTGGAAAGTGAGCCGGAACCCAATCCAGGATTACACCAATTTGATTCTTATGAAAATAATCAATCATCCATGCGAAATCCTCTGGACTGCCGTATCGAGAGGTAGGCGCAAAATATCCTGTCACCTGATATCCCCATGAGCCATCAAAGGGATGCTCTAATATTCCCATTAACTCTATGTGTGTGTATCCCATCTCTTTGATATATTCGGTAACACTTTTCGCAAATTCCCGATAAGAATAAAATCCATCCTCCTCTAAGTTCTCATGAGGGTGCTTTTTCCATGACCCCATATGTACCTCATAAATGGACACTGGCGCCTCTTCACACTTAAATGTTTCACGTTTTTCCATCCATGTTTGATCGGTCCATTTCAGGTTACTGATATCCACTATTCTTGATGCCGTCCCAGGACGAAGCTCTGCATAATTTGCAAAAGGATCTGCCTTATAAATATATTCATCCTGATACGTTTTTATACAATATTTATAGAGCATTCCAATCGCTGCATTTGGAACAAAACACGTATATATGCCCAGAGGTTCTTGTCTCTCCATAGGATTTTGATTCCTATCCCAGCCATTGAACTCACCAACAACAAAAACTTCTTTTGCTCTTGGAGCCCAAACTCCAAAATAAACTCCCGCTTTACCGTCTTTTTCTCCTATGTGAGCACCTAATTTTTTGTAGATATCATAATGTGTTCCCTGTCCAAACAGATAGTGATCTAATTCTCCAATTTCTTGATAAATAAAATCTTTTTCCATATGATAATCCCCTTTGCATGTTTGAATTAATTATACTCTTGCCCTATAAAAAAAGAAAGAGTTTTGCTAGAGTTTCCCTTAACAATACTCTTTCTTTTTAATTTTATAATTTGAAATCTTCTTCTTTTAGAATGATTCTATCTGATCCATCCGTACTTTTTCCAAATACTCTTCTTGCAAGATGCTTCACATTTGCTTTTTGTGAATGATCAATTGCCTCATCCATAATCTCTTTTACTTCCGCAACCGTTACTGCATGGTCTTCTCTTTGCATTGCATCAATTCTGCTATAAAGTGCTAAGATTCCCATCTCATCCAGCTTATATCCATTTTCCTTCGCATACGTCTGACCGAAGGTAACTAACTCATCATTGATGAAAATTGGCAGTTCCAGTCTTGAGGTAAACTTCTTTCTAAACTCCGGATTTGCTGTCAGAATTCTCTCCAGTGGTTTTCTCTGATCCTCAAGAACAAAGAGAAGCTCCCCTGTTTTCTTATCCATCAACATGTTTAATTCTTTAATTGTTCTGGAATTTAGCTTCCCGGCTTTTTCAATAATAATTGCTCCACCCTTCAGCTTCTGTATGATGTTCGTTAATTCTTTCTTATTCAAGGAATCTCCTGTTACGATTGCAACTTTTCCTTGCTTGAGATTACGCTGCTTTTGAATCGCTTTTACGATATCTACTGCTAAAACCGTCTTTCCTGAGCCTTTCCGTCCAACAATCAATAGATTTCCTGTCTTAGATGTACCTTCTTTTCTTGCTCTACGATCATTATCTAATACTTCTACAATCTGCTCGCTCATTCCACGAACCGGAACAAAGTAAGAAAATAGTTTCTTTTGCTCTTCTGTAAGGCCGGCCTTTAAACCAATTTCACTGGTTGCACTTAAATCGTATCTTCCCGTTACAACAAAGCCTGTATCAAAAGGAACACCACCCTTGGAAGTTTTAATTCTCTTTTGGATTTCTTCTTCTGTGGGTTCCCCCATGGCTCTTGCCAATTCAAGCTCTAAATCCAGTTCTTCTTCCTCTTCTTCGGCTTCTTCCTCATAGTCTGAAGCAGTCAGGGCCTCTTCTTCAAAGTCCGCTTCCTCTATCTCCTCTTCAAACTCTTCTTCTGCAAAATCGTCTTCTTCGAAGTCTTCCTCAAAATCGTCGTCATATTCCTCATCGAAATCTTCTTCTGCATCCCAGAAATCGTCTTCATCAAAATCATCTTCAACTTCTTTGATATCCTCAGCTGGGGCAAGTTCTAAGTCATCTTCTTCTAAGCTGCTTACTTCTTCTGGCTCTTCTGTAACCTCCAGCTCTTCGCCTTCTTCAAAGTCTTCCAAATCCTCTGACTCTTCTAAAATCTCTTCCTCAAAGTCTTCGAAATCTTCTTCTGTGTCTTCCTCCTGGTTGTCTTCTGCCACAATCTCCAGCTCTTCATCATCATCAAACTCATTAATGATTTCCACTTCTGTATCCATGTCATAGTCTTCGAAGTCTTCTTCTTCACCCAAGGCATCCAGCTCATCCATAATATCTCTCGGTGATGTGTTATCAATAGCCTGACGTTTTGCTTTTTCTTCTTCTTGCTTCCGTCTTTCTTCTTGAATTGCTTCTTCAACCTTCTTTCGCTCTGCAGCAATTCTGACCTCTGCTTCTTTCTTTTCCCGGTCCAGTCTGACTTTATCAATCTCACGCTGTGCCTTAATGGCTGCAGCATTTTCTTTTTGCTTTTCTTCCCATTCCGCAAGGATATCTTCTATTTTCATCTGACCAGAAGCTTTTAGCTCCTCGTCTTTTTCCTTCATACTCTGGGTATCTTCTTCCAATGGAATCCCCGATACAGGTGTACTTACTTCAGCCTCCTCGGTGTGTTCTTCCACAGCTTCAGCCTCAGGCTCTTCGTCCCCTGTTTCTTCTGCTACATCTTCTACCGTATCTTCATCCGACGCCTTTTGGTCAAGTTCTTCTATTGTCGGTTCCTTCTTGGGTGCTTCCGGCATTTCAAAAGTTTTCTTGGCCCCTTCTCTTGTGTCGTACTTGTCTTGCTGCATAGGAGTTAATGGTTTGTATTTCATTTTCAGCTCCATGGCTTTATACACATACTTTCCTTCACTGAACCAAAGAATCAAATCATCACACTCTTCAATACACTTTGTCGTCATACCGGCTTTATCATAAAGCTCTGCCAATTCATAGGCCCAGCGTTCAACATATTCCGCTTTTTTCAGCTCTTCTAATGCACCAATCTGCTCATTAATGCTTGAACCTTGTGTCCGCAAAATCTTATACTTAAGTATATATTGATTCGGATCTCTCGGTGCAAGCTTAACAAATTCATCATAGCAATCGGAAGCCTCTTCAACTTCATTGACTTTCAGTGCCAGTAACGCCAGACGATACATAATCTTACGGCTGGTAGGAGAACGGTCAAAGGCAATATAAAGGACATCCCTGCTCTTTTGATATTCTTTACACTGTTCATAGATCTCACTTACACTATTCAACATCGAAGCGTTCTTCACTCTTCTCCAGTCAATTGTATCTGCAATCTCCATTGCTTTATCGTATTGTTTGTTCTCCATATACTCAAGCATCTGTTCTGTTTTAACTTTATATTCGTATTTATCCAAAGTTTCTCACCTCGACAATCTCGTTAATTTTACGCTCTTTCTAGTTTATCATACGCACTATCGGATGTCAAAACTCTTCCACATATCCAATATAGTCATTTATCATATTGTCCATATCTTTATAGGGCACGCTTTGTCCCTGAGCGTTTTGCACTTCCGTATAAAAAACATTGGTTTCATTGTATCCTGTCAGCACTACCATATTGCCATCCTTCAAGACTCCTATTATTGGCTTATTCTGTGCAAGAATGTAAAGAACATCTTCTGTTAAAGCGCCACTCAAGCTAACACTTTTATAACCCTCCATCTCATTTAGTACATCCAGAGGAAGTTGTCCCGCCTTTAACTTCTCTGTAATAGAAGAAACTGTCCCATCCATATCCACCAGCTGATAGTTTAGCAAACGGTTTCCTCTTTCCCACAAATACCGTTGCCCATAAGTTGTAACGACCCCATTATACTTTCCGCTTGCATTTATTGCCTCTCCGCCAGCAGCATAGATTCCCTTCAGTTCTCCATAGCCAAACACATAGTAATTTTCTTTTTCACTTTCCCGTTCAAAAGATATCGTTAGAGGATTCTCATACAGCACCTGTTTTGGGCGCAAAACCTTCGGTTCTTGATCCTCAATTCCATCTGCAAATGTAATTCTGGTCTGCACGCCTAAGCTCTTTGTCTGTACTTTTTCTAAATTGATGTTACTCTCCTTCTCTTCTTCATTATTGATAATGTAGTCATCTCCTATTGGTGTATAAGTGTTCTGAGACCAAACCGCACGCTTTAATGTCACCATTTTTTCTTCCAGCACTATATCTGTTATATAAATCCCCTCTCCTTCATAGGTCTTAACTACTTCGCCCTTCTTATTTTCAATTACAAGCTGATGCATCGGAATCACCTCTTCACCAGTAAGTATTTTCCCTTGGTCTCCTTCTCTGGAATATCCGTATAAAAAGTCTTCATTAATAAACCCGAGCGGCTTGATTTTTCCTTTTTCTTCCCCTGCAATTCGCCTCTCTTTACCGCTTTCTAAGTTTAACAGAACCACTTCTTCATTCTCTTGATACGCAACTTGCCTTCCGTCTGCTGAATAAACATACTCATCTTTCTTTAAGTTCTCTACAAGAATTTCTTGACTCTTTCCTTTATCTTCCCGCTTAATTTTGTGAAGAGTTCCATCTACTAACGCATAAAATGAGTCCATTTTCACACTGTAATAAAGAAGTTCTCCCATATTATACCGAACACTTTGAGGAGATTGATCCGAAGCAATAAAAAGCTTTTCATCAATTGAATTTTTTTCTATATCAAAATAGTAAATTGAAGACCCTGCCTCTCCTTCATGTTCCCCTCGATTCATGTAACCATTAACAACAAATGTTGTGTTGCCTTTTTTATCAATACTCAAAAGTTTTATGCTATAGTTTTGGATTGTAGATCGTGGATCTTTGTTCTCTGCATCCTCAAATCCAAATACATGAGAAAGCTCGTCTGTCGTTTTTTCGTAGCACCACACTTCTCCTGCTTGTACAAAAGAAACTGCACTTCCTTCGCTGTTAATCAAATAAGGTGTTTGAGCTCCTGTAATCCCCACAATTACACCTTTTTCTGTAAGAATATCTCCTCCGTCATCAATTTGCTGCTCCACCGTCCTGTCATAGTCCAGTAAATAGAATAGATTTGCATCCTGAGCATACCGGACTTTAAAGAATTCCACCACACTAAATTTTTTCTGTATTCCATCCCCTACTTCTATGCTTACTTGATACCGCATTTTTACAGATGTGTATGACGGTCTTATTTCTGTGATATCATAATATATCTTTCCCTCTTGTACCGGGTTTAAGCTCCCCCAGTTTATTTTCTCAATATTGGAATGTATCGATGCAACTGCATAATTTTCGTTCGCATCTTTTGTTTCCGGCTCTAGATATGTGGCAATATCACTGTCTTCTTTCTTTGTAATTGCATCTTCATGAAATTGATGAGCAAAATTTATGCACTCATAAGAATAGCCGGTATCTCCTCTTACGATTCGCGTATAAAAATTAGTAGCATTCTTTGTCCCTGTGAATACTTCTATTTTAAGTACTCTTTCTTCATCCAGAAGACCCTCTTTTGACAAATCCAGTTCCATCTCCTCTTTCGGATTCTTGACCTCTCCCTCTTCTAAAATATCTTCTCCATTGAGAGTGTAAATCTTGTATCCAACCTTAGGTACTTCATTCTCATAGGGCAAAACTGTCACCTTTAGCTTTTCGTTATAAACCGGGGTAATTGTATCACGCATTCCTGCAATATCCATCTCTTTTGTGTATCCACTTAGCAAATTGACAGGATACTCCTTAGCCGAAAAAGATATTTGCGGCAGCGTTGCTTTGCTCATATCTGCAGTCATACTATCATTTCCTCTGTTCGTAACCTTTGTAAAGATGAATACAGCCACTACAAAGATGAGTATCAAGACTCCTCCATTTATAATTCTTTCTTTTATTTTCATCTGGAAACCTCTTTATTTCAGTAATTTCTTAATTGTTGGATCAACATGTAAAAAGCTTTCTAGCTGCTCAATCTCTTTCTGGTTCTTTTGTTCACTTTTACCTTTCACGCCACGAATCAAAATATTCTTCGGCGTATGCTCCATATCAATGAATTCTAAGATTTGAACCTGATATCCTTTGTTCTCCAAATACATAGCACGAAGCGCATCTGTATACAAGGCAGCCATGCGTTCCTTAATTAAGCCATATTTAAAAACTGGCTTCATCAGTTCACTTTTCATTTGTCCATTTAATTCATGCTGACAGCATGGAACCGATAATATTACTTTTGCATTCCATTGAATTGCCTTTGCCAAAGCATAATCTGTCGCAGTATCACATGCATGCAATGTAACGACCATATCCACCTCATTAACACCTTCATAATCCTTAATATCGCCTATCATAAAGGTCAAATCCTGATATCCATACTTCTGGGCAAGCTGATTGCAATGCTGTATAACATCGACTTTTAAATCCAATCCCGTCATATCTACTTCATAACCAAGTTGTTCCTTCAGATAATAATACATGGCAAAAGTAAGATAAGACTTCCCGCACCCAAAATCTATGATTCTAAGTTTCTTGTTTTTGTCCAGATGGGGAAGCACGTCCCGAATGAACTCAAGAAATCGATTGATCTGTTTGAACTTACTGTATTTTTCCTTATGAATCTTCCCTTCTTTCGTCATAACTCCAAGATCCTGTAGAAATGGCACAGAATCCCCTTCATTGATAATATAGTTTTTCTGCCGATTATGAGAAGCGTCTATTTTTTTATTTTCCTCTTTTCTTGTTTTTACTGTTACCTTTCCTTTTTTACTGATTATGACATTATAAAAGGCAGATGTAGTTCTTGCCTGCATCTGTCTGTATAACTCCAGCTTCTCCTGAAGGACTTGTTTCGCTTCCTCTCCTTGTAAATTTTGATGAAAAACTTGCTTCCCAACAAACGTCTCAACCTGAAAAAGCTGAGTTGTCCCTTTTTGAACCGGACGCATTTTAATTTTTTGTTCTTTTTCTTTCTCTCTTGAATTGCTCAATACTATATCGATTAAATTCTCATCTACTATTTTATTTACTATTTTTTCTAATTCTTTCATAATCTATATTCTACTGTTTTTTTCTTTGAAAGGCAAGAAATGGGTTGTGCAATTTGCTCCAACCCATTTCTCAATGCTTTATTATTTTTTTCCTATGATATTAAAACGTAATACTGCTTTAAATAAATCTCCGTCTAAATGTAGGGCAAAGCTTCCACCCTGCAGCTCTGTCAGACTTTTTGCAATCGATAAACCAAGTCCGCTGCCTTCCTTTGTCCTGGATTCATCACCTCGGATAAACCTTTCGGTAAGTTCATCTGGCGTAATATTCAGTGCCTCTTCCGAAATATTCTTAAGGCTAAATTCTATTTGATTCCCATCAACTTTTAAATCTCCATAAACCCTGGTACCTTCTAATGCATATTTGCTTACGTTATTATATAGATTTTCCAGTATCCGGAATGTGTGTCTCGAATCTGCACAAATCATTAGTTCCCGGTCTGGTAAATTTAAAATCTCCGTTAATCTTCTTTCTTTTAATTTATCCTCAAACTCTCCGCTTACCTGTTGAATCATTTCCACAATATTAATGTCCATAAACTCCAGCTTAACATTTCCTGAGCTTACTTTAGACGCCTCTACTACATCTTCCGTCAAAACCCGAAGCCTCTCTGCCTTTTCTTCCAATACCTCTATATAACGCCTAATCTTTTCATCTGTAAAGTCCTCCTGCTTTAAAAGACCCACATAATTAATAATCGACGTAAGAGGTGTTTTTATATCATGAGATACATTCGTTATTAAGTCTGTCTTCATTCGCTCACTTCGCAGACTTTCTTCCACTGCTTTTTCAAGGCCTTCGCCAATAGAGTTGATTCTCTCTGCCATCTCCCTTTGGGTTCCTTTGAGATGCTTTACAGATATTTTGTAATTTAAATCCCCTTCTGCAATCGCTTTTATCCCTTTGTACAAAACACTTTTCCCATATGCCTGCCGTAACATATAAATCAATGCACATGCATCAATGGCAAAAAGCATGAAGATATAACCGGTCCCCACACTGCCAAATGCAGTATAGTGAAGCAGAATCCATACGATAAATGCAATCAGGGTCTTCCACAACGTCCCTATATTTCGAATCAGCATACCTGCCAGACTCAAGAAAGCCTTTAAAACACTGTTACTCCATAGGTTTTTTCCCTTAATGCGGCGAACCAAGCTTAAATATCCAATTAAAAAACAACTCCAGCTTATTAGAAAGCCAATTGAAATAGCTGTTATTACAGCGGGTTCCATCCTATTTATCTGCCCGATATCATTGAGATTGCTTCCAATTGTAAACATCGTTCCCATCCAGGCAAAGATTACACATCCTGCTCCAATCTCTGTTTTCCATCGATCAAACCAATTTAATTCTCCTGCCCCAGCGGTGAGTCCGATTAAAGAAACAAGAATTAAGAACAATGCAGCCCCGGCACCTTTTCCGTAGTTACCTAAATTCTTTCCAAAGGTGTTAAAATTCTCTTCCCCTTGTTGATAGTAATCCGGAATTCCTTTTTCAATATTTATATTGGCAATAAATGTATAATTTTCACTGCTCACGGACTCTTTTATCATCCCATACCACTTTTGTTTACTTAAGTTTTTAATATTCGTCTCTGCTTCTTTTAGAGTGGGTCTGATTGACACGTAGAATCCTGTCTTTTTTAAATCCTCTATATCTTTATCTTTTACATTCGTGTAAGTCTTTTTGTTTTCGTGATCCTCATAGATATAAGATAAGCTTGTGTTCCCTTCCAAAAATGAACGATTTACATCTACTGCCTCTTCATACTCGTCTGCAAAAGTATAAATACAGGACTCTACCATTTGATAAAGCTCATCCAGTCTTCCATTCCACTCCGGAACAGTATTTGCAATTTCCACCAGACTTTCATATCCCTGTGGCTTATACTCTTCCTTTAAAAGTTCTTCTCCAAACAACCATATTTCATCATAAACCGTTTCCCGCTCTTTATCGACTATCCCGCTCATGACAGTATACATTGTTCCATTTTCAAAAAGCTGTATCACTTCCTGGGTGGATAATTCCTTCTGACCTTCATCATAATTGGGAACTAAAATTTTATTCTCAATTCTTTTTTCCAATTCCTCATAGGTATAGTATGTATATTCACCTTGGTGGGATAAAACATACAATTGGTCTTTTTGCTCCGTTGTATGTGCACTACCTGAATCTGCCCACTTAACCAAATCACTTCCTTTGTAAGCTACCGTAGCATTTTTCCCTTCGGTAATCTCTCTAAAATTATAATATTGTTCTAAATCAATTATTTTTTCATTTTCTACATTCTCATTCAAGGCTATCCCATTAATAATATGAGAAATATCATTATAAAATTGCTCTTCAAATGTAACGGTCTCTTCATATTTCTTCGGAGCGTTTAAGGAAAATAAATCACTGATATCTCCCGAAAAAAATGCCATTCCTGTAAAACATATCCCCATAACCAAAACCCCAATGTAGGAAAGAACAATCAGGATACCTTTTGTCAAATTATTTTTGTACCATTTCTTCATATTTTATCCTTTCAAAGCTTTTCCACCTTATAGCCGACTCCCCACACTACTTTTAAATATCTGGGATCCTTTGTACTAATCTCAATCTTCTCCCGAATATGGCGAATATGAACTGCTACCGTGTTATCAACACCAATTGCGTCTTCCTGCCAAATATTTTCATAGATCTGATCAATAGAAAAGACTCTCCCCTGATTTTTCACAAGTAATAATAAGATATTATACTCTATTGGTGTAAGCTTTACCGCTTCTCCATCAACTGTTACTTCCTTTAAATCATCATTAATCATCAGCCCGCCTGTGGAATATACTTGTTCCTTTTTTTCATTCATTCCACTTCCCAGCTTTGTGTATCTTCGCATATGAGATTTTACTCTTGCCACAAGCTCTAACGGGCTGAAAGGCTTTGTAACATAATCATCTGCACCTACGTTTAATCCAAGAATTTTATCTGCATCCTCTGATTTTGCTGACAAAATAATGATTGGAATATTGTTCTTCTCTCTAATCTTAAGTGTTGCCCGAATTCCATCCAGCTTTGGCATCATCACATCGATAATAAGAAGTTGAATTTCCTCCCTTTCCAAAACTTGAAGAGCTTCCATTCCATCATATGCTTTATAAATACAATAGCCTTCCTGTTCCAGATATATTTGAATTGCTTCTACGATTTCTTTATCATCATCACATACTAATATATTGTTCATTTTCATCACCTCCCTTATACTATACAAGATTAACAGAAGTATTTTAAGATAAACTTTTGGAATTTCTTAATATAATATGAAGATGATTTCTTAAGCATTCCATAAGAATCTTCTGTTTTCTTTAAGATTTCAGACAAACTTTGAACATATTTATCCCTTATACTAGGTCTCAGATAGATGAATAACACATCTATCACCCCCCTCATAAAGTTGCATCAAAAAGATGTAGACTTTACTCTCATTCCTTTAGATAACTATAAACGGTAACCCTGCAAGCCCTAGTGTTTGCAGGGTTTTCTGTTGTCTATGCAGCTTTTAAAAATCAATGTTATCCCAGGTAAGACCACACATTGGTGTTAGTATATAAGTGTGGACGCAAAAAATTGACATAGGTCTAATATGATAAAATACATTGTTTTTATTTTCGAGTTTACAAAACAGAACACGAAAAGAGAGGTAGGTAATTTTTTATTATGCTACAATCAATTCAGAGGGTGAGAATATGGACTGGCTAATGCGATTGGAAAAGGCTGTTGCCTATATAGAAAACAATTTAGATAGTGAAATATCACATGAAGAAGCTGCAAAAATTGCATATTGTTCGACATTCTACTTTAGGCGCATGTTTTCGTATGTAGCCGGTATATCGCTGTCTGAATATATACGCCGCCGCAAAGCTGCAAGGTACATTACTCAACGCTTATCCCTCTATTAAATTTTCTGTACAAATTACAGGAGGCCATGCCATGCCGTATCGTATTGAAGAAAAATCGTCCATGCGTATTGTCGGCGCAAGAGTGCCGATAACGGAGAACATGGAAGAAAATCAACAGATTGCACCCGCATTTTGGAATAATGTAATAAAAGATAAGCAATTCGGAGAAATATGCGAGCTTTCAAATACTTCCCCGGTTGGCGTACTTGGAATTACCGCATATCAAACCCCCGATGAAATCTATTATTACATTGCTGCCGCGACAGACAAGCCGGTTCCGCCCGGAATGTATGAATACGAAATACCGGCTTCCACATGGGTAATCTTTGAGAGCGAGGGACGGTTCAAAGAAAGTGTGCAAAGTGTTTTCCGCCGTTTTCTTACCGAATGGCTTCCGTTTTCGGGATATGTTTATGCGGAGCTGCCGGACATTGAAGTATACCCTATCGGAAAAGATATCCAACAAAGCGGCCATTCCGAAGTATGGATTGCAGTCAAAAAAGAAAAGGAGAATTGACCTGTGAATTATGAAATTGAAGTTAGAGATATTGAACCTATCCGCGTAGCTTATATTCGCTATCAGGGAATTGCTATCGAAGCCAATAAGGTTTTTCCAAAAGTCTTTCAGTCTGTCCGTGGAAAAACAAATGGTGCGCCATTTTTCAGTTACTTATTCATGAACCCAGAAAGCAGAATTGGAGAAATGGAATTGTGTGTGCCAACCGCCGAAATCCCCGTCGGAAATGGGATAGAGGTAAAGGAAATGCCGCGAATTAAAGCGGTTTGTGTTACACATATCGGCTCTTATGAAACGCTGAATAACGCATATGCAGAGATTGACAGATATACCGCTGAAAATGGCTTGCAGTTAATGCCTCCCTTTCGGGAAGTGTTTATCAAGGGACCGGGAATGATGTTAAAGGGCAATCCCGAAAAATATGTAACGGAAATCCTGTTCCCGATACAGGAGGGGTAACATGACCGCGATTTGTGTTGAAGCTCTTGAAAAAACATATAAAAATGGTGTACAAGCTCTAAAGGGACTTTCCCTTTCCGTTCAAACAGGTGAAGTCTTTACGCTTTTAGGTGAAAATGGGGCAGGAAAGTCCACGCTGATAAACATACTTACAACCTATCTTCGCCCGACAAGCGGCAATGCTCGTATGCTTGGCAAAGACCTTTACAAAAACGCCGCCGAAATCCGCTCAGAAATCGCTTGTGTAGCGCAGCGCACATCAATAGATACCCATTTGTCCTTGACTGAAAACATGATGTTCCAAAGTAAGCTCTACAAGATACCGAAAGCGGAAGCCACCGAGCGCATGAAAGCTCTGATTGTTGCTTTTGGATTGGAGCGATACATGAAATACCCGGTTTCGTCTTACTCCGGCGGCGTAAAGCGACGGCTTGATATTGCACTGAATATGATGTCAAATCCAAAAATCCTGTTTATGGACGAGCCGACGGTTGGGATGGATATTCAATCCCGCTTGGCTATGTGGAATATGATGAAAAAAATTCGTTCAGACTTTGGAACAACTATCTTTCTGACAACACATTATCTAGAAGAAGCAGACCAGTTAAGCGACAGCATTTGTATTATGAAAGACGGAAAAGAAATCATACAGGGTACGCCCCTGGCCTTGCGTGAATATTTACGGCAGGATATGCTGCAAATCAGCTTTGCCACGAAAGGGCAAGCAAAGGAACATACCGCAATCCTCGCCCAAAGCCTGAATATCAAAAAGATGGAAGTGCGGGAAAGCCAGATTGTTTTCAATGTGGATAACGGGCTTATGGAGTTAGAGCGAACCAACCATTTTTTACTGGACAATCAAATCATCTTTACGGGAATAGGAATTGTAAAACCGACATTGGAAGATGTTTTTATCCGTCTGACAAGCAACCCAGCAAAGGAGGTGGGTTAATGAGCATTTTGCCTATCCTTTACCGAAATATTAAGTGGCGGTTTCACAATGTATTTACAATTGTTATAACAATTTTGCAGCCCATGCTTTGGCTTGTCCTGTATAGTGCTGTCGCCAGACAATCCATGCAGGGTATAGGAATAGAAAACTACACCGCGTTTATTTTCCCCGGACTTGTAGTTTTAGTTATCTTTAGCTCTTGCAGCAGCGGCGGCATTATGAATTACCTGATGAAAACAAACGGCAGCTTTTACCGCGTGTTAATCGCACCGATACAAAGAAGCTCCATTGTGCTTGGACAGATATTAGAAGCTGTATTATGTACGTTTCTTGAAATCGGCATTATGTTTTTAGTGAGCCTGTTGTTTTCTGTGAAAATTGCGTCCGGTGTAATCGGCATTGTATTTATCATAATCATCATATTTCTGTCGGCTTTCTTTATGGCGGGATTGGCCTATGCAGTTAGCTTGATACTACCTAACGAGGTAGTCTACGAAACAGCAATGAACGCAATTGTACTACCGATATTCTTTTTAAGCACCGCCCTGTTTCCGGCTAATACTTTAACGGGTGGATTGGGAATAGCTGTGAACCTGAACCCATTCACCCATGTAATTAATGCGTTAAGGGCATTGATACTGGAAAGCACAGTCATATATGCGGATATGATAAAGGTAATCATCTTGCTTATTGCTATGTCGGGTATCAGCTTTGCATGGGCGTTCAATAGATTGTCAAAGGAATAAAAGACCAGCCTGAAAGGAGCATTCATGACAAACACAATAAATACTAAACAACTCCTGGTGATGGTTTTTGTACCCACGATAGTTTTTTCTTCGCTGTACTTGTTGCTTGGCCGGTTTTGCCACATACCGCATCTGTTATTGTTTTGCGTTTTGGGCACTGTGGTTTTGGTTCCCATGGAGATAGGAATGCTTTTATACGCCGGCAAAAAGGAAACCGGTGTTTATTCCTTTGGAAGCGTGCTACGTGGACAGGTAAAAATGCCGGCATGGCAAGTACTGATAATCGTGCTTGCATTCGTTGGGATCGCTGGGCTACTATCTGCGTTTGTAGCCCCTATCGAAAATCGTATTTTTGCCGACGCGAGGACCGCTTTACTTAACCATTTGCCAATAGGATTTGACTGGACAAATTATGAGTATTTGAAATCTTTCTCTAGGCCAATACTAATATCCACTTGCCTGTACTATGGTATTTTTAACGTGTTGATTGGACCGATTACAGAAGAGTTGTATTTCAGAGGCTATTTGACATCTCATTACAAAATGCAAGGTACAATCAAGCCAGTGCTAATAACGATATTGTTCTCTTTATATCATTTCTGGCTGCCTTTCAACAATATTTTTCGTATATTGGCCTTTTTACCAGTTGCATATATCAGCTATAAGAAGAAAAATATATCTTTGAGTATATACTTTCATTGTGGCTGTAATTTGTTTTCAACAATTGCTTTTACCTTGGCAGTGTTGGGGTGATGCGATGAAATACTTCGGAAATGGGTTAAGCAAGCAGCATAAGGTATTAAAAACTGCTTTCGTCAGCTTTATAAGTCTTAGAATAATTTTCAAATTGCCTCATTGCATGAAACGCAAAAGGAGGCTATGCTTGATATGGAGGTGTTGAAAATGGCAAATGAAGATAAGAAAGATTTTAATGCGATGCTTTACGACAGTAAGGATATGCCTAAAATCCAGATCATCACTGATACAAGAAGTATTGCTAAGTACGGCGGGGACAGAATGTATTTTGCTCCTCCCATCGAGTACGATAAAGTTATGAGATTAGTGCCTTTTGGAAAGGTAATCACGATTGGAGAAATACGGGGATACTTCGCAACGCAAAGCGGTGCAGATTTTACGGAACCAATTACCGCAGGGATATTTGTATCCATTGCTGCGTGGGCAAGCCATCAACGTGATAGTGATAAAATCCCCTACTGGCGAACCTTAAAAGCCCGGGGGGAATTGAACCCTAAATACCCCGGCGGCACTCTGGCGCAAAAAGAAATGCTGGAAAGCGAAGGCCATACAGTTATTCAGCGTGGGAGAACTAATCTGAAATACTATGTACAAAATTATGAGAACTTCCTTTATACTTTGGGATAATCAGCTTTGGGAACAAAAGAACCGCTATATTTTATACCGGTTCTTTTGCTAACATATTAATATCGAAAATATATATCTACTTGTTAACGCTCAATTTCATCAGAAACTTTTTGCACTTCTTCTAATGATTTAGTAATATCTTGTCCTGTTGCCACATCTTGCACGTTTTCTCTTTCCTGCCATTTATCGAAAACAATTCGCTCTGTCAAAATATCTATCTTAGACTTACCACGTGGGGAAATCACGAATTTGCGAGAGGGAGTCACCGCTATACCTGACGAGGGTATTATATATACATATCCTAGTGGTTGGCGAGGTCTATACACTCCACTTATGATTTTTAAACATGCTGAAAATGACTATTTTTTTGCACGCTCACTAGATACAAGGGTTCGTGAAAAACGTTTTTGCTTACTTCCTCAAGAGAACCTAATGGTTCTAGAAATGATATACGAAGAAACAGGAAAGAATTTATCTACAAGTATTTCCGTTTCTCCATGGGAATTTGGTTTTTGCTCTGACGATACCCTTATATATCAAAGGCACCAACAACATCTTCAAGATACATACAAAATACCCACTTGGGAATCTCGCACAGATGTGCCCAAGTGGGTCAGAGAAATCTCTTTAATTGTTACAATCCACATGGAACACTGGACCGGATATACATTTAATACTTATCGTACCGTCATTGAAAAGGCGCACTGGATTGCAAAACATATAAATCCACGCAATGTTCTTCTTTATCTTCCAGGTTGGGATGGACGCTATTACTGGAATTACGGTGAATATTCTCCCGCCGATTCAATGGGCGGAAGAAAGGGCTTTGAGGAAATGATGACTCAGTTAAACAACATGGGGTTTAGAACTATGTTAATGGTCGGAATGAATATGGTTAGCAAAACTTGCGAGAACTTTGAACAATGGGGGCAACCTTCTCTTTCTATGAATGTCTCTGGCATCCCTCAGTATACTTTAGTAGATTGGGATGGTTCGAGACACTATCTCCACGGTTTCAATGCAATGCTGACAATTGGTGCACCAGGGTGGCAAACTCATCTTATTGAAGAAGTTCTTTCACTTCATCGGGATTTTGCCTATGATGCCATGTTTTTTGACATTTCCGCTGCCTGGACTAATGAACAATCTTATGATGATTTTGAAGGTATTAGTTCCTTCATCAAATCCCTAAAGTCGCAGCTGCCAGAAGATATCTTAATTGCTGGCGAAGGTTGGTACGATGCCTTGGCTACGCTAACGCCATTAATGCAGTGCGGGCACACCGATGGTCTCCTTCACTATCACGATGAGCCCTATTCTCCTATGTTTGACACGTACTGCCGTAATTTTGGTCACTTATGCCTTGGTGATCTAGGCCGAGGCAGTACTGGTGTGCATGAACTTGGTTACAATCCCATCCAAACGGTTCCATATCGCAAAGGAGTAATTCCAACTCTAGCAATCGTTGAGAATACCTTAGAGGTCGCTGAAGATAAAGTTCTGGAAGTAATTCATAACGCTATTAAATATCAGCAAGAATTCATTTGATATTTTATTATTGATTTCCAATAAGAGCCCTCAAATATTCATGTGCCTGCTTTCTGCTTAGCTTATTACCTTTCCAAAAGCTCCACTCCATTACAAGCAGCAGAATATTACTGTAATGCTCCGCAACCATTCCCGCTGGAATCTTATAGTCAGATGAGTGAGCGCACTTATCGAAGATTTCTCTGACTTTTGATCTCATATAAGTTTGAAAGCTGCTAAAGGCATAGTCCGTCTCTTTGTTATTCTTGAACATTTTCTCAATCCTATCCGTATTCTCTTCAATGAGATTATATACACGGTCAAAGAATATATACACACTTTCCTTCGGCGGCATCTGCTCATACTCATCTAAAATCAATCTACAGTTTATCTCCAGCTGTACATGTTTAAACATTTTTCTGTATCTGTCTAACTTACTTAGAATGTTAAACTATACTCCCATAACTCCATTGCAAGAGCAGAATTATATTTTGATGATAATGGTATTATTCTCCCTTTTTCATCAAATAGCTTTCCCGTTGTAGTTGACAAATCGGGGCTTAGTGATAGCTCTGCTCCAATAGTCGAATTTTTTCTGAAAATTGTTCAAGTAGCTGGACTAATGTGTACGTAAATACTTCCCCTTAACACAAAAAGGCTGAGCACAAGACTCAGCCTGGTTCTCTGCTATAGTTACTCCTTCGGGTCTGCAATCAACCACTTTCCGCTTCGACTGGATCCCTGTCTTTGAATTTTTCCACTCTTTTGCAAATTCGACATGAGCCTCTTTATTGTCGCCAATGAAACCCCCATCTTCTCTTTCATTTCTTTCTGGGTGATTGCTGGATTTTCATCTATCAGTCTCATTGCAATGGTCTCATTGGTATCATTTTTGGTATCATTGGTCTCATTTTTGGTATCACTGATACCTTTCACGTTGGAAGTGGTTTGCCGGAACATATTCACCCGGAAATCTCCATCAAAATCAAGAAACTCTGGTTCCGGAAGCCCGTATTCTTTGCATTCTCGGATAATACGAGGAATACCGCTGCCCCATTTCTCAATAATTTTCATGTAAGAGAATGCATTGGCAATGGCACGGTTCCTGATCTTGGAATACCCTTCCTTCATCTTAGCAATGGAAACACCATTCAACAACATACCAGGAGAAGTAACCTCTAGCCGATTATCAAACAAAGCAATCTGGATATTGCCTGGCTCCAAGTAACTGCGATGGGCAATCGAATTTGCAATCAACTCGCGTACACTGTCCAAAGGTAGTTCATACATATCCTGCCGCTGCACACCCTGTATTGTCATACCACGGTTGATTTTCTCCAGTACATACTGGAAAGCAGCCTCCATCTGGTCTTGTATGGAGCCTTTAAACTCACGACGGTCTACGAAGTAAGCTCGATCACTGCCTTTGAAAATTCCACACTGCACAACAGGCTGGACTTGTGCCCTGCCTGTCAACAACGCATACGCATTGGTAGGAATAACTGCTCCATCTTTTTCGGACAAAACCCCCCATGAAAGCAGGGTATTCTTGGTAACATCACGGACTTTAGCCTTCTCAACCTCCGATACAGCATTTCGGATAGCCATTTCCTTCATATTGGCACACAGCTTTGTAATATCTTCTTCTGTGAGCGTGAGGTCTTCCACAGGTTCGCAGTCATAGTGTCGGTTCTGCCCTTCCAGAATCAATTCCTGCACCTGATAGCGCTCTGCATGGCGAGTAGTTCCACTTACTCGGATATAGGTTCCATCCAAAATGCCTTGACTCCTGATATAGTAAGGCCGGGGCATACCGGGCAGGATCTCCACTTCAATAATTGCCTTACCGTCTACTTCCTGCACACCAACATTGGGCGTGATTTTCGGCTCACAGCTATCAAAGATGGCATTGGTAATAGCATCCATCTTCTGAAAGACCTCTTCTTTTGTGAAACCAGTGACCTTCCATGTATTATTCTCCACGCCAAAAATCAACTTGCCACCCTTACCGTTGGCAAAAGCAACAACTGTTTTCATATACTTTTCGCTTCTAGCTGGAATGTCCTCTTTGAATTCAACATTATCGGTCTCACCGACAAAAATCTCTTCTGCTGTCATTGGACTCACCTCCTATTTTATATCTGATTATAATATGCCATTTATGATAATTACAATCGACAAAGTAATGCTTCTTTCTGTTTCTATTTTACCAAGAAATTAAAAAATAAGCGAATTATAACTTCTTCAATTATAAATTGAACTTTTCCTTCTTCTTTCTTATAATAGTGAATTTATATTAATTCATCCAATATTCAATTTCGGGTCAATCACCCACCCTATTCTTGATAAAATATAACACGATATAACTTCCGAAAACGGATTTGAAGCCTTTACACAGGTAGGCTCTGCCTAGTATCTAACGAAAAATATGGATTGTGAAAAATAGACTCACTTGATAGAAAGGGTGCACAAGATGAAAAATCATGACCACCGGCTCAGCCGGTGGTTTGCTCTGTCCCTGTAAGGGACTGTTACCGGCTTGGGCCTCAAAGGCCCTACGAAATATGGGCCCCAACCGCACCATATCCACTA